>CAXTRR010000050.1:0-976 GCA_964246795.1 uncultured Terriglobus sp. | reverse complement strand
GTCCCCTGTTGATTCTGCTAGCGGCGTTGTTGCTGGTGGTTTCGGCGTTGCTGGCGAGTTTGTTGCCGGCGCGGCGTGCGGCGTTTGTGCAGCCGGTGGAGGCTTTGCGGGCGGAGTAGGCGAGGGCTTTCTGGGGCTTGCTCCCCAGGGGAGATATGCCGGGCCTTCAGCCCTCTTGCGTCTTGTAGTGACGGCTACCCAGGGCTTGCGCCCTGGGCTGTTATGTGCCGGGCTTTCAGCCCTTTGGTGCGTCGCTCACCAGGTTGTTTGTTCCGGATTGAGTTGCTCTCGGCGTCGAGTTTTAGCGCGGACCTTCAGTCCGCAGAGTTGCTAGCTAGCTGGATACCTGGGGCGTTGCCCCAGGCTAGATTAGCCCGGGCTTTCAGCCCGAAGAATATGTTGCGATACCTGCAGGAACAATCCTCCGGACTGTCTCTCACTTGGGTGTCGTTGCGCTGAGGTCTGCCGCGAGCACGCGTGAAGCGGGGAAAGAAACAGGTTTCTCCGCTTCGGTCGAAATGACGGAGCCTTACCTGTAGAAGCGATGCTCCAAGAACGCCTCGCTCACTCGTCGTCATCATCCTTCTTTGTGCCCTTCGGGTGCTTGATGCTGTCGGGCAGGGGGGCTTCGCCGCGTGCGTCTCGCCACAGGATGGCGTTGAGCTTGCGGCTGTCGGCGCGGTCCTCGTGGGTGAAGTCCATTTTGCTGCTCTGTTTGGCGCCGGGGCTTTGTGCTGTGTTCACGATGTAGATCAGGCCATTGTCTCGGTTGCGGAGATCGGCGGTGTAGGCCGGCTGGTCGCCCGCGCCGGCGAAGAGGCTGCCGATCATGGGGGCGAAGGCGTCGTTGTTGTTCATGGGCGGCACGCCGAGCAGGTCTTCCATGGTGCGGATGACGCTGACGGTGGTGTAGAAGCTGGAGTCGACGACGGGTGCCGGTTGATCTGCGCTTCCATTCCGCGGTGCGTACTTGCTG
>CAXTRR010000049.1:0-28089 GCA_964246795.1 uncultured Terriglobus sp. | reverse complement strand
TCATGCTGCACAACGGCAACAACGGAGTCGTGCTGAGCGCGCGCATTCTGGAGTAGGCTGTCCGCCCTGCTACTCTGCTAGGTATGCGCAGGGTGCTCGCGATATTTGTATTGGCAGCGAGTTGTTTTTCAATCGGCTGCCGCTCCAGGTACATCCAGGCGACAATCACCAATCACAGCCCTGCACCGCTCAACGTGATCCAGGTGGAGTACCCCACGGCCAGCTTCGGCACGCAGGGATTGCAACCGGGCGAGAGTTTTCATTATCGGTTCAAGCTGCTGGGCAGCGGCCCTGTGAAAGTAACCTGGACGGACGCGAAACAGAAGGAACACCAGCAAACCGGTCCGGAACTGCAGGAAGGCTCAGAGGGCGCGCTGCGCGTGGACTTTCCTTCGTCAGACCGCGCAGACTTCCAGACGGATTTGCATCCGTGATTAGTACGACGGCGACCGGATTCTTTGTCACCTTTGAAGGGCCGGATGGCTCTGGCAAAACAACGCAATTGCGCCGGCTGGCGGAGTGGTTCCGCAGCCAAGGGACGGAACCGCTGCTGTTGCGGCAGCCCGGTGGGACCGCGCTTGGGGAGCAGATCCGCTCCATCCTGCTGGATAGCCGGTCAGAGGAGGCTTTGGGCAGCATTGCGCCACTGGCGGAGCTGGCGCTCATGTTTGCGGACCGGGCGCAGCAGATTCAGCAGTGCATCCTGCCGGCGTTGCGCGAAGACAGGGTCGTGCTTTGCGACCGGTACACCGACTCCAGTGAGGCTTACCAGGGTGCGGGCCGTCAGCTTGGCACGGAGCGGGTTCTTGCCGTGCATCGGGCAATCTGTAACGACCTGCAGCCGCACCTGACAATTCTTCTTCTGCCCGGCGTGGAAAAGGCGCTGGCCCGGGCGCGCCACCGCAATGAACACCACCGGCGAGGGCAGGCAGGGGTGGATGAGAACCGCTTTGAGGCTGAGGGCGATGCGTTCTTCCGGCGGGTGCATGCGGCGTATGGGGCCATCGCGGCGCGGGAGCCTGAACGCGTGGCCGTGATCGCCGGCGATGGCAGCATCGAAAGCATTGCGCAGGCTGTTCGTGAGATCGTGGCGACGAGGTGGCAGCTGCACCCTGTCGCGGCACGCAGGGCATCCGCTCCTATCTAATGGAAGAGATGATCACTGAAAGCCAAGCCGAGGAAGACGCCGCAACGGAGCTCCCGGTGGGAGCTGAATCCCCTGCCCTGCGCACCTGGAACGATCCGGGTTTTACCTTCAAACCGGCCTACAGCTACACAGACAAGTCCGGCACCTGGAGTATTCCGGCCGGGCTGGAGCGTTCGCTGCTCTTCTATTTGCACAAGCCCTGGGCGCGTCTGGGCCGGCCGATCCGCCTGTTCGAGTTCATGGCGCAGCAGCTTGGCAACATTGCGCATTACAAGCTGCTTGGTATTCACATCGTTTTCATCAACGATCCCGAGTATGTCCGCGAGATCCTGGTTAACCAGGCGGGCAGCTTCGTGCGGGAGCGCACGATCCAGCGTTTGAAAATCCTGCTGGGCGAGGGTCTGCTGACCAGCGACGATCCGACGCACAAGCGCTCCCGCCGCATTGCCGCGCCGGCGTTTCACCGGCAGCGCATCGCCAACTACGCCGACACGATGGTGCACAGTTCGGTGGTCATGCGCGACGGGTGGAAAGATGGCGAGACGCTGGACGTGGCCGCGACCATGATGAAGCTGTCGCTGGAGATTGTGGCGCGTACGCTCTTTGCCACGGAGGTGGACGATGACGTTCGCGCCATCAACGATCAGACCAACACCATCATGGGCATCTACAACTACCTGATTGCGTTTCCCAACCTGGAGGCGGTGCTGCACTGGCCGATTCCCGGCGTGACGCGTTTCCGCAAGGCGAGGGAAAAGCTGGATAAGGTGGTGAACCGGCTGATCGCGGAACGCAAAGCCGAGCCGGAGGAGCAGGTGGCGCAACGCACCGATCTGCTGAGCCTGCTGGTGATGGCGCGCGACGAGGACGGCTCCCGGCTGAGCGACGAGCAGTTGCGCGACGAGGTGCTGACGATCTTTCTGGCCGGTTATGAGACCACCGCCAACGCGCTGAGCTGGACATGGTATCTGCTGACCGTGAACCCAAAAGCGGATGCCCGCATGGCCCAGGAACTGCGCGAGGTGCTGGGCGAGGGCGAGGCGGCGCGGGTGCCCACGCTGGAGGACTATCCCCAGCTGAAGTACACGCAGATGGTCTTTGCCGAAGCCCTGCGCCTGTATCCGCCCGCCTGGGCCATGGGCCGCATGTCCACGGCACCGGTGCAGCTTGGTCCATACCGTCTGCCGGCCGGCACGCACTGGTACATCTCGCAATACATTCTGCAGCGCAATGCCAAATACTTCCCCAATCCGGAGAAGTTTGAGCCGCTGCGTCACACTGAAGAGCAGAAGGCCAAGCGCGACAAGTTCGTCTACTTCCCTTTCGGTGGCGGCGGCCGCCAATGCATCGGCGAAGGCTTCTCATGGATGGAAGGCGTCCTGGTGCTGGCCACACTGGCACAGAAGTGGCGCATGGAACTGCTGCCGGGTCAGAAAATTGATGTGGAAGAGAAGATCACGCTGCGGCCACGCTACCCGATCCGGGTCAGGCTGCATGCGCGGTGAATCCTAGCGGCACGATCACGCATTGAACGGCGGCGGCTATCCTGTTCAGGTGAGTTCCGCTCTGCGCTTTGAAATGTTCCTCGGTAATACGGCACACGTTCTACAGCTTCGGCGCGCGATAGCCGCTGGACGGCTGCCGCATTCGTTGATCCTTGCCGGGCCGCGCGGCGCGGGTAAGTACACTCTGGCACTGCTGCTTACCTCTGCGCTGATCTGCGAACGGCAGCCGCGGGTATCTTCGCCGGAGGGAGAGCTGGCGGACTTTTGCGGGATGTGCCGGAACTGCACCCGCATCGCCGAGTCGTTCGACCTGGAGGCCCGCGTCGCGGATGCAGTTGCCGCCCGTGAAGAACTGCGCGAGACCGACAAGAAGGAGACGCGCGTGCTGGTCCAGACGCATCCGGCTGTGCTGGTGATTCCGCCTGATCCGCCGCAACTGCTGGTCAAGCTGGGCCAGGTGCGCACCTTGATAGCGGGCATCTACCGGGCGCCGTTGGAGGCGAGCCGTTCTGTGGCGATTTTCACCGGTGCGGCATTCATGAAAGAGGCTGCGAACAGCCTTCTGAAGATTCTGGAAGAACCGCCGCCGCATGCTCACCTGATCCTGCTGGCCGAGCACGTGGGCGAACTTCTGCCGACGATCCGTTCACGCTGCGCCGTGGTACGGCTGGGCGCACTGCCCTTCACGGAATTAGAGCGTCTCCTGGCGGAGCGGCGTCCGGAGTGGAAGCCGCCGCAGCGTGCGCTGGTCGCGCGGCTGGCGCAGGGTGCCGCGGGCCGTGCGCTGGGCTTTGACCTGGAAAACTACACCAGAGCACGGGCTGATGCCGCCGTTCTGCTGCGGCGCGCGATCGACGACGGAGAGCACACTGAGCTGTTCAAGACCACCGAAGCCTATCGCGCCGGTGCCGAAGGACAGGCAAAAACGACGGCGATGCTGCAAGCCCTGGCGGGCCTGCTGGAGGATTTGCTGCTGCTGAACGCGGGTACGCCGGAGCTCGTACGAAACTTCGATATGCAAGCCGAACTGCAGCGCATGGCGGAGGGCGTCAGCTTCCACTGGATTGAGAACGCCGTTCGCGGACTGGACGCGGTCTATAGCGGCATGCGGCGGAACCTGCTGCGGTCGTTGTCGCTGGACGCTTTTGCCGAGCAGATGACGGCTGGACGAATCTGAGCATTGCCGCGGCAACGTGCAGCTAACGTGCGGCTTTAAGCAATCGATCCCGGATTGCATCGCGCAGGCCCGAGAGATCTCTACCCGAAGATGAATTCGGCAATGGCACGAGCAGGATTTCTGTTCCGGGGTGGTCCAGTTCCCGCAGGGCCGCGTAGAGTTCCCGCGCGAGTCCCGTGTCGTCTTCCCACATGGCCCAGCGCACCACACGGCCCGGGAAACTCTCCAGCCACCAGTTCCGCGGCAGCAAAACCCCAGTCGTCTTGGGATCGGCCATCCTCGCCACGGCCTGTAGCTCGCTCTCCGATGCAACCAGAACTACGCGGGCGCAGGGCGCATAGTGACGGATGCCGACGCCAGGGGATGGCAAGGCTTCCGGCGGCTGAGGATGCGATGGTGGCGAGTACACATGAACCGGCAGGCCTGTGACACGCTCGATTTCGGCCGCCGCAACGCCGCCCTGGCGATAGAGGATGAGCTGCGCTCCCGATGGATCAATGACGGTGGACTCCACTCCAACGCTGCAGGTGCCCGCGTCCACGACGGCATCGATACGGCCATCCAGATCGGCCAAAACGTGGTCGGCCGAGGTTGGACTGATGTGACCGAAACGGTTGGCGGAGGGAGCCGCTAAGGGCCGGCCCGTTGCCCGCAGGATTTCCAGTGCAACCGGGTGGGCAGGCATGCGGACCCCGGCCAGAGATCGCCCAGCAGTTACGATCTCCGGAACGGCTGGACTGCGAGGCAGAAGCAGAGTCAGGGGCCCAGGCCAGAAAGCGTCCATGAGCGATTGGGCGATCGGCGCGACCTGCTGCGTGACTTGCTGAAGCATGATCCTGTCGCTCACGTGCAGAATCAGGGGGTCCCATTGCGGACGCTCTTTGGCGGCAAAGATCTTTTCCACTGCGGACACGTTTAGTCCGTCGGCCGCAAGTCCGTAGACCGTTTCCGTTGGGATAGCGACGAGGCCGCCGGAGCGCAGAATCTTTGCCGCTTGTGAGATGTCTCTGGGCGTGGTCGAGAGCCGGCGCGTTTTCAGTACATTGGCCACTCCACACATGCTAAGCGCCTGGGCGATGCGCGGCTCTGCCGAAGACGGCGGAAGCGGTTTTCCTCAACTGCACCGTTCGCGTGACACGCTCCGTTCACTGCGTGCCTATACTCAGGCATGGCAAAAGCTGAAATCGAGCTCAAGTTTCGAATTCTGGATGTCCCCCGCTTCCTGGAACGTGCCTTGAAGGTGGGATTCCTTCTGGAGACACCTCGCACGATGGAGCGCAATGCCCTCTTCGACACGCCAGACCGCCGGCTCCTGCATGACCGCTGCCTGTTGCGCATGCGCCACTATGGTGAGAAGTGGGTGGTGACGCACAAGCGTCCGCCGGCGCACAACGATGATGCGGCCAAATACAAAGAGCGTCTGGAGACCGAGACCTCTGTAGAAGATGGCGTCGCCATGGGCGCGGTATTTGTGGAGCTGGGCTTCGCACCGGTCTTCCACTACGAGAAGTTCCGGACGGAATTCTTAGACCTGCACGGCGACGGGCACCTGGTGCTGGACGAGACACCGATCGGCAACTTTGCCGAACTGGAAGGCGAGCCGGCCTGGATCGATGCCGCGCTGGAGCGGCTAGGAGTCTCCCCGTCAGAGTGCTTTACGGACAGCTACGGACGCATGTTTTTGAAGTGGAAGGCTCAGAGCGGAAGTGCTGCGGATAATATGACTTTTGAGGAAACGGGCTCCCTCGAGCCGGAAATGTCCGCAGTCTAGAAGGAATGCGCCCCATTCTGTCAAGGGCGCATTCCTGATGATCCGTGTAGTTTGGCTCTTCGTTTAGAAAATCTGGAAGTTCACGGCCACAAACATCTCGACCGGCACGGGATGGCCGTCTTTCTGGGCGGGCTTAAAACGGTACTGGCTGACAGCTTCACGAGCTTTTTCATCCAGCCCCATGCCCACCGGGCGGGTAACTTTCACCTGCACCGGCCGACCGCTTGCGTCGACGATCAGATGAACCATGACCTCGCCCTGGAATTTAGCCTTGCGGGCCTCTTCGCTGAACTCTGGGTCTACTTGATAGATCAGGCGGGGTTCTGAAACTCCGTTTCCAATTTGGAAGACGCCGCCTCCGGTACCCGGGCCTGATCCGGGCCCATAGCCGCTACCATTCCCGCTGCCGACTCCTGTGCCATGCCCGTTCCCCAATGACACGCCCACATTGGGTGAGTTCACCATGCCTATGTTGGGAAGATCGCTCTTCATCTGAAGCTTCGGGTCAACTTGAACGGTCGGAGCCATAGCGAGTTTTGGTGGAATTTTGGGTGGTTGTGACGGAGGTACGATCTGCACCGGCGCAAATTTTGGCGGTGCGCCTTTTGAGACTGGCGCGATATCGTGCTGACCACCACCCCCACCAGACCGCTGGGACGCTGGTGTGTGAACGATCGGGGGTGGAGGTGGTGGCTCTTCAAACGTTACGTTCTTTACAACTTTTGGCATAGGCGCAATAACGGTCTTGATTGCTTTCGCGCTGATCCAAATCACCAGAAGCAATGCAAGCGCGTGAAAACCCACAGCGATGCCGGTGGAGACCGGGTCGCGCTTGACCCGCATGGGATCGTCCACCGCGATGGGTTTGGACTCCAGCACGAGAGGTGGCAGCTTTTCCGGAAAGAATGTGTCGCGGATGTTCGAGATCAGCGACTGGAAGGGGTTCATCGCCTTGAGCGCTTCCGGTTCGCCCAGGCTGGGCCCATTACTGCTTTGCGCAAACGGCTCGCCGCGGCCGCGAAAGGAGCGGTCAGTATTGCCGGGGAGTGGGCTGCCCGCGTGCGAGCGCGGACGATCGCGATTGTCGATGTTGGAGTCGATCTCGGGAGGTGTGATCAGAGTATTCGCCATTGCCTCAGGTCTCATGTTACGGCGATGCAAGCGCCGCGATGCGAAATGATCGGTGCCCTGCCTGCGAACTTCTTACGGTCCGCCCTACTCAAGTAGGGTCTGCAGCTCAGTGCGAGAGAGACTGCCGGTGCCCCGGCAAGTTCTGAATTCTTTCGAGCAAACGGTCGAGCCAGATATAGGTTAAATCGTCGGCATCTCTGTCTCTTCACCATTGGACGCAGAACATGCTCAGTTTGTTACATGGAAGTGTGAAGCTGTGCGATCACCCGAACCGTGCGGGACCCGCGGTGAGTTTGGAGCGGAGTAGAAGATTGCGGAAAACAGTGCAGAGACTGGCCATAGAATAGGGATTTGGGCAGCGCTTCCGCGCGCTGGCGCAGGCAGAGCCCGCTCACCCATTTTCTGGAGATGGCATGAACGACGCGCAGCACGAGTCCGCGCAGAAAGCAGCCAGCCCGGCCACCAACGGCACGGCTGGGGTGGCACCTGCGGGCGACGGTACGGCGGCACAGTCCGCGAGTACTTCAAAGGCATTGAAGGAGACTCTGAATCTGCCCAAAACGGCCTTTCCGATGAAGGCAAACCTGCCGGCGAACGAGCCCGCCCGACTCCAGCGCTGGAAAGACGAAGACCTCTACGGCCAAATCCGCAAGGCCCGCCAGGGTGCGCCCAAGTACATCCTGCACGATGGGCCGCCGTATGCGAACGGCGCGATCCACCTGGGACATGCCCTGAATAAGTGCATTAAAGACTTTGTGGTGAAGTCAAAAACAATGGCCGGTTACGACGCGCCCTATGTTCCGGGATGGGACTGCCATGGCCTGCCCATTGAGATCAAGGTGGACGAGCAGCTGGGCCGCAAGAAGCTGGAGATGGACGCGCTGACTGTCCGCCAGCAGTGCCGTGAGTACGCGGCAAAGTACGTCGATCTGCAGCGCGAGCAATTTCTGCGCATGGGTGTGCTGGGCCGCTGGAACGATCCGTATCTGACGATGAGCCACGAGTATGAGGCGCGCATCCTGGAGACGTTCTACAGCTTTTTCGAGAAGGATTTCGTTTATAAGGGGCTGCGGCCGGTCTACTGGTGCATGCACGACAAAACAGCGCTGGCCGAGGCCGAGGTGGAGTACGAAATGCACACCTCGCCCAGCGTCTACGTGCGCTACGCGCTGACCAGCCACCCGGAGACAATTGCGCCATCGTTGGCCGGGCAGTCGGTTTACGGGCTGATCTGGACGACGACGCCTTGGACGTTGCCGGCGTCGATGGCGATTGCCTTTCATCCCGAGTTTGATTACGTGGCGCTGCGGCAGACCGATGGCGCGGTATATGTGGTGGCGCTCGGCCTGGTAGAGCAGGTGCGCGTTTCCTGCCATCTTGAGGAGGCGGTCGAGATTGCGCGATTCAAGGGCTCCGTACTGGAGCACGCGCGCTTCCAGCACCCATTCCTGCCGCGCGAGGTCATCGGCGTGATGGCCGAGTACGTGACGACGGATGCCGGCACGGGCGGCGTGCACACCGCGCCGGCACACGGGCCGGACGACTTCCTGACCGGGAAGAAGTACGCGCTGAGCCAGGTCTGCGATGTGGACGAGGCGGGGCGCCTGCGCAACGGCCTGCCGGAGTACGACAACCTGAACGTGCACGCGGCCAACGCACCCATCATTGAGCTGCTCAAGAGCCGTGGCGCGCTGCTGGCGCAGGTGGACCTGCATCACAGCTACCCGCACTGCTGGCGTTGCCACCGGCCGGTCATCTACCGGGCGACGGAGCAGTGGTTCATCGGCATGGAGACTGTGGTGCCTGGCGCTGACGGCGAGCCGACGACCTTTCGCCAGAAGGCGCTGGACGAGATTGCCAAGGTGACCTGGGACCCGGCATGGGGGCAGGAACGGATCAGCAACATGATCGCGACACGGCCGGACTGGTGCATCAGCCGTCAGCGCATCTGGGGCGTGCCGATTGCAGTCTTTCTTTGCCAGAAGTGCCATGCGCCACTGATGAATGCAGAGGTGAACCGGAGCATCGTCGAGCTCTTTGCGAAGGAGAGCGCGGATGCCTGGTACCGCTATTCCGCCGAGGAGCTGCTGCCGAAGGGCATGGCTTGCCCCAGCTGCGGCACCCAGGATGATTTTCGCAAGGAGATGGACATCCTGGACGTCTGGTTTGAGAGCGGGGCCAGCTGGCATGCGGTGCTGGAAACCGAGCCGGAACTGCGCCGCCCCGAAGGCGAAACGCCCGCCGACCTGTACACCGAGGGCGGCGACCAGCACCGCGGCTGGTTCCACTCTTCCCTGCTCTCCTGCGTGGGCGTTCGCGGATATGCGCCGTACAAATACGTGGCCACCAGCGGATGGACGCTGGATGAGCAGCGCCGCGCGTTTTCCAAGTCGCTCGGCAACGGCGTGGACCCGGTGAAGGTGATGAATGAGCTGGGCGGCGACATCGTCCGGCTGTGGGTCGCGTCGGTCGACTTTCGCGAAGACGTAATTGCGAGCGTGCCGCTGATGAAGCGGCTGGCCGAGGAGATTTATCGCAAGCTGCGCAATACTTTCCGGTTTCTGCTGGCAAATCTGGATGGCTTTGTGCCGGCTACGGACGCGCAGCCGTGGGATCAGATGGACAAGCTTGACCAGTACATGCTGGCGCGCTTCGGACAAGTAGTGACAAGGTGCCGGGAGAGCTACAACAAGTTTGAGTTCCATCGTGTCTTCCATCTGCTCAACGACTTCTGTAACGCGGAGTTGAGTGCTTTCTACCTGGACGTGCTAAAAGATCGCCTGTATACGTTGGCACCGAAGGACCCACGTCGTCTAAGTGCCCAGACCGCGCTTTGGAAGATGGCCGAGGGCCTTGTTCGGTTGATGGCTCCGATTCTGAGTTTCACCGCGGATGAGGTATGGGGCTATCTACCGTACGTAGAAGGTCGCGAGTCCAGCGTGCACATGGCCCACTTCCCAGAACAAGGGGATTTTGAACCTTCCTTGAATCCCGAGCACATGTGCCGCTGGGTCATGGAAGAGATAGGTGGCATCGGCCTAGCTCGCAGTGCCCGTGCCACTGCGATGAAAGCACTGGAGACTGCTCGTAGCGAAAAAAAGATCGGCAAGGCGCTAGAGGCTAGGCTCGTTCTTACGGCCAGCAAGGCAGAGATTGAGACTATGCTTCAGAAGCAGCTTTGGGCCATGCCTGAGATTTTCGGCGTGAGTCAAGTTGAGCTTCAGAGTATTGAGCCTGGCGCTGATGTGCCCGAGGTCCAGGTCGATTGGCAGCCCGCCGAGGGCGAGCGCTGTGAGCGCTGCTGGCGCTACACGGATGATGTCGGAAAGGAAGGCATGTACCCGTCCGTGTGTGCGCGGTGTGCCAATGCCTTGGAGAAGATCGGCTTTGCACCATACGCGCCAGTCGAGGAGCAGTTGGCATGAGCGGCGAGGACAGCAAAGCAGGTTTCTCCACTCCGCTGCGCTCCGGTCGAAATGACGGGCTAGTTACCGCGACCGCCACCGATCCAATGGCGGTCCGTGACGCGAGGCCTTGGCTTCTGCTGGTTTCCTTGCTCGTCATCCTTCTGGATCGCGTGACAAAGCTATGGATCAATGGACACCTGGAGACTGGGCAGGCCATCACAATCATCCCCGGTGTCTTTCGCATCACGCATGTGCTGAACTTCGGCGCGGCGTTCTCCATGTTTGCGGAATCGGCTTCGCCGCTGGCGGTGCGCTCGGCGCTGGTCATCTTTTCTATTGTTGCCGGGCTGATTGTGCTGGGATTGCTGCTGCGCATGGGCCGGGTGTTTTCACCGGCGTCGCTTGGCCTTGCCCTGATCTTTGGCGGCGCAATCGGCAACCTGTATGACCGCGTGAAGCTGCACTATGTCATCGACTTTTTGGAGGTCCGGATCGTTCATTACCACTGGCCGGACTTCAACGTTGCCGACAGCTGCATCACGATTGGCGCGGTGCTGTTGCTGGTGGAATTGTTGTGGCCCAAATCGAAGCAGACGCATGTGGATGATGTTGGCGCGGTGGCGGAGTGAGCATCGCCCTTGCAGGCGATGTTAAATATGCCGGGCCTTCAGCCCTATTACTGTGTTGGTTCCAATACCTGGGGCTTCGCCCCAGGCTGTCATATGCCGGGCTTTCAGCCCTATCGGTTCTTCGAGACTCGAGACGTGCCACTTAGCTATTGCTGCATTGTGAGGACCTGATTTGTCAGCTGTCGTAGAGCTTGGGATCGAGGCCGGCGTGCCCGCCGAGGTGAAGGTGTCCGCGAATGACAACATCGTCATTCGCGGTGCGCGCACGCACAACCTGAAGGGCATCGATGTCGACATTCCGCACAATACCCTCACCGTGGTGAGCGGTGTGTCAGGATCGGGTAAAAGCTCGCTCGCCTTTGACACCGTTTATGCCGAGGGTCAGCGGCGCTATGTGGAATCGCTCTCGGCCTACGCGCGGCAGTTTCTGGAGCGCATTGAAAAGCCGGATGTCGACTTCATGGACGGCCTTGCTCCGGCGATCGCGATCAAGCAGAAGAACCAGACGCGCAACCCGCGCTCGACCGTCGCGACGGCTACGGAAATCTACGATTACATGCGTCTGCTGTATGCCCGCTGCGGCACGGTCACGTGCCTGCACTGTGGCGGTATCGTCAAGCGTGACACGGTCGACGAGATTGCCACGGCCCTGCTGGCGTTTGAGGAAGGCACGCGCGTCTATGCGCTTTTTCCCATTGAACGCCGCGAAGTCACGCTGGAGCCGCTGCAGGAGTTCCTGCCCGCGGCTGACCCCGTCACCGCCGCCCCAGTGGCGGTGACGAAGCCGAAGAAGCTGGCGAACAAGAAGGCGGTAAAGGCCGAGGCAGATGCCGCCGCCGCGCCGGTCGTCGACATCTCCGACCGCCTGAAAGCGCGGCTGACCGAGCTGCGCACGCGGGGCTATAACCGGCTTTTTCAAAGCGGCCGGATCGTGGAGTTTTCCACGCCGGAGTCCTTACTCGAACTTAATTTTTCCGAGCCGATTTACGTCCTCGCCGATCGGCTGAGTGTGAGCGCGGATGTGCGTATGCGCATCGTGGACGCAATTGAAACTGGCTACCGTGAAGCCAACGAGATCGTCTTTATGACCGCCCCTCGTGATGAAAGCGCGCCCGTGCGCATGCGCTTCTCGTCAGCTTTTGAGTGCACCAATTGTCATCGTGCCTACCGCGACCCGGAGCCACGGCTCTTCAGCTTCAACAATCCCTTCGGTGCATGCCCGCGCTGCCAGGGATTCGGCAACACCATCGATTTTGATCCAAAGCTGATCATCCCGGACGAGTCGAAATCGCTGGAAGACGATGCCATCGCGCCCTGGTCGCAGCCCAAATACCGCGCCCACCATGGCGAGATGAAACGCTTCGCGCAGGCCAACGGCATCCCGTTGAAGACGCCGTATTACGATCTGACGCCCGCGCAACAGGCACTGCTGTGGGATGGCAAGGGCAGTTTTACCGGCATTCGCGGGTTCTTTCGCCTGCTGGATACGAAGAAGTACAAGCTGCATGTGCGCGTCTTCCTGTCGAAGTACCGCGGCTACGCGCCCTGCCCGGACTGCCGCGGCCAGCGCCTACGCGCGGAAGCCCGCGCCGTGCTGCTGCAGGAGAAGAACATCTGCGAGGCGACGGGACTGACCATCACCGGCGCGCGTGAGTTCTTCGACTCGCTCGCGCTTTCGCCGTCGCAGATGGAGATCGCCGGAAAGATTCTTGAAGAGGTGCGGCAGCGCATCGGCTTCCTGGAGCAGGTGGGCCTGGAGTACCTGACATTGGACCGGCTCTCGTCCACGCTGAGCGGCGGCGAGTCGCAACGGATCCAACTGGCTACATCGCTCGGCTCACGGCTGGTGGGCGCGCTCTACGTGCTGGATGAGCCAAGCATCGGCCTGCATTCGCGTGACACAGCCAAGCTGGTGAAGATCATGCATGAGCTGCGCGACCTGGGCAATACCATTCTGGTCGTCGAGCACGATCCGGACGTGATCCTCGCCGCCGACCGGCTGATCGATCTGGGCCCGGGTGCGGGCGAGCTGGGCGGCAAGCTGCTGGCAAGCGGCACCGTGCCGGAGGTGATGGCGGACGCGAACTCGCTCACCGGCCGCTATCTTTCCGGCCGCATGACGATCCCCGTGCCGCGCGATCGCCGTGAGCCCGGCCGCGAGATGCTGAAGCTGAAAGGCGCACGCATTCACAACCTGCGTGGCGTCGATATGGAGATACCGCTGGGCATGCTCTGCTGCGTCACCGGGGTCAGCGGCTCCGGCAAGTCGACGATCGTGCACCAGGTGCTCTACCGCGGGCTGCAATTTGCGCTCGGCATGGAGGGTGCCACCAGCGAAGCCGCCAAGCTCTACCGCGAGCTGACCGGCACGCAGAATCTGCGTGAGGTCGTTCTGGTGGACCAGTCGCCCATCGGACGCACACCGCGCTCCAATCCGATCACCTACATCAAGGCCTTCGACGCGATTCGCGAGCTCTTTGCGGCGCAGCCGGATGCGAAGCGCAAGAACTATGCGGCGGGTGCCTTCAGCTTCAATGTGCCGGGTGGCCGCTGCGATGTGTGTGAGGGCGACGGCACCGTCACAGTCGAGATGCAATTCCTCGCCGACATTGAGCTGCCGTGTGAGGAGTGCAACGGCACCCGTTACAAGACCAGCATCCTGGAAGTGAAGTACAAGAACCGCAATATTCACGATGTGCTGAACATGACGGTAAAGGATGCGCTGCACTACTTCGCGGGTCACCCCAAGATCGTGGACCGGCTGCAAGTGCTGGACGAGGTCGGCCTTGGATACGTGCGGCTCGGCCAGTCCGCCACCACGTTGAGCGGGGGCGAGGCACAGCGCGTCAAACTGGCAGCGCACCTTGCCAACATCCGCAGTATTGGGAGCGGGCGCACGGAGAACAAAAAGGTGGGCAGCCGCGTACTTTACATTCTGGATGAGCCCACTACCGGCCTGCACTTTGACGATGTTGCCAAGCTGTTGCTCGCCTTTCAGAAGCTGATTGATGGCGGTGGCTCGCTGCTGGTGATCGAGCACAACATGGACGTGATCAAGTGCGCGGACTGGGTGATCGACATGGGACCGGAGGGCGGCGCGGCAGGCGGCCGTGTGGTGGCCGTTGGCACGCCGGAGGAGATTGCGGGTGTGCCGGAGTCTTACACCGGCCAGTGGCTGCGGCCGGCACTCGGAATGGGCGAGGTGGCCTCCCGATGACCCACGTGCTTTGGCGGTTGGCGTTGCTTGGAGTGATGAGCACCGCCGGCGGTGCTGTACAGGCGCAGTGGCAATTGCCGCCCGGCACCAGTTCCTCTGTCGATGACACTGCGAAGAAGGCGGCCGACAGTCCACGCAGCACAGCTCTGCGCACGGCAGAGGAGAAGCTGGAAGCGGAGGACTGGCCTGCAGCGGTGAAGCTGCTGCGTCCGTTGGCGGCTAGTGCCACTGATGAGCGAGCCAATTACGACTTGGGCTATGCGCTGGATTCGACGGACGATGTCGCCGGTGCCAAAGCAGCCTACGCGCGGGCGGTGGCAGCCGATGCGGCCGCACCCGAGCCGCGCATCGCGCTTGGGTTGCTGCTGGCGCGTTCCGGTGATCTCCCTGGAGCCGAGCAGAGCCTTTCCTCCGCTGTTGCCCTGCCTGGCTTCGGCAAGAGCCCAGCCACTCAACAGGCGCAGGCGTACCGGGCACTGGCGCGCCTTCATCTCGCGGCGGCACCGGACAGGTCGCGCGATGAATTGGCCGCCGCGCTGAAGCTTTCCCCGGAGACTCCGGCAGACACAACGCTGGCCGGAGAGGTAGCCGAATCGCTGCACTCCGATCCGGACGCCCTGACGGCCTTTGCGCGGGCGTGGCGAAGCTCACCCTCCGATCCTGACCTGACTGCCCGGTATGCGCGCGTGTTGAACCGTGCCGGGAAAGCGGAAGAAGAGGCGCAAGTGCTGCGTCCGGCGCTGGCGGCGCATCCGGAGAACACTGCGCTGGTGACAGAGCAGGCAGCCATGCTGCTGAAGCAGGAGGACTATGCGGGAGCCTCGCCGTTGCTGGAGAAACTTCATCGCGACGACCCCGTAAACGGGCAGGTTACCCGGTTGCTGGCCCGTGCCTACGTCGCGCAGGGCAAGCCGGAGCAGGCCGATCCGCTGTTTCAAGCTTTGTTGCAAGCGGCGCCGGAGGATGGCGAGTTGCTGTCGTCATATGCGGACGCGCTCATCCGGCAGAAGAGGAACAGTGAAGCGGAGACGTTGTTGGAGAAGGCTTTGGGAGCGCAGTTCCCTTCTCCTCAGGGCCGGGCGCAGGCTGCGGCAGAGCTTGCATTTGCGGCGTCTGCTGACCATCACCCGGAGGTGGTACTTCGTGCGGTGAATATCCGGAACGCCACTTTGACTCCGGATGCGTCCAGCTCTTTCCTTTTGGCTACGGCGCATGATACGTTGCATCACACACGGCAAGCGGCCGAGTCGTACCGCCAGTTCCTCCAACTGGCGCAAGGCAAATTTCCGGATGAGGAATGGCAGGCCAATCAGCGGCTGCACATTCTCAGCCGAGCAAAGTAGCCCTTCGACGCGGCTGTCTGCGGGGAGGTCTGCCATGCACGTTTCCGTCCGATGCTTTTGTTCCGTAAAAATTTTCGTGCTGCCCAGGGCGCACTCACTGCAAGCGAAGACACGGGGGGCGGCAATCTGTTGCGGCTTGCTGCTGGGCGGACTTCCCGCGTTCGCAGTGACTCCCGCCGCAACGTTGAGCGCACCTCCGGACGGCATCGACATGCATCTTGTAGCGGATCTGGAGCAGCGCGCCTTATCAGGCAAGCCAGCTGAGCAGGCCTTTCTCTACGCCGACCTGGCGGATAAGATGACGCTGCTGGCGAGCCACCAGATTGCCGAGGGGCAGATTGAGGAGGCCGAGGCGACGCTCGTGAAACTGGAAGCCTGCACCGCGCGCATGGAGACCAATTTTCAGCAAAGTAAGAGCCTGAAGAAGACGGAATTGCTGCTGCATATGACCAACCGCCGGCTGACGGACATGGTGCGCGCCGCCTCCTATGACATGAAGCCGCATGTACAGTCTGCTCTGCAGCGACTCAATGTCGCCCAAAATGCGTTGCTTGCGCTTATTTTTGCCAAGTAAGCGGAGATTGCCTGTGAGTCGGTTGCGATCCAGTTCAAGCATCTACGACTGGCACTCGCTGCTCTTTGGCATGTTGGTGGCTGCTGGCTGCTGGACTGTGGTGACGGCCCAGCGTGGCTCCGCCAATCTATCCGAGGGTGAAGTTGAGGCCATTCGTGACGCGGCGATGGATCCAGCACAACGCGTGACCACATTTCAGGGCATCATCGATACCCGCGTTGACCGGATTCAGCGGGTGCTCGCCGATGCCCGTTCACAGGGACGGGCGCAGGACATTCACCAGAACATGGAAGAGATCGCCGGGGTTGTCAACGAGCTGGAGGACAACATTGATGAATATGCGCCGGCACATAAAGACTTGCGGAAAGCCCTGCCGAAGCTGGTGGCCGCCACGGACCGCTGGACGAGCATTCTGAAGCAGCCGCCCGACAATTCCCAGTACAAGGTGACGCGGCAGCTCGCACTTGAGGCAGTAGCGGACCTGAAAGACAACGCCGCCAGGCTGCTGCCGGAGCAGGTGAAGTACTTCAAGGAACACCCGCCTTCAAAAGAGCACGAGACTGACCGGTCTGAGACGACGAAGCAGCGTTAGACCGCCGCTTCACCGAGTCTTCATCCCTCCTGCTCAAGCCCATTGCCCCTGATGCCGTGGCATCCCGCTAGACTGAGAGCAGTGGTAGCCTCCCCGGAATTGCAGCTTATCTTCACGCGCGCCTACCGCGAACTGCGTCCTCGCGCTTCCATGCCGCCTTTCGACATTCGTTTCCGCCGCTTCGTGTCATTGAACACCACGATTCGGCTGCGCGAAGGACACCTGCTGGTGCGGCTTTCCGACCTGCTGCAGGCCGCGCCGGAAAGCGTGCTTGAGGCGATTGCGCACATCCTGTTGGCCAAGCTCTACCGGAAACCGGTGACGCGTTCGCACTCGGACCGCTACCGCCGCTACACCAGCAGCGAAGCCGTGAGCCGGCAGACGGAGCACACGCGGCAGCTACGCGGCCGCAAACAGATCACCACGGCACAGGGTCATACGTACGACCTGGACGAGGTCTTCGAGGCGGTGAACCGGCGCTTCTTCCACGGGCTACTGGGGCGGCCAGTGCTGACGTGGAGCGGGCAGGAGGCGCGGCGCTTGCTGGGCCACTACGACGCCGCGCACAACACCATTATGGTGAGCCGTGTGTTCGATCGGCCCGGCGTGCCACGGTACGCGATCGAGTACCTGATGTATCACGAGATGCTGCACCTGAAGTATCCCGTGAAGGTGCGCGGCGGAAGGCGGTGCATCCATTCGCCTGAGTTT
Organism: uncultured Terriglobus sp.; assembly: GCA_964246795.1. Classification (GTDB taxonomy): domain Bacteria; phylum Acidobacteriota; class Terriglobia; order Terriglobales; family Acidobacteriaceae; genus Terriglobus. The sequence continues at coordinate 10,885 of CAXTRR010000049.1, read as the reverse complement.
CAGGCAGAGGAGCGGCTGTTTCCGGAACTGGAGAGCGCCAAGGCTTTTCTGAAGCGGCTTTAGGCAGCCCTGCGAGACTCTGGCGAGAGTGCAAGGCTGCCTAGCGGTGGGGTTTGACCTATGCCACCAGTACGCTGCGATAGCGCGCCCTGCCCTGCCGTGTGTGGTCGAGTGCCTTGTTGATCTCCGTCATTGGGAACGTTTCGATCATGGGGTGGATGCCGTGAAGCGCGGTGAAGTCCAGCATCTGCCGTGTCTCGTCAATGGAGCCCGGCTGGCCGCCCACCACGGACTTTTCAGCCGCAATTACACTCCAGGGGGAGAAGGCGATGTTCTTGTCCGGAATGCCAACAATGCAAAGCTTGCCCTTGGGACGGAGTGCTGCCAGGTAGAGGTCCCATGGCACATCCGCCGTGACGGTGGAGAGGATGAAATCAAAGCAGCGCGAGGCTTTGCTGAGTTCATCGGTGCCGCGGGTCGCGATGAAATGGCGGGCGCCGAAACTGTGAGCTTGCTCATCCTTGTCGTGAGTTGAGCTGATTGCGGTAACCTCGCAGCCCATTTTGGCGAGGTATTGCACGGCGAGGTGGCCAAGTCCGCCGATACCGACCACGGCAACGCGGTCCGTTGGACGTACGCCATAACGCAACAGCGGAGTGAAGACGGTGGTGCCGGCGCACATAAGCGGACCAGCGTGTTCTGAGGCAATGCCCTCTGGGATAGGATGGGCAAATTGCCAGTTGCTGACCCGTACAGTCTCCGCAAAGCCTCCGCGATGCGGGGACATGGCTGTGCCTTCCACCTGTGCGCAGACATGCTGCGCGCCACTCTCGCACCACTCGCATTTCATGCAGGAGCCGCAGAGCGCACCCACACCGACACGTGTGCCGATGGCGAGCCGATCGACATTTGCACCGACTGCGACCACTGTGCCCACGGCCTCATGGCCTGCGACAAGTGGGTACTGCGACATGCCCCAATTGTTGTCGACAAGAGCCACGTCGGTATGGCAGATGCCACAGTGCGTCACTCTGACTTCGACTTGCTCCGGGCCGAGCTCACCGGGATCGTATTCGTAGGGTTCGAGTTCCTGTTTGGCCGCTTTTGCAGCGTATGCTTTCACCTTCATGGAATGCTCCTGGGCTGCTGAGATTGGGACGCCTGTGCAGCGCGGGAAAGGTCCTGAGCAGATGCCGATTACTCCAGACCCGATTGCAGCACACCGGCGTACTTCCTTATAAGAAGCCTGGCGATACCTTGTCTACAATGCACAGTCTTCCCAGGTTCTTGCCCAATTCTCCAAGTCAGCGAACCTTGGCGGTGTTTGTGCGATAGGCTCGGTTTATGGATTCACCGAAGCTGCGCCGGGAGAAGATGGACTGCGAGAATCCGGACCGGGAGAATCCGGGACGGGACAGGATGGTCGCTCTGCTTCAGACTCTGTCGACCGGGAATGGCGCTCGCCCGTGCGCGCTGGAGGGCGTTACGCTGTTACGGGCAGACCGCTCCTGCGAGCCGGTTCCCGTGCTCTATGAGCCTTGCGTGGTGATCGTGGCGCAAGGGCGCAAGCGCTTCCATCTGCCAGACCAGGTGCTTACCTATGACGCGCGAAGATTTCTACTGCTGACGGTGCCTGTTCCGGCGGATTGTGAAACGGAGGTTGCCACGAATGGCCCGTTTCTGGGCTTTGCGGTGCGCATCGACCTCACCGCTCTGGGTGAATTGCTCATGCAGATGCCTCCGGCCGTGCATGTGTCAGATACTGGCCGCCCGGAAACGCGAGTGACGGCACCCGCGATGGATGCGGAACTGAGTGGGGCGGCGGTGCGGTTGCTGGAGTGCCTGACATCGCCCGTCGATGCGCGGATTCTGGGTGGGCAGCGCATCCGGGAGGTACTCTACCGAGTGCTGATGAGCAGCGGTGGATGTGCTCTGCGGGAGCTGCTGCTGAGGAACGAGAGCCGGGCGCAGATTCACCGCATCCTGCAGCGCATGCACGCTGATTACACATCACCGCTGGATGTGTCGAAGCTGGCCCGAAAGGTGGGGATGAGTACGTCGGCGCTGCACTTCCACTTCAAGGCAGTCACAGACACTTCGCCGGTGCAGTACCAGAAAACGATCCGCCTGCACAAGGCGCGCATGCTCATGGTGCAGGAGATGATCGGTGCGGCGACGGCGGCGGAGCGAGTGGGTTATGACAGTGCTTCCCAGTTCAGCCGCGAGTTTCGCCGCATGTTTGGAGCGCCGCCGGCCACAGAGGCACAGCGAGTACGGGATGCCTTTGGTTTTGTCGATGAGGTATCCCTGGTGGTCCGTGCCTAGCCGAGCCGGTGGTCAGGCGGAGGTTTGCACCGTCTCCAAGCTGATTTCTTCCTTGCGTGATCTCGCGAGCGCAATGAGAACAGCGCCTACCAGGCAGGTGAGCAGCGCCGCAACTTGCGCATTGCTCATGCCGAAGTAAAGTTTGTCGTTGCGCCGGATGAATTCCACGAGAAAGCGTCCGACGCCGCTGAGCAGCAGGTATTCACCCGTAAGCTGCCCCAGTGGCAAGCGCCGCCCTCCACCCCTCTTCCACAGATACCAGCCAAGCGCGAGGCCGAAAAGCAACTCGTATACCGGTGTAGGTTCCACCAGGAGATTGGGCGGGTTGGGCTGCGGCGGGTCGAGCGCACTGTCCTTGATGTGCACACCCCACGGGTGTGTCGTCGCGATTCCGTAGTCGCCGTCGCCGGAAGTCAGGCAGCCAATGCGGCCAATGCCATAGCCGACGGCCGCCGCGGGTGCAGACAGGTCAAGCATGCGCACGGAGCCAATTTTCAACGAGCGCCCCTGCCACATAAGCGCGGCGACGCCAAAGAGCAGCCCGCCAAACCAGGCGAAGCCCGCCTGAAACCAGTGGAGAAAATTGATCGCGATCTCAAGGGGATGCGAGAGGCCAGGCTGCGCAATGCCGCGAAGGCCTGTGCCAAAGCGCACCGGCTCCTGCAATTCATGCCAGAGCTTGGCTCCAAGAACACCGGCGATCATTGCCGCGGCCACGATGACGATGGCATCGGCTGGAATGACGTTGCGCCGCAAATTCCACTGCAGAACAGCGGTGGCGGCCACCGCACCGAGCCACATGAGAATGCCGAAGGTGCCAATTTGAAACGCGCCGAAGTGCAGATACGGGTACATGAGCCTCACCGAGTATACGGTGCTTGCCCTCACTTCCGAAGAATCCATTGCCGGCGGGAAAAGCAAGGTTTGCGCAGGGGGCCCGCACGTTTAGGCTAGAGGGCATGTCCAGCGCCGCCGCCGCTCCTGTCTTTGTGCCCGCCTCTTCCTGCGAAGTGCTGTTTTCAGAGCAGCAGATTCAACACCGTGTCCGCGAACTCGGTGCACAGATTTCCGCGGACTATCGCGGCGAAAGCATCGTGCTGGTAGGAGTGTTGAAGGGTGCGGCCATCTTTCTTTCGGATCTGGCGCGTGCGATCGAGGTTGACAACACCTTCGACTTTGTCGCGGTTTCCAGCTACGGCAAAGGCGCAACGACCAGCGGTGCGGTGAAGCTGATCAAAGACCTGGACACGCCGATCGAAGGCAAGCACGTCATCATCGTGGAGGACATTCTGGATACCGGGCTGACCCTGAGCTACCTGCGTAAGCTGATGCTGCAGCATAAGCCGGCAAGCCTGAAGATCGCCACGTGTCTGGACAAACCTGAACGCCGCCTTGTGCCGATCGAAGCGGACTATGTTGGATTTTCTATCCCCAACCGCTTCGTGATCGGCTACGGCATGGATTACGCGGAGAAGTACCGCAACCTTCTTGACATCCGGCTCTTTCCTGAAAATCTGGCGGTGTAAGCTTTGCGGACGAACCGGCGCGGCTTTATCAAAGACTCTTCCCTGGCCGGTGCGGCAGCGTTGCTTATGCCGGCCTGGCCTTTGGCGACGGCTTCAAAGCCTACCGAGGCTCGGGTGTTTGTCACGTCTGAGAGCAAACGGCATGAAGCCGCTGAGCCGATCTCCTTCTCAGCACAGCCGGTGCCGGCTGATCTGAGTGAGTGCGTGGTGATTGACAGCTCACAGCACTTTCAACCAATTCTCGGCTTTGGCGCGGCCTTTACCGACGGCAGTTGCTACACGCTAAGCCAGATGCCCGTATCCGGCAGACAGGCGCTGATGCAGGAGCTGTTTTCCCCGGCGGAGATGAACCTGAGCGTGGGCCGCTGTTGCGTGGGCGCCAGCGACTACTCGCGCGATCTCTTCAGTTATGACGATGTGGCGGGCGACAGCCTGATGCGGCACTTCTCCACCATGCATGACGATGCGTACATCCTGCCGGTTCTGCGTGAAGCCCGTGCGCTGCAGCCGTCGCTTTTTCTGCTCAGCAGCACCTGGAGTCCACCCGGCTGGATGAAGATGTACGGCAGCATGCTGGGCGGTTTTATGAGCGGCAGGCATTTGCAGGATTACGCGATGTATTATGCGGCTTTCCTGGAGAGCTACCGGACCAAAGGCGTGCCCATCCAGGCGCTTACCACGGGCAACGAGGTGGAGGTCGGCCAGCAGGAGGGCTCCATGCCCGCGACCTACTGGACCGCCGAGATGGAAGCCGACTTCATCCGCGATCACCTTGGCCCATTATTGCGGCAGCGCAAAGTCGATACGAAGATCTGGCTGCTGGACCATAACTACGACTTGTGGAAGCGGGTGCTCTGGCAATTGAATGATCCAGAGCTTCGCAAGTATGTCGATGGCATCGCATGGCATGGCTACGTAGGCACGCCGGACATGGTGAGCCGTGTACACGGCCAGCACCCGGAGGTGCCGATGTACTGGACCGAAGGTGGCCCCGATTACCCCAACCCCGCGTATGAAACGGAGTGGACGCGCTGGGGCAACAGCTTCACCGACGCGCTGGCGAACTGGTGCCGGTGCATCATCGGCTGGAATTATGCGCTGGACAAGCAGGGCCGGCCCAACATCGGGCCGTTTCAATGCGCAGGCATGATGACCGTGGACGCAGGTAAGGTGACCCGCAGCGGCCAATACTGGGCGATGCGCCACTTCTCGCAGCACCTGCGGCGCGATGCGGTGCGCGTGGCGTCGCACTCAGACGCAACGGACCTGCGGCACATTGCATTTGCGCAGCCGGACGGGTCGGTCGTGCTGGTGCTGACCAACAGCGGCGGTGAGCGCTCAATGGCGGTGTGGATGCAAGGCCAAGGCGGCCGTCTTACCGTGCCGGCGAACAGTATGGTGACGCTTGTGAGTGCCGCTCCCTGAGCCAAATTGCATCTGATCTGGTAAGAGGCGCCACTTCGCCTCTTCTTCGCTTAAGATAGAAGGTGGAATGGCTTCCTTGACAGTGCAGCAGAAGCTCGAGATTTTGGCGGATGCGGCCAAGTACGACGCCTCCTGCGCCAGTTCCGGCGCCACTCGCAAGGGGAACGGGAAGGGTCTGGGACACTCTGATGGGATGGGGATATGCCATTCCTATACGCCGGACGGCCGTTGCATTTCACTGCTAAAACTGCTTCTGACCAATTACTGCACTTACGATTGCGTCTTCTGCGTCAACCGCGTATCAAGCGACATCCGCCGCGCGCGATTCACGCCGGAGGAGGTTGTAAACCTGACGTTGGACTTCTACAAGCGCAACTACATTGAAGGGCTTTTCCTCTCCTCGGGCATCATCCAGTCGCCGGATTACACGATGGAGCAGCTGATTCAGGTGACGAAGTCGCTGCGCACGGTGCACCACTTCGGCGGCTACATCCACATCAAGGCGATCCCGGGCTGCGCGCAGCGGCTCATTGACGAAGTGGGCCTGTATGCCGATCGCTTGAGCGCCAACATCGAGCTGCCCACGCAAAGCGATCTGGTGCAGCTTGCGCCGGAAAAGAAGTCTTCCGTCATTGAAAGCACGATGGGTCAGATCCATGACCGCAAGGCCGAGAGCGATGAGGACCGAAGCAAGGCCGGCAATATCAGCAGCATCGCGCGAGCCGCGGTGCCGAAGTTTGCTCCGGCCGGGCAAAGCACCCAGATGGTCATCGGTGCCACACCCTCAACGGATCGCCAGATCATTGAGCGCGCCAGCACGCTTTACACAAGCTTCAAGCTGCGGCGAGTGTATTACACCGGCTTCTCCCCCTATCCTGAAGCAGATACGCGGTTGCCGCTGCAGGCTTCGCCCATGGTGCGGGAGCACCGGCTCTACCAAGCCGATTGGCTGATGCGCCACTATGGCTTTACGGCCGACGAGATTACCACGCCGGAAAAGCCGGAACTGGATCTTGCCATCGACCCGAAGCTCGCCTGGGCGCGGCGGCACCCTGAGTTCTTCCCTGTCGACGTGAACGCCGCGGCGCGCGAGGTATTGCTGCGTGTACCCGGCCTCGGTTATGCCAATGTGGATCGCATTCTTCGCATCCGCCGCTACCACCGGCTTGCGCTGGAGGACCTGCGCAAGCTGCATGTGCGGCTGAAGGATGCGGTTGACTATCTCATCGCGGCTGATCATGCGCCTGCGGCCGCCATTGAGCTTTTCGATGATGCGGTTGAAAACGACATGAATATTGCGATGCCCGCCGCCGAGGTAGCGCCCAAGCCGCATGTCATGGCTGGCCCACGCAAGGCAGTGCAGATTCCGCTCTTTGCGGAAGCCGCGCACTCCGCCGTTACGGGAGTGCTGTGAGTTCCTTTCCCGCTCTGGCGATCACACGCATTCCGGTGCCACCAAGCTTTGACACATGGCGTGACCGTGCACGTGCCGCGCTGCTGCGTGGCATTGAGCCGGATCGCATCGACTTCACGGACGCGACGGTTTCGACGGCCGATGACCTTTTTGGGAATCTGCGAACCGACCTGTCCCTGCTGGAGGGGCCAGCGGCGGAGATTTCGCACTTGCCTCCGCACGTTCCAAAAGCTTTTCTGGAGCGTGCCGTTCTGGCCGGATACCACCGCGATCCCACGCGCTGGAACCTGCTGTACCGCCTGCTTTGGCGGCTCCAAGGCAATCGCGACCTGATGCGCATGGAAGTGGACCATGACGTGAGTGCGCTGCTGCGGCTGGTGCAGCAGATCAAGCGCGATGAACACAAGATGCACGCTTTTGTGCGTTTTCGCCGCATGGCGGATGAAGCTGGGGAACAATTCATCGCCTGGTACGAGCCGGCGCACCGCATCCTGGAGCTCGCTGCTCCGTTCTTTGCCGAGCGGTTCGCCATCATGCGCTGGTCTATCCTGACGCCGGATGGGTCAGTGTACTGGGACCCGGCCATAGGCAAATTGCAGTACGGCCCCGCGCTCGACCGCACACACGCGCCGGCCGAGGACGAACTTGAAGTGCTGTGGAAGAGCTACTACAGCAGCATCTTCAACCCGGCCCGGCTCAACCCGGATGTGATGCGAAGCCACATGCCACAGAAGTACTGGGGCAACCTGCCGGAGGTGGAGCTGCTTCCCTCTTTACTGCAAGCCGCGAACGGGAGAGTGTCAAACATGGTCGCCAAACAGAGTGCGAAGCCAAGCGCGGCACCGTATGTTCCGGAACTCCACGTTTTGCCGTCCATCGCCGAAGCTCTGTCCAGCTGTCGCGGTTGCGATCTGTATGAGCACGCGACTCAGGTAGTGCCCGGGCGTGGTCCCGTGCAGGCCGATCTGGTGCTGGTAGGCGAGCAGCCCGGTGATCAGGAGGACCGGCGTGGTGAACCGTTCATCGGTCCCGCAGGCGGCGTACTTCGCAAAGCTCTGGCTGAGATCGGCCTGGCACCTGAGTCTGTGTATATGACGAACGCGGTGAAGCACTTCAAGTTTGTGCAGCGTGGCAAGCTGCGACTGCACCAAAGCCCGCGCATGAGCGAGATCATGGCCTGCCGGCCGTGGCTCATGGCGGAGCTGGACGCTTTGAAGCCGAAGCTGGTGGTGTGCCTAGGCGCGTCCGCCTCCAAGTCGCTGCTGGGCGGCACCTTCGCGTTGATGCGTGACCGGGGCAAGCTGCTCTCCACCAGCTTTACCGACCACATCATGGCTACGCTTCACCCGTCGGCGGTGCTGCGCGGCAAGGATGAGGAGACTCGCGAAATGCTCTACCGCCAGATGCGCGACGACCTGCGAATTGCATACGAGTTCGTCCGCGCTGCCTGATCTCCGGGGGACGTGGACTCATCTGCGCGAGCCGCATTTCGCATCAGAGCTGATAGCGCGCAAGTAGTGCAGGAGCAAGCAAGTGATTCGCACGATCGACGACCTGGAAGGCCCGGCGGGCAAGCTGGAAGCCCTGCTGAATGAAGGCCTGGATACGGCAGACTATACGGCGCTCATCTGCCATCCGCATCCCCCTTCTGGCGGCACCATGCACACCCGCGTGGTGTACCAGACGATGAAGGTCTTTGAGTCGCTCGGCATTCCCACGCTCCGCTTCAACTTCCGTGGTGTCGGGCTAAGCACCGGTGCATACGATGACGGTAAGGGTGAGGTGGACGACACACGCGCGGCGCTGGAGTGGCTCGACCGTAACCTGAACCTGCCCATCCTCCTGGCCGGCTTCTCTTTTGGTGCGAATGTCAGCTGGCGGGCCGGATGCGGAAACGAGCGCGTGGCCGGGCTGATCGGGCTAGGCATGCCGCTGAAAGCAGCGGGCCGTGAGTACCGTTATGACTTCCTGCGCAAGTGCACACAACCCAAACTGCTGGTGACCGGTGCCAGAGACCTGTTTGCGCCCCGCCAGCGGATGGAAGAGATCTTCGCCGAGTCACCCGACCCGAAGGAGATGCATTGGGTCGCGGGCGCGGAGCACTTCTTCATGGGTGTTCCCGAATCGCCCTCACCCAAGCTGCCGCAGATGCAACTTGCAATCCGCAACTGGCTGGAACGCCAGTTCGGGCTGGTGACTACGGCCAGTGCTGTTGCCAGCATGCGTTAGAGTCGCCGTTCCGAATGCTTACCTGGCATGCTCCGCGTCGAGTGCCAGGTTCAGCTCCAGCACATTCACTCTAGGCTCACCCAGAAGGCCGAGTTGCCGCTGCTGCACATGTGCGCGCACCAGTGACTCCACATCTGCTGCGGCCAGCTTGCGTTCCTGTGCGACGCGCGCGACCTGATACAGCGCTGCCGCCGGTGTAATGTCCGGGTCAAGGCCCGAGCCTGATGCGGTGACCAGGTCCACCGGCACGGGTGACTTTCCATCCGCTTCGGACTTGACGCTTGCATCTACACGATCGATGAGTGGTTTGCTGGATGGCCCGAGATTCGATCCACTGGAGGCTTGGGCATCATAGCCGGTGCCCGCCGAGGACGGCCTGCTGTGGAAGTACCCCGGCCCGGTAAATGGCTGGCCGATGATCCGAGAACCAGTGACTTCGCCATTACGTGTGATGAGCTGCCCATTCGCTTTGTCACGGAAGAGTACGCGCGCCAGACCGGTAATGACCAACGGATAAACGAGTCCCAGCAGCACTGCGGTGATGACGGTGTACAGGCAGGCTGTGATGATCTGCTTCTTCATAATGCCTCGGTGATTCGCTTAAGTACCTACGCCAGGTGGACGGCGGTGATGATCATGTCGATCAGCTTGATCCCGATAAATGGAACGATGATGCCGCCCAGACCGTAAATCAGCAGATTGCGCTGCAGTAGCGCCGCCGCGGAGAGGGGCCGGTAGGTGACGCCGCGCAGTGCCAGCGGGATCAGGCCGACAATGATCAGAGCGTTGAAGATGATGGCCGACAGCACCGCCGACTCGGAGTTGTGCAGATGCATGATGTTGAGTGCCTGCAGCACCGGAAAGACCCCGGCGAACATGGCCGGCAGGATGGCGAAATATTTGGCAACGTCATTCGCGATGGAGAAGGTCGTCAGCGCGCCACGGGTCATGAGCAACTGCTTGCCGATAGCCACGATTTCGATAAGCTTGGTCGGGTTCGAGTCCAGATCAACCATGTTGCCGGCTTCCTTGGCGGCCTGAGTGCCGCTGTTCATGGCCACGCCTACGTCGGCCTGCGCCAGCGCGGGTGCGTCGTTGGTACCGTCGCCGGTCATGGCCACCAGCTTGCCCTCGGCCTGCTCGCGCTTAATCAGGTCCATTTTGTCCTTGGGCTTGGCTTCTGCAAGGAAGTCATCCACGCCGGCTTCACGGGCGATGGCGGCGGCCGTTAGCGGGTTATCGCCCGTGATCATGACGGTGCGGATGCCCATGGCGCGCAGCTGATCGAAACGCTCCTTCATGCCGCCCTTCACAACGTCTTTCAAGTGGATGACGCCGAGCGCCTTGCCGTTTTCCGCGACGACGAGTGGAGTGCCGCCGCTGTGCGAGACTTTATCGACCTCGGCGCGCACCTCATCCGGCAGGCGGGACCCATGCTCTTCCAGATGCCGAGCCAACGCATCGACAGCGCCTTTACGGATGCTGCGGCCGTCCACCTCAATGCCGCTCATGCGGGTGGTCGCACTGAAGGGGACGAACTCGGCGTTCATCTGGCCCAGTTCACGGCCGCGAAGGTTGTACTGCTCCTTGGCAAGCACAACGATGGAACGGCCCTCAGGCGTTTCGTCCGGCAGGGAGGAAAGCTGCGCCGCATCTGCCAACTGTTCCGCACTGATACCGGGCGCCGGAATGAACTCAGAAGCTTGCCGGTTGCCAATGGTGATGGTGCCGGTCTTGTCGAGCAGCAGCGTATTCACGTCACCCGCGGCTTCGACCGCACGTCCGCTGGTGGCGAGCACGTTGTGCTGCACGAGCCGGTCCATGCCTGCGATGCCGATGGCCGAGAGCAGGCCGCCGATGGTGGTGGGAATCAGGCAGACCAGCAGCGAGATGAGCACGAAGACCGTCTGCGGCGCGCCGGAGTATTGCGCGAATGGCTGCAGCGTGACCACGGCCAGCAGGAAGA
>CAXTRR010000048.1:0-28095 GCA_964246795.1 uncultured Terriglobus sp. | reverse complement strand
ACCCCGGCATGCCTCTCTGCCACAAGCAATCCCGTCGAAGCCGTGACGCCCCCACATGTGTGGAGCGGCCTCGCAGATGCACAATGGCCCTGCAAAGAACTTCTTTGAGTATACCTCGCCAAAGGTGCTGTGTGGGTATGTGTGGTGGCCCACCTCATCGCGCTTTTGCGATTAAGGTGGGTTTCTCCCCGGCTCACGCACCTTTGTCTCGGGTAAAGCAACCTTAACGACGTAAAGCTGTCTTGGAGGGCGGGGCACCCACATCAGTGCACTTCTACAATTCTCTCCGGCCTTCCATGGCACGGGCCATGGTGACTTCGTCGGCGTACTCGATATCGCTGCCGGCGGGGACGCCCGTGGCAATGCGGGTGATGCGCAGGCCGTGGTCGGCGGTGGCGCGATGCAGTTCGCCTGCAAGGTAATGGGCGGTCGCTTCGCCTTCCACGGTGGGATTGAGCGCGAGGATAATCTCGTCGATCGAGGTCAGACGGTCGAAAAGATTCGCCGTACGAAGCTGCTCTGGCCCGACGCCGTTCAACGGACTCAGCGTTCCATGCAGCACGTGATAAATACCGTTGTAGCCGCGCGTTTTCTCAATGGCGGCAATGCTGGTCGGCTCCTCCACCACGCAGACCGTTCGCTGCGTTCGCGTGGCGCTGCTGCAATAGGTGCAGGGGTCAACATCCGTAACGTTGTTGCAAATGGAGCACAGGCGGAGCTGGGCTTTGAGCGCCTGGATCGCGACGGAAAGCGCCACCGCGTCCGACTCGGGCGAGCGCAGAATGTGAAAGGCCAGCCGTTGCGCGGACTTGGCACCGACACCGGGGAGCTTGCGCAGCTCTTCGATCAGTCGTGCCATCGGTTGGGCAAAACGTTCCATGATCTTTTTAGAGTACGCGGCTGACGTTTTCCGGTGGCAGTGATGATGGCCCGGTGGAACCCACTTTAATGTCGGGGCACTGTCGTAAAGGTGGGCCAACCGCTTCCGTGCCAAATTCTACTCGCCGAGCAGGCCCGCCAGGTCCACGCCGCCCAGCATGCCGCTGGTGGCTGCCTGTATGGCCTGGTCTGCTTTGCGGCCGGCTTCGTTCACGGCGGCGGTGATCAGGTCCTCCAGCATCTCGATGTCGGAACCGCTGGCGCTTAGCGCGGTTGGTTCGATTTTGAGGCGAAGCAGCTCCTTGCGGCCGTTCACGCGCGCCGTCACCAGGCCACCGCCGCTGGAGGCTTCCGCGACTGTTGCGGACATCTTCTCCTCCATGGTCGATTGCATCTGCTGTGCCTGGCCCAGCATCTCCTGCAGCTTACTCATATCCATATGCATCTCTCCAAAATCGGGTTCTTCTAGTCCCTGCGCAGATCAAAAACGTTGGTAATCTCCGCGTTAAACAGGCGCTGGGCTGCCTGCACGGTGGGGTGCTCCAGCGCCTTCGCCTGGGCCGAGCCGGTACGTGGTTTTTTTGGCGCTTTCGGCTTGCTGTCCGGCGTGCCGGGAAGGATGCTGATTCTGGTTCCAGTCAGGCCCTGGGCGCGCAGCACACCCTTCAGGATCGCTTCGACATCGGCCCGAAAGATCGTGGCCAGCAGCTGCTTGGACAAGCCAGTCTGAATTTGAAGTTCGTCATCGGTCAGCGTCCAGGTCGTCTGTTCCAATTGCTCCGCGGCGGAGTTGTGGGTCTTGGCGCCGAAAAGCGCTTCGACGGCGGCGGTCTGCAGGACGCTCAGGTCCGGAGTTGTTGTGGTTTCCTGGTTCGGGGGACGGTTGGTGCCTGGAGGCACCGTCGGCGTACCGGTGAGCGGTTCGAAGATCAACGAACGTGGCGGCTCCGCAGAGGGCGTGGCGACTTCGGGAAATGCGGGAGCTACCTCGGAGAAAGAAGCACTTTCCTCCACTTCGCTGCGTTCCGGTCGAAATGAAGAATCGGTGGGCGAATACGCTGCTCCAGGAGCCGCCGAGGAGTCAGACACTGGCGGAACGGATACCGCAGCGACCATTGCCGCTGACTCGGCTTCCCGTGGAGCAGACGCTGCAGCTGTAGCTGGAGTGGCGGCAGTCCATGTCCGCTCGGGGCCAGTGCTGGTGGACGAAGGCCGGGGATCCTGGACGGAGTCTCGGACCGAGCTCACTGCGGAACTCGAGGCTACCACAGTCGTGCGCCTCGGGGCCGGCTTGCGCGCGCTGCCGGCCGGACGCGGCAGCTGCGAGAGGAAATGCTCCATGGGCAGCAGGCGCTGCAGATGGACGAGCTTCAATAAGCCGAGTTCCAGATGAAAGCGCTGCTCCTGCCGGAAGCCGAGGTCGTCGAAGGTGCGCAGGATGACTTGCAAAAAGCGGGTCAATTCCTCCTCAGTGAAGAGCAGAGCAGAGCGGGCTGCGCGGCGTCGCTCATCCGGGGAGATTTGCAGAAGCTCGGTGTCAGGCGCATCCGGTGTGATCGCCGCGATCTTGGCGACCACGCAATTGCGCAGATAACGCGCAAACTGGCGGGCGATTTGTGCCGGGGAGTTGCCGGCGTCGAGCAGGCGGTTGGCCGTCGTCAGAACGCCGGCGGCGCTGTTCTCGCTCACATGCTCCAGCATCTCCTCGAAGACGGTGTTGGGCATCGAGCCCATGAGTTCGCGGATTTCTGTTGCGCTCAGCTCCGGCTTGCCGCCGTTCACGGGAGCGGAGGCGATCGCCTGGTCCATGATGCTCAGCGCGTCGCGCATGGAGCCGTCACCGGCTTCGGCGAGCAGATCGAGAGCGCCGGCATCGGCCAGCACGCCTTCGTCATCGGCTATTTTTCTCAGCTGTCCAAGGATGTCGTCGAGCTTGACAGCATGAAAGCTGAAGTGCTGACAGCGCGAGCGGATCGTCTGCGGAATGTTCTCCGGCTCAGTCGTCGCCATCATGAAGACGATATGGTCGGGCGGCTCCTCCAGTGTCTTGAGCAGAGCATTGAAGGCGGCATCGGTGATCTGGTGCGCCTCGTCCAGGATGTAAATCTTGAAACGGTCACGCGCCGGGCGGTAGCGAGCTGCGTCGCGTAGCTCGCGGATCTCGTCAATGCCGCGGTTGGTGGCGGCGTCAATCTCGATCACATCCACGGCATTGCCTTGACGGATTTCGAGGCAGGAGTCGCAGGTGAGGCAAGGCTCCGGCGTGGGCCGCTCCACCGATCCGATGGTGCGCCGGCAGTTCAGCGCGGAAGCAAGGATGCGCGCGATGGTGGTCTTGCCAATGCCACGATGACCGCTGAAGATGTAACCGTGCGCTATGCGGTTCTGCTCCAGCGCGTTCTGAAGCGTGCGGGTGACGTGGTCCTGACCGACGACATCGCCAAAGCGGAGCGGGCGGTATTTGCGGGCAAGAACCTGGTAGGGCATCGCACTCAAGTTTACCGCTCCGGGTCGTGACTAGAGAAGTTGGAGGAACTTGTCATCCATGAGTCCGCTTCCTTGATCAGACTTCACGTGAAGCATAAGAGATCCTCTGATTCTTATGCGAACAGGGTCTACTCGCGAGTTCGCATGTTTACTCAAACAGAAAGCTTCTCCAGCAGCGCCAGGTGATGCAGGTCGTGTCCCGCGGCAATCTCCACCAGCGTCCAGAGCGTAAGCGCGCCGATGTCGGGATGATGGCAGGCGCGCTGCTTGTCCGCGTCTGAAAAGGTCTCGATCAGCGCCAGGTTCCAGGTGCGCAGGGCGTTCCATGTGGCCAGAGCTGTTTCCGTGGTGTACAGAACGCCATCGTAGGCCCGCGCCCAGGAGTCCTGCTCGAACTCCTGCAGCATCGAGCTCTCGGCACCGTAGACCTGCCGCCAGCGCCACGCCCAGGCGATCTCACAATCGGCAAGGTGACACAGAATTTCGCGAACGCTCCATTTGCCTGGGGCGGGACGAGTGCCGATCTGTTCCGGCGTCATTTTTGCAAGTATGTCGTTCAGCCGGCTTGGGGTGTCCCTGAGAACATCGGCGGGGTCGCGGCCCTCGAAACGTCGAACATAAGGCGCTGCGGGGACTGTCTCTTCACTCATGCTGAGCTTGGATGCAACCGGAATGGCACACGTCGTCAGGCCAGCGTGTCCTTGGGACAGCACCAGCGGTCATGGCTTTGCGAGAGGTGGTGGCTTGCGCACGGTGAAAGGCAGGCCGAGTTTCCTGCGCCGCTTGAGTTCAAACGGGCTGAACATGGTGCCGCGGCAATTGAGCGCACCGCAGTAGCAGGGTTGATCCTCCTCATCGGAGTCGTGCAGGTGGTACTCATAAGTGAGTTCCTCACCGGCGGCAATGTCGCGCAGGGCGAGGATGAAGATGCGCTCCTCCTCCTCCTCGGTCTGGCAGTTGGGTGCGCAGCAGTGATTGATGAACATGGCTGCGCCAAATCCATCGATTACCTCGCCATGATCTCCCACGGAAAAGAGATAGGTGATATCACGCTCAGCGTAGCGCTCGTCCGCGGCCGACTTTGAAAGGTGAGGCCCCTGGTACTCCAGGATCCGGCTATCTTTCGGAATGGGCGTAAGTGTATAGCAGCCCGCACCGTGGACAGCCGAGGAGCGGATGAGGAGTTCGGGCAAAGAGATTGGGCGCGAGGTGGGCCGCGGCATGGCTGGAGTATAGCTGCGGACAGGGCCAATCGCGTCTAATCACCAGAGATAACGTGGGAGGGTGCCATGTGGCGATGTTCAACGGCGGTATGCCTGGCAGGGCTGATTTGCGGTATCGCTCTGGCGGCAGTCAATCCGGGGAGGGTTGGCGCGCAGGTCGCGCCCGGGACTCCCGATTCCTTGACCAGGCCAGATTGCGGCAAGCTCAAGGGCAAAGACAAGAGTGCCTGCCTGGCAAAGCTGAAAGCAGAGGACGATACCGCACGACCGCAGCCGGCGAAAGGCGCGACTGATCCATTGGCTTTCCCAGAAGCCAGTTCACGCAAGGGCGGTGAGATGCAGCATGGCACGGGAGACATGCCTACTGCGGGCGTACCCGACCCGCCATCGGAGTCCATGAAGCCCTCCGATGTGGATTCACTGCCGGGATCACCTGCGCAGAAGCCAAGCGGCAGCTCGTCCAGTTCAAGCGGCAGCTCTTTCAGTTCAAGCTCCGCTGACAGCGGCGTCCCTGGCCCTGCGGAGAGCGACGAGGATGCTGCTCCGACGACAGCTGGAAGCGATACGCCGGTGAAGGCTTCGTCGCTCAAGGACCTGGGTACCCGCGGCAATGTGAGCGCCGCGCGCACCAAGCTGGAAGAGAGCCGTATCGATGACGACCTGAAAGTCGGAGCTTTTTATTTCAAGGACGGCAACCTTGTCGGAGCGCAGGCCCGTTTTCGCGACGCATTGCAGCGCGATCCGGACAACCCGGATGCGCACTTTGGGCTGGCGCAAGTGCTGCTAAAGCAAAGTAAACGGGACGAAGCCGTGACGCACCTGAAGCGCTATGTGCAGTTGGCACCGGATGATAATCACACCAGGGAAGCGCAGAAGTTGCTTGCCAAGCTGCAGTCGCCGAAGTAGCTGGAGGTTGCATCGGCAACGCACCAGAGAGAACAGCGCGTGGTGCCTGCCGGGCGTTGCCTACTCGCGCACCAGCAATTCCTCGTCATAGTCCACTTCTTCCGGGTCCATAACGGGAAGCTCCTGAGGCTCAATGGGCTGGTTGGAGGCGTTCAGGCTCTCTTCCGTCATAAGAAAACGCCGGGCGTACCGCAGCGGCTCAGCCACGGCAACCATCTGCCGGATATGGTATTGCCAAACATCGATGTGATTGGACTCGCGGGTGTAGGCGCGGCGTTGGACGATTTTGGTCTGGCCATCCCGGCCAACCCGCTCAAACGTGGCTGGTGGCAGTATGTACCGCACGCGACTACCGCTCTTGAAAAAAGCGCGTGCAAAGGTGTGTGAGAAAAGAAGCATATTCACCCGGTTACCCAGGCAAAGCCATTGCAGGGCATCGTCGGCCGTGGTCCAGGTATGCGCAGCTTCAATTCGGAGCCACTTCCGGAACTCAAAGCCATTGTCCCTGGCTTGGTGCAGCAGGTGGAGGATTAACTCGGTGCGGGTCATTGCCTGTGACCTTCTTCTATCACGACTTTGGCCAGGCTTGCATCTTCCGGGAGCCCGGAAAACGTGACGCAACAGGAATGGCATGCGCCACGTCTACCGTGGTGTGCGGAGGTGAGCATTGCTTCGTGGGAGAGACTGGCTGCGGAAGAGAGCTGTAAACCTGGTTACTGGCGCGATGGTGACGGCGTCTGCAGCCGGAGTGGGAGGCGCTCAGGACACCTATCCATTAAACCTCGATGCCCAGGTGAGAATCGGCTACGAGCGCTTTTACAACCTGGACTATGACGGTGCGATGCAGCGGTTTGAGGCGGTGCTGAAAGCCCACCCGCAGGATCCCATGGCTCATGCCTATGTGTTGATGGACACCATCTTCCGCGAGCTCTACCGGCAGGATCTGCTGGACACCACCTACTACGCGCGGGAGAACTTCCTGTCCAGCGGACGCAAGGTTCTGATTCCACCCGAGGTACGGCAACGGATCGACACATTGACCAATGAGGCTGTGGACCTGGCCGATGCGCGGATCAAGGCCAATCCGCAGGATAAGGACGCATACTTTGCCCGGGGGTATGCCAAGGGCATGCATGCCGCCTTCACCACGCTGGCCGATCACAGCTACGCGGGTGCGGCGCGCCAAGGTTTGTCCGCGCGCAATGACAGCGATCAGGCACTGAAGCTGGATCCCAAGTACACCGATGCCAAGATGGCTGTCGGCATTCAGCAGTTTGCCGTGGCGAGCCTGCCCCGCCTGGTACGCATGCTTGTGGGGATCGCGGGCATCGGGGGAAACAAGGAGCAGGGACTCGATCTGCTGCGGGATTCCGCGGCGCATGGAACGGTGACGCGTGTGGAATCGCAAACGGCGCTTACGCTCTTTCTGCGGCATGACCGGCGGTATGAGGAGGCCTCCGTGGTGGCACATGGGTTGGCTGCGCAGTTTCCGCACGACTATCTTTTCCGGCTGGAAGAGGCCAACTTAAGAAAAGACGCGGGGCATGGGCTGGAGGCGATTGCCCTGTACCAGCGCGTGCTGGCGGATGCGGCGAAGCCGAAGTACTACACGGAGCCACGGCTGCAATTGGCCTGGTTCGGGCTGGCGGACACGCAGCGTGGACAGGGCGATGTGCAGGCAGCCTCACAAAGCTACCTGCAGGCCGCCGCGCAGCCAAATTGCAGCGATTGGATGCGTAAGCGGGCACAGCTGAATGCGGGCATGATGCTGGACCTGCTCCACCGGCGGGATGCCGCAACGACACAATACCAACTGGTCACGGCTGGCGGCGGTGACCAGTCGCAGGCAGGTGAAGCCCGGCGTTTGCTGAAGACACCTTACGCCGGCCACTGATTGTAGAAAGCCGCCGACACGGGAACCGCTGGCTTCGGTTTGCGTATGAAAGAATAAGCGGGTTGGGCGTGGTGGCTGCTCAACGCCCGTTGTTGCTGGAAAAGGGAGTGTGCGGCATGGGTGCATTGATGCGTTCGCGGACGGACCGGAAGATCGGTGGAGTGTGCGGTGGGCTGGCAGCCCAAAACGGCTGGGATCCAACGGTAGTGCGGCTAATCTGGGCGGCGCTGGTTTTTTTTGGCGGCACGGGTGTGCTGGTTTACATCATTATGTGGATTGTCGTTCCAGAGGAGCCGTTCGCCTTGCCGCCCTATGTTGGCTATGCGCCGCCTCCCATGAATTACGCGCCGCAGGCCGGGTACGCTCCGCCTGCACCGGCGTATGGCACGCCGCCGGTGCAGGCTGGCTACGATGCAGGCGGCTCGGCATATCCCAGCGTTCCACCTTCGCCAGACCCTGGAGCACCTCGGCAGGAATGATGGAAGCAACGCTGGATCCATCATCAATGGAAGTCAGAAGCGCGAATTGCAACCCCGAAGTTGCTGCGACAGATGCGTTCACGGAAGCAGCCGCAACAGCTGTGGCCAGTTCACGGCCCTTTGTTAAGCACGATGGTGAACTGTGTTGTGGAGCCGTACCTTTGAGCGGCCTGGCGGATCTACATGGAACGCCGCTCTACGTGTACAGCGGCGACCAGATTGTTGAGCGGGCGGCGCTGTTTCAGCGGGCCTTCGCCGGTCGGCCGCATACCGTCTGTTATGCGGTCAAGGCAAATTCTGCGTTGGCCATCCTGCGGCTGCTGGGGGAACGGGGCTGCGGCTTCGACATCGTCTCCGGTGGGGAACTCGAGCGTGTGCTGGTTGCGGCAGGGCCAGAGCGCCGGTCGGAGTGGGCCGCGCGCGTCGTCTTTTCCGGAGTCGGTAAGACTGCCGCGGAGATGGATGCGGCTCTCGCGGCGGGCATCCTGATCTTCAACGTGGAGAGCGAGGCGGAGCTGCGGCTGCTGGAGCGGCGGGCCGAAGCCGCCGGTGTGCGGGCGCGCTTTGCCCTACGCGTCAATCCGGATGTCTTTGCCGAGACGCACCCATACATCTCCACCGGCCTGAGCGCGCACAAGTTCGGCATCGCCATCGGGCTGGCACGCGAGGTCTACCACTCCGTTGCGGGAAGCCGATGGCTGGAGGCCGTGGGTGTGAGCGTGCACATCGGCTCACAGATCCGGCAGGTGGAGCCCTTTGCGGCTGCACTTTCGCGGGTCGTAGATCTGGTCGGGCAGCTCCGTGACGGTGAGCTCAGAATTCGCTATGTAGACGCAGGCGGTGGCTTGGGCATTGAATACGGTCAGCTGGAGTTCGGTGCAGCCACACAGGTGCAGGCCTATGCCGAAGCACTCCAGGCTGCGATGGCGACTCTCCAGGACGTGCATCTCCTGATCGAGCCAGGGCGGTTTCTGGTAGGGCAGGCTGGGGCGCTGCTGACGCGGGTGCTGTACACCAAACGCAATGGCGAGAAGACCTTTGTAATCGTGGACGCGGCGATGAACGACCTCATACGGCCGGCGCTTTACCAGGCTCACCACGAAATCGTGCCCGTCGCTGCCCGTGAGGAAACTTCACCCCGGACGGCCGTGGATGTGGTTGGTCCGGTGTGTGAGAGCGGCGACTTTTTCGCGAGGGATCGCCTGTTGCCGGAGCTGCACGAGGGCGAGCTGGTAGCTCTGCTGGATGCCGGAGCTTACGGGTTGTCATTGAGCTCGAATTACAACACCCGGCTGCGTCCGGCAGAGGTGCTGGTTACGGGCAATGAGGCCAGGCTGACTCGTCGTCGCGAGACGTATGCTGAGCTGTTTGCGGCGGAGATGATGTAGGCGGCTTGATCTGAGCTGCGTTCCTGCACGGGACATGGAGAGTGACGATATCTGTGGGGCGTCGGTATACTTCGGGAGTTGCGTTCCTCTCACACCGGGTGAGCGCCGAGCAATTTCGAAGCAGAGGTAGAGTTTCATGTCAGGCCATAGCAAATGGGCAACAATCAAGCACAAAAAGGGCGCAGCGGACGCCAAACGGGGCAAGACGTTCACACGGCTGATCAAGGAGATCACCGTTGCAGCGAAGCAGGGCGGCGGCGATCCCGATGGCAACCCGCGGCTCCGTACGGCCATTCTGGCGGCGAAGGCTGAGAACATGCCTGCGGACAACATCAAGCGCGCCACGCAGCGCGGCACAGGCGAGATTGAAGGCCTGAGCTACGAAGAAATCCTCTTTGAGGGCTACGGGCCCGGCGGCGTGGCGGTGATGGTCGATGTGTTGACCGACAACCGCAATCGTGCCGTCAGCGAGGTTCGGCATGCCTTCAGCAAAAACGGCGGCAACCTGGGGGAAAGCGGCTCCGTCGGCTACATGTTCGCCAAGAAGGGCGTCATTGTCGTCGATAAGAAAGCTGCTGATGAAGAAAAGCTCACAGAGCTTGTGCTGGAGAGCGGCGCGGATGACCTGAACGACGATGGGGACAGCTGGGAGATCCTGACAGGCCCCAAGGACTTTGAGGGCGTTCGTGACGCCGTGACCAAAGCTGGCCTGAAGCCGGAGCATGCCGAGGTCACCATGGTGCCAAGCACGTATCAGAAGTTGGAAGGCGCGCAGGCGAACTCGATGCTGCGCCTGCTGGATGTTCTGGACAATCTGGACGATACCCAGAATGTCTACTCCAACTTCGACTTTGACGAGGCAACGGTCGCAGCTTAAGCCGGGTTTGCATCATCAGAAGCAGGACAGAGAAAGCCGCCGTTCCGGCGGCTTTTGTTTGCAAGGGAGACAGAATCGATGCGGATGGGCTGGGCGGTAACGGCGGTATTGGCTTTCACGGTCTTCCAGGGGCAGGCGCAGGCCCCGCCCCAGTCAGAGGCTGTGCCCGCCCTGGCCGGTGCGCGTGCGTGGGAGTATGGTGCGTTATTTCAGGGCGGCAATGGTTTGACTCAGGACCGGAATGGCTTTCAATTCTTCATGGCCGGGGTCCACCTGGGGAAAGTGTTGACACCGGAGATCGGCAAAGGCTACTTTCGGGGCAATGTTGAATATGCGGGAGAGCTCTTCCCCTACTGGTAGTCGAACACGCCGACCTTTCAACGGCGCACCTGTCTGCCGACGGTGAACCCCGCTGTCATCCAGTGTTCCGCGCCGTACACGGTGGGCGGCACCTTTCATGGAGTGACGGCGACGCCGATCATCCTGCGATGGAATTTCACACATGGGCATCGCGTGATGCCATGGGCACAGGCCGCCGGTGGTGTTCTCTGGACGAACCACAAGTACCCGGCGTATGGTCAGGGACCGGTGAACCTGGTGAACGACGGCAAGGATGGAGACGCGAGTGTTTGGAATTTCACACCGCAGGGTGGAGTCGGCGTGCATTACTTCGTAAAGCCGAGGCAGAGCGTGGACCTGAGTGCAAATGGCGTGCACATCTCCTCCGCCAGCCTGGGGGATCGCAACCCTGGTGTGAATGCGAGCGTGCAATTCTCGATTGGGTATAGCTGGTGGAAGTGAGGGGAAGCAGGTAGTAGTAAGTAGGTAGTGATAAGTCAGCTGATGATCTCGCTACCTGCTACTTACATCCTGCTAAAAGGCGATGATGGAAGAACCGATCGTGGAATGCGTTCCTAATTTCTCCGAGGGGCGTGATGAAACTGTTGTCCGGGAGATTGTGCGGGCCATGCGCGTCTTTGGTGTTTCGCTTTTGGACTGGTCCATGGATCCGGCTCACAATCGCAGCGTGGTAACGGTAGCGGGTCCGCCAGAGGCGGTGGCTGAAGCGGCGATCCGCGCGGCTGGGCGAGCGTCGGAGTTGATCGATTTAACGTTGCAGGCCGGGGTGCATCCGCGCATCGGTGCCGCGGACGTAGTGCCGTTTGTACCTGTGGCGAACTACACGCTTGGACAGTGCGCGCAACTGGCACATCAGGCGGGCACGCAGATCTGGCGACGCTACGGCGTACCCATCTACTTCTATGAGGCGGCGGCGCTGCGGCCTGACCGTGTGAAGCTGGAGGATGTGCGGCGAGGCCAGTTTGAGGGACTGCGTGAAGCTGTGCGGAATGACTCCCGGCACTGGCCAGATATCGGCGCGGGTGAGTTGCATCCCACGGCGGGAGCAAGCGCACTGGGTGCCCGGCAGTTTCTCATCGCTTACAACATCTATCTAGGACCGGGAGATTTGGCTGCCGCGCGTGCCATAGCCCGGCAGCTCCGCTCTTCCAATGGAGGCCTGCCAAGCGTCAAGGCGATGGGCGTCGTGGTAAACGGGCTAGCCCAGATAAGCATGAACCTGACAGATTTCCGCATCACTCCAGTGAGCAGCGTGCATGCGGAGGTGCTAAGGCTGGCGCGGCGAGCCGGAGTGCACGCCGCGCAAAGTGAGTTGATCGGCCTTATCCCGGAGGCTGCGTGCGAGCCGAATGCGGCTTGGATGCGTCCAACAGAGCAGTTTCAGCCGGAACTCAGGATCCTGGAACGCCGGTTGCGAGAGCCGATGGCATGGCCCGAGCCGATGGCGTCTCCCGCAAAAGCGTCAGTGCCGGATTACCTGCTGACAAGCTAAGCTGAAATGAGATCCCGCCAGGGATGCGGAGGATAGTGTGACAACGAAGTCGATGCGAGGTGTGCTGGCTGCTGGGGCCATGTTCTTTGCGGGTGTAAGTGCGCAGGCGGCACAGTTAAGCTCAGATGCCAAGGCGGCGATACCGCACGATGTGCAGCAAGTCATCGTTATTGATTACCGTGCCATGCAGAACAGCCAGGCTGCGCTGAGTCTGAAAGATCGCGTAATGCCGCCGGAACTGAAACGCCTGGAAACGGCTCTGAAGCAGAGCGGCCTGAAGGTGGACCGCGATGCCGACACGCTCTGCTTTGCAGCCTTTCGTAACGGGCAGGAGCAAACACGTACGCTCGGCATTGCGCAGGGGCAATTCCAGACGGCGGCGATCCAGGCAAACTGGGTCAAGACCAAGACGAAGTTCACCCAGGTCCGCAATAGCCGTGTCTACCCCATGGGGGCTTCGGGATTCAGCGTCGTCTTTTTGAATCAGACGACGATGCTCTTTGGCGACAGTAATGCCGTAACCTCGGGGCTGGACGCACGTGACGGCTTGCTTCTGAGCTTCCTGACCAACGGGGACATGATCAACGAGATGTCGGTGGTGGACACCCGCAATCTTTGGAGCCTGCTGGACCAGAAGGGAACCCAAACCATGATGCGTGGCGTGCTGGGCGATGCCGCAGCGCTGACCGACTATGACACTGTGAAGAACCGGATGAAGAGCTCGCGTTACACCATTGATTTTCAAAACGGCGTGAAGTTCAATATGGCCGTGGTCATGAGTGATTCGGTCACCGCAGCGACTGCGGCGACACTGATGAAAGGCATGGCTCTGATGCGGAAAACGCAGGGTTCCTCCCTGGAAAAGACCACGATGGACGAAACATCCATCGAGTCGAACGCCGGAACGCTGGAAGTGAACTATTCCGCGAGTGACGGCCAATTTGCAACTCTGTTGAGCTCGCCCTTATTGCGCGGTCTTTTTGTCTATCGGCTCCACTCTACATCATTGGTTTTGGCTGCTTCGAGCGCCCGCCGAAGGACTTTCCGGCTTTAATCCGCAGCGAAACAGGATGCTGGAAATTGTGCGTTCCCGCACCTCAGTACTGAGTTCGTATAGCTGGTGATTCTTGTAAATCTGAATTGTCTTCTGTGTGGTATCAACGAGTATTTCGCAGTGATGGCACTCATGGAGATGCTCGCGAATCTCCTGTAAGAGCGCGGGCTCCACGCCACCGTCGAAGTAATCGGTCATCCTTGCCAAGAAGTCAGTACAAGTCATGATGCGGCGCTCCCAGACCAAACATTGCGAGACGAACTTTATCTACATAGCGGTTCACGGCTTTACAGACCCATCTTTTCGCTTCAAGTAGCGGCTCAGGCGTTCACGCAACTGCAATCTGGCGCGAAGAAGACGGGATTTGACGGCCGGCACGCTTAAACCGAGTGCCTGCGCGGTTTCCTCCGTCGACAGGTTTTCGATGTCGCGAAGTGTGAAAACGGTGCGGAATCCAGGGGATAATCCGGCAATGGTTTTTTTCAGAATTTCGCCCAGCTCGGCCTGATTGAACTGCTGTTCCGGGTCGGGCGTCCAGTCGGCAAAGTCGCGGGGGATCGAACCTTCTTCCGTCTGCACATCCTGATCCATGGAGACGGTGCGGCTGGTTTTGCGTTTCCGCAGCCGCATCAGGCTCTCATTCACGGCAATACGCGTGAGCCAGGTGGAGAATTTGCTGTTGCCCTGGAATTGTTCGAGCTTGTTGTAGGCCTTCATGAAAACGTCCTGGACTATGTCCTCGGCGTCTTCACGGTTCTGGGTAATGTGTTGCGCAACGCGGAAGATGGGACGGTCATATTGCCGCACCAGCGTTTCAAAAGCCGCGGCATCGCCATGGCGCGCGCGGTCCACCAGGGCCACATCGGGGTGAACTTCTTCGGTTCCGGTCTGTTCGAGCACAGGCATGCTGATAACTTGAGTGTACTTGGGGGAGATGCCTGGGGCAATGGTGTCGGCGGGCAGATGCCTGGATCGATTGCCGTTCCAAAACGGTCGGCGTTACCAAAAGAGGTTCGACGCGATGCCGGCGCTTTCACCAGGAGGGAGTCTTTCCGTCATAAAGTGAAGGAGTGAGCTTTCCGTGGACGCGACTTTCGGTGGCAGTGGCATGCATGCTTGCGCTGGCCTTGCCATCGCATGTGGCAGCGGCCAAGCCAAAAAAGCAAATCACGGGACATGCATCAGCATCGACAGGAAGACGGACGGGGAAAGCTTCTGCCTCAAAAGCGGTCCACGGTACCGGTAAGCCGGCCGGCAAGGCATCGACGGCTGGCAAGGCATCGCTGCGATCCTCCTCACGGGCCAGTGGCCGCAGCCGGGCACGGGCAACCGTCTCAGCTTCGAGTCCCCGTGTGCGAGTCCAGCGTGTGCAGGACGCGCCGACGCCGGTCAGCCGTCAACTCACAACCGCGTTTGTGCAGTCGGAGCAGTTGCGGCCAATGGCGCAGCAACTGGCGCTCTCGCGGTCAGCCGCGGCTTACACCGGCGTTCAGAATTATGCGCAGGCGCATCCGGGTGAGGGCGCGGCCGCCGCCTTCCTCGCTTTGGGTCACGCCTACTCGCTTGACCATCGCTATGCCGATGCAGGCACGGCTTACCGCCAAGCGGCCGCGGCTGGCGACGCGCTGAAAGATTATGCGGACTACCTGGGTGCACAGGCGGCGCTGCAAAACCACGATCCCGCCACCGCGATTCGTATGCTGGAAGACTTCCCGGCGAAATACCCGTCCAGCATCTTTGCCGGGACTGCTCCCGTGACGCAGGCTCAAGCCTACGTGCAGGCGAACGATGCAGCCGGGGCTTTGAAGACCTTGAGCACTGAGGTGAACCAGCCTGCCTCCCAAAAGGCGGATTACCTGCTTATCGAAGGAAAGGCGCATGCGGCGCAGGGAGACCGGACGACCGCTGCCGCGATCTTCCGGCAAATTTATGTGCGCCTGCCTTTTTCACCGGAGGCCGTGCAAGCAAAGCAGGAGCTGCAGAACATGGCAGCGGGGCCGAGCGCGGGGGAGCGCAAACTTCATGCTGACGCGCTGTTCAATTCCAAGCGCTACAGCGAAGCCGGTGCCGAGTACCACGCCATCCAGCAGAATGATGCGTCACTCTCGCAGGCGGATAAGGCCGCTCTGGAAATCTACGCAGCTGTCTGCGATCTGCGTCTGAAACATCTCTCGCGCGGCACAGCGGAGCGCCTGCCGCAGACGAGTGACGACAGCGCCGCACTGCGGCTCTACATCCTGGCCGAGCTGGCGCGCAACGACAATGACGAGGCCAGAAACCGCGCCAATCTACAACAGATGGAGCAGCGCTATCCGCAGAGCCGGTGGCTGGAAGAGGGCCTGTACTCCAGCGGCAACATGTACCTGATCAAGCGGGACGCCAGGAACGCCATCGACCTGTACGGCGAGCTCTTTCGGCGCTTTCCGAACAGCACATACGCGCCATCTTCCCACTGGCGCGCCGCGTGGCTGAACTATCGCATCCGTAACTATCCGGAAGCTGCCCGGTTGATGGAAGAACAAATTGCCAAGTACCCGGCGAGCTCGGAGGCGCCAGGTGCGATCTACTGGCGCGGGCGGCTGTTCGAGGATCCGGAGCACAACCTGCCGCAGGCGGCAAACTTCTACAGCAAGCTCTCCGATAGCTACCGGAATTACTACTATGCGATCCTTGCGCGCGAGCGGCTGCGCATCATCGGCACGCAGCCAGAGGCACCGCCGGCTTTTCCGCTGGACCAGGTGAAGACGCCGCCCGCACCCACTCTGGTGCAGGAATTGCCGGAGAACGATCCTCATCTCATCAAGGCAAGACTACTGGCGAACGCCTCGCTGAATGAGTATATTGCTCCAGAGATCATGGCGAGCGGCAGCAGTGCACAGTGGGGCGCACTGGCTCAGGCGGAGATCTACCGCAGCTATGGTGAGAATGTGCGCTCGCTGCAGGCGATCAAGCACAGTGGATCATCTTTTTTTGCGCTGCCCATCAAGGAAGTTCCAGCCATCTATTGGCAACTGCTTTTCCCGCGGCCGTACTGGGGAGACATCACCGCCGATGCCGCGCGCAACGGACTGGATCCTTATCTGGTAACGTCGCTGATCCGCCAGGAGAGCGAGTTTAATGCGACTGTTATCTCGCATGCGAATGCTTACGGCCTGATGCAACTGTTGCCGTCGGTCGGCAAGGCCCAGGCAAATAAGCAGGGCATGAAGCATTTCTCTGCTGGGAATCTGCTCGATGCTTCTACAAATCTGTCCCTTGGCACCGCGAATTTAAAGCAAGTGCTGGACCGGTTCGGCGGTCAGCCAGAGTATGCGCTGGCGGCCTATAACGCCGGTGACGCTCCTGTTCGCCGCTGGATGGCCGAGAACAACTACAAGGACATCCCGGAGTTTGTCGAATCCATTCCGTACTCCGAGACGCGGGACTACGTGCAGTCCATTCTGCGGAACCGGGAGATGTACCGTCAGCTGTATGCCGGGCAGAGCTAAACCCGGCACAGAATGTCAGCATCGGTCGTGATCCCGATACCTGATTCCATACACCAAGAAATTGCAACCCATCATGGCAGGAGCACGAGTTTGCCGCGAGCTTGTTGGCTTTGGCTGAGCTCGACCGCTGTGCGCCAGTCTTCCAGAGGGAATGTACGATTCACCGGCACGGAGAACTTTCCTTGTGCTGCAAGCTGCGCAAAACAAACCAGGGCGTCCCAGCGCAAGGTAGGGTCTTCTCCAAGACTGCTGCGGACGCCAAGTTCTTTTGCTGGGGCAAAGTCGCTGATGGTAAGCACATGAGAGGGGTTACCTGCGATCTCGATCAGGGTGAGCAAAACACCGCTGGGCGGTGCCGTATCCAGGACCAGGTCCGGAGACCTGCCTGCGAGTGCAAGCACTCTTTCGACCATGCCTTCGCCATACGGTGTGACTGCTACGCCGAGTGCGCGCAACCGCTCCGCAAATGTCGATCGTGGAATCGGATTGTTCTTGTCTTTACCGAATCTGGTTTCAGCAATGCTTCCCATGAACCCTCAAGGGATGCCGTAGAGGATTGAGATCATCCCTACATGACCCTTGTCTCGACGATTGAGATGGTCCGCTCGGAACCGAGGATGCAGAAATCAAGTGCAAGCAACACCTATGGACCGCGAAGTACCGCACAGTTGCACGGCGGGTAAAGTTGAATGCTGCTCAAGGGTGTGAGCGCAGCTTTCCAGATATTTTCGGGAGATGTCTCTGGCGTGGCAAGCGTAAGAGACTGCTCCGCGCACCCATTGCGGTTGAGATCTCAGCTCAGAATTGATAGGAGCTGATTGAATCACGAAGTGTTGGCATCATTCAGCGATAACTCCGGGTAGCTGGCTGGACAGGACTCATTCGTGAGTGGCCGGCCTGCTCTATGGCCGGATGACTGTCAGATGGAAGGGGCGAGCGCTTGTCGATGCGTGAGCAACAGCCTCGTTTGCACCGCTAAGCGGGAACTCTGTAACGGAAAATTGACTCAAGTCGAGAAGGCCGGCATGAATGAGACTCGCGAGCTGGCGAACGGCGTTGGGCGAATACATTCACTGTCCGCGTATCGTGATCAGATTTCTCATGATCCAGGGATAAGGCAAGTCAAGGCCCGGACCTCCAAGCATGCCAACGCCGCCCATCAGGATGACGCGTCCATATGGGCGAACGGTCATCATAGCGGCCCGCACGGCCGTGGTACTTGCCGAAGGCGGAAGCAGGTCGAGCACACAGTCGATCGGGCCGGAAGCGGCCTGTTTCATTCTTTCCCGGTCCGCCGCTTCATCTCCCGACAACTTCACCGGCCGTACGCGAGGACCATAGCGGCGCACGAGTTCTTCGAGCATCGTCACATTTCTTCCAGGCACGATCACACAGCCTGCTCCCATAGCGAGCGCGACTGCAACGGCAGAGCTGCCGTAATTTCCCGTTGCGCCGCTCACCAGCAATGTTTCACCGGCCTGCAGCCCGGCTGCCAATAACCCGCCGTATGGCACAAGCAAGGTCACCAGGGCACACCACTGTGAGGCATCTTTGGATTGCATGGGCCCGATACGGATGGCGTTTTCCGTCGGCACCCGGATTTGCTCCGCAAAAGGGCCATCATGAAAATATTCCTGCAGGCGTAGACCGCCTTGATCACGCGCGCTCCAGCCCTGAAGCGTGATGTCAGGGGTAAGTACGTTGTCACGCGATCGCACGGTGGGATCGCAGAGCACCCAATCGCCAGCGGCAAGTTGGGTTGCATCCGGACCGATCGACCGCACACGACCGATGGCACCGCACCCCGGCACGGCGGGCAGTTTCAGAAGATACTTGCGTTCTCCGCTGAACACCTCGCTCGCATAGGGCAGAACAGGCGCGGCAACTACATCGACAACTACCTCTCCTGTACCTGGAACCGGATCAGTCATTTCTTCAAGACTCAGATTTGATCCGAATGCCTTTAGAACGGCAGCTCTCATCAATATTCACCTCACTGTTCAATAGCCTGTCGCACATAGAACCGTTCAGCAAGGCCTGGCACTATCCTAGGATCCATGAATACCTCCATCGAGAAGCTGGATCCAGCTCGACCAATGGAAAGCCGGGACGAGTTAGGTGCTTTTCTGAGGTCGAGGCGGGAAAAGCTGGTGCCCGATCTGCTCAGCCTCAGAAATGGGCGGAGGCGGCGCACTCCAGGTTTGCGACGTGAAGAGATCGCGGAACGCGCTGGCATCGGGATCGACTGGTACATCCGCCTGGAGCAGGGACGAACCGTCAGCCCTTCTACAACCACCATTGATGCCCTTGCGAAGGCTCTGCGGCTCACCAAGGTGGAACATACTCACCTTCGTGCGCTGGCCCAAAAGAAGAATCATCCTGCCTTTTCTCGTGAGACCGTCCCAGAGACGATCCGTCGAATGGTCGAGAGCTTAACTCATCCGGCCTACATCACTGGCCGCCGATGGGACGTTCTAGTCTGGAACAAGGCGGCGGCAGAGATCTTTACGGATTTCAGTGGCCTGCCTCAGGATGATCGCAACATCCTGCTCCATGTGCTGACCGCCCCAGCAATGAAGAATCTATTTGGAAATGCCTGGGCTTCCGAAGCAAAACGCATGCTCGCTCTGTTCCGGACGACCTATGATTTTTGGGCCTGCGATCCTTCGTTTAAGAAACTTTTAGATCGGCTTCGATACGGTTGCCCCGAATTTGAGAACTGGTGGGAGACGCACGATGTCGGCAGCAGCGCCGGAGTTGTAAAGCTGCTTCATCATCCCACCAAAGGTCTACTCCGCTTTGAGACGGCATCGTTTCAGGCCAATGATGACTCATCGCTGAAGCTCGTGATCTACACGCCTCTGGATTAGCCCCTGCAAGCCATCCACGACGGTCAATCTGCCGTGGATGGGTACAGCTCTTCACTCGCACTCAGGGAAGAGTGGCCTAGTTTGCCTTGACGGTCAGGTTGTAATTCGTCGTGCGCGTCAGGATGCCGTCTGTCGCGGTAAAGGTAACGACGTAATTTCCGGGCGGTGTGTAGGACGAATTTAGTGCCGGGATCTTGCCCGAGCAGCCGGTCAGGCCGGTGGTTCCAGCGGCGACGATCAGCATCCAGAGACCCCATTTGAGCGTGCTTGAGGAGCGACGGCGCGTTACGAATAAGGCCAGGCCCGCACCCAGGGGTGCCAGCATAAGCCAGCCCATGGGAAAGCCACCGTAGCCGACCAGCGTGTACTTGGATTGAGTGACAATCAGCACGTTGGTGCTGGTGACGGCTGCCGGTGTGATGACGCCGGTGGCCAGTGAGCAGGTGACAGCAGGAGCGGTGGTGCTGCAACTGAGCGTGACGGGGTTGCTGAAGCCGGCGATGGGCGAGGTGATCAGGACCGGAGCCTTTTCCAGGCCCGCAACCACGGTGTCACTCCCCGGAGTCATCGCCACGCCGAAATCGACGCCGTTGCCGGTAAGTTGAACGGCTAGGCCCGGATACGCCGGGTTGGGTGTGATCAATCCCAGCGTTGCGGTGCGCGGACCGGCGGCTGTGGGAGTAAATGAGAGGTTCAGGTTGCAGCTTGCGCCGGCGGCCAGTGTGCCGCAGCTGGAAGCGGTGCTGAAATCGGAAGAAGCCGCCAGTGGGGGTACAGCAATTGGGCCAGTCGCGTTATTGGTAACGGTCAAAACGCGTGTCACCGTGGAGGTGACGTCTGTGCTGCCGAAATCCAGTGCAGCCGTATTCAGGACGAGTGGGGGAACGCCCGTGCCGGTAAGGGAACTCACCAAGTTGGTACCGCTCACCACGGCCTTGACCGAGCCATCACGCTGGCCGAGCGCCGCCGGTTTAAACGCAACGCCCAGGCTGCACGTGCCTTGCGATGGAACGCTGGCTCCGCAGCTGTTTGTGGTCACAACGTAATCGCCTGTCGTCGCCACCGAGTCCACTGAAACAGCAAAAATCGAATTGTTCTTGATGGTGAAAGTTGCCGGAGCGGACTGAAAACCGACCGCCTGCTTGCCGAAGTCCTGCGTTGTGGGCGTCATGGTAGCCGGGCCACCGTCATTCCCCAGGTCAAACAGGCTGTACTCCAGCAGCTTTTCCTGCGGAGTCATTTCAGTGTTGGCACACTCCGCGGGGAACTTCTCGCCAAGTCCGCTGCCCGTCACCGGATTTTCGACGTGGTACTCGTTAAAGAGGACGCGTCCGCACTGGTTGGCGGCACCCACCGGCGTGTCCCAGGTGAACTGCATCACCGGCTTTCCGGTGCTGTTGAGGTTGATCCACGCCTGGGTGGGTGCATTCACTCCGCTCACGTCCACACGCGGTGAAGTCAAGGAAATTTGCCCAGGTGCCGTAGAGGCATGCACCACCTGCAACCAGGTCGTCAAGGTTGCGCCGCCAGTGAAGTTCGGGTTCACCGTTGCCGGGCCGTTGAGCGGCGTGCTGACGCTGCTGCCGTACCAGTTCGCAACCTTGTCAAAAGGCGGATTGTTGTACATCCACTCATAAGCGAAGTGGCTGCCGTAGACGCGCCCGCCGGCATTGGCGTAGCTGACGAGATTAGTGAGTTGGATTTGCGGCTCGCTGTTGGGCCTGCCTTCGCATGGCAGCATCAGCACGTCATAGCTGTTCAACACGGTCTGGTCGCCAAGAACCGCTGTGACTTTGCTGGTACCTGCGTCGATCTGCGCGCCGGGCGCGTCATTTGCGAGAAAAAGGTTGATGCGCCCCTTCCCTCCAGCGTTTGTAAACTCGGCATCATCCACGCCGATCTTGCGAAAGACGCATTCCACGGCATCGGCGCTGCCGGTGGAGATGGCAATCTTTGGGATGTCGCCTTCACTCTGGTTCTTCGGAAAGCGTGCATCGAACGTGGTATTTGCACAGGCGGACGTTCCGGGTACGGTGAGTTGTCGGCGCCACTTGCCAGCCACGATAACGATCGGAATGTTGTTGCCAACGGGAACATTGCTGATTTTGAAGGTGCCATCCGGAGCGGTGTAGGTGCCCACCAGCGGTGCGCCGGGAGGAGCCTGGCCAGGAACGGGACATGCAACACCGGTCGGTAGCGCGCCTACGGTCGCATTGGGAATGTAAACCGTAACGTTCGGTAGCGGATCGACGCCGTTTGGAGCATAAACCGTTCCGCTAATAGAGGTAGTGCCGTTGGAGGGGCAGCTGATCTGCTGCAGACAGAGTCCTGTGCAGGTCTGCGCGACGGCGGTGTTGCCGAATACAGGCAGGATCAACAAGAGGGCAGAAAGGCGCACGTTCCGAAAGCGTGTGATCGGCATATAGGGTCCCAAACGAGCGGCGGTGCTGCGAGTGTACGCCAGCCAGACGACTCCCGTAAAAATCGTCGGCTGACGCCCGAAATGCTCGATTAACTCGCAGAGAGGCGACGCAATTGCCCCCAGCTTTGTGAAACGGCTACGACTGCAGTTGGGGCTCTCTTTCAGCGGGAGAAAACCGTGCATAGAGTAGCGGCAGCACATAGAGGGTGAGTGCCGTGGCCGTAAGCAGGCCGCCAATCACGACGGTGGCAAGCGGCCGCTGCACCTCTGCTCCGCGGGAAGTGCTGAGCGCCATGGGAATGAAGCCGAGGCTGGCGACCAGTGCTGTGATGAGCACGGGCCGCAACCGGTCCGAAGCGCCCTGCCGGACGGCGTCCTCCGTGGACTTGCCTTCTTCTCGAAGGCTGTTGATGTGGCTGACCATGACGACGCCGTTCAGAACTGCGATGCCAAAGAGCGCGATGAAGCCAACGCTGGCCGAGAGATTCAGGTGAATGCCGCGGATCCAAAGCGCCGCTATGCCGCCGACCAGGGCCAGTGGCACGATCATCAGAATCAGGAACATTTGCTTCGCATTCCGGAAGGTGGCGTACAGCAGACCGGCGATGATGAGCAGCGAGACGGGGAAGACGATGGCCAAACGCGACTCGGCACGCCGCTGATTCTCATACTGGCCGCCCCACTCCAGCCGATAGCCCGAGGGAAGCTGTAGTTTTTCCTGAACAGCCTTTTCGGAGTCCTGGACATAACCGCCAAGATCGCGCCCACTCACGTTGCTCATAATGACGACTCGGCGGTGTGCCTGTTCGCGGTTGATGAGAATAGGGCCGCGCACCTGCCGGATGGTTGCGACCTGATCAAGCCTCACCAGGGCGCCAGTGGAAGTTTTCATCTGCAAGGCCTGGAGCTGTTCCGGGTCCTGCCGCAGTGAGGTGGGCAGGCGAAAGGCGATCGGAAAGCGCTGTTCGCCCTCGATCATCTCGGAAACCTGCCGGCTGCCGTAGAGGTTCTCAATCACTTCCTGCACATCGCTCACATTCACGCCATAGCGCGCGGCGGCCTGCCGGTCGACCTCCACCTGCAACTCTTCGGCACCACTGATCAACTCCATTTGCGTTTCGGATGCACCTTTGACCTGACTCAGGATGTTGCGGGCCTGCTTGCCCAGGCGCTCCAGTGTGTCCAGATCATTGCCAAAGATTTTCAGGGCGACATCGCCACGGGTGCCGGTGATCGTCTCGTCCATACGCATCTGCATGGGCTGGGTGAACTCATAATTCACGCCGGGAATCTTCTGCAGCGCCGTTTCCATGCGATCGCTCAATTTCTGTTTATCGGAGGGGCTCTCGTCCTGCACTTTTTTCGTGAAGTTAATGTAGCTGTCCGACTCGTACTCACCCATGGCTTCTGTTGCCAGATCAGGGCGTCCGAGCTTGGTCACGACACTGGCAATCTCCGGAAAGCTCTTGATGGTGCGTTCGATTTCAGTGCCGATCTGCACGGATTCCGTGAGCGCGATGCCGGGCAGACGTTTGGAGGTGATGACCATGGAACCCTCGTCAAGCGTCGGCATAAACTCAGTGCCGATAAATTTGATCGAGCCGAGCGCGAGCACGATCATTACCGCGGCTGCGATGTAGATCAGCTTTCGGTGGTTCTCCGCCTTCTCCAGGGAGTGCTCATAGCGCATCCGCAGCTTGTCAAACCAGCCTTGCTTCGTCTCCTGGGGCTTGCTCTTCAGGATCTTTGCGCGATGCATCAGGGCAAAAGTGCAAAGAGTCGGCACGACGAAGAGCGCCAGCAACAGCGAGCCGATGAGGGCGCTGACGACCGTGACCGCCATGGGACGAAACATCCGGCCCTCCAGGCTCTGCAGCGTAAGGATGGGCAGATAAACGCTGATGATGATGAGCACGCCGAACACGATAGGGCGGGCGACTTCACCGGCCGCGTCGCGAACAATCTCAATCAGGTTTGGCTGCTTGTCTTTGCCGTTCTTGTCTTTGCCGTCTTTGCCGTTAAAATCGCCATCGCCTCCACCACCGGAGCCGGTCTTCTCCAGCCGGTGCATGCAGTTTTCCACCATGACGACGGAGCCGTCGACGATCGTGCCGAAGTCGATCGCACCCAGGCTCATCAGGTTCACGGAGATGCCGAAGATGCCCATGCCCAGGAAGCCAAAGAGCAGGGAGAGCGGAATGGTGATTGCAACAACCAGTGCCGCGCGCCAGTCGCCCAGAAAGATGAGGAGAATCACGACGACCAGCACTGCGGCTTCCAGCAGGTTGTGCTCCACCGTATGTGTGGTCGCGTTGATGACGTCACTCTGGTCGTAGAAAGGAACGATCTTGGCACCGTTCGGCAGCTTCAGGCTTTCAATCTTGTCCTTGATCTCCCGGATGATCTTCTGCCCGTTCTCGCCGCGCAGGATGATGACCATGCCGCTGACAGTCTCGCCGCGGCCATCGTGCATTACCGCGCCGTGGCGCAGCAGCGGCTCCGGCAGTATGTTGGCGACCTGCTTGAGCAGCACAGGAACGCCGTTGGTGGCACTTAAAACAATGTTGCCGAGATCGCCGACGCCGGCCGCACGGCCGATGCCGCGCACGGTGTACTGTTGCTCGGCGTGCTCAATGTAGCTGCCACCGAAATTGGCGTTGTTATTGGTGACGGCTGTGACCACATCATGAAGCGCAAGGTTATAGCGCCTCAAAGAGGCCGGATCGACCTCAATGGTGTACTGTTTCGTCTCACCGCCCCAACTGTTGATTTCGCTCACGCCCGGCACCGTCAGCAGGGAATAGCGAACGGTCCAGTCGTGGAGCGTCTTCTCATCCATCAGGCTCATGTGGGGCGATTGCACCGTGTACTGGTACACCTCGCCAAAGGCCGTGGACATGGGGTTCAGCACCGGCTGCAGACCCATGGGAAGCCGGCCCTGCACCTGGTTGAGCCGCTCCGCCACGAGCTGGCGCACCAGGTACTTATTCATGTTGTCGTCGAAGATGATGGTCACCATCGAGAGTTCAAGCTTGCTGGTGGAACGAACCATCTGCAGCTTGGGCATGCCCATCATGCCGGTCTCAATGGGAAAGGTGACAAGTTGCTCGACTTCCACCGGAGACATGCCGGGGCACTGTACGGAAATCACAACCTGGTTGTTTGTCAGGTCTGGAAAGGCCTCCAGTGGCAACTGCAACATCACCGTGATGCCGCCAGCAACGAGGGCAAGCAACAGGCCAAAGACCAGCCAGCGATTGTCCAACAGAAAACTTATCATGCGCTTCATGGATCAGCCCTCGCCTACGGTGCCCTTGAGCAGTTCGCCCTTCACCATAAAGGCACCGTTGATGACGACGTGGTCGGTTGGTTGAAGGCCGTCGGTGATCTCGACCAATCCCTGACTCTCCGCACCGGTCTTCACAGCGCGTGCGGTGAAGCTGGTGCCGTCCGCCGTCACAAAGACGACGCGGAATCCATTCACATCCTGCAGAGCGTCCGCCGGCACAAAGATCGCTTCGCGCGTGTTGGCCTCAGAGATGGCGGCGGTGGCGAACATACCTGGGCGCAGGCGGGTCTGCGGATTGTTGACCACGACCCGCACCGGCAGGGTGCGCGTCTGCATATCGACCATGTCACCCAGCATGGCCACTCGTCCGGGAAGGCCCGCTGCGCCGAGATCCTGGCTGGTGATGGTTGCGTTCGCACCTGGATGAATTGCCGGCAGATCCTTTTCATTCACCGCCGCGTTTACCCACACAGTAGAGAGATTACTGATGACGAAGACCTCGTCGCCGCTGTTGATGACCTGACCGGGAGTGATACTTCGCGTGATCACTACACCCTCTGCCACGGCGCGCACGGGAATGAGCTCAAAGGTGTACAGGTTCTGCTCAGTGATTGCTTCCGGTTGAACCTGTAAGAGATCGGCCAGATGCTCGCGCTCGCCAATCAAGCTTGCCTGGGCGTCGGCCAGATTTTTCTGCGCCTCGGCAAGCTGCTGTTCAGAGTTCTGCTTCTCTTCCAGGGACGCGGATTGAATGCTGTACAGCTTGGAGTAGCGATCGCGCACCTGAGCCGCGTAAGCGACTGCGCTCGACTGCCGATGCGCGGCGTCAAAGGCCTGCTTCACCAAAATCGCAGTCTCGTGGACCATGTGGCTGTGCAGGGTGGCCAGGGTCTGGCCGCGACGCACATGATCCCCCGGCAGCACATACACACTCTGGACGCGGCCGTCCGCATACACGCCAATGTGGCTGGTGTGCTTTTCATCCATGGCGACCTGACCGGCAACGTTGAGCGTTATCGGCATGCGACGAAGTGTGACGGCCGCCACGCGGATGCCTGCCTTCGACAGGTCTTCGGCCTTGATCTTCACCGTGTCGGTGGGCACGGAGCCTTCCTTCTGGCTGCTGCTGGTGTCGGAGCCGCCGGTCTTACTGTCCGAACCGCTGCTCTTCCCGCCACCTTTGCTGTCGGAGCCACCTTTGCTGTCGGAACCGCCCTTTCCACCGCCGCTCCCGCTTGCTTTGGAATCGCTGGAAGGTTTGCTGCCGTTCTGCTCACCACTGTGACAGCCGGTAAGCGTAAGCATGCACAGCAGGGTGCCCATCAGAGCGCATCGGGCGGCGCAAAGGCAGAGGTGCTTCATGGCTGAACTCCATAGGCGAGCTGAAGGGTTGCAACAAATTGCTGCAGGTTGGCGAGGGTGCGCAGGGCTGTCACCTCTGTATCAAAGGACGTGCGTTCCGCGTCGATGTAACGGAGCAGATCCACGCCGCCCAGCCGGTACGCCTCTGCGGTGATGTTCCGGTTCTTCTGAACGTCCTCCCGCAGTCTGGGCAGCACCTGTTGCACGATGCGCTGCTGAGCCGCATAGCCCTGTTCAGCCTGTGCGATCTCCGCGCGAACCTGGGTCTCCAGCAGAGCGAGTGATGCCTGCGCCGTGATGATGGAGGAACGGGCCCGCTCGATTTCTCCCTGGTTACGGTTGCGAAAAGGCAAGGGTATCTGTATCTGCGTAAAGATCGTGTCCGCACCGCTGTTGCGTTTGTAGCCGGCCAGCGCATCCAGATCGGGCACTGCCTGCGCATGTTGCAGCTTCAGGTCGGCTTGTGCGGCGTTCACAGCATCTCGCGCGGCAATTACGTCGGGACGCCGGGCGAGCGCGGTCTCGACGGAAACAGGCGGCACCACAATGATCTGCTTCAGCTTGTCAGTCAACTGGACATCGTACGGTGCCACACCAATTTGGCGGAAGAGTTCCAACCTGGCTTGTGCAGCGTCGCGTTCGGCGCTTACCAGAGATATCTCCAGCCGGTCGCGTTCGATCTGTAACCGCAGCAGGTCGACGCCGCGTGTCGCTCCGGCATCCACGCGCTGCTGCAGGTAATGCACCGTCTGGTCGACCGCCGCCATATCGTCCCGCAGCAACACGATGATCTGCTGCTGAGCCACTGCGTTCCAATACGTGGTAACGACTCGGCCGGTGATTTGAAGCAGTGCCAGTTCACCCTGCGCCTGGGCCTGCGCGGCTCGCGCGCCTGCCAGGGAAATGCGCCTGCCGCGCTTGCCGTCAAGCTCAAAGACCTGACCAAGATATCCGTAGTCTTCTGTCTGATTGGCAAAGTCGAAGCCCTTTGCCCAGGGCCGCAAATCTTCTGATTGCAAGACAAGCAGGGGATTGGGTGAGAGCCGCGCCTGCAGAATCGCCGCCTTCACTTCGTCAACGCGGGATCTTGCGGCCTGCGCACCGGGGCCGTTTTGCGCGCGGACGATAGCGTCGTGCAGGGAAAGATTTTGCTGCGCCATGAGTCTTGGGCCGGCCAAAACCGGCAAGCCGCAAGTCAGCAGCGCAAACGCCATCCCGCATCGGGCGATGGTGGACAATGCTCTTTTCATAGATTCACAAACGGAGGAGCAGTACAAGACGAGTTGAAGTCGAGCAAAAAGGGGACACAAACCATGCTGTCTTTCAGACTAGCCAGATCGAACGGAAATGGGGGTGACAAAGCTGTCATGCCCATCACCTTTATGGCAATCTCTTCGGTGAATTGCTCATGTGACATTTTCTTGTGTCAGTGCATGGGCAACAGGAAAGATGCGTGGGCTCCCGCGGAAAGAAGTACGACAGTCTTAGTCCGAGAGTGGCGGACCGTCGCCGTCCACGACAGGCAAGGTGAACGTAAAGACCGATCCCTGGCCTAGTTGGCTGGTCAACTGGATGGTTCCACCATGCGCCTCAACGATGGCCTTGGTGATGGCAAGGCCCATGCC
>CAXTRR010000047.1:26438-28395 GCA_964246795.1 uncultured Terriglobus sp. | reverse complement strand
TGGAGCTGGCGAAGGGATTTGAACCCCCGACCCTCTGATTACAAATCAGATGCTCTACCAGCTGAGCTACGCCAGCCCTTCAGCAGCAGGCAACACCAGCCCAAACTCGGCGTCAGACAGCAAACTGCGCTGCCAGCCAAGCGCAGCGCTGTCTACGACGATAGCACAAACAGCCTCATTTGTCGGACGGGCCCGCACGGCGTCTGCATCGTTCTTCAAATCGCTACAGACTGGCACAAACAGCAGGTTTCTCCACTGCGAAGGCACGATAAAACTGCGCCTTCTTCGGTCGAAATGACAGGTCCGTCTTCCGATCACCGACCCGAAACCAAGACATACAGGTCTTCATGCAGAGATGAAAACATTGCGTTCCAGCCAGGCGTTCTGGAATTTGCCGGCCGGGTCCATCTCTGTGGCAAGCTCACGGAATCTGTCCATCGCCGGGTAAAGCTCCCGCAGCCGGGTGCCGGGCATTTCGAAGATTTTGCCCCAATGCGGACGTGCGTGAAATCTTGCCAGTTTGGCTTCAATGGCGGCCAGGACCGGGCGCACGGCGGCCTCGTCGGGCTTCCAGGTAAAGTGCAGGGCCAGGGAATCGCGCTGGTAGTTCATGCTCATCGGCAGGTCGTCGGCCGCAATGGTGCGCAACTCCGTGATCAGCAGGTGCGGCGTGATCCGGTCGCGCAGCGTTTCCACGGCGCGGATCGCGGCATAGGCATCCTTGCGGTGCACAAAGTACTCCGTCTGCAGCTCCTCGCCGCTGGAAGGCGTGAAATCCATTTTGAAATGCGGCAGCCGCTCACACCACGGTCCGATGCTGCCCATCTGCTCGGTGCAGTTTTGCGCAGGCATGCCGGGCACCGGATGCAGCTTGGCAGTCTGCAGGGTGGCCCCGTAAAACGCAGGCGGAAGCGGCTTTGCGACCTCGCCCGGCTTCACTTTGTCTTTCATCCAGACCTCATTGGCCCGGTTGGCCTGCCATGTGGTGAACAGGCTCACGCTGTAGGCGGCGCTCAGGATTGCGTCCAGGTTGTGCTCGAGTTGATCGAAGGACAGATTCTGGTAGACCACCTGGCTCATGTCAAAGCGCGGCAAGAGGTCCAGCGTCACCCGCGTGACCACGCCCAGCGCTCCCAGGTGCACCACGGCCAGCTTGAAGATCTCACCATCGGTCTCGCGCGAAAGCCATGCCGTGCTGCCGTCCGCCTTTACAAACTCCAGGGCGCGGACAGCCGTGGCCAGGTTCCCGTTGTGCACGCCAGAGCCGTGCGTTGCTGTTGCAATGGCACCGGCGACGGTAATGTGCGGCAGCGACGCCAGGTTATGCAGCGCAAAGCCTGCCTTGTCCAGCACCGGTGCCAGCTCGCCATAGGCAATGCCCGCGCCCACGGTGACGGTCTTTGCCGCCGTATCAATCTCGATGCTCTTCACGGCGCGCATGCTGAGCTGGGCGTCGGTGCTGTCCGCAATAGCGTTGAAGCAGTGCCGCGAGCCCAGGGCCTTGATGCGCGGCGTGCCGGTCACGGTCTCCCGCACCTCCGCCGCCTCGGTCGGCGCAAAGACACGGTCGGTGCCGTAGCGCAGGTTTTTGGACCAGTTGGTGCGGGGGATGTCGGCGTGGTCGTTCAAGGCGGGCTCCTCTGCCAGAGTAAGCCGTGCAAGCGCACCGCTCCCAACAAGGCCCGACGCCAGCGGTGCGGAACTCCGCGGAACGGTCCGCTGCTTCATGCTGCCTTTCATATGCCTTCTCGGCCCTGGCCGGGCATGGTCAGCGCAAAAAAACGAGTGCGAAGTGGCAAGCGCCAGGCCTCGGGGTGTGCGCCGATACATTCACTTGAGAAGGAAGAATTGGAAAGCGGGGAATGACATAAGCTATCCCCACGGTGACGGGGGGACCCCCCCCCCCCAAACCCCGCCCGGTGCGCCCGGTGGGGCCGCCAAGAGCCCATGGTAAAAA
>CAXTRR010000047.1:12460-26428 GCA_964246795.1 uncultured Terriglobus sp. | reverse complement strand
CCGCAGAGAAGAGACATTGGAAAACAACGTAGACACGCCGCACCTCTCCCCCGCGACTGAGACCGCCTATCCGCGTCCACAAATGCGCCGGGAGCGCTGGTGGAGCCTGAACGGAAGCTGGGAATTTAACAACGGCCGCGAACGCAGCTTCCATCTGCCGGTTGAGGCGACCTGGCCCGCCACCATTCAGGTCCCCTACAGCCCGGAGACTGAGCTGAGCGGAATCAATGACCCGGGCTTTTATGACACGGTCTGGTACCGGCGCATGGTGGAAGCCCCACCCCTGGCAGCCGGCGAGCGCTTGCTGCTGCGCTTTGAAGCAGTGGACTGGACCGCCACCGTTTGGGTGAACGGCAAGCAGGT
Source organism: uncultured Terriglobus sp. (assembly GCA_964246795.1). GTDB lineage: Bacteria > Acidobacteriota > Terriglobia > Terriglobales > Acidobacteriaceae > Terriglobus. Next base: position 26,065 of record CAXTRR010000047.1, on the reverse strand, counting down.
TGTCCACCACCAGGGTGGTTACACTCCCTTTCACGCGGACATCACCGATGCGCTGAACGAAAGCGGACCGCAGGAGCTCGTGGTCCGTGCGGCGGATGACCCCTTCGACCTGGCCAAACCCCGCGGCAAGCAGGACTGGAAGCTGGAACCCCACTCCATCTGGTATCCCCGCACCACCGGCATTTGGCAGACTGTCTGGATGGAGGTCGTGCCGGCCGTCCACCTGCACACCCTGCGCTGGACGTGCAACCTGGAGCGCTGGGAGATCGGCCTGGAAGCCATGGTGAGGCACGATCATGAGCAGGCATTGACCCTGTCCGTCCGGCTGCAGGCAGGCCAGCAGATACTGGCGGAGGACACCTACGCGGTCATCGCGGGCGAGGTGCATCGACGCATCGCACTTTCCGATCCGGGCATAGACGACTTTCGCAATGACCTGCTGTGGTCGCCGGGACGGCCCACCATCATTGAAGCCGTGCTGCAGGTAAAAAACAGCGCCGGCGACGTGCTGGATGCCGTGCAGAGTTACACCGCCTTGCGCTCCGTCGGCACCCAGGGCGACCGCTTTGTGCTGAATGGCCGCCCCATGACGCTGCGCCTGGTGCTGGACCAGGGCTACTGGCCACAAAGCGGCCTGACCGCGCCCCATGACGACGCGCTGCTGCAGGACGTGCTGCTGGCCAAGCGCATGGGTTTCAACGGCGTCCGCAAACACCAGAAAATCGAGTCCGAGCGCTTTCTCTACTGGGCCGATTACATGGGCCTGCTGGTTTGGGAGGAGATGCCGAGCGCCTATCGCTACACCACCAAATCCATCCAGCGGCTCACCCGCGAGTGGCTCGACGTCGTCGACCGCGACCGCAGCCATCCGTGCATCGTGACGTGGGTGCCGTTCAATGAATCCTGGGGCGTACCCGATCTGCCGGACAGTCCCGGCCAGCGGCATTACGTGCAGAGCCTCTATCACCTGACCAAGACGCTGGACGGCAGCCGCCCCGTCATCGGCAACGACGGCTGGGAGAGCGTCGCGACTGACATCATCGGCATCCACGATTACGACAGCAAGCCGGAGCGCATGGGCCGCCGCTATGGTCTGGAAGAAATCGAGTCGCACCTGTTAAAACGTGAACGCCCGGGCGGCCGCATCCTGCTGCTGGGCGGTATGCAGGGCGACAGCCAGCCGATCGTGCTCACGGAGTTTGGTGGCATCGCGCTGAGCCGCGGCGAGGGTACCTGGGGCTACACAAAAACGGAGACGGCCGACGATCTGCTGACGCGGTACCGCGCGCTGCTGGAGACGGTGTGCGCTCTGCCGGCGCTGGCGGGCTTTTGCTACACGCAATTTACCGACACCTATCAGGAAGCCAACGGGCTGCTCTACGCCGATCGCACGCCCAAGGCGCCCGTGGAAGAGATCGCCAGCATCACCGCCGGCCCGGACTCCACGCACGACGAGCAGGTGGAAACCATGTGGCGGGAGCGATTCATGCAGCAGTCCGCCGTGGCCCGCGCGCCGGTGCCGCGCCCCGAGTAGCGTGCCACAACCCTGTCGCATCGCAGGACGCACACGCTCTGCGCAACACCCGGAAGATCCGGCCGCGACGCGCTGAAACCCGAGGACGCGTCGCGTAAACCTGGGTCGTAGACGCTTGCGCTCAAACTCCGTCTGACCGACAGAGAGGCTTTCTTCATGTCTGCACCACTTCGCGCGGCGCTCTGCGCTGCCTTCCTGCTTCCGCTCTTCAGCACCACGCCGGTCGCCCTTGCGCAGGGCGGCGCGCAGGAAGGCCCGCTGCCGCAACTCAATCGGCCGGCCGCCAACACGCAGGACGACGACGCGCCCCGCCCCGCTCCAAAGACAAGCGGTGGGCAGGAGATGACCAACGACACCGTACTCCGCATGACGAGGGCGCAGGTGGGCGACAGCATCATCGTCCAGGCGGTGCGTTCCCAACCCGGCACTTATCAAACAGGTCCGGACGACCTGATTGCACTAAAAAATGGCGGCGTCTCGGAAACAGTCATCTCCGCCATGCTGGCCAAAAACAGCGGCCTGGCCCAGCGCCCTGACCCCAAACCGATCGAACTCGCACCACTCTCCCCCGAGCAGGACGACCCCGGTGTGTACTTCAAGAACGAGCGCGATCAGTGGGAGCCGGTCTCGCCGGAACTGGTCAAGTACCGCGATGGCGGCGCGCTCAAGAGCGTCTTTACCAATGACATCATCAAGAAGGACTTGAACGGCGAAGTGACCGGGCCAAAGTCAACTTTGAAAGTCCACCGCGGTACTGAGATGATGATCGTCGCACCACGCCAGACCGATGCCATCGAATACGTCATTCTCCGCTTTCGTGAAAAGTCCGACCGTCGCGAGTTCCGCGTCAAGACCGGCAATGTCTTCCATTCAGAAACCGGAGCCGACCGCGATGCCGTCAACATCCCCATCGACAAAGTGCAGTCGCGGCTCTTCTCCTTCAAAGTTCCCATGGACATCACAAAAGGGGAATTCGGCGTACTCGCGCCGGGCTCCGCAGCGCAGCCGGGGATTGCGCATGCGGGCAAGGTGTACACCTTCAGCATCAGCGAGTGAGTGTGGCCTTTGGGTCAAAAGGCTTTAGCTGAGCGAGGGAAGTTCGGCACAGCTAAGCATTGTCATCCCATCCGGAGGAGTCATAGGCTGTCGTGCTTTGGCCCTTTCGCCAATACATCGTCATTTCGACCGGAGAAGGCACGGCTTCATCGTGCCTTCGCAGTGGAGAAACCTGCTTTCCTTGATCAGCCGTAACAAGTGAAAGAAAGCAGGTTTCTCCACTCCGCGACGCCAGCAACTCAGGCCACCACAAGATGTGCGAGTCGCTCCGGTCGAAATGACCATGTACAGGAGGGCGGGTGAAGTATGTTTAGGTCCTGGTCTCGCCGTAAAGTTGAATCTGTCCCCAGTCCGCAGCTAAATCGACCCACGTCGGATTCTCACGTTCGATGAGCATGATCTTTTTTCCTCTGCTCCACCGCTTAATCTGCTTCTCCCGTGAGATTGCCTCAATCGGTGAGCCATAGCGCTCATACCAGACCAGCCGGTGACACTGATATTCCGCGGTAAAGCCCTCATACGTTCCGGCGCGGTGCTGCATCACGCGAACATACAGATCACCGGTGAAGCCCACATAAAGGGTTCGCGAGCGACTCGCGATGATATACGCATAGAAGAGCTTCTCCATGCTCATTCAACATAGAGATGTTTTGATGACAGATCCATCCCACCTTTCGACTATGGTCTGGCCGGCGTCTATTCAAAGTTCGCATCGCCCGGTCGGCCAAGTACACTTGCCTGCATGTTCAAGGTCGTCTCTTGTTCTCGGCTTCCTTCTGTTAGCCATGCCGCTCTTAGGGGCGCAGGTTGATGAACGAAAGATTCCCAGCGCGCCCATACCGAAGCTGCGCGCGAATGCGCACAATGCTGCAGAATTTGCGCCACCGGGTTGGAAGGTGAAAGACCAGGCTGCGGGGGACCTGAATGGGGATGGACTTTCCGATCTCGTCTTTGTGTTGCAAGAGCAAGACAAGGACTTGATCATCTCCAATGAGAGCTTCGGCGTTCGGGAAATGGACACCAATCCGCGAGTCCTCGGCATTGCGTTCGCAAGGCCGGACGGAACCTATGCGCTTGCCACTCAGAACAGCGAACTTATCCCACGCTGGACAGACCCGAGAATGGACGACTGGTTTGAAGAAGGAGACGGTTTGAAGGTGCAACGCGGTGCATTCTCCGTTGGCCTGCACTACTTTTCAAACGTCGGCAGCTGGTACACGGGCTTCACGACGTTCACGTTTCGATACCAGCACAGACGCTTCGAACTCATCGGTTATGCGGACGAAAACACCCATCGCGCCACTCTGGAGGAATCGTCGACAAGCGTCAACTACTCCACAGGCATCCAGGTCACTTCCAAGGCCAGTGCCAGCGGGCCAGTGAGGACTCATCACAGGCAAGTATCCCGCAGGGCTTTGCTCAGCCTGGATCAGGTGAAAAGCGGTCTCGACTTCCAGCCACCCTGGACGACTTACCGTCGCAGCGAGCAACCCTGACGGAGAGCGCGGGATTTCAACACTCCCAAGGTCTGGCGCATCTGATGCGCCGCCCTTTACACTAGGCCGCATGTTGAAGCTTGCGTGTTTGCTTGCCCTGCCACTGCTGTTAGTCATGCCGATTGGAGCCGCATCTGCTGACAAGAACGCCATGCTGCCTGCACCCCGCATGACTAGCGATCCCGTTGCGGATCTCAGGGCCGTCACCGTTGCAAATCACGCCCGCTTCACCGTGCTGACACCGGAACTGATTCGCATGGAGTACGCGGCGGACGGCAAGTTTGAGGACCATGCCTCATTCATCTTTCTGAATCGCAGGCTACCGGTGCCGCAGTTCACGAAGAACACAAATGCAGGCACGACGACCATCGATACGGGAAAGCTAAAGCTCACCTACACAGGCACCGACGCCGACACCGGCTTCACCGCCGTTAATCTCAGCATCACCCTCACCGTCGACGGCAAGCCCGTCACCTGGCACCCCGGCGATGCGCCTACCGGCAACCTGATGGGCACCACCCGCACCCTGGACGGTGCCAAAGGTGCTGAGAACCTGCGCGAGCCCATCGGACAAGGCCTGGTCTCGCGGGATGGCTGGGCCGTGGTGGACGACTCCGGGCCGCTCTTCAGCTCCGCCAACTTCGACATGCAGCGCAACACGGTCGCCACCCAGCCGTGGGTGCTGCAACGCTCCACCGGCAAGCGGCAGGATCTCTACTTCTTCGGCTATGGCCACGACTACCGCGCCGCGCTCAGCGATTACGTGAAAGTCGCCGGCCGCATTCCGCTGCCGCCGCGCTTTGCCTTCGGCGCGTGGTGGTCGCGCTACTGGGCCTACAGCGACCAGGAACTGCGCGACCTGGTCACCGGCTTCCACCAAAACAATGTGCCTTACGACGTCTTCGTCATCGACATGGATTGGCACAAGACCTTTGGCCGCAACTTTGGGGAGCAGGATGCCTCCGGCCACGCCAAAGGATGGAGCGGCTACTCGTGGGACAACGCGCTCTTCCCCGATCCGAAGGACTTCCTCTCCGAGCTGCACAACGAGGGCCTGAAGGTCACGCTCAACCTTCACCCGGCCAGCGGCGTGCAACCCTGGGAGGACGCTTATCCGCAGTTCGCAAAGAACATGGGCATCGACCCGGCCACGCAGAAGTATGTGCCCTTTGACCTGACCGACCGCAAGTTCGCCGAGAACTATATGAACCTGCTGCACCATCCGCTGGAGGCACAGGGCGTGGATTTCTGGTGGCTGGACTGGCAGCAGGAAGGCGACACCAAAGTCGCCGGCGTGAACCCGACCTGGTGGCTCAACTACATGCACTTCACCGATCAGGAGCGCGAGGGCAAGCGGCCGCTGCTCTTCCATCGCTGGGGCGGGCTGGGCAATCACCGCTACCAGATCGGCTTTTCCGGTGACACGGTTTCCGTCTGGGACTCGCTCGCCTTTCAGCCCGGCTTTACGGCACAGGCCGCCAACGTGGGCTACGCCTACTGGAGCCATGACATCGGCGGCCACATGCCGGGCGCGGTCGATCCGGAGATCCTAACGCGCTGGATCCAGTTCGGCATCTACAGCCCCATCCTGCGCACCCACACGACGAAGAACGCCGACGCGGAGCGCCGCATCTGGGCCTACCCCGAGCCCTACAGCGGCCTGATGCGCGACGCCTTCCAGCAGCGCTACGCCATGGAGCCTTACCTCTATACGGAGGCGCGCCGCACCTATGACACCGGCATCGCCTTCCTGCGCCCGCTCTACTACGACTACCCCCAGGCCGCCGATGCCTACACCAATAACGGCGAATACCTCTTCGGTGACAGCTTGATCGTGGCGCCAGTGACCAAGCCATCGAACAGCCCCGCACACCACGCCGTCCAGAGTGTCTGGCTGCCAGAGGGCGACTGGATCGAGCAGCCCACCGGCACCGTCTTTCATGGGCCGGTGAGTCAGCAGAGCAACTACGAAGTCGACCAGATTCCCGTCTTCGTCAAAGCCGGCGCCATCGTACCCAACCAGCCGGCCATGAGCTACACCGGCCAGAAGCCGGTTGATCCGCTCATCTTGAACGTCTATCCGCTGGCCGATGCGCAGACCTCGCGCTACACACTCTATGAGGACAGCGGCCACGCGGAGGATTACCAAAAGAACGTGGGCACTGCCTGGACAGACATCTCCGCTGTGCAGCATGGTGATGAGCTGACCGTGACGGTGGCTCCCGTAAGAGGCACCTACCCCGGCATGCCGCAGCGCCGCGGCTATGAGCTGCGTCTGCCCTTTGACTGGCCGTCTGCATCGGTTACGGCGAACGGAACTCCACTCAGCTTCACCCTGGACGCACACAAGCCTGGCTGGCGTTACGAGGGCAACACCCTCACCACCGTCATTCCAGTCGCCGCTGCCGATGTGCACCGGCCAACCACCATCGTGGTGCGCCGCGCCGCCGGATCGCTGGCCGCGCGCAAAGACCTGCAGGGCTTTCCCGACACCATGCACCGCGCCCGCGAAGCTTACGACCAGCTTTCAGCGGACTTCCCGGGGACGCGCGCCGTTCCCGATGCCGTCATCCGGCTCATGCAGACGGGCAACCGCATCGGCTACCACCCGGAAACCGCGCGTGCAGAGATCCAGCAAATGCGCGGCTCCGGCGAAAAGGACGCCCTGAACGCATTACAGGATCTCAAGCAGGCTCCGCTCACACCCGGCCGGATCGGCGGCGCACCGCCACCCAGCGTGGTCGAACGGGAGCGCAAGCACAAGGAACGCGTCGGTGTGGCGCTGGCCGCCTTTGAAAAGGCGCACTAGCCCCGGCACCGGCGCGGCCGCCATGCTCTATCCTTAAACCAATCCGGCATGGCCAGACGCACGCTTTCAACACGAACGCTGTACTCGCTGCTCGGTGTTCTCGCGCTGGTCACCGCGCTTGGCGTGGTGTTGTTTCTGCGCTTTCATGCTCCGCCAGAGGTCGCCAGGCTTCTGCCCGAGTCGGACGCGATTTTGTACGCAAACCTCAAGCCGGTACGCTCGGCCACGCATTTTGACCAGAAAGCTGTCAATCCCGCGCCCGAGTACGCCGCCTTCCTGCAGGCCACGGGCTTTCGCTGGGAGCGCGACCTGGACCGCATCGCCATCGCTCTGCACCGCATGCCTGACCCCCGGGGACCCAACGGTCCGGTTGCCTACTCAGCCGTCGCCGAGGGCCGTTTTGATGCGGCAAAACTCAACGCCTACCTCAAAACGAACAGCACCGGTCAGGAAAGCTATGCCGGGCACACCATTTACGTCATCCCTGGGCAGGAAGGCCGCACGCTGCGCATCGCGCCCATCGGCTTCGATCTCATGGCCGGCTCCAACATGCCCACGCCGGAGCAGATTCACTCCATCCTGGACCGCTACACCGCAGGCGCGTCCCCCTTCAGCGGGTCATCGGTACTGGCCGCGCACTATCGTGACGTGCCTTATTTCTCGCTGGCATGGGGCATCGGCCACGTGGGCCTGCCATTTTCAGAGAATGGGCATGTTCAAGTCTTCGGCGTGCAACTGCCGCTGCCGGAAGACACGGACCTGATCGCCTCCCTGACCTTTCGCGGTTCCATTCACCTCCGTGTGGAGGACCTGTTGCCCACGGACACCGATGCGGCGCGGACCTCGCAAAATCTGACCGCCATCAGCAACCTGCTGCGCTTCTTCGTACCCTCTGACGGCACGGAGAACAACCGTGCACTGCACCGCGCTTTTGATTCCATGAAGGTGGAGCAGAAGCTTTCCCGGGTGGTACTCACTGCGGAAATCCCGGTTGAACTTTTGCGCGCGGGCGCAAGCTCGAAATAGTTTGCGCCCAGGGCATATCTCTGGCCTTTGCTCGAACATCCTATAGAACATGGCCCGTAATCTTTCCCTCGCCGCCGTTTTCGGAGTTGGAGCGCTGACCGCCGCGCTCTCCGCGCCTGCACAAACCACGCTCACCGGCCAGTCTGCCTTTGAGGACGCTCTGCAGCAGAAACCGGGCAATCGTATTCACATCACCGTGGCAGACCTTCCTCAGCCACGCACCGAAGAGTCGGTAGACAATGGGCCGCACATCGTGCCCCGGCCCGCCGGTGCCATGCCTACTGCGCCCGCGGGTTACACCGTCCAACTGTACGCTGAGGGCGACTGGACGAACCCCCGCCTTGCCCGCACCGCGCCCAATGGCGACATCTTCATCTCCGACTCTAAGGAGGGCAAGATCTGGGTACTGCGTGGCGTTGGCCCGGACGGCAAGGCACAGCAGAAGGAAGTCTTTGCCTCCGTCGAGCAATTCGACAATGAAAAAGGCAAAACCCTGCCCTTTGGCATCAATTTCTATCCCGCGGTGAACCCCAAGTGGGTCTACGTTGCCAACACCATTAACGTGGTGCGCTTCCCGTACAAGGCCGGCGACTTGCATGCAACCGGCGGACCGGAAGTCGTTGTGAAGGACCTGCCAGGCTTTGCGCAGCTTCGCGGTGGCGGACACTGGACACGCGACGTGGTCTTCTCAAAAGACGGCAGCCGTATGTTTGTTTCGGTAGGCTCGCGTTCCAATGTGGATGACGGCCCGGCGGAGGATCACCGCGCCGATGTGCTCGAATACAAGCCGGACGGTACCTTCGTCAAGATCTATGCGGCGGGCATCCGCAACTGCGTAGGCGAGGCCATCCAGCCCGGTTCGGGCGACCTGTGGTGCTCCACCAACGAGCGTGATCTGCTCGGCAATCATTTGGTGCCGGACTACATTACCCACGTGCAGGAGGGTGGCTTCTACGGCTGGCCCTGGTTTTACATGGGCGGACCGCAGGGTGGAGTGCAGGATCCCCGCCACGCGGGGAAGCATCCCGAACTGCAGGCCAAGACACTCACGCCGGACATCCTGATGCAGCCGCACATGGCCTCGCTGCAGATGACCTTCTACACGCCCGTCAAACAGGCCGGCTCACTGCCCGACTCACTCAACGGCGACATCTTTGCCGCAGAACACGGCTCCTGGAACCGCCAGAAACGCGCCGGCTATGAGGTCGTGCACGCCTTCCTGAAAGACGGCAAGGCGACCGGAGAGTACGAGGACTTCCTGACCGGCTTTCTCACATCAGACGGCCAGGTCTGGGGACGTCCAGTGGGCGTCACCGAAGGCAAGGACGGTGCGCTCATCGTGGTCGAAGACGGCGCCAACACCGTCTGGCGCGTGACTTACACGGGCAACAAGCAAACCGCGCAGAAGTAGCAATTGACCACTCTCGTCCGGGGAAGGCTGCCTTTCACAGGCAGCCTTTTCGGTTGAGCCCGATCAAACCGAGAAAGCACCATAACTACCGCAGAGGCACGATCAAAGCACAGCGGAAGCACGATCGAAGCACCGCAGAAGATCGAAGCAAAAGCTCCTCAGTACTACTCCGTCATTTCGACCGGAGAGGGCACAGCTCTATCGTGCCTTCGCAGTGGAGAAACCTGTTTCCTTCCACCCGTGACACTGCTTCGAAAAGAAGCCATGTTTCTCCACGCCTAGCCATCACCATAAGTGTCTCTCTGAGCGGATCCACGGGCCACTTCGGGCGAAAGTGACAGTGATGTGGTGTTATGAAGTCGCGCGACACAAAGACAGACCATGAATCCATCTACATTACTTCTACATCGAAATATCATGCAAATCGGAATTGATAGCTTCATCGCGAACAGCCCGGACCCACGCACCGGAGAGATGACGCCCAACGAGCGGCGCATGCAGCAGCTGTTGGAGGAGATCCAGTTAGCGGATCAGGTCGGGCTGGACTCGTTCGGTTTGGGCGAGCACCACCGGCATGAGTTTCTGGACTCAGCCCCAGCGGTCATTCTGGCGGCGGCCGCAACGCAAACAAAGCAGATCCGGCTCGGCTCAGCCGTGACGGTGCTGAGCGCGGCGGACCCGGTGCGTGTCTTTCAGGAGTTCAGCACACTCGATCTGATCAGCAATGGCCGCGCCGAAATTGTGGCAGGACGTGGTTCTTTCACCGAGTCGTTTCCACTTTTCGGCTACAAGCTGCAGGATTACGACGCGGTCTTCGCGGAGAAGCTGGACCTTCTGCTCAAGCTGCGCGATGAGAACCCAATTACCTGGTCAGGCAAGTTCCGCCCCGCGCTGAAGGATGCAGGCGTCTTTCCCAGGCCCATGCAGGCAAAGCTGCCCATCTGGCTGGGCGTTGGTGGCACGCCGGAGTCCTTTGTGCGCGCGGGCCTGCTGGGCCTGCCGCTCATGGTCGCCATCATCGGTGGCCAGCCCCGGCGCTTCCGCTCGCTGGTGGACCTCTACCGGCAGGCCGGCAGGCAGGCCGGACACGCGCCGGAATCTCTGGAGATTGGTGTGCACTTTCTGGGATACGTCGGTAAGGACGATCGCCAAGCAGCGGACGACTTCTTCCCTGGCTATGCCGCCGAGTTCACCAAATCGGCAAGGAGCGTGGCTGGCCCCCGGTCACCCGTAGCCAGTTTGAGGCTCTCATCCAGCCCGGCGGCGCACTGATGGTTGGTTCCCCCGCAACCGTCGCCCACAAACTGCGGGAAGCAAGCGACGACCTGGGTGGTCTGGCACGCGTCTCGCTGCAGATGAGCGTCGCCGGCCTGCGCCACGCGGAGATGATGGAAAGCGTCCGGCTGCTCGGGGAAGAGGTTGCGCCGATTTTGCGTACGGCCTAAGTACTCCCACAAATGTGTGAGCGGTTCCACCACAGCCGATTCCTTTCAGGTGGAGAGCTCAGCTTTCAGGGCTGAAGGTCCGGCAAATACAGCCTTAGGCGCAAGCCCCCAGGAAAGGACCAGAGAAAAGCCTAAACGCTAGGCCCACCCTATCGGCCTTTCCGGAAAACTGCACTTGGGCGGAATTCCTCAGAATCCGCCCATTCCCGCCGACTGTTTCAGCAGCAGCAGGTACCAGAGCACCGGGCTTGCCACAAGCAGGGCATCGATGCGGTCCAGAATGCCGCCATGGCCCGGCAGCAGGAAACCGGAATCTTTCACTCGCGCTCCCCGCTTCATGGCGGATTCGACCAGATCACCAAGCTGTGCGGCGATATTGACCAGCCCAGCCAGCAGCAGAGTTTGCCACAATGGCTCCGTAATGTGGAGCAGCGTCGTGCCGCGCGCGCCCAGCCAGAGGCATACAGCCGCCAGCAGGCCAGCAACCAGCACGCTGCCGGCAAGCGAGGCGATGGCACCCTCCCAAGTTTTGTTAGGGCTGAGTGCCGGAGCCAGCTTGTGCCGGCCAAATGCCCGGCCGACATAAAGCGCGGCAATGTCACCCGTCCAGACCACCAGCATGAGAAAGATGAGCAGAGCCTTACCATTTTCCTCCGCAAAGAAGAGCGGCAGCAGCATCAGTGGATAGCCGATGTAGATAAGGCCAAAAAATCCCTGTGCGGTGAGCGGAAGCGTGCGGTCCAGGCGATCCCGCCCAGCCTCGTAAAACGCCGAAAAAGTCAGCAGCGTAAGACCCAGAAAGCTGAGCAGCGGCAGCGGCCCATCCAGCGGGCGAAACTGGCTCTGCGCAAAGAGCAGCACAATCGCCGGCAGCAGCCACCAGGCCGGAACACCCGCATCGCCGGAACGAGTCAGCGCCGCATACTCATACGCTGCCAGCAGAGCAACAACGCAAGCAAAGATCGCCAGCACCAGCTGGTTGCCGAAGAAGATGATGGAAAAGACAGCGGCAATCAGCACGACCGCGGTAAGAATGCGCTTCATGGCATCTGCTTCGGGACACATAGTCCATGCTGCACGCCGCCCTCAGCGTCGAAACAATTCTGGATAACATCGTAGAAAAGATTGTCATTGTGCTCGAAGGAACGATATACGGCGTAGCACACAAGGTCCGCCAGTTGTATCAATCGAGAGGCACGAGAATCGACAAACAAAGGCACTTCTGCATAATTTCGCGTTCTGCCAAAGGAATGCCCGGTGTACTTGAAATCTCGTGCGAGAGTCTGAATTCTTTGCTCGACGGAGGACTTATCGAACACTATGATTCCTCTCTCAGCTCTGCCCGTTTGTCGATAGAGCCGTCCGAGGAATTGATCAAACCGGCTGCTCAGTTGTTCAAAGGCCACCTGTGCAATATCTTGGCCAGAAAACTTTTGCTTTTCCAGCACTACCGCAAAAAGCCGAACGCTGCGTGGATGATTCTGAACGACCGTAGATTGGAGAGCATCATGGATTGCTTGCGTACGTAAGCGGGAAGGATGGTTTCTCCAGAATTTTACCCCCGTGCGCATCGGTGAAGCATGGAGTTCCACACGATGAGCATCGTATGGATCAAATCTGCCCGCAATCCGGTTCAGCTCTAGTTCGATCCAGTGAGTTGATCTTTCAAATACAGAAACACCGGCCAATACAAAGTATCTTTGGTGAGGATCGCCAATGGAGCCCGACTCATCTGCATAAAGAAGGTACAAATTCACTCCACAACAAAAGGGCTGCAAGCAGCCCTTTTGTCGCAATCAGATCGAAGAGAGCCAGGAGGGACAATCTGCCCTGCGCACCGCAATCTGCTCGGTGCTCCCAACTCTCCTTAAAGACTAGTTCCTACTGGCTATGCCGTCAAGACTTCCTTATCCCCGCATCAGCTCCGGCATAAGTGGCTCGGGTAGTTCTTCATCTGTGCTTTCGCCGTGCAGCCCGCCAAAACGGCGGCTCCGCCGCTGAAACGCGGCGATACCCTCCAGCAGGTGCACACCGCGGAAGTCGGGCCATAGCCGCTCCGTCACAAATATCTCTGAGTAGGCGATCTGCCAAAGCAGGTAATTGGAGATACGCATCTCACCGCTGGTGCGGATCAGCAAATCCGGATCGGGCATGTTGTGGGTGTACATCTGCCGGCTCAGCGCTGCTTCGTCAATGCTTTCAACACCACCGCTGACACTGAGCAGGTCCTCCACCGAGCAGCCACGGCGGTGGGCCTCGGCAAGCAGTTCGCGCAGGATGCCCCGCGTCGCATCCACCATCTCGGCGCGCGCACCGTAATTCAGGGCCAGCGTCAAAGTCGTACCGCTGTTCCTCGCTGTTTCGGCCTCGGCCCAGCGCATCGTCTCCTGCACGTCCGGCGGCAGTTCCTGAGTCCGGCCAATGTAGCGCACACGCACATTGTTGTCGTTCATGCGGCGCACGTTGCCCACCAGGAAGTTGCGCAGCAGCTTCATCAGGAAGCCCACTTCATTCTTGGGCCGGCGCAGGTTGTTTTCCAGTGAAAAGGCGTAAAGCGTCAGATAAGGCAGGTTGATGCGGCTTGCCGTTTCCACAACAAAGTGCACGCTTTCCGCACCCTGCTGGTGGCCCAGGAAACGCTTCAGGGCGCGTTTGCCAGCCCAGCGGCCATTGCCGTCCATGATAATGGCGACGTGTTCGGGGATGCGGCTGGGGTCCAGCGTGCGGTAAAGCGCGGTCTCGTCGGGCGAGAGCTCATGCGTTCGCAGCGGCTGATGGAGCGGCAAGGGAATGATCTCCGGCTCTGACCCTAGCACGTCCCGCGAAGC
>CAXTRR010000047.1:0-12450 GCA_964246795.1 uncultured Terriglobus sp. | reverse complement strand
TGCTTACGCCATGCGGCGGCGGCCGGAGGCCAATTCACGCACATGGTTCAGAAAAATCGATTTCTGCACCGCATCCAGTTGGTTGCAGAAGCCGGCGATCTCGGCCAGAAACGGATCGGTCATTAACAGCGCCGTCTCGTTGCTGTGCCGGGTTTTGGCATCGCGCAGCAGGGCGCTGATGTCCACCTGCAGTGCCTTTGCCAGGCGCTCCAGACTGCCCAGCGTCGGCATCGCCTTGCCATTTTCGATCTTGGAGATATATGTGCGCGGCACATTCATGCGGCCGGCAAGTTGGCGCTGGCTCAGGTTGCGGACACGGCGCAGATCGCGCACGGCCTTGCTCACCTGCAGTCCGCCTTCTTCCTTGGGTGGCGGTGCGGGGACGAGGGTGAGCGCCGGTACTGCGACTTGGGGCTCTTCCACGTCCAGGGGCTTGCGGCACTTCCGGCACACGCTGCTTGCCGTGCGGAACTGCACAAGGTGGCAGTGATCGCAGCGCAAAACATCGCGCTGTTCCACCGGTGCCATCATGGTTGCCATAGTTGTGTGTAGCGGACGGGTGCCAGAGCGGGGTCCCGTACTGCACACGTCCGATAACGAACGAATGCGGTGAGCCTAGAATGCAACCCCCGTAACTCATGCGTCAAGAGGAATCCGCCTGAGTATTAGCGCTTCTGCCGCAAAAGCGGTTAAACGAACCAGGGTGGTTACCCTCTGTCGCGGAAAGCACTCAACCCAGTACTTGAGAGCAGGGTCGAACTCTCCATCTGCCGCACGCCGGCCTGCGCCCAGCGTCCCGTCATCACCTTCATCGATTCCGGAGAGATGCCGCGAGTTACGTCGACCAGCACCGTTACCTCGAAACCAAGTGCGGCTCCGTCCAGGGCTGTATTGCCCACGCAATAATCCCACGCCAGGCCGCACAGGTAAAGATGCCGCGCGCCGCGCTCACGCAGATAGCCCGCCAGGCCGGTGCCGGTAACGTGATCATTCTCCAAAAACGCCGAGTAGGAGTCCACATTCCGGCGGAAGCCTTTACGTACGATCAGGTTCGCATGCGGCAGCTCCAGTGCCGCGGGAAAAGCAGATCCCGTCGAGCCCTGCAAACAGTGGTCCGGCCACAGTGACTGTGTGCCATACGCAGCCTCAATCGTATCGACGAACGGCTGGCGCCCATGTGTACTCGCAAAGGAGATGTGCTGAGGTGGATGCCAGTCCTGGGTGAGAACCACGTCCTCAAAGTGCGCACCAATCCGGTTGATGGATGGAATCATCTCGTCCCCCGAAGGCACGGCGAGCGGACCACCGCGCAGAAAATCCTGCTGCACGTCAATGACGATCAGAACGTCATCCCTCCCGATCACAAGCTTGTTCTGACTCATCGTTTTTCCTTCTCCGGCCCCGCATGGCCAGAACCCGTCGGCCCCGGCTTTTAGATGTTAGGTGCACGCCGGCGCTGCCTGCTATCCTGCGACTCTAAGCCATGCGCTACCGCATCCTTTTGCTTCTGATTCTTGCGAGCCTGCTGGGCACACCGGTTCTGGTGCACCGCGGCAACGCCATGCAGCGATGCGCGTCGGTCCCCGATCCTGTCACGTGCGCCTCCATCAACCCAGAGCCATTGTGGATGCGGCCTTTTGGCATTCTCTCCGCCGCATCGCTTCTCTTTGCGGGTTGGATCGCGCTTCAGGCATTTCAGGCGCGCCGCCGTGAGCAACAAATGCTGCGCGCCGTCGGTGTGAATGTGAAAGAAACGGACCTGCCGCTAGAAGAATAGCAAGCTGCGCCTTCGGTACACTCGCTCCATGCCGAAACACCACGCTGAGGCTCGCCTCCGCGTCCGCTACGCGGAAACCGATCAAATGGGTGTTGTCTACCACGCCAACTACTTCATCTGGTTTGAGGTGGGCCGCGTTGAACTCATGCGGGCGCTCTCCCTGGAGTACAAACGGCTGGAAGAAGACCACGGCTGCCTCATCGCGGTCGTCGAGGCCCAGGCGCGTTATCGTGCTCCCGCCCGCTATGACGACGAGATCGCCGTGCAGACCACCATCACCGCCATGCGCGGCCCTGTCATCAAAATGGGGTATCGCGTACTTCGCGTCAGTGATGGCACGCTGCTGTGCGATGGTGCCACCACCCACGTTGTGGTTGATCGTGAGATGCGCAAGCGCGTTCTGCCTGGACCTTACGAGCGGGCCTTTCAAGGACTTCTAGACTCCCCCGCGCTGGCCTAGACGCACGTCTCGTGGAAGTCGTCACTACCCGCAAAGCCCTGACAGCTCGAGCACCGCTAGCATCTCAGCTCCCAGGATGAGCACTGTGAAGAAAAAGGAAGCATCCGGGATTGCAACAAGGAAGCATCCAGGATTGCCGCAAGGAAGCATCCTGCGGCCAAAGCTTCTGCCGCTTGGCGGTCTGCCGGCACACCTCGTTGAATTGCGCCAGCGTTCGCTATGTCGGCACTGCTCGGCCTCTCAGGCCCGGTTTTTCCTGAAGCGCAGCAGCGCCGTCGCGGACAGCAGGCCGGTTCCGAGGAGAAGCAGAGAACTTGGCTCCGGAGCAAGCGAGGGAGCGCTTACACCCGTCAGGATGACTGTCTCGTCGTTGTAGTTGAAGTCGGAGTTGCCGCTCGCCAGGTCTTCCATGCCTACAAACAGGCCGCGCGGTATTGCGACCCCGCCCACGATTCCGCCACTATAGGTCGTAATGTACGCGTGGTTGAACGCGTCAGCGCTCTTGCTTGCGATCGACGCGAACTTTCCCGCCGGTGAGTTGATGTAGATCACCAGTTGATCGCCGGCCTTGATCTGACCGCCGGCATTGCCGATGCTATCCACCGCACCGGTTGCCGTGGAGTGGTTCGGAAAGAAGGTCCCGGTATCGTAGCCGGTACTCAAGTCGACGATCTCAATCGTGTCGTTGTACGCCGCGGTCGAGCCATAAAAGTAGGCGTTGATGCCGCTGGCGGTGGCATAGGTAGCCACCTGCGTCGCGACCTGGCCCACACGGCTGTAGGGGATGGTGTCTGCTCTGGACGGCCGGGTCAGAGCGGCAGCAAGAACCAGGATGAGCAGAATAGGGATACGAAATCGCATGGATGCCTCCATCTCGGGGCGCGGATGCAATCGTACCGTTGGGACGGGTGTTTGCCCTTTGTAGCTCAAACGTGAGTGGGTTCCGCACCACACTTCCCGGATAGTAGCGAACAACCCGCCTCAATTTCCGCCCGCTGCCGACGCCCCTTTACCGATGGGTACCTTCCAGAGGTGACTGTTCGGGGACGTCTTTTTGAGATTGGGGAGAGACCCTCGTCTTTTGTGGCAGAGCGTTTCCCCGGATGGGGGATCCCGAGAGCGACCAATGGGTGAGCCGGACAGAGTATTACTCGCCATGGACGGCAGCGTCCGGACCTCCGCACTATGCTGAAGACATGCGGTTGCGTGTCCTTTTCTTTGGTGTGTTGCGGGAGCGGTTCGGCGCTGAAGAGATTCTGGAGCAGTTTCCCGGCACCACGGTTAGCGATCTGGTGCGCTACTACCGTGCCGTTTCGCCGGAACTGGCGTCGCTGTGGGGCAGCATTGCCGTCGCCGTCAATCAGCAGTACTCGGCTGCCAATGTCAGCCTCTCCAGCGGTGACGAAGTCGCGCTGCTGCCCCCGGTAAGCGGTGGATGCAACAGAAAGGCACGCCATGCAGGTTGAACTCATCCACGAGCCGATCCACACGCAATCGGTCATAGAGCCGCTTAAGTCCGGTGAAGATGGTGCGGTGACGATCTTTGATGGCATCGTCCGCAACAACACAAAGGGCAGGCGCACCCTCTATCTGGACTACACCGCTTATGAGGACATGGCCCTGCGGCAGATGCAGACCTTGGGCCAGCAAGCCCTGGACCTCTTCGGCGTGCGGGATGTCGCCATCGTTCATCGCCTGGGCCGGCTCCAGGTTGGCGAAACAAGCATCCTCATCGCGGTCGCTTCCGCGCATCGCGGCGTCACTTTCGACGCATGCCGCTGGCTGATCGACACCCTCAAAAAGCAGGTCCCCATCTATAAAAAGGAAGTCTTTGTGGATGGCGCGGTCTGGGCACCGGGTGAGGCCTTTCCGGCGGAGTTGCTGCCGGATCGCTGACTCGTCCGTGGCAGCAACGATACCGCGTCAAGACCGTCCCACACTGCGGTTCACCCTTGTCACCGGCTGAGCTGGGAAATCATTCGAGCCCGAGTGTGTCCTCGTTCTCGCGCCGCTTACTTGCGCGCACTCTCATAAGTCCAACGTGCCGGAGTCTTTGTTGAAGAGCCTGTTTATTCTCGCCGCGGCTGCTGCCACGGCACTGCCGCCCCAAATGCACATGTCCTCTCCTGCGTTGTCGCAGGCGGCCACGCAAACCTCCGCGCAAACCTCCGCGCAGGGCGGCGCCCCAGTCCTTCGTGTAGACACACGGCTCGTGAACGTTCCGGTCAACGTAACCGATGGACGCGGCGTGGCCGTCGCCGGCCTGCAAAAAAGCGACTTCACCGTGCGTGAAGACGGCAAGTTGCAGAACATCACCATCTTCGAGCGGCAGGCCGCCACACCGTTGTCCATTGTGATGGCTGTGGACACCTCCGGCTCAGTGTTTTCGCAATTCCATACTGAAAAGGACGCGGCAAAACGCTTCGCGCGTGAACTGCTGCGCGAGCAGGACGAGATGGATCTGATCGCCTTCTCCGACGACTCGGAGGAGCTGGTCCCGTTCAGCAATGATCCCAGGCGCATCGAGCAGGGAATTGGCCGGTTAAAACGTGGAGACGACACCGCTCTTTACAACGCCATCTACGTCGCTTCCCAGCGGCTAAGCGAGTCCCGGCCAGACGCCGAGAGGCGGCGCGTCCTTGTGTTGGTCAGCGACGGCGGTGACAACCCCACCAGGCGCGAGATGAGCTACAGCAAGGCCGTTGAGCAGGCGCAGCGGGCAGGGGCGGCCATCTACCCCATCATCGTCGTGCCCATCCTGGCCGATGCGGGACGCAACACCGCGGGTGAACATGCGCTCATCCAAATGGCTCGTGATACCGGTGGAAAGTACTTCTATGTCACCGAGCGCGATGACTTGAAAACAGCCTTCGCTCATCTGTCTGACGATCTGCGCACACAATACCTCCTGGGTTACTACGCTCCGCGCCGCGGCCAGGACAGCAATTTCCGGCGCATCGATGTAGCACTGACCGACGCCGCCACAGAGGAGCGCTGCTCGCTGCGCTATCGCACCGGCTACTACGCCGATGCCCGGTAATTCCAGGGAACCCGGAAAGTGCTGCGTAGCTGCATCGGAAAAAGAACCAGCGCCCGCATCCAACGCCCCGCCCTCCTATTGTGTTGGGGGGTGTGTCATCCTGAGAAGCCTGCGGCAAAGGATCCGCTTTCCTTGCGGACACATCCCATCACCGTGCAGGTCTTCACGCGCTCCAAGGGTACACCTGATGAGGGAACCGCTCTAAAACGCCCCATCCTTCTCGATCACGCAGCGAAACGTCCTGAAAAGGATTCCTAGATCGCCCAGCAGATCGCAGTGCAGCACATACTGCCGGTCGAGTTCGACGCGTTGATCATAGGTGAGCGTGCTTCGGCCGGAAACCTGCCAAAGTCCGGTCAGGCCGGGTTTCGCGGCGCAATAGTAGAAATATTCCGAGCCGTACTTCTGTACCTCCGCAGCCACAATCGGGCGGGGCCCCACCAGACTCATCGTCCCATTCAGCACATTCCACATCTGTGGGATTTCGTCCAGGCTGGTGCGGCGTATAAAACGGCCAAGCGGGGTAACGCGTGGATCGTGCCGGAGTTTGTGGGTCGCCGACCACTCCGTGCGCGATGCAGGGTGCTCCACAAAATACTGCTCCAGCAACTCGTCAGCGTTCATCCGCATGCTGCGGAACTTCCACATTGAGAAGAACCGCCCCGACTTCCCGATGCGGCGGTGACAGAAGAATACCGGCCCCGGCGAGGTGGAGCGAATCAGAAGCGCAATCACCAGACAAACTGCAAGAATCAGAGGAGAAGCCAGCAGAACCAGAACAATATCGACGAGCCGTTTGATCAGGAGATACCTGCTGTGCTCGGCACCAAGGCTGACGGGCTTCCGAACCACGGCGGGTCGTCGTGCATCCGGTCCGCCATCCAGCCAGCTTGGGAACGATGTTTCGTTCGGAGGCGGTTCCAACAAGCTGTTCAAAGACGGCTCCTTCATCCTGATCACAAACTGTTTCAACATACAAAAGCGCTAAACCTGCTACGGGGGACGCGCTTCGTAGAGGGGACGAACCGAGCTACGTTCAATTGAACCTCAGTCTAGCAGAGCCAACCCGCGTGAAACCGTCATCGCAAGGGGTTCCCCGCAAGGCACCAAACCGAACAATTTTCCTCTCAGACACCGTTTTCAGCTGTAAGTTCTCCCGCACGCTTGCACAACTCTGCTCGCACCAACGGCGGCACCGGCCGCCACTGGATCATCCCGCTTTCACTGCCCGGCGTGGCCTGCGGGCTTTCGATCCTTTGGACGGATGGGAGATGCTAAGGGCACTCTCCGGAGCTCGCCCGCATGATTCGCGAATTTTTAGTTCAGGATCAACCAGACTCGTCGCCGCCGTAGTCTCTCCGGCAAGTTTCTGCAACAACAACGTCGCCGCCTGGCGGCCCATGTCTTCCAGCGGCTGCCGGATCGTCGTCAGGCTGGGGACCTGAAAGCTGGCCGACTGAATGTCATCGAAGCCGATGATGGAGATGTCCTGCGGTACACGCAGCCCGGCATCATGCAGGGCGCGGATGCAACCAATCGCCGATACATCATTGAAGCAGAGCACCGCGGAGAAATCTCGCCGGCGCATCAGCAGTTGCTGGACGCCCGGATACCCCAACTCGGGAGTATTCAGGTTCTCCTGGAGATGAATGGTGAGCTCCTCCGAAACGGGAATGCCGAACTTCTGTGCCACATCCAGAATACTTTGCCACCGGGAGCGTGAGTCGGAGCTGAATGGCTGACCCTGCATAAAAGCAATCTTGCGGTGGCCCTGCCGGTACAGGTGGCCGATCGCCAGCTCGGCCGCCCGGTCATGGTTCAGCAGCACATCCGTAACGCCCGGCAGATTCAGGTGACCGGCAACGGTGACGGTGGGCGACGCGAGCGGCTCGGTCAGGTGTGTATCAATGGCGAGAAATCCCTCAACGCCGCGCGCGCTCAGCAGGCGGGGATACTCCTCCACCAGGTCGGGCCGGTGGCGATGATGGGCGGTAAAGAAAAAGTAGCCCTCCCGCATAAACACGTCTGCGGCGCCGCTCAACACCTGCGAGTGATAGCCCTCGCCAAGTTCCGGCAGCAGAATGCCGATGGTCTGCGTGCGCTTGCCCTGCAGCGATCTTGCCACCAGGCTGGGCTGGTACTTGAACTTCTTCGCCGCCGCGCGGACACGTTCCCGCGTGTGCTCCGGAATCGAGCGGTTCGGCGCATTGTTCAGCACAAAGGAGACGGTGGCGGCACTCAGGTCCAGGTACTCGGCCAGCATCTTCAAGCTGACGGGGCGTCCTGTGTTGCCGGCGGTTGACGGGTCTATCGGTTTGCGTGGCATGCGGATGGGCTGGGCAGCAGTGTAGTGGAATCAGCTTTCCCGGTCAGCCATCATGTCAAAATAGGCTCGCGCGGCGCTCCACGCAGTCCATACACCAGCAGCAACACCCCACTTCCCAGCGCCACCAGCAGACCCGCCCGCAGTGAGTGAAGCGCCGCGGAACAAACACCGGTAAGCCAGGGCAACAAGGCGGAGCAGATGCCGGCCAGAAAGAAGATCGAGCCGCTTTCCCGGTACTCTAAAACTCGCGAAAGAAAAATCGGGTAAAGCGGACCCAGACCAAAACCAAGCACAAACGCACACATCAGCAGTGACGCCGCAGACCTCAACAACAGCATTCCCGCCAGGCTGCCCACCACGGCCATCAGCAGCAGAGGCAAACCCTGTTCAAGGCGCCGCTCCAAAGCGCTGAACGAGCCGGCCACGCGGCTGGCCAGCAAACCTCCCCAAAGACACGTGGGCGCCGCGACCATCGCCAGCAGCGCGTGCTGCGCCCGCTGGGCATAGGTCGCCAGCCAGGCGCCGCCGGACGCTTCAATGCCCGTCACCAGTACCGTGCAGAGCAGGAGCGGCAACGGTATGCGGCGGAGCGCACGCCAGCTCTGCCGGCTGAAATTGCTGTGGCGGTCAACGCGTTCATCTGTCCCTTCCAGCAGCAGGATAAGTCCAAGCAGCAAAATAAACAGCACAGCAACTGCCAGCAGCACCGTTTCAGCGCTGCCGCTGCGGAGAGAGCGCGAGA
This sequence comes from uncultured Terriglobus sp., assembly GCA_964246795.1. Lineage (GTDB taxonomy): Bacteria > Acidobacteriota > Terriglobia > Terriglobales > Acidobacteriaceae > Terriglobus. The sequence goes on along the minus strand of CAXTRR010000047.1, from coordinate 4,105 downwards.
CCAGAGCGGGACAAACAAAAGCACCCAGGGCCCACATCAGGTTCAAACGCACCAGTTCCACGCTGCGCCGGTGTGAGAGTCGTTGCTGCCGCTGCAGGCTGATCGCCGTCATGGTCAGCCCCAGGCCGAAGCCGTACAGTGCCGCCGACGGAAATGCAACAACACGACCGCTCATCGCAAGCACGGCTGCTCCCAACGCCGTGCTGCCGCAACCTGCCACAATGGAAGTGCGGAGAACGCCGCGCGTGGCCAGCGCGCCCAGGGATGATCCCAACCAGATCAGCAGAAAAAGCGTGCCCCCGCCGCTGTCACTTAAGCGCCATCGCTGCAGCAACGCAGGCAACACTGCGCCCGGCAGTGCACAGCACACACCTGTAAGGGCAAAGCCCAGATAAATGACGACGGATGAAATTCCCGCGCCTCTGTTCTGGCTCATCTCGCGCTCAGGTGTGCTGGCAGCCATCCACAGAAGGTATACACCGCACCGCACCGCATTCACCGCTCTGCATCCACCGCGCGATGCTGGCCAGGTCTCAATGACCGCTGTTTCTCCCTACCGGAGCCAGCCCCTCAGGCACGGCGATCGGCCAGATTGTCTCTGATCCATTTCTCAACGCCGGTCACGGAGATTCCGTTCCTTGCATTAAACGTCTGCGCCACCGGCCATGACACACCCTTGCCCTGGGCAAAGACCACGCGATACTTCTTGAGCGCATCCTGCGGGTCGCCGGCCAGTTGCTCCTTCAGCGCGGGCACGGTCCACTCCGTCCTCTCGATCTTCCGCTCCAGAACTAGATCGATCAGGTCTGCCAGGCGACGGTAGGTAAGGGTATCGCCAGCGGTGTAGACAACCTGGTTGCGGATCCGCGGCGCCGCAACCAGGATCTCCGCCGTTAGCGCGCCGATGTCCTCCGCCGTGGTAACGGTTACGGCCGTGTCAAAGCTGCCCAGCGCGTGCATGGTGTTGCCCGGCAGGTCAACCACGCCGAAAGATGGTTCAAACAGAAAGCTGGTGAACATACCCGTGGAAACAATCACCCACTCGGTGGCGCTCTGCACCCGCAACAGCTCCCGCACATCAAGTTGTTCGTCAAACAGGTTCTGCGCGCTGCCCCGGCCAATCACGTCGTAGTGGACGCCGAACTGCCATGGCAAATACCGCCGCACTCCGGCCTGCAGCACAGCTTCCGCAAGCTTCCTCAGCGTGCCGCTCCCGCCCACAAAACCGGTGCAACTGATCACCGTATGAAACGGGCGCAGAACCGCGGCAAGCTCTTCCTGTGAGGAAGCCGCAATGTCACCCGGAATGATCTCGATGCCCAGCGCATGTAGCTCATCCAGATCGCGCCGTTTTGCCGGCTCTTGTGCGGCGATGGTGGCAGGCCGCAGCAGAACGCTCACAGCGCCCTTGTTCTGTAGCCCGGGATGCTGGGCCAGGTTGCGAAGCACAGCCATGCCGAGTTCGCCGGCACCCAGAACCAGCATGGAATCATCTCGCATATTCGTCTCGATCCGTTGGTCCTTGAAATTAAGACGGGCCAACAGCAACCGCATGGCGACGTCTGTCTTTGGATGGTGGTGAATCCAGCGACGTTGCGGTTCCAGCATGACCTGTCTCGTCCCCACCCCTGACTCGGGGCTCCTGGCTCCACGGCAAGCATCTTTCCCCCCGCTCCCCCCGGTGTCATCCATTAAGGCGGAATCCTCTCAGGTCTGAACCCCTTCCAATCACAGCAGGTATGCTTCTGCCATGGAGCCGGTCACCCATTTACTCACCGGCGCGTGCCTCTCTCGCGCCCTTGGCTTCCCGCGCCGCGCCCGCCACGCCACCCTGGCCTGCGTCATAGCGGCAGAGCTGCCGGATCTCGACATCGCCTATCGCCTGGGCGGTCCCATCACCTACTTCCAGCACCATCGCGGCTGGACCCATGCTTTCTGGTCGCTGCCGCTGCAGGCCGCACTGGCCGTCGGCCTCATGTACCTGTGGGAGTACCTCCGGCGCGCCTGGCGTAAACGCCGTTCCCGCTCCGGCGAGCCGCCCATGCGCCCCGTCCTGCTCTGGGCCATGGCACTCCTCGCATCGCTCAGCCATATCCTGCTGGACTGGACCAACAACTACGGCGTCCGGCCCTTTGCCCCGTGGAATCCCCGATGGTACGCGGGCAGCCTGGTCTTCATCGTGGAGCCGGCCATCGTCGCCGTACTCGCGCTCGCCCTCATCATTCCGCTCTTCCTTTCGCTGGCTGACTCAGAAATGGGCATTCGCCGCACCCGCTTGCGTGGCCAGGGCCTGGCTGCTGCCGCCCTTCTGCTCGTTGCCGCTTTCTGGGTCTGGCGATACGTCGAGCAAACTGCGGCCATCCAGACTGCTCGCCTTCAGCAATACCCCGGTGGCGAGCCGGTGAAGATCTCCGCCAATCCCTACCCTGTCGACCCCTACCGCTGGCACCTCATTGTCGAAACCCCGCTCAACTTCGTCGCCGGCACGGTGAATAACCGCATGCCCGGTGTACTGGAATTGGAGCAGCTGCCCTACCCCAAACCCGCCACCACCCTCGCCATACTTGCCGCGAAACACAGCCACCTCGGCCACATCTATCTCGACTTCTCCCCTTTTCCACTCGTCGAGCAAGTTGGCACCGCCGGGGAAGTGCACCCTGAACTGGACCTCACGCCCCAGGAGCAGCAACTCACCGTCGTGCGCTTCCGCGATCTCCGCTTCCTCTATGACGTTTGGGGCTTCCATGGCCGCGGCAACAACGCACTCAGCGGGGAAGCCTGGGTCAATGACGACCGCCGGATCGTTCGCAGCAGCTTCGGCGGCAGCGCGCAGCACTAAGCAGGCTATATCGCCACGGGAACCAGGAATCCCCACGCACTTCGATGAGTACGGTCTCATCTTCCTCAGAAGAAAGAGTGGCCTGACCAGATCAAATACTCTCCCTGGCCAGAGCTTGTCGAAAGAGTTCCTGTTTACAAATGTGCTTGTTCCCGGGCTTAGGCCCGAGCTCTTCTTTAGCGAATCCTTACTTCCGCCGATTCCTGAAAGGTGTGGAGCTCCGCTTTTCAGGGCTCAAGGCCGCAATAGAAAGGCCGGAGGCGTGAAGCCCCAGGGGATCTTAAACAAGAAGTCTCAGGGGCTGAAGGCCCGGGATATAGGATCTTCCACAAGCTCTACATCCTCACGGAGCCTGCCACAGAAAGACCTGCTCCGCTGCTCCGCTTCCGGTGAACGGCAAACCAAAGATGCCTTGCGACACTCTTCTTATTTTCGGCCGGCGTCGCCGTCTGACGGAACGTCTGCGACTTAAGTGGGAGAAGCCACTTTTTAGGCACTTGGCTTGCTCATGAATGTGGCATGAAACAAACAGAGTTCGATCAGATGCTCCATGCCGAAGAGATGCCGGTGTGCACCGAATGCACCGTTTTGCTCAAGCAATGGGCTGAAAGTGACCCCAGACTGGGCCGCGATCATTCCGCATGGCTCGCATTTGTGTCGCACCGGCACTCCTGCCGAACCACGGCTGGCCTCGCAATCGACTTTTACGCCCACCCCATCGATATACCGGGAGAGCAGAATCGTTACACGCCTGGTAATTTGTTCCTGGTTACGGAAGAATCTTCCAAAAAGGCACGTCTGCTGCCAAAAACTCTCAAAGCCGCCTGAATTTTAAGCAAGCTCTACGCGCGTCTGAACGAACCATCTGCTCAAGAGCTACTCCTGGAGCGGGAAAGTTTTAAAGCACACAGATTCTGAGTAGAAGCCTACGGCAAAGTCCTCTGCCGAATGGCCAGTAGCATGAAGCGCCGCCTCGCAGGGGGCTCTGAATGCCCGGCGTGGAGCACCTTGGGGCGTAAGTCCCGGGAACGCTGAAAAAGAAAGCTGAAAGGGAAGTCCGGCATATAGGCCTTTTCCGAGCCGATCCCCGCACGAACACCGCTTATCTCCGCTTCTTCCTCCCACTTCCTCCGGATCCGCCCGCCCGCCCGGAGGGTGCCCGTTGGGATGCTGCCCGCGCCGTCGTGCGGGAAGTCCTCACCGAACGAGACAGGGCTGCACCACCTCGGCGGCCCGCAGGCCCGCGGCGCGACCGAACACCACCAG
>CAXTRR010000046.1:10572-30774 GCA_964246795.1 uncultured Terriglobus sp. | reverse complement strand
GTTGGGGGGCGGTGGTGATGGTTATGGATGGGGGGGGGGTTTGGGCAAGGGCCGGGCTGGCGCAGAAGAGGAGAGAAAGGGTGATGCGGCAGCCAGCGGTGGAGTTCATTGAGACGTCCCCAGGAGCAAAAATAGTGGAGCAGGTTGATGATTTCAGAATTTGTGGTGGACACATCCTTGATTCGAAATTGCAGACCGGAGCGAACAGCAGGTTTCTCCACTGCGAAGGGACGATGAAGCTGTGCCTTCTCCGGTCGAAATGACGGGTTATAGATATGAGTCAACGTGTGAGTGAAGTGGTTTTGGATTGGCCCCGGGGCTAAAGTCCGCGTGTTTTTGATTTAGATTCAGTGGCCTGAAGGCCAACTGCTTCCTCCCTGGAGGGACCCACCTTAACGACGATGGAGCTGTCGTGAAGGTGGGGCACCCACTTTGCCACTGCTCCCTCCCCGGAGGAACCCACCTTAACGACGATGGAGCTGTCGTGAAGGTGGGGCACCCACTTTGCCACTGCTCCCTCCCTGGAGGCACCCACCTTAACGACTATGGAGCTGTCGTGAAGGTGGGGCACCCAGAACCGCAGGTTTCTCCACTGCGAAGGCACGATGGAGCTGTGCCTTCTCCGGTCGAAATGACAGGTGAGTGGCAGGGTTAAAACTCGTACTTCAGGGAGATTTCCGAGATGCGGCGGCCGAGTTTTTGCGGGGCGGAGCCGAAGCCGGTGTTGGGGTTGACGGCGGCGTTGGCCAGCGACGTTCCGTTGAAGATCAGGGTTGTCTGGTTGGCGTAGCCGGTGCCGAAGCTGTTGAGCGCGTGGTTGACGAAGTTGAAAGCGGCGTAGCGGAGGCGGAGGTTCTGCTTGCCGTCGTGGCCGAGTTTGAAGCCGCGCTCGGCGGTGAGGTCCGTGTTGAAGAAGGCCGGGCCGTGGACATAGGGGAGGATGGCGCGGCCGTTGGTGCCGGTGCTGGGCAGGCCAAAGGCGGTTGGGTTGATGAACTGGTTCTTGCCCAGGTTGGATTTCAGGCTGCCGATGACGGTGGGCTGCAGGTTCACGTCCGGCGTGCCCAGGATGGAGGTGTTGCTGACGCTGTAGGCTCCGTTGGGGTCGGCGATGGTGCCCTGCGAGTAGAAGCTGGGCGAGAAGCTGACGCCGGTCTGCAGGTTGCCGCCGCTGGAGAGGTTAGTGATGCCTGAGAAGAGCCAGTTGTTGACGACCGCGCCGGCGAGCCGGTTCTGCAGCGTTTTGCCCGTTTGGTAGGAGTAGGAGAAGTTGACGACCTGGGTGCGGTCGAAGTTGAGCGGGCCGTAGTTGGCGAGCAGGTTGAAGGGGTCGATGCCGGCGGTGTAGTTGAAGTCGGCGGCGGAGCCGAGGATGCCGAGGGATTTGGAGAAGGTGTAATTGACGTTGTAGGTCAGCTTGCCGGTCTGCTTGATGAACTCGACCTGGATGGCGTTGTAGTTGGCGAAGTTGTTGTGATGCGGCACCAGGACCTGGTTGTAGCGGGGGTAGGGGCGGGCGTTCTGGATGCTCTTGTCGCCGGGGTAGTTGTAGATAGTGTCCAGCGAGGCAGCCTGCTGCGGGGTGCAGCCGGTGGCGGCGCAGGCGCCGGGGGCGAACTTGTTGATGGCAGCGGCGGCGGTGGGCGTGAAGAGGGTGCCGACCGGGATGGCATTCACGTTGTTGAGCACGACGGTCTGGGTGGTGCCGTTGTTGAGCAGCGAGTTGCTGTTATTGCCCACATAGCTGACCTGAATGGTGGAGCCGTGGGGGAACTGCTGGGCGATGCTGAGGCTGTAGTTGTTGGTGACGGGGTCGGTTTTGTCAGTGGGGTCAAGGCCATAGACGGTGGAGGGCGGGATGGCGGTGGCGGTGCCGCCGGCGTTGCCATAGGTGGCGGGGTTCAGGTGCAGCGTGCTGATGCCGCTGAGGGTGTTGCCGCCGAAGCCCTGCAGGTCAAGCGAGCGGACGCCGGAGGCCTGGCCAAACTGCGAGGCGACGTCGGCCAGCGCATCGTGAAAGCGGTAGACGCCCGCGCCACCGCGGACAACGGTGTGGCCGTTGGAGAAGACATCCCAGGCAAAGCCGCCGCGCGGCTCCACAAAGATGCCGGGCGCGCCGGTGCCGGAGTTGGCGATGGACGGCGTGAGCGCGTGCCAGGTGAGGCCGGGGTAGGGATTGGTGGTGGGATCCTGGGTGGAGTTGATGAGGGCGGGATTCCAGATGGCCGCGCCGATACCGCCGCGGTCGGTCCAGGCACCCTGGTAAGAGAAGCGCACACCGAAGTTGACGAGGACGTTTGAGGTCACGCGCCAGGAGTCCTGACCGTAGAAATCAGTGTTCCAGAAGTAGAGATTCTTCTTGGGGTTGCTGTTCTGCTGGTGGAAGTCCTGAATGTGGCCTTCGACGAAGTCGGCGAGCCAGTTGCCGCTGTTAAAGTGCGGGTTGCCGAAGGCCGGCGTGCCGTTGGCGTAGGTGCCGTTGTAATCGAAAAACTGGTTGCCGGCCGGGCCGAAGAAGTAGTTCTGGATGGCGCCGTTGGTGGAGGTCCCGGTGGCGGTGCCGTTGTTGGAAGTGCGCTGGGAATAGATGCCGACCTTGAAGGTGTGCTTGCCGAAGACCTTCGTGAAGTTGTCGCCGACGTTGGGCTGGAACTTGGTGCTGCCGAGGGGGATGACGGAGAAATCCGGCGTGAGGGCGAGCGGGAGGCCGCCCACTGCGGCGTAGGTGGCGATCTGCGGGATCTCCGTGGTGCCGTTGTTGAAGGCGGAGGAGTAGGTGTAGCCGGCGGTGGAGGCCTGGACGGCCGGGGGAGTGCGGGGGACGAAGGCCTGCTGGAAGTAGGTGAGCGCGCCGAAGAGCTCGTTGGTGGCGGTGGCGGAGAAGATGGTGACGTAATTGGCCGCGCCGCTGTGGACGCTGATGCGGTTCTCCAGGCCATAACCGGGGGTGTTGACGGAGCCGAGCACGTTACCGGGCTGCGGCGAGTAGTAGGGGACCTGTGGCTGGCCTTCCTTGCCACGCTCAAAGTTGTAGCGGCCAAAGACGGTGTTGCGGGGGCCGATGGCGTAGTCGAGGCGACCGGTGTACTGGCTGACGTTGTTGTTGACCAGGTTTTGGGCGTCCCAGTTGTAGCCGTCAGCACCGGTGACGCCGCCGGGCCGATTGGGCAGCGGGTAGACGTAGTTGATGAGGCGGGCGACGTTGGCGTCACGGAAGGCGGAGATGTTGCCGTTGGCGAGCGGGGTGCCGTTGTCACCGACGGTGGGGACGACGTTGATGAAGCCGTAGTTGTTGTAATTGGGGCCTAAGTAGCTCCGCAGGGCGGCCTGGCTGAAGTCGCCGTTGCGCAGCGCCGGGGTGGGCACGAGTGCGTGGATGATGGCGCTGCCGGCGTTCTGGTAGGCGTAGACGTTGCGCTGCGCGTCGTACTCGCCGCCGACGAAGAAGGTGAGCTTCTTGTGGGTGAAGGGGACGGGGCCGCCGACCTGGGCGCCGGGGTAGATGAAGCGGTCCTGGGGCCGGGCCAGGCCGTTGTAGTTGGAGAGCCAGTCGTTGGCATTGAGCGCGGCGTAGCGGGCGAAGGTGTAGAGCTGGCCGTGGAGGCTGGAGCTGCCGGCCTTGGTGACGGCGGAGATGACGACGGGGCCGTTGGACTGGTCGACGCCAAAGTTGGAGGTCTGGACCTGAACTTCGCTGACGAAGGAGTCGTTGAGGTTTTGGAGGTTGGCACCGTTGTTGCCGGCGTCGGTCAGGTTCGCGCCGTCGAGCTTGAGCACGATGCCCGCAACGGGAGCGCCGTTGGAGGCGTAAGGCGTGGGCTGGCCGATGGTGACGATGGTGAAGTCGGGCGCGGTGTTCTGGTTGCCGAGGCCGCGGATATTGAAGCCGGGGAGAGTCTTTTCCAGCTCCTGGGCGTCGCGGCCAACGACGGACAGCGTGTCGAGCTGCTGGGCGCTGATGGTGGAGCTGAGCTGGCCGCTGTCGAGCGGGATGCCGGCAGATTCGGTATTGACGTTGACGGAGACGGTGTCACCGGCGGAGAGCTTGACGCTGTTCAGCGCCTTGGCGTCGCCGGGGTCCAGGTGGACGGCCTGTAGGGTGTAGGCGTTGAAGCCGGTGCTGGTGACGGTGACGTCGTAGTCGCCACTGGGCAAGGCGGAAAAGCTGAAACCGCCGCTGCCGTTGGATTTGGAGGTGCGATCCTGGCCGGTTTTGGTATTGTGCGCGGTGACACTGGCGTTGGGGATGACGGCCCCGCTGCTGTCCTGAACGACGCCACTAAGGGAAGCCGAGCCAACTTGCGCGGGGGCGGCCTGCGTGGCGACCAGGCAAATAGGAAGGACGAAGAGCCCGGGCAGAAAGCCCCGGCGGAAGCGAGAGGAACTTGGCATGATCACTGTCTCCAAAGATGTGCTGCGTGTATTGCGGCCGCGGCTTGCCGAGTGCAGCTGCGATCTTTTCCGATACGAAGCATGCCGTTTATAAGCATTGCAATGCACGCCCGGGCAGGTCTTTTCGGAAAGGAGAGCGCTCTTAACCGTTAAGAGTCGCTGGCAAGTGCCTTCTTTCCATGAGCTTACGTAGGGAGGCGAAGAGGGACGAACGCACGTTTACCGGACTATAATCACCTCGTGATTGCGGTGGCGAAATCGCGCGAGGAGTATACCGAAGAGCAGCGCGCCGCCGTGATGGCGCAATTGGAACTTCTGCTGAGCACGCCATTCTTCAGCCACAGCCGGCGCCTGCCCGCATTTTTGCTCCATGTTGTGGAACGCACACTTGCGGGGCACGCCGAGGATTTGAAAGAGCGCACGCTTGGTGTTGAGGTCTTCGGCAAGAGCCCGGCCTATGACACAGCCAGCGATCCGATCGTGCGTGTCACGGCGGCGGAAGTCCGCAAGCGCATTGCGCAGTACTATCAGAATCCGGAGCACCAGCGGGAGCTGCGTGTCGCGCTGCCGCCGGGCAGTTATGTGCCTACTTTTGAGTTTGCGGTAGTGGAGCGGGCTGCACCGGCTTTTCCGATTCCCGTTGCGGCCGATCCGCCTGCGATAGCTGATCCGACGGCGATAGAGATGGCGAGGCCGTTGCCCACTTCAGGCACGGCACAGGCGGAAACTACCGTCAAAAGAAAACGCTGGCTCTTTCCCCTGATGGTTGCGGCCATCGTGCTGACTCTTGCGTTGTTGGCGATCATCGCCAAAGTCCGTCAATCAAGGCATACCGCGTTTGTTCAATTCTGGGAGCCGATTCTGGGGGCAGGGAGCCAGGGTGATCCGGTTCTCTTCTGCATTGCGGACCAGACGCAATACACCGCGATCAGCCTGCGCGACGCGAACGATCCTGCCAGGCAGATGACGCTCAAGGACAATCTGACCGCGGTCATTCTGGACGATGTCACGACAACCATCAAGGTTGCCGGCGTGCTGCAGTCCGCCGGGCGTCGCTACACGATCAAAAGTGAAAGCGGCACGACACTCTCTGACCTGCGAAGCGGGCCGGCTGTGATTATCGGTGCGTTTACGAATGAGTGGGCACTGCGCCTGTTGCGCCCGCTGCGGTTTCATTTTTCGAATAATCCGGAGATGACGACCTTCAGCATTGTGGATGGGGCCGCGGGCAGTCAGAATCGGTGGAGCGTGGATCGGGCCCGGCAGATTGCCACGAACAACTATAAGGATTATGGCATTGTGGCGCGCTTCACAGACACAACGACGGGCAAGCCGACGCTGATTGCGGCAGGTATCGGCCGCGGCGGAACCACTGCGGCCGGTGAACTGCTGAGTAACCCGGAGTTGCTGAAGCATATTCGTGATCAGGCCTGGGCCGCAGGCTCGCGCGACGCCTTTTCAGGCAACATTGAAATTGTTCTGAGCACGACGATCATTGATGGTGAGCCGGGAACTCCGGCCGTGGAAGCTGTCTATACCTGGTGAATGACAAGCAGGATGTGAGGGTGTTCTGGTGGGGGTGCCTGGCGAAAGGCATTTATGTAGGGCTTACCTTATCCCGAGGCGATGAGCTCAGGAGAAAACCCTCCCGCTCTTATCAACTTACGGCTCTAGCTAGGGCCCGGTCTTTCCGGACTGATGACTGGGGCGTTTTCCCTGCCAGGTATAGCTCTGGCCGGAGTCGAAATTACCCCGGGGCCTTCAGCCCGCAACTCCGAAGACATGATTCATCTTGGGCGTTACGCAGGCTAGAGTCGACCGGGCTCGGGCTTTCACCCCGAAGAACATGCAGCTTTCTCTGGAGGAGAACCGCCCCCATCAGACGTTCCCGATCGATTCTGCCCTTGATAGTGGTCGTCTACTGAGCGCCGCGGCGGCGAACGATGGTTTTAATGGTTTCAAACATGATCAGCAGGTCCAGGCCGAGTGACATGTGCTTGATGTAGTAGAGGTCGTACTCCAGTTTCTCGCGGGATTCTGCAAGGGTGGCGCCATAGCCGTAACGAACCTGCGCCCATCCGGTAAGGCCGGGGCGAATCATGTGGCGCAGGTCATAAAAGGGCAGGTTTTCGGCGAGATAAGGCACAAACTCCGGGCGCTCCGGCCTGGGGCCCACCAGGCCCATGTCGCCACGCAGGACATTCCATAGCTGCGGAATCTCATCGATACGGGTTTTGCGCATGAACATGCCGAATCTGGTGACGCGTGGATCGTTCTTGACGGCCCATTTTGCACCGGCGGCCTCAGCGTCTGTGCGCATGGATCGGAATTTATAAACGTAAAAGGGTGTGCCGCCGGCACCGACGCGCGTTTGCCGGAAGAAGATCGGGCCTTTCGACGTGAGCCGGATCAGCAGGACGACGACAGGAAAGAAAGGAAGAAAGAGGGTGAGTCCAACGGCTGCGACCAGGGCTGAGACAATCACTCGGGAAAACTGCTGCGACCGCTGGATGCGGAAGCCTTCGCTATAAAGCAGCATGCTGGGGAGGAGGCCATCCAGCTGAATTTTGCCGACCAGACGTTCGCGAAGGTCGCCGACCCGCTCGACATGTGTGCCACGAAAGCGGGCGCTGAGGAGCTCCTGAATGGGCAGTTCGCTGCGTGCATCTTCCACGGCGACGATGATGCGCTGCAAGGGAGGCTTCACCTGGCTGAGGCGCTTCAGTTCGCTGGTCCAAAGAGTGCGGCGTTCGGATGGAGTGACGCTCGGGTCAAGTGAATTCCAGTCCACGACTCCCATGCCGATGTCGCGGCGGACGCGCAGCGTTTCGACGATGGAGCGAGCCTGTTCGCCGGCACCCAGAACGTATACACGCTCCCGGAAGAGAGGGAGGTTGACGAACCGTTCATAGGCTTTCCGCCAAAGGATCAGAGCCGGTGTCAGCAGAGCGAAGCTGAGGGCGTAAATGTTGGGAGCGATGGATAGCTCTGGAAAGAAGAACAGAGCTGCCGCGAGCAGGAAGCAGGAGAAGCCAAGGACAAGAAGGATGCGGAAGTAAATTTCGAACGAGATAGAAACGATCTGTGGTTCATACAGATCGAAGTAATAGGACAAGCCGACGACAACGACGGTGATGGCCCCAATTTTGAGCAGACCTTCTTCATAGAAGAGGCTGAGAAAGGTGTCTGGCCCGAGGATTACCTGGCAGGCGATAAGAAAGCACGCACTGACCAGGATGGCCTCGCCTAGCAGCAGGAGTACCGTCCGGGTGGGGTAATAGACGTTCAGGAATCGGATCACGGCAGCTGCCCCGACGAAAATGTGGCATCACTTGTCATAGCCGTAGTACCCGCCGGCTGGTGCCATGCCTTTCACCGCATTTAGCACGACCCCCAAGAGCTTCGCGGCTTTCAGTTCCTGCAGGGCTCGCTGCGCTGTTTCATATTTAGTGACGCCGCCGCGAGCGACCAGCACCACGCCATCGCAGGCGCGAGCGAGGTTTGCGCCGTCGGCAACAAGATTGACCGGAGACGAATCGACCACAATCCAGTCAAAGGCCTCGCGTTCTTCGAGTAGCTTTTCAAAGCGGCCATTGCCGGAAAGGTCAGAGGCGTTATCGGCATCCTGGCCGCAAGGGATAAAAGTGAGGGTTGCGAGGCCTTTGAAGTCGCCCACGGAGTCGAGCCGGGGTTGCTGAATGATCTCTTCCAGGCTCGCGGCGCCGGAGAGGTATTCCGTCAGGCCGGGCGTGTTGTGGGTTCCCAGGAGCTTGTGTTGCGTGCCCCGGCGCATGTCTCCGTCAATGAGAAGCACGCGGCTGCTGCGATGATTGGCAAAGCCGATGGCGAGGTTGGCGGCGATAAAGCTCTTGCCCTCTTCCGGCAAGCCGCTGCTGATGAGAACGGTTTTGAGCGGTCCATTCGCGCGGAGCTCATGCATGCGGGCACGCAAGGCGCGAATCTGCTCCACGTTGGCGCCGCGGGCCTGCAGGGCGGGCAGACGTGCTTCATCCGGGTGCCACTCCACTTGCGCGACCGTGGGAATCGAGGTCTCTGCCCCCGTGGGGAGAGATGCGGGTTCAGTCGCAGCGCTTGAGGGTGCTGCCGCCTTTGCTGGCGAGCTGGCACCCTGCAGGCCGGTATCGACGCCAAAGGAGCGAGGTTCCTCAACCCTGGGTCCGGGGATGCCGCGCGGGCTAAAGCGCTGATCACGGCGTGCCATGCCGGGTTTCGGACCTATGGAGATGGCCGGATCCTGTTGCTGGCCAAGTTGGGCGACGCGGTCCATTTCAGCGCGTAGAAGGGCTTCATAAATTTTGCTCATCGGTCGTGCTGTCCTCGCATTCCGGCGTGAGATGTTGCGGCAGCAGCTTCCATGCGATTGGGCCGGGAAGCGGACAGTAATGGTTCGTTGCCGGCGAGCGGGTCGATGGTGCCGTGCGGGAGCTGATCTTCCAGCATCAGATCGCGTGCAACGGCTTCCACCAAACCTGCTCCGATGGAGCGCTTCTGGTTGACATAGGCAAGGATCAAGGCATGTTCACACAAAAGATTGATGACGCGGGGAATGCCGGCTGCGAGCTGGTGAATCCGGAGCACCGCGCCTTCCGTGAAGATCGGCTCGTCAGTGCCCGCCAAGTGGAGGCGCTGCCGGACGTACTCGACAGTTTCCTGATCGGTGAGGCAATAGGTACGGCACCAGAGAGCGATGCGTTGTCGAAGCTGCCGGGCATTTTCCTGGCGTAATTTCTGCTCCAGTTCCGGCTGACCTGCCAAGACGACCTGCACCAGCTTTTCCGAGGAGGTTTCCAAGTTGGTGAGCAGGCGGATTTCCTCCAGCAACTCCCAGGAGCAATTTTGCGCTTCATCCACGAGGATGACGCAGGTTTCCTGCTTGCGATAGCACTCAATCAGCCAACGATTGAGTTGCAGCAGCATGCTTGCTTTGGTACGAGTGGCTGGTTCCAGGCCGAAGTCGGCCAGAACGAACTCGAGAAAATCCAGAACTTCGAAGCGCGGATTGAAGACGTAGGCAAAGTGGACGGGGCTGTTTTTGAACTTCTCCAGCGAGCTTCGCAGGAGGGTAGTTTTGCCGGTGCCGACCTCACCCGTGAGGACGACGATGCCTTTGCGAAAGGTGATGCCGTATTCCAGACCGGCGAGTGCTTCCCGGGTGTGGGGCATCATCGCGACGAAGTCCGGATCGGGACTGGCCCCGAACGGATTTTGTTGTAAGCCGAAAAAACTCTTATACATGCTTAACCATGGCCTGCGTGGGCTGAGAAGTCTGGCGGACCTTGCGGAAGAAAATCCGCCTGAGCCAGCCGCGCCGCTTGATCTGGGGCACCGCGGCGGAGAACGAGATCATGGTGAGCGTGGGCAGTTCGGTAAAGGCCCACACGTCACGCTCGTTTCTGAGCGAAGTGTCTTTGAACTCAAGCAGTCCCACAATGAGTACGCCAACGGCCAGCCCTGCCGCAATACCACCCATGAGGAATACGCTGCGCTTGGGGGAGAAGGGCGCGTCCGGCAGGTTGGCGGCATCAACCATGCGGAATTGCTCGCCCTGCTGCCGCTTCTCCAGGTCCGTGGCCATTTTGGAGGTGTTCATCTTGGCCAGAAGGTCGTCATAAAACTGCTGCGCGGTTTGGTTGTCCCGGGTGAGTTGCTTGAATTCCTGCTCGACCATGGGGCTGGACTGAATGCGCGCCTGATATTGACCGATATTTGACTGAATCTGACCTTGTTCCCGGCGTTTCTCTTCAATGCCGAGGTTTGCCGCCTGAAGCTGAGCGCGCAGTTGCTGGATTGCGGGGGAGTCAAAGCGGCTGGGAGCACTGGGGTTCGCACCCGGGCGAGGTGCTGCAGGCGTGCGCGCCATTTGCCGGCGGACTTCGGCAATGCGGCGGTCCAGGGCAACAACGTCAGGGTAGTCGGCGGTGTAATGAGTGAGTAGGTCTGCACGTTGCGTGAGCAGGGTCTGCAGTTCCTCCTGAGTGGCGGAACTAATTGGCGCATTGGGTTGTGAGGGGTTTGTGGACGGCGTGCTCTGTGCGAGTTGCTGCGCCAGCATGGATTCCGTGTAGGTCTTATCCTGCTGCATGCGGGCGAGAGCCTGATTGGCCGATTCGAGCTGAGTGTTGAGGCTGGTGAGCATGCTGCCGTTGGTGCCCACTTCACCGGGCAAGCGGCCGACATACTGGCGCTGGAAGGCGGCGAGCTTGGAGTCCTGCTCGTCGAGATTGCGTTTGGCGTCGTTGAGTTGACTTTTCAGGAAGCTGACGGTGCCTTCCGCCGAGTCGGAACGGGAGCGAAGGTTCTCGCCAACAAACAGGGACGTAATCTCCGTGCAGACCTGTTGGGCGGTGTGGGCGTCGCCAGCCTTGAAGGAGATAAAGAAACCGGGCAGGCCGTTGCCGCGCGCGATCTCCTGCGCGATGGTCTTGATGTCAATGTTCTTGCGGGCAAGATCGATGCGGTCATCCATGGACATCTTGCGCTCGCCGTAGAGGTTGTAGCGCTCCACGATGGGTTGAATGCTGGAACGGCTCAGGATCTGCTCCTTCATGGAGGAGAGCCGGCTGTCGAGGTCTTGCGCGATGACGGGCTTGACCAGGGTGTCCGGGACTTTCTGGCTGTCAATCAGGACAAGCGTCTGCGACATGTACTGCGGCGGAATCGTATAGCTGAACGAATAAGCCAGAATCGGAAGGATCAGCAAAGGGATGAGAACGATCCAGCCGCGGCGCTTCAAAATGCTGAGATAGTCGTCCAGGTTGAGTGAGCGGTGTCCTAGCATGTTGAGCTACTTTCTGGTGAGGAAGGCATGGGGAGAATAGGTCACACCGACCGTAACGTACTGGGAAAGGCCGTTGAAGTCGTTGAGCGCCGGTGAAAATCCGGTGAAGAGCTGTCGCTGGAGTGTATAGCTGGCAAAGGCGGAGACGGGCCGTGCAATCTGGACGGAGACCTGCCCCCCTGCTATCACAGCGGAGCTGTTGAAGCTGGGCAGCAGGGTGTTGGCAAGCTGAGTGGAGCGGTTGAACCCGACAAGGCCGGAGACCTGATAGATCCGAGCAAAGGCCCGTGAAGCCGTGGCTGCAACAACATCGTTGCGCGTGCCAACAACGACGCCGTCTCCATTGTTCACGCTGCGGATGTAACTGATGCCCGAACTATAATTTTGAGCTGTGTAAGTAACTGCCGCGTTTGCCGAGAAGTTGATGGAGCTGCTGCGCACCACACGTCCATCGCCCGGTGTGATCCATTGCGGGCCGGCGCCTGCGGTGATGCTGAGCTTACGGGAGAATTGCCGGAAGTAGGTTCCCTGGGCGGTTTGCGTGTCGTAGCTGGACGAGCCGCTCCCGGCAAGGGCGAGCAGTCCTGGCAGGTAGGAGAAGGAGGAGTGCGCGTAGCTGTAGCTGCCGCCCACGCTTGAGAGTGCATTGAGGCGGTGATCAACGCTGATGGAACCGCTTGTTAGATCGTTGTTGATGCCATTGGCCGAGCTGCCGGTGTAGCGCTGGATGAAGTACGCGCCGGTGCCGGAAACGGAGGTGCTGCCGGTAAGCTGGCGTGTTGCCGTGCCGCTCACGATGTTCGAGACGCGCGTTGCGTACTGGGTCAGGATGCCGAGCCCGGTATTCGGGCCGACTTGCACCGGCGGCACGTTGATGTCGCCTGCACCGGGAACGCCGGAAAGCCCGGTTGCTGGAGTCTGGGGCAGGTAGTTCACCTGGTCACTCACAGTGAAAGTCCAATCGCGCGTTCTGGCAACCTGGGACAAGCTGAGCGTTTGAAAAGGGTAGGACGGGACTTGTGAATTGCCGATGAGATAACCGCCGGAGTAGACGGCGCTGAACGGGTGTGTTTCGCTGCGGGAAAGGTAGGCCAGATTTCCGGAAAAGTCGGTGTAAGTGGTGGTTCCCGTTCCTGGGCTGCCGTTGTAGCCGGTGACCACGGTCTCAGAGGCAGTAAGCGAAAATCGTAGACTGCCTCCGATATTGGGCAGGG
Organism: uncultured Terriglobus sp.; assembly: GCA_964246795.1. Classification (GTDB taxonomy): domain Bacteria; phylum Acidobacteriota; class Terriglobia; order Terriglobales; family Acidobacteriaceae; genus Terriglobus. The sequence goes on along the minus strand of CAXTRR010000046.1, from coordinate 18,369 downwards.
AAAAACCCTCATAGGGTGAAGGCGCGGAGGCAGTGGGAGCCGCCTGAGCGTGGGCCACAACGGGCGCAATGCTGATCAGCAGAAGGGCATGGGGGACGAATCTGGGGAACGGCATGTGCTGACTCGAAGGTTCTGGGATAAGGTTCTGGGATAAGGGACGGGAGTGCGGGTTAGGGTGCGACGATGGTGTCGCCCGGCATAAGCGTGACACCTTGCTGATCGCCGGACTTGAGGGCTTTCTTGTAGTCGAACGGGATCTTCTGTTCCTTGCCGGATGTCTTTCGCAGGATGTAAAGCTTTTTCTTGGCGTAGGGGCTGAGACCGCCAGCGGCCGAGATCGCCTGCAGAGGGGTCATGCCAGGAGCAAGAACGACAGCGCCTGTGTGTGCCACCTCACCGATAAAGAAGATCTCCTTCGGATTTACGCTGAGCACCGTCACTGTCACGAGAGGGTCATTGACATACTTCTTCAAACGACCTGCAATTTCAGTGCCGAGGGCCATGGGGGTCACGCCCGCCGCAGGGATGTCGCCCAGAAGTGAAAGGGAGATTTGGCCATCTGGCCGAACGGGGACGCCGGAAACTGACATGCCCGGCTCCTTCCAGACGTTGAGTTGGAGCGTATCGCCCGCGCCGATGATGTAGCTGCTGGACGATACCTGAGAGGGCCGGAGATCACCGACAACGGCCGGGCTGGATGCTGCGGGAGCCGACGCCGGGGCAGGTGCGGCTTGAAGGACGGGGCGCGTGCCCTGCGCAAAGATGACCGGGGCGAACAGAAGGCCGAGCGATGTGAAGGAAAGCAGTTTCATGGGTGTTCTCGTAAATGATGCCATCAGTTTGGCAGGGTTCTCGGGGAGGCCGAAAGTTTATTGTGACGTTCGTAACCATCCAACTACCCCGAAGTAAGTCGGTTTAGGCGGTTCTGCGCAGATACCGATTGCGGCCCAGCGGCAAATCCAGCAGAATCGATTGTGCCGGCACCCGTGCATCGTGGATGATTCCGTCGCCTGAAGTCACTGTCACCCAAGCATACTTGCGTACCAGCAACTTCCAGCGAAAAAAGTGACACGAAGAACCGCTGCCGCGCGGGATACTACGTAGGTCAACCCCCCAGGGTGAATGGGAGCACTATTTATGCTCGAAACCGCCGTGCCGACTCGTGAGCGGCAGCCGATCGCGCTGCCATCGCCGCTTACCGCGTCCGTGTCGTTCCTGGTTCCTTTGGGCGTGTTGTCGCTTTTGGTCATCTGGCTGTACGCCGGCATTGCGGTCAAGCTGGTGCGTGACTGGTATGAACTGCCGGATTTTTCCCACGGATTTCTCATCCCCTTCTTTGTGGCGTTCCTGCTGTGGGAGCGCCGGCAGCAAATTGCTCAGGTGCCAGTGCGGCCGTCGTGGGCGGGGCTGAGCCTAATCCTGCTTAGCCTGGTAATGCTGTTGGCGGGACGCTTTGGCGCGGATCTATTCCTGGCCCGGACTTCCTTTCTGCTGCTCGCGGCCGGCGTGGTATGGACGATCTATGGAACGGCGATGCTGCGCACGGTCCGTTTTCCCCTCTTTGTGCTTCTGTTGGCGATTCCGCTCCCTGCGGTGGTCTTCAATCAGATCACTTTTCCCTTGCAGATCCTCGCTTCCAAGGTAGCCTCTGCCATGCTTCCATTGGCGGGAGTCCCTGTCTTAAGGGAAGGGAACGTTATTAACCTGCCGAGCATGCAGCTCGAGGTGGCGGAGGCCTGCAGCGGCATCCGTTCAATGATGAGCCTGTTTACCGTAGCAGTGCTGTTCGGATACTTTTTCGAGCGGACGACCCTGCGCCGCGTCATTCTGGCCTTGGCAAGTTTGCCCATTGCCGTGGCCGCCAACGCGCTGCGCATCTTTGGCACCGGGCTATGTGTGCAGTACTGGGACCCGGACAAGGCAGTCGGATTCTTCCATGAATTTTCCGGCTGGCTGATGTTTCTGGTATCGCTTGCATGCCTGTACCTCATTCATTTAGCGACACGAAGATTTTCACGGCCGCAGGTGCCGGGCACACTATGAAACCGATGCACACCTGGGTTGTTGTGGGGCTGTTGGCCGCCACTGTTTGCCTGACCGAGATGCGCGGCGACACGGACAAGGTGCCGCCCAGCCGGCCTTTGGCGGAGTTGCCGCAAAGCATCGGCGATTGGCGTGGACGTGATCTTCCGATCGCTCCGGAAGCGCTGGAGATCCTGGGTAAAGGTGTCTTTTTGAACCGCACCTACCTGGGTGCCCCAGACCCTGGAGCCCGCATCGTGGTGCCCGTTGGACTGTTCATCGGCTATTTCCCGACACAGCGGACCGGGCAGTCGATCCATTCTCCGCAAAACTGCCTGCCCGGCTCAGGCTGGAGCTTCGACTCCTCCGGCACGACGGAGTGGACGGATCCTTCCGGAAAATATCGTGTGGGTGAGTATCTGATTTCCAACGGTGTCGACCGGCAGGAAGTTTTCTACTGGTATCGTACGCACGGGCAGAATATTGCCAATGATTACGTAGCGAAACTTCATATGCTTGCCGATTCTGTTCTGTATAACCGCACAGATGCTGCACTGATTCGTGTCATCACGCCGCTGGTGCCTGGGGAAAGCCAGGCAGAGGCGCACAAGCGGGCGCTACGGTTCACTCAGACTTTAGTGCCATTGCTGCCTACCTATATTCCCGATTAAATCGAAATGAAGTAGCGTCGCCTATCCGTAAGAGTTTCTGCACTGGGAGTTTGCTCATGAAGTCTTCTGCTGTTTCTCGCTCCATTGGAGCTGCCTTGTTGCTTTCCTGCGTCCTTGTCACCACGGAAGGTTGCAAGAAAGATCCAAACGTCCAGAAGCAGAAGTACCTGGAGAGCGGTCAGCGCTATGTAAAAGAAGGCAAATACCGTGAAGCGGGCATTCAGTTTTCAAACGCGCTGAAGATCGACCGGAACTTCAGTGCCGCGCACTACGAGCTGTCCAAGGTGTACCTGCAGCTCAGCAATCCGATGGCGGCCTACCAGGAACTGATGCGCACGGTCGATCTGGATCCTTCAAACGTGAAAGCGCGGGCCGATCTGGGTTCTTTGCTGGTGGCGGGCGGCGTACCCGACCGTGCTCTGGATCAGGCAAAGGCCATTCTGGCGCAGGACGGGAATAATCCTGACGGGTTTGCGTTGCGAGCTCAGGCGGAAGTGAGAAAAGGCGACCGGGAAGCAGCCCTGTCCGACATCCAGCACGCGATTTCGCTGGACTCTAACAGGTCGGCGTATCACACCACGCTTGCGCTGCTGGTAGGGTCCAGTCCGCAAGCCCCGGATGCGAACCATGCCCGAACGGAACTGGAGAAGGCGGTACAACTGGATCCGGCGAACAGTACCGCACGCATTGCGCTGGCGGCGCTGTTGGCAAGGTCAGGAGATCACGCGGGAGCTGAGCAGCAGTTGCAAACCGCTATCCAGCAATCACCCAAGGCGGTTCAGTTGCGCGCGGCGCTGGCGGGACTCTACATGGAGCAGAAGGACGATGCCCATGCGCAACAAGTACTGCAGGCCGCGGCTTCCGATTTGCCAGACGATGAAAGCGCGGTGTCTCTCCTGAAGGATTATGACCTGCGCAACAACCGGCTGGACGTTGCAAAGAATACATATGCTCAGTTGGCTCACAGTCATCCCAAGAGTGTTCCGATCCGGATTGCCTATGCGCAGATTCTTTTGCAGTCTGGCGACGTTTCCGGCGCGAAGTCCATCGTGGATGAGCTGTCTAAAACGGACAGCAGAAATGCCCAGGTCGAGCTGCTGAACGGTTACCTGCTTATGCAGGCAGGCAAAAACGAGGAAGCTTACAGCCTGATGCAGAAGGCGACCCGCAACTCACCGGAAAACGTGGCGCTGCAGTTAATGCTGGGGCGCACCGCGGCGCTGAAGGGGGATATGAATACGTCGGAGTCTGCGTTTCATGCAGCCTCGCGGCTTGATCCTTCCAGTTTGGAGGCGCAACGCGGGCTGGCCAGCATTGCCAGTGGACGGGGCGACTCGAGCTTGCTGTCGCAGGTGGCGGAGGCGACCATCAGCCTCCATCCGGATTACGCCGATGCCTATCTTTGGCGTGGCACAGCCGCGGCGAACCAGAAGGAATACTCGCATGCCGAGGCGGACTTTGAGACGGCCCGCAAGCTTGCCCCCACTAACGGTGCCGCTTTGAACCTTCTAGGCCGGCTCTATCTGGTGGAGGGCAAGACAGCGGAAGGCCGTAAGTTGCTGGAGCAGGCGCTGCAGCAGGATCCCAACTCCATGCAGGCACTTACCTTCCTGATGAGGTCAGACATTGCGGCGAAACAGCCGCAGGCAGCGGTAGCTCGTGCGGAAGATGCGATCCGCCGGTCGCCCAATAACCCGCAGCTTTATACGGCACTGGCCATCCTGCAATTGAACCTGAAGGATTTTCCGGCTGCGCGGGATGCCGCTTCCAAGGCCATGAGCCTCAATCAGAGTGATGAAAACGCAGTGCAGGCGTATTCCCAGGCGCAGGCAGCGCTGGGTGGCACGGATCAGGCAGTCGCGGTTTGGGAGAAGTGGGCCGGCACCCACCCGACCGATCCGAAAGCTCCCCTAATCCTGGGTACGCTTGCGGAATCGAAGGGGGATGTATCCAAGGCCATCGATTACTACAAGCACACGTTGGAGCTGAAACCGAACGACCCGTTGGCCAGCAACAACCTGGCATATCTCATGCTGGACTCTGGTCAAAACCTGGATGTGGCACTCACGCATGCACAAACGGCGAGGCATGGCCTGCCAGACTCCCCAAATACTGCCGACACACTGGCTTGGGTCTACTACTACAAGGGCAGTTATGCCGCTGCTCGTGATCTGCTGGAAGATGCGGTGAAACAGGCGCCAGACAACGCCTCCATCCAGTACCACCTGGGTTCAACCTATGCCAAGCTCGGTGACAAGCCAAACGCGGTGCTGCACCTGCAGAAAGCCGCGACCCTGGCGCCGGAGAGCAAGACCGGCAAAGACGCTTCGGCGGCCGCGGCGAAGTTGGGTTAGCAAATCTGATGGGCCAGCGGTGAGAGACTCAGGCTAGATTGGTCACTCTGCACAACCGGAGGACGACCGCCTCTTCGAGGAGTTCGCGCTGGTTCCTGTCTTCGGGGAGGGCGATTCGGGCGCGAATGAAGGCGTCCCAAGGCTCAACCTTGTATCTTCACGCCATAATCTCGGCACGGAGTGCGTCCGCACCAACTGCCAGGGACAGACGTTCTTCACCGAGAAATCCGGTCTCTTTGGCGAAAAACCTGAACGAAGCAGAACAAGCCAACTTGGGCGACGCCGCCGAAGACAAACTCCCTATACACCGGCCGGGAGCAGGACTCCGGAATCCAACACCGATCCCTTCCGATACCGCCAGTACACCTCGATGCTCGGACACTGCCTTAGTCCCGATCCAAGTAGTGGAAGCTTGCGTTTCGACAATCCACAATCGTTGAACCGCTATGCCTATGTCCTCAACATCCCGCTCTTCTATTCGGATCCCGATGGGACCACGGAAGACGGGCCACTGCGGTGAGGATGGCATCACTTGCTGTGACGGTGGAGGTGAGGGTGACGGTGGAGCAGGTCTGGGTGGCGGCCACACCTGTATAGCCAATTGTGGAGCAACGGATCCGAAGATCGGCGATGGCCGCCAGCTTCACTTCCACCGCCAGCTGATTCTGGAATCCCATTTGGCTTGAACCCACCGAAAGCCAGGTTCTAGCGGCGACTCTGGCGCTGAGGTTTCGCAGGGGACTTCCGGAAGTAGTCCCGGACCAGGATTCCCTATGTTACAAGGCAAAGGAGAGCGTGGACGAACGTCAAAACCTAATAAATCCAGCAAGGGGGTACGGGCAAAGGTTGAGAATGGAAAGTCACGGGATGGTCCGTGCCTAATCCGGATCGTAGTGGAAAGCGAATTGACAAGTCTTTACTGTGGGGATAGGTCAAGGCTTGAAGCCAAATGACGCTAGGTGGCTGGCTATGGGAGCTGCGACTGGTCTGACCATGTTGGAGATTCTTGAAGGTCTAGAGGTACTTTATACAGTAATGCCTTGATATTCCTCGGCGATCCCTACTTAAGAGTGAGTTTGAGATGTCGAGAGTACTAACTAGACATGCGCGTTTGACTGCGAATCAGGCAAGAGCGGAAGCCGAGGCGCTGTTTTTACATGCCGAAAGAGCCGAGGAGAAGAGTCACTATAAAGAGGCCGCTCGGTACCTTTTGCAATCAGCCAAACTGGGACACACTGGTGCGCAAGTCAATTTCGGTAATTACTTCTCGTCGGGCAAAGGAGTCCTACAATCGGACGACGATGCAGCCTATTGGTACAAGAGGGCCTATAGGAGAGGTGTGAAACGGGTGCTTTTAATCTGGCCATAGACAAGCTCAAAATGAATAATTTGCGAGCTGCAATCTTTTGGTTTGAAAAGGCTCGTGCTTTGGGATCGGGAGAGGCGACTTTGGAACTTGCCAAGATTTACCTGGAGAAAAAGCGAGGTAAACCGAGAGCGATCCAGCTTCTAGAGATGACGCAACAGATGAAGCTTTCTGAGATAAATGATGATGCGAAACAGGAAGCCGGCGATCTTCTTTCGAAAGCGACTGTTATTCCAGAAAAGTAGAAGATGCTCGAGAAGAGAAAGGTGGCCTGGAGGGGGTAGCCGGACCGGAAACACAGGGGCCGAAGTAGATCGTTGTCATTCGAGCTAACTGTGATGATGTTTGGCTTTCAGCTTATCTACGGCCCCGTCTCCAATGCAAAGTAGTCCGTTAGGAATCGCCGGCTTGTTAGATCACGAAATCGAAAGAAAAGAATTTCAATACGATCTCGTAGTAAAGCCGAATCCGTCTGTCTTGGCCTGATCTTAGTCTCCCTGCGATCCATTCACGGGTCACGTAGTGTTTCAGAAACTGCTGCTGCGGTATGGGCAGAGAACACTTTGGAGACTCTGACCCTTGAGGAAAAGGCCGGCCAGATGCCGCAGCTGCGGATCTTTGGCGATTACGAGTCGCTGAAGTCGCCCGAGTTTGTTTACGGGCAGTCGCTGGTTTGGCGACGTCATGTCGGCTTGGTGGACCTGGGTGGGCGGCAGAACGGCGTGAATCTCTCCAAGCTCACGCCGGAGTAAGTGGTGGCGGTGCTGAGTTAGCTGCAGCGCGGTCCAAGCTTCCGCTGCTGGTGGGCCCCGATCTGTAGCATGGGTTGCTTTGCGACTCTCCGGTGTGCCGGACTTTCCATTTCCGATGGCCTTCGGTGCGGCGAACGACCCGATGGCGGTGGAGAAGTCGGCTGCGCTTACTGCAAAGGAATCCAGTGCCATCGGCATCCATTGCACGTTCAGATCGGTCGCGGACCTCAACAACAACGCCTGAAGCGCAGTATCAACACGCGATCGTGTGGCGATGATCCGGCGGTGATCGGCGGTGCGCGCGATAACCTGCTGATGTGGCCCGAAGAGGTTGGCGGCCCTTTGCCCATAGAGCTCACGAGCTGGGCTGGCGGGCAGGATGGTCTCCGTCAGGCACTGTTCCGGTAAGGGCCGAATATGCTTAGCAGCATGTCAAGACGGAGGCGATACCAGACAACTGGATTTACCTGCCCGGACGGACATCCTGAGGCGGAAACTCAGCCCGCATTGCCTGCCGGATTTGCCTTAAGGTGCAGAGTTAGTTCGTTGCTGTTTTCGCTGTAATTTCTGACCAGGACATGCAGTGAAATAGGCCGCGGGGAATGGGGGGCGAGTTGAAATGAATTTTTTTT
>CAXTRR010000046.1:0-10562 GCA_964246795.1 uncultured Terriglobus sp. | reverse complement strand
CACATCCAGTTAACCCGCCCCCCCCATTCCGGGCCCTCTTTCACTGCATGTGTTTTGCTGTACTTGATGAGGAGATTTACGCAATGGCAGCAGCGCCACGGCGGCGACGGAGCAGCATGCCAGCAGTGCTGACGAGGCCCGTGCCCAGCAGCATGAGGCTATTTGGCTCAGGTGTCGCGGCGATGGTGTTGGTGTCGGAGAAGGAGACGACGGTCGAGCCGTTGCCGCCACCCTGGGTGGTCAGCGTGAACAGACCGTTCGGGATGGTGGTTCCGTTGGAGATGATGTAGTTGCCAGTTCCGGAGACGGTGAGGCAGGGGCTGGTCATGCAGCTGCTGCTGTTATCGACGAGATACGTCCAGGAAGTCACGCGGAAGATCGCGGACAGGGTGGCGGAAGCCGTGGCATTGATCAAGTCGTAGGGGACGGTGGGCGTCAAGTAATTGAAGTTGTTGAAAGTGACGGCAGCGTTCGCGAAGGGGGCGAAGATGCCGTAGGCGCCAACGACGACGCTGTTGCCCGGAGCTGAACCGTTGATGTCAGTAAAGTTCACGTTGCCAGTGGTCGTGTTGTAGGTGTCGCCACCGATGAAGGAAATCTGGTTGTTGGTATCGGCCTTGGCGACCGGGACGACTGCGGCGGCTAGCACACCGAGGCAGAGAAAGTTAGCAATTGCTTTCATGTCAAGAGCTCCTGGGAGTTTTTATTGCTGCTTCCTTGCGGAAGCCTTTGCAAAGGTTTTTGTAGGCGCCCTCGAAGTGCTGCGCTCCCCAAACCGGTGCACTCTCCTTATTGCACCCGCAGCGCCAAACGTCTGCGTGTGGAATGAATGACTTAGGCAAGGCGAATCCCCCGAATGTGCAAGAGAGTGCACACTCTGGGTAATCTATTCCCCCAAAGGGGTTAGGTCGTACCCCGAAGGTGGAAAAGAACGGTAACCCGTTCATGTCATTTCCGGCGAATCTCGATGCGGAGAACACAGGTGGCAGCTATATTTCGCAAAAGTAAATTGATCTCACGAAAACGGAATGGACAATCTGGTCAGTCTCAAGGTGCGCCTGGCGTCGAGAGTTGGCTTCCCCCAGGTGATTCTTGGAAAAAGTAGTACGTGCTGCTTGAGTCTGTGTTGAGGCGAAGAACGCGATGCGTCGGTCCGAGCTTCCCAGAATGGGAGGGCTCGACCGCTGTAAACCCCCAGCCCTTTCCACCAGAAGCGCTGGCGAGTAAGAACAGGTTTCGGAGGCTGAAGCTTTTTGGTGATGGTGGAGTATTTCAGAAGATGAGCAGATGTCTCAATCGCGCAGCAACGTAGAGCGCTCCCATGGTGGTAGCGATGAAAGCCGTCGATGAGAATGAGAGTTTGCGCCAGGGCGTTCCCGTGAAGGTGGAACTTTCCAGAAAGGCCCGGTGAGCCGGAGCTGCTAGGAGCAGAGCTGCTGGTAGAGCTCCCGGAATCTGGACAGCATTGCCTCTTCCGTAAAGAGACGCTCTACGCGCTCCACCGCCGCCAGACCCATGGAAGTGCGCAGTTCCGGAGCACCAAGCAGGTGAAGCAGAGCGGCAGCCAGGGCTTGCGGGTGGTCAGGGGGAACGATCAGGCCGGTAATTCCGTTTACGACAGCCTCATCGTTGCCGCCGACGGAGGTGGCGATGACGGGAAGCGAGGCGGCCATTGCCTCAATGATTGCGTTCGAAAAGCCCTCACTGCGGGAGGGCAAGACGAAGAGCGTGGCCCGGCGTAGCAGCGGCGAGGGATCGTCTACCTTGCCGAGGAAGTCTACAGATCCAGTGACACCGAGAGAGGCGATGCGAGCCTGCATCTTTTCGAAGTACGGCCGGTCAAGAACCTCGCCCGCGATCTGGAAGCGGACTTCCGGCATGGTCTTCAGGACCAGCGCGGCGGCCTCAATGAGGGTGTCATGCCCTTTTACCTGGCGGATATTGCCGACGGTCATTACCAACGGAGTGCCGCCAGTGCCGCCTGGACTTGTGCCCTGCCACGTGCGCGAGTTGAGGCCGTTGTACATCACGGAGACGCGCGCGGAAGGGATGCCATCGACCTGGATGGCGTGCCGCCGGACCTTCTCCGAGACGGCGATGACGTGGTCCGGCAACCGTCGCAGCAGGCGATAGGCGGCCCGGTGCTTGCTTTCCCGCAGGATGCCCATGTCGCGGAAGTTCCAGACGAGGCGGGCGCGGGAGAGCAGTTTGGTGGTGAGGCCACCGAAGAGGTTGGAGCTCTCAAAATAGGTTTGCACGACACGGACGCGCTCTCGGCGCAGAAAGCGGCCCAATTGCCACGCCGCCCGGAGTGCCGCCGGCTGGAAAACGCCGGTGATGGGCAACAGGTAAATGGGGCAAGCAGCGTGGGCGAGAGTTTCCCCGCTGCACTCCACCGCGAAGGTCAGGATGGAGACGCGATAACCGGCGTCCCGCAGCAGAGCGGCGGTGCGGAGAACCACACGTTCACCGCCGCCCAGGACCGGGGGAAACTGGTCAAGCATGAGCAGGATATGGGTGTCAGTGCTGGTGGAGGATTTCTGCTGGAGGGCGTCCGTCAGGAGGACGGGAATGCCGTTTGGCGGAAAGGGTTCTTCGAGGGAGTCAGCGGGCACTGGTGGCGAGTCCGGAGGGTGGGGCGAACTGTCCGCGGGAGAAGGCCCGGCTGAGCTCCGGAGCGGTGCTGCCATCGGTAAGTTGCTGTGCCCGCAGAACCGCGCCGGCGAGGATCCAGAGCAAGCCGTTGATCTCGAGATAAGTCCAGCGGTCGCCAAAGCAGTTGGCGACGATGCAGGAGATCATGGCAAGGAAGAAACCGAGTCCGAGCGCCTCGTAGAGCGGATCTTTTGCCCGGCGAAAAAGCCGGAAGCCGGCCATGGTCATTTGAAAGAGGATGACCAGGAAGAACAGAAAGCCGATGACTCCCGTTTCCACCAGCACCTTTACAAAGTAATTGTGGGTGTCTTTCAGGTTGGCGCGATGTGCGCCGTACTGAAAGCTGCCGAAGCCTGCACCCACGACCGGGCTGCCAAGAAAAATCTCCTGAGACTGCTTCCAGAGGTCGACGCGCTCCTGAGCGGATTCGTCCAATTGCCCGCTGGAGTCCTTTGTCATGGAGATGCGTTCAGTCATGGCGGCGGGCACCAGAGCCTGCCAGGTGAAGAGAAAAATGGCCAGCGCGACGATGAGTTTACGGTCTTTGAGTAGCGCGAAAACAGCGGTGCTTATGAGGACGGCGATGTAGGCTGCACGGGAAAAGGCGTAGACGGTGGTGATGAGCGTGAGGCCAACGAGGGAATAGAGAATCAGTTTGGCCTTGGGACGTTTGATGATGCGGGCAAAGGCCCAGAAGAAGATGCAGAACTGAGCCAGAAAGGCGGCCAGCTGGTTGGGTCCCCACTCGATGGGGCCACTGGTGCGTTTGTTTTCGTCGAAGACGGCCCAGCTGTGGGAGAGACTTTCCAGCAGCGCACTGCGATCGATGAGGAAGAGGGAGATGGCGGTGATGATGACGACATTGCGGATCTGTCGCCGGTCCTCAAGCACCATGCCGCCCGCGAAAAAGAGCAGGGGCAGCACCATGTAGTCCTTCCAGGCCACGAAGTTGAGATCGTTGGTCCAGATGGGTGCAGGGGCGTTTCCCATGGCGGTGCCGATCCACATGGAAAAGTAGAGATACATGGCGAAGAGGATCCAGACGAGATAGAGGGGAGAGGGGGGCGGACGCTTGCCTTTGAGCGCGGCACCCACGAGGATGCAGATGAGCAGCAGCGTCACCATGTTCGAGCCAAGAGGGTAAATCTCGAAGTGGTCGCGCATGGTGCGGTACGGCAGGAAGGGCATGACGTAGTAAAGGCCGTAGATGGGGCGCCCCGCCAGCGAGACCGCGAACATCACCCAGAAACCCAGGTAGGCGACGAGCGGGATGTAATGGCCAATACCTGTGCCCATATTGCTGCCAGCTAACCGCGCTTAGCTTTCACCTTTCCCAGATCCCGCACCGAAGCCGGAGCAGGTTACTTCAGCTCTACGTTCCCGCTGCCGTGCCAAAACAGCAGGGTTTCTCCACTTCGCTTCGCTCCGGTCGAAATAACGCCTTTGCAGGGTCTGACTCAGTCCGAGAAGGCGGCCCCAGGGGCTAAGCCCGCTAGGATATTGGCGATTGATGGCCTGACTAAAGCTGGGCCCCTCCGAAACAGCACTTCATCGGACCTTTCCTAAAGCCTACTGCCCTACTGCCAGACACTCTTGCGCGCCAGGAACTTGTAAAAGGCCAGGGCCGCCGCCGCGTTCAGCATGGTGAAGGTTGCCGGCAGGGTAAACAGCCGCGAGTGCCGGCAGCCGGGGAGGAGCATGCCCATGAGCGCCAGAGCAAAGAATATCAGTTGAGCAGCGAAGAGGAAGTGCATGAATGGGTGAGGGGATACCCCGGAAGTGACAAGCATGAGGAGCAAAAGAAACGGTACAAGCAGCCGCAACATTTTATGGCTGATGAAGCGGAAAAGGATGGGATTGCCGGGTGAGAGCAGCCAGGGCGCGGCCTGGATGAGCTGAAGATTGCCGGTGAGCGTGCGGACCTTGCGCCGGAATTCCTTGCCTTTCTCGTTGAAGATGCGATCGCGGGCGATGGCAGCAGGTTGAAAGAGGACGCGCTTGCCCTGGCGCACGGCGTGCATGGGGAGAAAAACGTCGTCAAGAATAAGGCCGGGAGGCATTGGAATGAATAATTCACGGCGCATCAGGTAAATTGCACCGGTGACACCCACCACCGATCCGGAGTCCGATTCGAGGCGCCGGATGGCCTTTTCGATCTTCCAATAGATGCCCAGCGCTTCGCCGGAGGGAGTGCCGTCAACGTTTTCAAGCAGAAGTTCGCCGCTGACCGCACCTACGCTGGGGTCAGCAAAAGGTGGAACGAGCTTTTCGAGGGCGTCCGGATCAATGCGCTGACGAGCGTCCATCATAAAGAGAAGCTCACCGGTGGCGTGGCGGACGCCTTCATTCAGGGCGGCGGCTTTGCCCCCACTGACCGGCAGCAGTATGGCTTTCACGTGAGGGAATTGCGCGAGGACGGCGGCTGTGTCATCGGTTGAGCCGTCGGAGACGACGATTGTCTCGATCAGGTGAGGAGGGTAGGACAGATCCTGAAGCTGGCGCAGCTTGGTGAGCAGACTTGCCGATTCACTGCGTGCGGCCATCAGGATGGAGATCGTGGGCGTTGCTTGGGCCGTGCTCACAGGCCGCCGGCGGCTTGCGATCCGCAGCAGCAGCCAGTACCCGGCGTAGGCGTAGATCACAATCCCCGCCGAGCCGAAAAAGATCCATGGCGCGGCCTGTTGGAACCACATGGGATCAGCTTACCCGCTGGATTCGCGCCTGCTGAGGAATGCTAGATTAAAAGCGGCACTTTCGTACCCACTCTCCCGTGCCGGTCGTCTTGGGACTATGAAGCTGGACGTAGTTGTACCCACCTATAAGCGTACGGATCTGCTTCGCCTGACACTTGAAAGCTTTCTGCGGGCGACGGTCCCTCCAGGGCTGCAGGTGACGGTTTTTGTGGTGGATAACAACAGCCAGGATGGCACGCGGGCCCTGGTGGAAGACATGGCGCGAGGCGCGTCACTGCGCATTCAGTATGTGTTAGAGACGCGACAGGGGTCATCGCAGGCGCGCAATGCCGGAATTGCGGCGGGTGATGGCGAGCTGCTTGGGTTCATCGATGACGATGAAGAGACTGAGCCGCACTGGTTTGAGGTGGTCGCCCGCGAGTTCATGGACAGCTCTATTGACTACATCGGCGGCCCGTATTTGCCCAACTGGGTTACGCCGGTGCCGGACTGGCTGCCGCCGGGGTATCACTCGGCGATTGGCGCGATTCCGGCCAAGCCGCGTTCGCGATACGGGCCGGAGTTTGGGGCCAATTTGATGAGCGGGAACTGCGTGATCCGGCGAAGTGTTTTTGAGCGGGTCGGCACCTATTCGACCCGGCTGGGACGCACGGGGAAAGGCCTGCTCTCGGAAGAGGACGCAGAACTTCACCGGCGAATGCAGGCCGCGGGGATCGAGGGTGTGTATGTGCCGGAGCTGGAGATTCTGCACTACATTGCGCCGGAGCGATTGACAAAGAGCTATCACCGCCGCTGGGCGTATTGGCGCGCCGTTTCGCAGGGTGTGCTGGACCGGGAACGGCCGGAGCCGGTGGCGTATTTGCTGGGCATTCCCCGGCATCGCGTCGGGCGTGCGTTGCGGAGTCTGCTGGCGCTGCCCGGGAATCGTTTTGCCGGGCGCCGGGGGGAGGCCTTCAGCAATGAGCTGGCGAGCTGGGACCTGGCCGGCTTTGTGCATGGCCGGTACTTTTTTCGTCCGGGCGAGCATTACGTGGAGAAGGGTTCCGCGTAAGCGCAATACAACAGCGGGTTTGGGAGCCTCCCTCTGGTAGGCACTTCATCAGACCTTCCTAAGGGGCCGCGGTGCGGCTAAGTTGCTGCGAGGTGGACGGGTAATTTTCGTTGCCGGCGGTGACGAGCCAGAGGGGAAGGTGCTTGCCGGCGAAGTCGTAACGGCCCAGGAAGCTGGCGCTGCCGCCGTGGTTCAGGACGGATTGCAGGAACCAGTCGCTGACGTGGTCCATTTCGCCGACGACAAGAAACGTCCGGTGGGTCTTCATAAAGTCGGCGTAGGGGATGACGGGTGAGCCGATGTGGAAGGCGGCGGCGTCAGTGGAGATGGATTCGGCGGCATTGGCGTGGACGACGCGCATAGCTTCGTCCGGGTCGGCGACGTAAACCATGCGCTGTTTGTCCCGGGACTGGAGGCGGTCGTCGGCCTGCAGAAAGGCGTGCGGGTCGTTGACGACGAGGGGCAGCTCCGGGGCGACTTTGCCGATGCCGCCGTCGGTGGCGGTCTGGTCTGGCGCGACCAGGAGTCCGCGGTGAAGCAGATGGCGCGCCTGGCCGGGGACCTCCCGGTAGGTGAAGAGGGCTCCCAGGAGCGCGACGCCGGCGAGCAGGCGGCCGAGCCGCCGGTCATCCCGGGAGCGCCAGGCGAAGAAAGCGATGAGGAGGAAGATCGCGGGGTAAGCCGCGGCCAAAGCGTAGCGCGGAAAAAAGCCGCCGAGCGGGGAGCGCAGGCGCAAGAGGACGGCAACCGCCAGCGGTGTCGCGAGAAGTCCCAGCAAGAGGGCCCACATCTCCGTGGGTAGGTGTACCGATTGGCGGAAGGTGGTTTGCGGGTAGCGCTTGAAGAAGAGCAGCGCGAGGACTGCCAGGCCAAGGAAAGGTGCGATCGGTTTGATCAGGAGGGAGTTGTAGAGCAGGACGCCGCCGCGGATGCTGGGGCGGAACTCCTCCGGGTAGACAAGGTTGTGCTGCATGCGGATCTGCGCGAGGTAGAGGAAGCAGCAGGCCAGGGGAAGGAGCAGGGCGAGCCAGGTGGCCACGTCGACTTTGCGCCGGCGCAGGGTGCGGACTGCCTCCGCAAGCAGGAAGGCGGCGATGCCGAAGACGCCGAAGATGTGGCTCAGCAGCAGGCCAACCAGAGCCAGGCCGAGGAGGAGGCGGGGAGCGAGACGGTGAAGCGGGCCGGGTAAAGAATGAACGGTCTCAAACCGCGAGGATTGCCGCAGGATGGTGTCGTAGGCAACCAGCGCCACGCCGAGCATGGCGAGCTCAACGGCGTAAGGGCGCGTCTCCGTGGCGTAGTAGCTGATGCCTTCATTGCAGAGCAGCAGGAGTGCACCGGCTGCGGCAAACCAGAGCGGGACCCGGCGGCGAAGGAAGACAAACATGCACGCGACGACGACGGTGAAGCTGAGGACAGAGGGAAGCCTGCCGGCGAACTCGCGATGGCCGAAGAGATGCATGCTGAGCCAGACGAGGGTGGGCTCCAGCGGCGGATTCAAGTCCATTTTCTGGTTAAAGCGGACCATCTGGTCCCACGCGGGGACCTGTGCGATGTGGAAGGTGGAAAGCTCATCTGCCCAGAAGGGAATAGAGGCGCCACGCACCAGGCCGAGGAACGTGGTGAGCAGGCAGAGGGCAATCAGGACGTACAGGAAGAGGCGTTTGGCTTCCGGTGTTTCCTGAGTTGGATGAGGCGTGCTGTCGTTCATGGGTCAGTCCGTTTGGGCAGAGATGATTGCAGCTTGAATCAGGGTTACTGGACCTGCACCGCAGGCGTAGTGGGCTGCCGCGAAGCGCGCCACCGTGGAAAGATCTCCCTGCTTTCCTTCTGAAAGGCGAGGGCGACACAGGCTGCGTAGAGCGGGAGGGTGAGAACGATTTGCGCAAGGAAGGTGACGAGGTGCTGCGGATGCCAGAAGCGTTCCGCGGCCCAGTTAACCGCCGCGAAAGGAATCGCGCAGAGGCTGATCTTGCCCCAGCCCTGCCAGAGGTAGACGGACGGCTGGACGTCCAGAACCTTTTTCAGATAGCGCGGCCAGAAGAGCATGTGGGTGAGTGTGATGGAGATGGCCGTGCCCCAGGCCACGCCATAAAAGCCGATTCTGCGGATGAGAAAGATGCTGAGGGCAAGGTTCAGAATGGCTTCATAGACGGCCCAGCGAGCGACGGGTTTGTGGCGGTCAATGGCCATCATGATGGAGCCGGCGGTGGCATTGCCTACAGCGAAATACATGCTGATGAGCAGGATGCGCAGGACCGTTTCAGAGGGGTGACCGTACTGCGGTCCCATCCAGAGGCGGATGAAGGTTTCGCCGCGGGTGGCCAGGCCGATGGCGACGGGGAGGGCGATGGCCAGCGTCGCCTGGGTTCCTCTCATTAACATTCGGCGCAGGTCGTCGAAACGGCCGGCGGCTTCCAAACCACTGGCGAGCGGGGTAAAGGTGCCGGAGAGCGCACCGGAAACCTGCTGCGCATAGCCGGCCAGGCTGCCTCCGATGGCGTAAAGCGTGACCGCGTTGACGGAGAGAAAGGCCCCGACGACGAGGTTGTCAGTATTGACGATGATCTGGACGGCGATGATGAAGACGAAGGTGGTGAAGCTGTAGGACCAGATGCTGCGGAGCAGAGGCATCTCCGGCCGCTGGACGCGGGTGCGGCAGGAGGGGAAGCAGCGCAGCGCGGTAAGTGTGGTGACGGTGCCGACCAGCACCATGACGGTAAGTTCCCAGGCGGCCAGCGGAATGAGGCCGCGGCCGCTGCGCAGGATGAGGAGCACGCCGAGAGCGCGGGTGAGCGTCTGACCCATGGTGATGTAGCTGAGCAGGTCAAAGCGGTTGATGGCGGTAAGCACCGCGCCGAAGACGCCGGCGACCAGAGACACCGCCACGCCCAGCGCGCAGAGCAGCGTGGTGACCTGCCCGGCGTGCACCAGGTCCGGCGGCAGCTTGAAGAGGTGCGGCATGGCGTAGGCCAGAGCGAGGCTGAGCACGCTGACGCCGGCCGCGATGAGAACACGGACCCAGAGCGCGGCCTGGATCGCCGCCGTTGCCCGGGCGAGCTCCCCTTTTGACTGAGCCTGTGAGACGAAACGGACGACGGCGCTGCGCAGGCCGAGGTCGAGCAGATTGAGGTAGGAGACGATGGAGACCGCGATGATCCAGACGCCGTAACCGGCCTGGCCCAGGTGGCGCACGACGAACGGCGTAAGGAAGAACGGCACGGCCATGTTTACGGCCATGGCGGCCCAGTTCATCAGCACGTTGGTGGCGAGGCGTCGTCTGGTCAGCATCTGCAGTGAGTCTTTGTGTGGTTCCATGGTACGGCTTTGGGCCTGGTTAGGTTTGGATCCCGCACATGTGTACATCGCGCCTTCTGCAAGGTGATGAAGTGGAGGTCTCCTTCGGTTTGGTAGCGTTTCAGGCCGGTGGGCACGACTGAAGGCTAACCGGTTGCTGGTGGCTTATTGAATCCAACGTAGGTGGTAGTTGGATTCTTGAATCCGCACGACACCTGAACCCGCACATCGTAAAAGCCCGATGTACGGGGCACCCATGCTTCACCCGACGTACGGGGCACCCGTGGTTTTCTGTCGCGTAGCATGGGCGGGATGGAGTCTGGCCGAGATCGAGGAGAGCAGGTGCCCGTTCGGCGGCGCTTTCCCACCTGGCTGGTGGGGCTGCTGTACTCGGCTTCGGGCGCCATGAATGGCTTTGTGGCGGCATCACTGGCGACGCTGTTGACGGCGCAGGGTGTGAGCAATGAGCGCGAGTCACAGATTGCGTTTGTCATCCTGGTGCCCAGCTATCTGAGCTTTCTGCTTACGCCACTGGTGGATTGCGGTGTCTCGCGGCGGGTGTGGGCAATGTTGCTGGCGTGTGTGGGGGCGGTGTGCCTGGGGACGGCGGTGCTGCTGGTGGGGCCGGCTTCGGCCAACGGCGGACACGGCACGGGCGCGAACCTGCTGATTGCCGTGCTGTTTGTGGGTTATCTTGCCACGCAGATGTACTCCAGCACCATTGGCGGCATGGTGCCGAACCTGGTGGAGGCGGCGCGGCAGAGTGCGGCGAGCGCCTGGCTGAACATTGCGTACCTGGGCGTGACGGGGCTTTCAGGTTGGCTGGGGGGTTGGGTGATCCGGCCTCTGCCGACGCATGTGGCGGG
>CAXTRR010000045.1:17288-31405 GCA_964246795.1 uncultured Terriglobus sp. | reverse complement strand
ATCGCCGTCTTCATCGGTGGCGACGCAGTGCCTGCATGCGGTTGGCTGCGCCGAGGCGGGGCTGTTTTTTCAGACGCACCCGGAAGCGGCCAGGCGTCCGGAAGGGACGAGCGACTACCGTGCGTTCAAGGATGTACGCTTCACCGCCGATGAGGTGGTCTATGTGTCCATCGGCGAAGGCTCAACCAGCCAGGGCGAATTCTGGGAGGCATTGAATTCGGCTGCAAACGGTAAGCTGCCAGTGGTTTTCGTGGTGGAAGACAACGGCTACGCCATTTCGACGCCGGTTGAAACGAACACACCGGGCGGCAGCATCTCGCGGCTGGTGGCGAACTTCCCCAACTTCCACTTTAGCGAAGTGGACGGGACGGATGCGCTGGAGAGCTACCGTGCCATGCAGGAGGCCGTGGCGCACTGCCGTGCGCGGAAGGGCCCGGCTCTGGTGCATGGCCATGTCATCCGGCCTTACTCGCACTCGCAGAGCGACGACGAGCGGCTTTACCGCGTACTGGCCGAGCGAGAGGCCGATGCGCTGCGCGACCCAATCGGGCGCATGCAGGCGTTCCTGATCCAGGAGGGCATCCTTAGCGAAGACGAGGTGCACACGCTGGAGCAGGAGGTGGATGCGGAGGTGCGGGATGCGGCAGATGTCGCCCTTGCGGCTCCGCTGCCGCGCATCGACCACATTGAGCGTCACGTGTATTCCGAGGATCTGCTGCCTGGCGCGGATGTCTTTTCGACCGATCCATTGGTGGGCGGCGATGCAAACCAACGCACGATGGCCGATTTGATCAACAGCACATTGCGCGATGAGATGCGGCGCGATGAGCGCATCGTCATTTTTGGCGAGGACGTTGCGGATGCCAGCCGTGACGAGCACCTAAAGTCGGGGGCGCTGAAGGGCAAAGGCGGCGTCTTCAAGCTGACCGCCGGGCTGCAGAACGAGTTTGGGTCGGACCGCGTCTTTAACTCGCCGCTGGCGGAGGCAAACATCGTCGGCCGGGCAATCGGTATGGCGGTGCGTGGACTCAAGCCGGTAGTGGAGATCCAGTTCTTCGATTACATCTGGCCGGCCATGCACCAGATGCGCAATGAACTGAGCGTGATGCGGTGGCGTTCGAACGGAACTTTCACCTGCCCGCTGGTGATGCGCGTGCCGATTGGCGGATATCTTACGGGCGGAGCAATCTACCATTCGCAGTCGGGCGAAAGCATATTTACGCATACGCCGGGCATGCGCGTTGTAATGCCGTCGAACGCGCTTGATGCGGCGGGGCTGCTGCGGACGGCGATCCGGTGCGACGACCCGGTGCTGTTCCTGGAACACAAGCGGCTGTACCGTGAAGCGTTTGGTCGTGCGCCCTATCCCGGGCCGGAGTATGCAATTCCGTTCGGCAAGGCAAAGACACTGCGCGCGGGTACGGATCTTTCCCTCATCACCTATGGCGCGGTGGTGCCGCGTGCCCTGCAGGCGGCGCAACGAGCAGAGCGCGAGAAGGGACTTTCGGTCGAGGTCATCGATTTGCGGTCACTTGCGCCCTATGACTTTGAGGCCATCGCGGAAAGCGTGCGCAGGACAAACCGCGTGATCGTCGCACATGAGGATATGCGCAGCTGGGGCTTCGGCGCGGAGCTGGCGGCACGGGTGAGTGAAGAGCTCTTTCACGATCTGGATGCGCCAGTGCGGCGGATCGGGTCCATGGACACGTTCGTCGCGTACCAGCCGGTCCTGGAAGATGCGATTCTGCCGCAGGCGGAAGATCTGTTCGCGGCGATGGTGGACTTGGCGGCGTTTTAGCATCTTGCCGGGCCGAGCCGCAACATCGCTCTGATGTGCGGGTCAATGCAGGCGAAGATGACGCAGGCAAAGGTGACGCGGACGAGGATCTAGTCACGAAGGGCCTCGGGAGTTTCCAATGCGCGTTGTTCCGCTCCGCTCCTTGTTATCGCTGGCTCTGAGTTCAACTCTGCTTGCAGGAAGCCTGCCGCTGCAGGCAGGCAGGCCCGCGACCGTCGTTCGTTCCGGGGATGCTTCTGTCGACAAGGCCACATTGCTGGTGAACCGGCTGACCTTTGGCCCGCGGCCGGGCGAAGTGGCGCGAGTGCGGGCGATGGGCGTGGATGCATGGCTGGAGCGGCAGCTCGCTCCGGAACGCATTGAGGACAGCGCGCTGGAGCAGCGATTGAGCATCTATCCCGCGCTGTGGATGACGCAGGAGGAGCGGCTCGATCGATATCCCACGCCGGGGATGGTGCGCCAGTTTGCCAAGTCAGGGGCGCTGCCGCAGGATACGGAAAAGGCCGCGATCGTAGCGGACCAAGTGGAGTTCTACCAGATGCGGCAGGAGGCCAAAGCCGCGGCCAGCGTGGCAAAGACGAAGGATGCTGACCAGGGGATAGCCGAGTCGACAGTCGGAAATTCAGCAACGAATCAACCAGCCCAATCTGGTTCGATCACGGGAAAGCCACCGGCACCATCCACGAAGCAAGCGCCGGCATCACCCAACCTGGACCAGGTGACCGCGCCGATGCCTCAGCTGCAAGTCGATGCGATTCTGGCCATGCCGGCGTCTGCACGGTACCAACGGCTGCTGCGGATGCAACCTGCAGAGCTGGTGGCGTTGCGCAAGGGACTGCGCGGGGACGAGACGAGAGCCGGCCTTGGAATGACGCCGGTGCAGAAGGAAACGCTTGCCGCGCTAAGTGGCACGAATCGCATGATCTCAGGAGAAGTCTTTGGATCAAGGTTGTTGCGGGATGTCTACGGTGAGCGTGAGCTGGAGGCGGTGATGACCGACTTCTGGCTGAATCACTTCAACGTATACATCAAAAAAGACCAGTTCATGCCGTCGCTGCTGCCGCAGTATGAGCAGACAGTACGGACACACGCGCTCGGACGCTTCGAGGACCTGCTGGAAGCGACGGCAAAGAGTTCGGCGATGCTGCTCTATTTGGACAATGCGCAGAGTACAGGGCCGAGTTCGGTGGCGGCCGGGCGAAACCTGCGCCCTTTCACTGCGAAGAAGAACAACTCAGGTCTGAATGAAAACTATGCACGTGAGCTGATGGAGCTGCACACGCTGGGTGTAAATGGCGGCTACACGCAGCACGATGTGACGGAGGTGGCCAAGGTTTTTACTGGCTGGACAACCGACCAGCCGGGCGAGGGCGGCCAATTCCTCTACAACGAACGGCGGCATGAGCCGGGGGCCAAGCAGGTGCTTGGACGCACCATCAAGCAGAGCGGTGAGGGGGAGGGTGAAGAGCTCTTGCATATGCTGGCCAACAGCCCGGCAACGGCGCATTTCATCAGCCTGAAATTGGCCGAACGATTTGTGAGCGATGCACCGCCGGTGGTGCTGGTGGACCGCATGGCCAGGAGTTTTATGAGCTCGCGGGGCGATATGAAGGCCGTTCTGCGGACAATGGTGCACTCGCCGGAGTTCTTCTCATCGGCGACAGTAAATGCCAAGCTGAAGACACCGCTCGAGTATGTCGTTTCCGCGGCGCGCATTACTGGCGCGGAGATGCAGAATCCACTGCCGCTGGCTCAATCGATCGAGAAGTTGGGAATGCCGCTTTACGGCTGCGCGCCGCCGACCGGCTATAAGTGGGACGCTGAGACGTGGCTGAGTTCATCCGCGCTGGTGAACCGCATGAATTTCTCGCTGTTGCTCAGTTCAGGAAAGATTGGCGGCACGGAGATCGCCCTGGACCAGCTCACGGGAGGGGTTACGGCGAAGAGTGTGGCGGAGAAAGAAGCCATGCTGGAGGCGGCTGTGCTAAACGGCCCCGCGAGCGAACAGACACGTGCCGCGGTCGTTGCCCAATTGAACAGCAGTGCCGTACAGCAGGCCGTGCATGACTTCACCCAGCCAGACGGAGGCCGAGGCAGGCGGATGGTACAGGTGAGCGACCGTACGGCAGCCACGGCCTGGCCGCGGCCGGCGGTGCCACCCGCTGACAAGCAGGCGGCCGTGATGCTTGGCCTGCTGCTTGGTTCGCCGGAATTCCAGCGGCATTAAGAGCCACAGGATTGAGCGTCTTCGACTGGCGCAAACAGGCAGGTTCAAACCAGGACAGCCGTAAGTGGCTGGTCCGCTGTAACGGAGCAGGCAATGGCAATTTCAAGGCGTGGGTTCATGAAAGGCAGCGCACTGGCACTGGTGGGGACCTCCACCATCCCGCAGTTCCTGGTGCGTTCAGTGATGGCGGAGCAGGCGACGGCACAGGCAGACGGAAAAAAGCTGGTGGTCATCTTTCAGCGGGGCGCGGCCGATGGTTTGAACATTGTTGTCCCCTACCGCGAGCCAAGCTATTACGCGCTGCGGCCCAACATCGCGATCCAGCAGAAGGACGTGCTGGATCTGGACGGAAGTTTCGGCCTGCATCCGGCACTGGCGCCGTTACTGCCGCTGTACCGGCAGGGCCATCTCGCGATCGTTCACGCGGTGGGTTCGCCGGACGCGACGAGGTCCCATTTCGACGCGCAGGATTACATGGAAAGTGGCACCCCAGGCCTGAAAAGCACGCAGGATGGCTGGCTGAATCGAGCGTTGCAGGCAGAGCACGTCAGCCACGCTACGGCCTTCCGCGCTGTGGCTCTGGGGTCTGTAGTGCCGCGTACGCTGCAGGGCCTCATGCCAGCTGTCGCCATCAGCAATGTGCAGGACTTTAATGTGGGTGGCCGTGGTGCCGCTCCAGCGCCGGTATCGAGCGCGTTTGAAGCCATGTATGCCGGTTCGCGTGACCGCGTGCTGAGTGGAGAGGGCCACGAAACGTTTGCAGCGATGCGGATGCTGAAATCAACAGACCCGGCTCACTATCAGCCGGCCGCGGGTGTCACCTACCCCAATACGCCCTTTGCGAACAGCATGAAGCAGGTGGCGCAGTTGCTGAAGGCCAATCTTGGTGTGGAGGCTGCCTTTGCCGACATCGGCGATTGGGACACGCACCAGGGCCAGGGTTCCACAGACGGCAGGCTTGCCGGCCGTTTGAAAGAGTTCTCAGAGGCGATTGCCGCCTTCTGGAGGGACATGGGTCAGGACGCGGAAAAGATCACGCTCGTGACGATGTCAGAATTTGGCCGGACCGCGAAACAGAATGGCACAGGGGGCACCGACCATGGTCACGGCAATGTCATGTTCGTGTTGGGCGGCGGGGTGCGCGGCGGCCATGTCTACGGACAGTGGCCTGGCCTGGCACCAGAGCAGTTGAACGAGGGCCGCGACCTGGCAGTGACGACCGATTTCCGGCAAGTGCTCGGGGAACTGACGCAGCGCACGCTGGGAACGCGTGACCTGTCTAGCGTTTTTCCCGGTGCAGGGCTATCCCCCAAAGATTTCCTGAACGTGGTCTGAAAGATGTATGGCGCTGGAAGGGGAATCAAGGGAGAGTAGCTACAGGAGAAGTAAGTTCCTTGGCGCTCTCTGACAGCGCAACCTTTCGTCTGAGAGCGCGTCTTAACCGATGTAGTCAGCAGTACTGCCGGGGTTACCCTTCTACGACTCTGGCATCACCTATCCGCACCAACACTTCCCACCTCTATGTAAGGCCTCCGGAATATCGGAGGCCTTCACTTCGTTTACGCGCCATTCACGAACGGCCTTACAACATACCCAGGCGACGGTCCAAGGCAAGCGCACCGCCGCCAAAGGTGAGCAGTACCAGCGCCATGGTGACAAGCGCGATGGAATAGGCCGAACCGTCATAGCCGTGGTGGATGTTCACTTTTGCAATCGCAACGAGCATGTTGATAGCGACAAGCAAGGCAGAGAATCGTGTGAAGAGACCGAGCAGCAGCGCAATGCCGCCGAGAAATTCTGTAAGCGCGGAGATGGTGCCGAGCCACGCGGGCATGCCCAGGTGCAGGATGAAGACATTCCAGTGCTGCAGGGCGGTGAAAATATTGTTGCCGCGAAAGCCGCCCTCCGGAATGACCTTATGCCAGCCGTTGTAGAGCATGGCCGTGCCCAAAGCGAGCCGCATCAACAGCAGCGCAAGGGACTGTAGGTTGTCCAGATACTTACTCATTGCAAATCCTCTGTGTGCGGTCTGCGTGCCAGCGCCCATCATATGGGAGCTTTTCACGGCACCGATCTACTTTGAAGCAGGAAGCTGCGGCGTCAACAGCGGCACGGGCATGAGCTTTGTCTGGCTCTGAAGGAAACGCTTGAGCGCTTCGCCCTCGGTCGCTGGGTCGCTCTTCGGCAGCTCGACCAGCATCTTGGGGTCGCCTGCGGAACGGTACGCTGCCTGACGGATGCGTTCTTCTGGTCCTTGATTGTCCGGTCCAACGTCGAGCAGCAGCTTCGGCACGGCGAGCGTCTTCAAGCGATCGAAAGGAAAGCGATCGTGAAAGAGCAGCCGTACCGGGAAAAATCTGCTGCGAGGTTCTCTCAGCACCGTACCCAGCACGTCAGCATCTGCATTGCGCAGGACGAGCGCAGCCGCATCCGGGTGATCAGCAGCCAGGCTCACCGCGAGCGACGCCCCGACGCCCGCACCGTAAATAACGATCTGCCCGGGAGCATTGCCGCGCAGGCCGGTCAGGTAAGTCCACGCGGATGCCGCGTCCTGCTGCATGCGGGGTTCGTTGGGATGTGGCTTGTCGCCGGAGCGGCCCATGCCGCGGTAGTCGAAGCTGAAGACATTCAGCCCGAGGTCATGCAAAAGCCGGATCAGGGAGGCGTCCGCGAAGTCCAGCTGGCCATCGCCGGGCCGGAGGTAAAGCACGGTCGTATAACTTTTGGACGAACCTGCCGAAGCCGGAAGAAACTCGCCTTGCAACTGTGGCTGGCCGCCCGCATCCGGTCCAAAGCGGATGATTTCCGCACCGAGCCCGGTGCCGGCCGCGCCGGTGTGCGTGGGATGCAGTGCAAGCTGCCAGGAACCCAGGCCGAAGAGCAGGCACATGGCCAGGTAAGCGCAGAGGAACGCCGCGCCGATGGCGACCGGCAATGCCCGCAACAGGAATTTAGGATCGACCGTCTGGAAGTCCGGATCGTTGCGGTTGTAGGTAACAGGACGCCTGGTCTGCGGCCCGTTTCGTTGGGGCTTCCCGGTTTGCCGGCGAGGTGTGGCCATCAGCCTCAACGTAGCACGTGGGAGCCTTGCTGTGGTGCTGGGTGATTTGTGGTGCAATCGAGTATGGAACAGTCAGGAGATAGGGATGGGGCAGTGGGTACGGTTGTGCGGTGCGGGCGAGGCTCCTTCGCCCGGAAACGTGGCAGAGTTCACACCCCAGGGCGTGGCGCTCTGCGTGGCCAACAGCCAGGGCGAGCTTGCGGCGGTGGATAATGTGTGTCCGCACAGGGCTGGCCCCTTGAGTGAGGGATGGCTGGAGGACGGCAAAGTGGTGTGCCCATGGCATGCGTGGGCTTTTGATTTGAAGAGCGGGGAGTGCCTGGAAGAGCGCAGTCAGGTGAAGGTGTACGCGGTGCGGCGGGAAGGCGACGAGGTCTTCGTTGAGATTGACTGAGGGTGGTTCCGCGCCTGTTGAATGGACGCGAACAGTGGCTGCTAGAATCGATTGAATCCACTCCTTTGGAGAGGCAATGCAAGCCAACCCTGCACGGCAGGCAATACTGGCGCTCGAAGATGGGCGTGTGTTTCGGGGCAAAGGCTTCGGTGCTCCCGCCGAGCGGGCCGGTGAAGTTGTTTTTAACACGGCTCTCACCGGTTATCAGGAGATCTTCACAGATCCGTCCTATGCCGGCCAGATCGTGGTCCTCACCAATCCCCAGATCGGCAATTACGGCACGACGCCGAACGATGAAGAAGGCCAGAGGCCCTATATTGAAGGCCTGGTCACGCGAGAGTTTTCGCCGATCTCGTCCAACTGGCGTTCCACGCAGGTGACGGACGAGTACCTGGAAAAGAACAATGTACCCGTGGTCGCCGATGTGGACACGCGTGCGATTGTGCGGCACCTGCGTAATAACGGCGTGATGCGCGGAGTGGTCTCGACCCTGGACATGGACGCTGACAGATTGGTTGAGAAGGCTCGATCGATTCCCAGGATGGACGGGACGGACCTGGCCAGCGTGGTGTCCACGAAGCAAAGCTATGAGTTCTCCTCAGCCGATGCGCGCAATGAGACGGGGGACAAGTACCTGCCGGCGGATGATCCTGCGGCGCACCGGCCGATGCATGTGGTGGCATATGACTTCGGCATCAAGCAGAACATTCTCAGGATGCTCACTCGGGAAAACTGCCGCGTGACAGTGGTGCCGGCGCAGACCTCTGCTGCCGATGTGCTGGCGATGAACCCGGATGGTGTTTTCTTCTCCAACGGCCCTGGTGATCCGGAGCCGCTTGGATATGCTCAGCAGAATGTGCGCGACCTGGCCGGCAAAACACCCATGTTCGGTATCTGCCTGGGCCACCAGATCTTTGGGCTGGCGCTCGGCGGCAGAACCTACAAGCTGAAGTTTGGGCATCACGGAGCAAACCATCCCATCAAGAACCTGGCGACAGGCAAAGTCGAGATTACCTCGCAGAACCATAACTACGCCGTCGATCCGGAGTCGCTGGACGCGGGTTCCGTGGAAGTGACCCACGTGAACTTGAATGACGATACGGTAGCGGGGCTGAAGCACCGCGAGCACCCGATCTTCAGCGTGCAATATCATCCAGAGGCAAGCCCCGGACCGCATGATTCGCATTACCTGTTCAAGGATTTTCGGCGGATGATGGACGAGTGGAGGAAGGCCTGATGGCGAAAACATCAATGGAAATCACGATGAGCGAGGACTTGAAGCAACGGCTAATTGCGGTGGCTCCTCGCGCTGGGAAGACAGTCCAGGAGTTTGCGCAAGAGGCGCTGTACACCTTTGTGGAAGATTACGAGGACGGTCTCGAAGCGCAGGAAGTGCTGGCACGAAACGAGCCGACCATTTCACTAGAAGAATTAGAGGCCAAGATTGCCCTGGACGATCAGGTTTACCAAGAGCGCAGAAAATCAGCTTAAGCGCCTGGATAGAGTCATGAGTGACCGTGTTATCCGCTACTTGAACGAGAACGTAGCCACTGCGAACGACCCTCATAAAGTAGGCCACTCTCTCGCAGGTGAATTTGAGGGGCAATGGACCTACCGTATTGGCGACTACAGGGCCGTGTGCCGTCTTGATTTTGGGCAGGTCGTTGTGGAAGTTGTGAAGGTGGGCAACCGAAGGGAAGTGTACCGGTAATGCCCCGCAGAAATGACATCGCAAAAATTCTGGTAATCGGCTCCGGGCCGATTGTGATCGGCCAGTCGGCCGAGTTTGACTATTCCGGTACGCAGGCGTGCAAGGCGCTGAAGGCCGAGGGCTATGAGGTGGTGCTGGTGAACAGCAACCCCGCCTCCATCATGACAGACCCGGAAGTGGCCGACCGCACCTACGTGGAGCCGTTGACCGCGCGCTATGTGGAAGAGATTCTACGGATCGAGTCGGCAATGCTGAAGGCGAGCGGAGCGCCCGGTGTCTTTGCCGTGCTGCCGACCGTGGGTGGGCAGACCGCGCTTAACCTTGCGGTCGACATGGCCGATGCCGGCGTTCTTGAGAAGTACGGCGTCGAGCTCATCGGTGCCAAGCTCGATGCCATCAAGAAGGCGGAAGACCGGCTGCTCTTCAAGGATGCGATGAATCGCATCGGCCTCGACATGCCGCGGTCGGCGCTGGTGAACAACCTGCGCGATGGCCTGGACTTCATCGCGAAGATTGGCTTTCCTGCAGTTATCCGCCCTTCGTTTACGCTGGGCGGATCGGGCGGCGGCATCGCTTACAACCGCGAGGAGCTGACGGAGATTCTGACGCGCGGCCTCGACCTTTCCCCCGTGCATGAATGCCTGTTGGAAGAGTCGGTGCTGGGCTGGAAAGAGTACGAGCTGGAAGTTGTGCGCGATTTGGCAGACAACGTCATCATCATTTGCTCGATCGAGAACTTCGACCCGATGGGTGTGCACACGGGCGACTCAATCACAGTGGCACCGGCGCAAACGCTCACTGACCGCGAGTACCAGGCGATGCGTGATGCGGCGATCCGGGTCATCCGCGAGATCGGCGTGGAGACGGGTGGCAGCAATGTGCAGTTTGCAGTGAACCCGGCGAACGGCCGCATGACCGTGATTGAGATGAACCCGCGGGTCTCGCGGTCCTCGGCACTGGCGTCCAAGGCGACCGGCTTCCCGATTGCAAAGATTGCGGCGCGTCTGGCCGTGGGTTACACGCTGGATGAACTGCAGAACGACATCACGAAGGCGACGCCGGCGTGTTTCGAGCCGACGATCGATTACGTGGTCGTCAAGATTCCCAAGTGGCAGTTTGAGAAATTCCCAGGAGCGGACGAGGGCCTGGGGCCGCAAATGAAGTCTGTCGGCGAAGTGATGGCGATCGGCCGCACCTTCAAGGAAGCTCTGATGAAGGCGGTACGGTCGCTGGAGACGGGGAAGAAAGCGAGTGCAGCGGACATTGAGCCGCGCCGCCTGACGCAGCGCCTGGTGACAGCGCATCCGGAGCGGCTGCGCTACATCTTCTACGCCTTTGAGCGCGGCATGACGGTGCGCGAGGTTGCGCGGTTCACCACCATGGATCCCTGGTTCCTTTACCAGGTCAAGCAAATCGTCGACGAGCAGAAGTCGATTGCGAATGATAGTCCCGACACGGCTACAACGGACCAGCTTCGAACGGCCAAGCGCATGGGCATCTCTGACGACCAGTTGGCCGCAGGGTGGCAGCTGGACGGCAAGGACGCCGGCACACGTGTGCGTGAGCTGCGCGAGAAGCACGGTGTGCGGCCGGTCTTCAAGCTGGTGGATACGTGTGCGGCCGAGTTTGAGAGCTTCACGCCTTACTTTTATTCCTGCTACGACGAAGAAGATGAGGCGATCCCGACTGCGAAGAAGAAAATCATCATCCTGGGCAGCGGGCCCAACCGCATCGGGCAGGGTATCGAGTTCGATTACTGCTGCTGCCATGCGGCGTTTGCCCTGCGCGACGACGGTTACGAGACCATCATGGTGAACTGCAATCCGGAGACGGTCTCCACCGATTACGACACCAGCGACCGGCTCTATTTTGAGCCGCTGACCTTTGAGGATGTGCTCGCGGTTTACAGGCACGAAGCCGCGAGCGGCGCGGAGATCGGCATGATTGTGCAGTTCGGCGGGCAGACGCCGCTGAATTTGTCATTGCCGCTGAAGGCTGCGGGTGTCCCGATCATCGGAACATCACCAGAATCGATCGACCTGGCGGAGGACCGCAAGCGCTTCGGAAAGCTGATTGAAGAACTGAAAATTCCGCAGCCGCAGGGAGCGATGGCGACCAGCGTGGACGAGGCACTGGCTGGTGCGAATCGTGTGAGCTACCCGGTGCTGGTGCGGCCGAGCTACGTACTCGGCGGCCGCGCCATGGTCATCGCCTATGACGACAGTGAAGTCTTGCGCTACATGACGACGGCGATCGAGTACTCGCAGGAGCGGCCGGTGCTGATCGATCACTTCCTGGAGGATGCGACGGAGGTGGATGTCGATGCACTCTGCGACGGCACCGATGTGGTGATCGCCGGTATTATGCAGCACATTGAAGAAGCGGGCATTCACTCCGGCGACTCGTCTTGCGTGCTGCCCGCCGTGGACTTGACAGACGATGTGCTGCGGCAGATTCGCGAGTACACCCGCAAGCTGGCGCTAGCTCTCAATGTGATTGGCCTGGTGAACATCCAGTTCGCGATTCAGCGTGGCGTTGTTTTTGTGATTGAGGTCAACCCGCGCGCCTCGCGTACCGTGCCCTACGTCTCAAAAGCGACTGGCATCCCGCTGGCCAAAATTGCCTCGCGGCTGATGACCGGGCGCAAGCTGCGCGAGCTGCTGCCGGAGCAAACGGCTTCCGGCAGGGATCTTGGGACAGGCAAGCACTATTTTGTGAAATCGCCAGTCTTTCCGTGGGGCAAATTCCCGGGAGTGGACACGGTGCTGGGGCCGGAGATGCGTTCGACCGGCGAGGTGATGGGAGTGGCTGAGACCTTCGGCGAAGCCTTTGCCAAGGCACAGATCGCCGCCGGGCAGAACCTGCCCACTGCGGGCACGATCTTCATCTCTGTCAACGAGCACGACAAGGCAGCGGTGGTCGAGCTCGCAAAGCAGTATGTCGAGATGGGCTTCAAGCTCGTCGCGACGCACGGCACGGCCGATGTGCTAAGCGATGCGGGTCTGCAGGTGGAGCGCGTTTACAAGGTAAAGGAAGGCCGGCC
This sequence comes from uncultured Terriglobus sp., assembly GCA_964246795.1. Lineage (GTDB taxonomy): Bacteria > Acidobacteriota > Terriglobia > Terriglobales > Acidobacteriaceae > Terriglobus. The sequence continues at coordinate 19,171 of CAXTRR010000045.1, read as the reverse complement.
CAACGTGGTCGATCTGATCAAGGGCGACCGCATCCAGCTCATCATCAACACACCGCGCGGACAAGACACCTTCTTTGACGAAAAGGCGATCCGCCGTGCGGCGGTGCAGGCGCGCATCCCGACGATCACGACGATTGCGGCGGCACGTGCCGCTGCAGAGGGTATTGCGTCACTGCAGCGGGGCAGCATGAACATCTATGCGCTGCAGCAATTGCATGCCGAGCGGCAAAGCGCAAACGTGTAGCCTGTTGCAGCAGCTGGAAGAGGTCGATGCACAAGTGCAGGCTGCCAGGAGACGCGATGAAGCTGGGGGAGTGGTCCGCAGGTGTGGTGTTCTGTGCGGCAGTGACAGCAGCTGGGGGCGCGGTCGCTCAGACCTCCTCTGCCGGTACAGCACGATCGCCAGCGAGCTCAGCCGTGACAGACCGGAAACATGGGCCGCCCACGCGGGAGGCCCACGCGCCCGGTTATCCGGCGGCGGCCGAGCTGCCGGACGGAATGAACGCTCCCGCAGAGGCAAACGGCAATTTTGTCCTTTGACCCACACACCCACCCGCGCCCGAGTCAGTGGTGCATGAGGGTGTGCCGCGGGGAGATGTCTACGAGTTCACCATGAGCTCGGAGGAGAGTAAGTTCTACCCGGGTATTGCGCGCGACGAAGGCACCTTCGGTACCCAGGACCCGCAGGATCCGACGAAGCTGGTCGTGACGACTAGTCATCCGGCACCGTACACACGGCATGTGGCGGTGTACGTGCCGAAGCAGTATGTCGCGGGTACGGTCGCACCGTTCATTGTGGGTGCGGATGGGCCGGACCATCTGCTGTTCACCGTTCTGGATAATCTCATTGCAGAGCACAAGGTGCCTGCGATGGTCGCCATCTCGATTGGCAACGGCGGTGGCGATGCGCAGGGCAGCGAGCGTGGGCTGGAGTACGACACCATGTCCGGCCGTTATGCCGAGTTCGTGGAAACCGAGATGCTGCCGCGGGTGGAACGCGAGGCGCACGTCAGGCTCACCCATGATCCGGAAGGCAGGGCGACGATGGGCGGCAGCTCCGGAGGCTCCTGCGCATTGATCATGGCCTGGTACCACCCGGAGTGGTACCACCGGGTGCTCACCTATTCCGGCACCTATGTCAACCAGCAGTGGCCCTTTGCTCCGCGCACGCCGCACGGCGCTTGGGAGTTTCACGCGCACCTCATCCCGGAGAGCCCGCGTAAGCCGCTGCGCCTCTGGCTGGAGGTCAGTGACCGCGACCTGATGGGCTTTCACGGCATGGACGACGGCTACCACGACTGGGTGTTGGCCAACGAGCGAATGGCCGGTGCTTTGGCAGCCAAAGGTTATCCGTACCAGTTTGTCTTCGCGAAAACAGCTCTTCACGTGGACGGGCCCGTAAAGCGGCAGACCTTACCCGAAGCGCTGGAGTATGTGTGGCAGGGCTACACGGCTGCCCGGTCGACCGCACTGCCGGTGAAGTGATCACGGAAGCGGCCCTACTCGACCGATTTCGCGACCTTCACGCCGACGGCATAGCCGATCGTCGACAGAGGAATCCAGGTGCCGGCGAAGATGCCGTTTCCGGCAATTAGGCCGCTGCCATTGTCGATGGAAAAGAATGTCCGCCACAGCTTGTCCACGGCTCCGCAGCCGTCACACAGGCCCGCGCCCGTCGGAAGATCCAAGACATAGACACACATGATGGCAAAAGTAATCAGTCCGGAAATCCAGACGTAGCCCGCCACCGTATTGCGCCGGAGTCGGCCCGTAAAAAAGCCGCCGACCATGGGAACCAGAAAAGCCGCCGCAGTACACAGGAGCTTCGGCATGCCGGCATCCGGGTCGGGCGCATCAAGTTCGCGCTGTTCCTGGCGTCCGGC
>CAXTRR010000045.1:358-17278 GCA_964246795.1 uncultured Terriglobus sp. | reverse complement strand
GTCACCACCAGCATCAGGATCGCGATGGCGATCAACGTGTGCAAAACGAACCGGGAGGCCTCATGCAGCAGGTCCCTGGTGGTTTTGTTTCCGCGGATCTCGAGCGCTTCCATATCCGATAGCGTAGCGGCATTCCGGCCCGGAAAGATATACAACTTCCGCGATAATAGAGCCATGTTGCTTGAAGGTGTACACGTTCCGCTCACCACGCCGTTTTACCCGGACGGCCGGGTGTACCTCCGCAAGCTGGAGCACAACCTGCGCCGCTACAGCCTCACGCCGGTCAGCGGTTTAATTGTGCTTGCCACGAATGGTGAGGCTGCGTTGCTAAGCGACGAGGAAAAACGTGACATCCTGCGGACAGCCGCGGAGACGGCCTCACCTGAAAAAGTTCTGACCGCGAGCATTTCAGAAGCTGGTGTGCTAAACGCAGTCAAGCTGGCTGAGTATGCCGCGCAGCAGCGCTTCGATGCCGTCCTGCTGCACGCGCCCGAGACGCTTTCCGCTCGCGGCTGGCACGAGGGTGAACCGACCGCGGAGCTGCTCACCTGGTTTCGAGCAGTGGCGGACGGATCGCCTTTGCCGGCGGTGCTGGTAAGCGAGGCTGCCGGCAGGCAGTTGCCCGTTCCCGTGCTGGCAGAGCTGGCCACCCATCCCAACGTTGTTGGCGTGCTGGAGACGTCCGCGCACATTGGTCGTATGGCTCAACTGCGTGCGGCGACTTCGGAGATACATCGCCCCGTCACGACCACCGTCACCTTTACCGCGGCCACGGGACGCATGCTGCATCCGGCTCCTTCAGGACTGCCGGGCGACTCCGGCGCATTTGTCAGCGCGGCCTCGCTCAGTACGGGCACGGCGCTGGCGACAGCACCCGCGCAGCCCGCAATGAAGACCCGCACCAAGCAGGTTGGCTTGCAGATCCTATGGAGCAGGGCAACGGAGGCGACGGAAGCTTTCCATGCGGGCGCAGGCGGGCTGGCCTGCGATGTGAGTGCGGCCATTCCGCAGGCGGCATTTGAAATCTGGGCCGCATGGAAGGACGGGGACGAGCCACTGATGCGGGAGAAGCAGGCGCGTGTCGGAAAAGCCGAGCCGTTTTTCCTGGAGCAGGGCATCGCCGCAGTGAAGGCCGGTGCGGAACTGAGCGGCTACTTTGGTGGACGTCCCCGCCTGCCCTTGTTGCCGCTCGTTTCTCATCACCAGCAGGAACTAGCGGCGCTGCTGAACGGCATGCGGTCGTAACATCAGCGTTCCGTGCGACGAGCGGAGGCGACTCCGAGATCGCTCAGGCGTGCACGCGCCTGTGTTGCTTCGGGAGAATTTGGGAAGCGCTGCACCAGTGACTTCAGCTCACGGATGCCCGCATCGTTCTGCTTGATGGCGAGCAGCGCCTGGCCTTTGCGCAGTTGAGCCGCAGGTATCTTCGCGTTGCCAGGGTATTGCTCGATGACCTTGTCGTACTGCTTGGTCGCTGGGCCATACTCGCGCTGCTTGTACAGCATCTCGCCAAGGTAGTAATAGGAGTTTCCCGCGAAGTTGTTGTCCGGATAAAAGCGGATGACGTCGTTGAACTCAGCTGCGGCCAGCTGGTACTTGGCACCGTTGTAGTCGCCCAGTGCGGTCTGGTAGAGGTCAGCCACGGGCGGTGCGGTTCCGGTTGCGGATGGTCCCGTGCCCGTTGCGGGTGCATTGGGCGTGCCTGAGTCAGAGGGGAAACCAGGTGGCGGCGGCGCTGGTGTACGGGTCGGCTTGGCACTGCGGTTTGCCGGAGCCGATGTCTGCCCCGCATCCGTTCCGGTGAGCGGCGAAGCACCTGTGACAGGGGCTGTGCCACTCTCAGATCGGGCACTGATGGACTGCTGTGAATTTTGCAGATCGCCAATGTTCTTTTCGATGCGCTGCAGCCGTGCTTTGAGTTCATCGAGCGAGTCGTTCAGCGACTGCACCTGGCCGCTCACCTGATCGCTCTTTGCAGTTTGCGCCTCAGCCTGCGTGGCCAGCTGCCGTTGCAGGGTGGAGACAGTACCGGCCATCCTGTTGACCGAGTCTGCGGTTTGCTGCACCAGGTCCTTCATCACACCCATGCGCTCGTCGTTCGACTGCTGCAAGCGGGCGACGGCATCCTGCAGCGCCTGCACCTGCGTCTGCAGCTGAATCATTTCCTTGCTGGCCGCAAAGGCCTGACCAGGCGTGAGCAGAACGCCGGCAAGCGCGATGGGCAAGAAGAAACGGGCGGGTTGACACCGTGGCTGAGCCGGTCTTCGTTGGAGCAGGGAAGCGCACTGAAACATGGTTAGGAACTCCTGCTGCTTGCTGCAGCGGCCCCGCTGTGTGCGGAGCCGCTTTTCAGTTTAGGTGAGGTGAGCGTCTAGCGGTCGACATTGAACTGAGCGCGGCGGTTCTGCTGGTAACAGCTTTCTGACGCTTCGGTGCAGAACTGCTTTTCCTTGCCATACGACACGACGCGGATGCGATTGGGTGAAATGCCCGCGCTTACCAGAGCCTGCTTGGCGGAACCAGCGCGCTGCTCACCCAGTGCCAGGTTGTACTCGGCAGAGCCACGCTCGTCGCAATAGCCGCCAATTACGACCTTGATGGACGAGTTCTGGTTCAGATAAGCCGCCGCGGTGGCCGCATTGGTCTGGCCGTCGCCGCGCACGTCGTAGCTGTCGTAGTCAAAGAAAATGTCCTTCACCGCGGCATGGAAGGCCGCATCGGAACCCATGTCAGTGCTGCTGCTTGTACTCGCCACCGGTGCCTGTGGAACGCGAACGGTTACACGCACACTGGCGTCAGTGCTGCCACCGTCTCCCTTCGCAATCAGGTGAAAGTTGGTGGAGGCGGAGGGTGTTACAGTCTGCGTGCCGCTCGGGTTTACTGTACCGATCCCATCAATGGAAACTGTGGTGGAGTTCGTTGTGCGCCAAGTGAGTGTCACTGAGCTGCCCTGGTCAATGGCAAGCGGATCTGCGGTGATGGTGGCTGTGGGAGCATCGAGAGTTGCAACGGGTGGCGGCGCGGGTGCAGCCACCTGAGTCTTCTTATGGCAGCCTGCTCCAACACACACCAAAACCGCCGCCAGCGTGACCCGTGCGGCTTTCTGCCATTTCCAGTTGCTCATGCATCCTCCCGGCCTGAATGGCCGCTGTATCCCTAGTCTTGCAGAGTATGACGCACGCCGGACGGCTTACGCTGCAACGGTGCCCCGTTTGGTTCAGCCGGCGGCTTGGAAATTGAAAACCCGTCCAGAAAGTAGCTGGACGGGTCAGGTGTACGACTGTTGAAGGAGATCAAGCAGCCATCAGCTTGTCCGGTGTAATGGGAAAGCTGCGGACACGCTTGCCGGTCGCGTTGTAGATGGCATTGTTGATCGCACCGCCGATGCCGGTGATGCCAATCTCGCCGACGCCGCGCGCGCCCTGCGGGCTGAACTTCATGTCAGGCTTGTTGATGAAGTTGACGTCGATAACTTGCGCATCAGCGTTGACAGGCACGTGGTATTCACCGAGATTGTTGTTGACGATACGGCCGTAAGTATCGTCCAGATGCGACTCTTCTTGGAGCGCGAGGCTAATGCCCCAAACGATTCCGCCATGCAGCTGACTGGTGCCGGTCTTCTGATTGAGCAGCGTGCCAATGTCGTACGTGGCGACGACGCGGCGCACCTCTACCATCCATGTCGTCTGATCGACGGCGACCTCCGCAAAAACAGCGCCCCAGGAGTGCGGAGAGAGAGCGCGCTCGGCTTCCTGGTTGGGTTCGGCGGCGCCCTTCTCTTCGATCGGCTGGTTTTTGTTGCGCTGGATGGAGGCGCTGAGCGGTTCTGACTTCGATGGATTGGACCTGAGCTGCAGACCACCGTTCTTCGCAACGATGTCCTCCGCCTTGCCCTGGTAAAGCGGCGAGGAGGCATCGACGATTGCCATGTTGGCCAGCTTGAGTGTGAGCTGCTTGCAGGCGTCCTTCACGGCCGGGCCGACGGATGCCGCCGTTTGCGAACCGCCGGAGACCGGAGCCTTGGGCAGGGAAGAGTCGCCCAGCCTGGTGTCGACGCTCTCCCAGGGCACGTCCATTTCCTGCATCACGATCTGGGTCATGACCGTGTAGGTGCCGGTGCCAATGTCCTGCGTGCCGGCGGCGATAAGAATGCGGCCATCCGGCTGGAGCGTGATGTTCGCCATGCCGGCCGAGCGGTTCGCAGGATAGGTGGCGGTCGCCATGCCATAGCCAATCAGCTTGTTGCCCTCGCGCATCTGGCCGGGCTTGGCATTGCGCTTGGACCAGCCAAAGCGCTGGGCGGCGTCGGTGTAGGCTTCCCGCAAGTTTTTCAAGGTGAACTCGCGCTGTTGGCCGGGGTCCTTTTCCGCGTAGTTCTTGAGGCGCAGCTCCAAAGGATCCATGTTGAGTTTCATGGCGAGTTCATCCATTGCAGTCTCTAGTGCGGCGGTGCCGGTGGCTTCGCCAGGTGCCCGCATAAAGGTCTGCACACCGATGTTCATGTCGACAAACTGGTGCTCTGTGGCGATCTGCTTGCACTCATAAAGCATGTCGGTCTGTTTGGCCGAGGGCTCAAGGAAGTCCTCCATCAAGGACGTAGGCTCGACGACCTCATGCCTGATGGCGACGAGCTTGCCGTTTGCATCCGTGCCGAGCTTGATGTGTTGCGAGGTGGCGGGACGGCCACCGACAGGGCCGAACATCTGTGGTCGGTCCACCGGCAGCTTGACCGGCTGGCCAACAACGCGCGCCGCCATGGCCGCGAGTACTACGTGCGACCACATGGAGCCCTTGCTGCCGAAGCCGCCGCCGACATATGGATCGATGACACGGACCGAGTCAAGCGGCAGCGCAAAGTGCTTGGCCAGCGATTGACGCACGCCGCTCACGCCCTGCGTGGCGTCATAGACGGTGAGCTTGTCGCCCTCCCACATGGCGATGGTCGCGTGCGGCTCCAGCGGGTTGTGGTTCTGCAGCGGCGTGGTGTAAGTCTCGTCCAGAATCACGGTAGCTTTGGCCCAGGCAGCGGCCTCGTCACCATGATCTTCCTTCTTGGGCGCGTTGCCACTTTTCGGGGAACGCTTGTCGTTCAGTCGCTTCTCAAAATGCAGCTTGGCGGGCGTAGCGTTGTAGCGAATCTTGACCAGCGAGGCCCCGTATTTCGCTTCTTCATATGTCTTTGCGACAACCAGCCCGATGGGTTCGCCGTTGTAGTAGACGGTGCGGTCCTGCAGCATGGAAAGCCGACGCAGTGCAGGCGGTTGAGGCTTGACGCCCGGCAGCCTGGGCGCGTTGAAAGGGGTAAGCACTTTTACGATCCCGGAGGCGCGGTCCGCGGCGGACGTGTCCATGCTGACGATCTCGCCTGACGCGACCGAAGAGGTAATCATGTACGCGTAAAGCACGTTCTTAACGGGGAATTCGGCGGCGTATTGGGCCTTGCCGGTGACCTTCAATTTGCCGTCGTAACGGTGCGGCATCTCTTTGCCGTTGCCGACGGGCTTTTCTTCTTCCTGGAGCAGCATGCGAATCCTTTGCAAAGCGGCCTATGCAGCCGCGGTCTGTGTGCCCTGTGCGGCGAGCGTAAAGGCACGCACGATGCAGTTCTTGGCCAATTCGATCTTGAAGGCGTTGTGCTCGTAACCTTTGGCACCGCGCATCGCGGCTTCCGCGGCGGCCCGGTAGCTTGCCTCATTCGCGGGCTTGCCGATGAGAGCCTGTTCGGCTTCGTGGCTCGTCCAAGGCTTGTGCGCTATGCCACCGAGTGCCAGCGCAACAGACTTGATCGTGCCGCCCTCGATTTCAAGCCCGGCCGCGACGGAGACAAGTGCGAAGGCATAGCTCTGGCGGTCACGCGCCTTCAGGTAGTAGCTGTTGTTCGCAAACTTTGCCGCACTGACCGGCATCAGGACGCCGGTGATCAGCTCGTCAGGATGCAGGTTCGTGTCCAGCTCCGGCGTCTTGCCCACCAGCCGGTGAAAGTCCCGGATGGGCATGGAGTGCTTGCCTTTGGGTCCGCTGATTTCCACGGTCGCCCCCAGCGCTGCCATCGCAACGTTCATGTCAGACGGGTTGGTCGCGATGCATGTATGCGGGCTTGACTTGCCTTCGTCGGTTTGCCCGATCACGCCGTGCACACGATTGAAGCCCTTGATTGCGGCACAGCCGGAGCCGGGTGAGCGCTTGTTGCAGGCGGCGTAGCTCGGGTCAGTGAAGTAATAACAGCGGGTGCGTTGCAGCAGGTTGCCGCCGGTGGTGGCCAGGTTACGGAGCTGTGCCGAAGCACCCGCGAGAATCGCCTGAGACACCAGGGGATACGTCTTACGCACGCCGGGATTGTTGGCGAGGTCGCTGTTGCGAACGAGCGCGCCGAGGCGATGGCCGCCCTCTGCCGGAGTGATGGTGGCCAGCGTCTGCAGCCGCGTGATGTCAACGAGTGTCGAGGGGTGCTCGACATCATCCTTCATCAGGTCGATGAGGTTGGTGCCGCCGCCCAGCAGCTTGGCGTTGCGGTTAGAGGCGATGGCGTGGATGGCCGCGTCTGGCTCCTGAACGCGCTGATATTGAAATGGATTCACAGGTTCACCTGCCTGGCGACCGTGCGGACGGCCGTGACGATGTTGGGGTAAGCGCCGCAACGGCAGATGTTGCCGCTCATGCGTTCGCGGATTTCGTGGTCGGTCAGCTTTGGCGCGTTCTGCGTGCCGTTCTCGAATGAAACGACCGATGCATCCCCGCGCTTCATCTCTTCGAGCAGCGCAGTGGCTGAGCAGATCTGCCCCGGCGTGCAATAGCCGCACTGGTAGCCGTCATGCTCCAGAAAGGCCTGTTGCACGGCGGAAAGTTCGTCGCCCTTGGCCAGCCCTTCAATGGTGGTGATCTCGTCACCGTCGGCAGAGGCTGCCAAGAGAAGGCAGGCATTCACGCGGCGGCCGTTCACCAGCACCGTGCAGGCACCGCATTGGCCGTGGTCGCAGCCCTTCTTGCTGCCGGTCAGCTGCAGGTGTTCGCGCAGCGCGTCCAGCAGGCTCGTGCGGGTGTCCAGCGTAAGGCTGTGCGTTTCGCCGTTGATCTTCAGCGTCACGGGTTGGGTGACGGCCTGCGCGGAGCGGATCTGCTGGGTTGTCTCTGCATCCGCAATGGTGGCGGCACCCGAAGTCACGCCCGCGCCCAGTACGCCAGCGGACTGGAGAAAGGTACGGCGGGAAAGCTCCCAGGCGGCGCGCTCCTGCGCGTCTTGTGGTTCTACGGGGGATGACTCTTCGCCCACGGTGCAATTCGATACGCTCATGCGTAGCCTCAAAAATGTAATTGGGTCCAAGGGGAACCTGCGCTCCGGAACAGCGCAGCGCAAACATGGGATAAGACGCGCGACGACCCAGGAATGATGCATTCCGCAGGTTTGCGCGCCAGAACGCGACAGGTGACAATAGCGGCATCCCCGCTCCGCACTCTACTTTGAGGACACGCCGCCTTGAACCTTGCCGCGCCGTTGCTAAAGCGTCTTTCCGCCGCCATTCTGCTGCTTTCACTTACCGCCTTCGCACAGGAGCACAAGCCCGATGCGGACGAGAAAGACAAAGACAAGGGCACGCCCATTCCGGCGGAGACCGCCAGCGTAACAAAGCATGACCTGCAACTGGGCGGGCAGACGATTCACTACACCGCCACTGCCGGCAACCTGCTCATCGCCGATGAGAAGGAAAAGCCGGACGCCAGCATTTTCTACGCCGCTTACACGCAGGACGGTGCCGACCCGAAGTCCCGGCCGGTCACCTTCTTCTATAACGGCGGCCCGGGCGCGGCGACGATCTGGCTGCACATGGGTTCCTTCGGCCCGGTTCGCGTTATCACGGAAAGTCCGAGCCCGACCAGCCCAGCGCCCTTCAAGTATGTGCCGAACGAGTCGAGCCTGCTGGACAAGAGCGACCTCGTCTTCATCGACGCGCCGCTCTGCGGCTACTCCCGCGCCGTGGGCAAGGGAACTGCGAAGGACTTCGCCGGCGTCGATCAGGATGTGCAGGCCTTTCACAAGTTCATCGTGCACTGGCTCACGCACTACCAGCGCTGGGGCTCGCCCAAATACCTTTTCGGCGAGAGCTACGGCACGCCCCGCTCGGCGGCGCTGGTGGCCAGCCTGCAGGATGGTGGCGTGGAGTTCAACGGCGTCGTTCTGCTGTCCAGCATTCTGAATTACGGCGTACGCATCCCGGGCTACGACCTGGACTCGATCGTCTACCTGCCGAGTTACGCGGCGATTGCCTGGCAGCATGGCAAGGTGCCGCATACAGGTTCGCTCGAACAAGCGGTGCAGGCCGCGCGCGACTTTGACCGCACCGTCTACATGCTGGCGCTGGCGGAGGGCGACAAGCTGCCCGCGGCCGAGTTCGATTCGGTTGCGCAGAAGCTCTCGCAGATCACCGGCCTGAGCGTCGCGTGGATCAAAGAAGCCAAGCTCCGCATCACGCCCTTCCGCTTCCGCAAGGAGCTGCTACGCGATCAGGAGCGCACGCTGGGCCGCTATGACGCCCGCTTCCTTGGCTATGACTACGACGCGGCCGGCGAAACGCCTGGCTCTGATCCTTCGGACACCGGCATCTCCGGCGTCTACGTCGCGGCCTTTCATGACTACCTGCAGCACGACCTGAAGTACTTGAGCGAGGAGCCCTACTACCTCTCCGGCCCGGGCCTGAACGAGGCTTGGGACTGGAAGCACAAGCCCGCCGGCGGCAATGGCCGCGTGACGCAGTACCAGCCGGACACGGCACTCGACCTGGCCGACGCCCTGCGCAAGAATCCGCACCTGAAGGTCTACAGCGCCAACGGCTGGTTCGATCTGGCCACACCCTTTTACGAGACCGAGTGGGACCTGAACCACATGAGCCTGCCCGACACTCTGAAGGGCAACGTGGAGTACGGTTACTATCCGGCCGGACACATGGTCTATCTGAATGTGGACGCGCTGAAGCAGTTCAAGGCGGATTTGACGAAGTGGTACGACGAACGGAAGTAGGTCCAAAGGAGCTCCTGATTCATTCTTTAGCTTCACGACCGAAGTTTAAGGAAGCTCGCATTCGGAAGGGCTCAGTTTCAGCTAGGCCGTAAGCTCCTGACAATGCCGCTGGGCTTTAACCCCTGACGTCATCATTTCGGAGTTAGCGAGTATTCGTGGGAGAGCGCTCGTGTGCATCTGATAAAGGGCTGAAAGCCCGGCATAGAACAGCCCAGGCTGAAGGCCTAGGTAGCCGGGAGACGGACGCACGAGGGCTGAAGGCCCAGCATATTTCGCCTGGGGTGCAAGCCCCCACGGCTCGAACCCATAGCGCGGAGGCGCACCAATGATCTGCCGAAACAACTACGCCCGGACCATTCTCGCTTTTATGGCGTTCTTCGCGTTCGCAACCAACCTCGCCCAGGCACAAGACCCGCAGGGCATCGTGCAAAGGGTCATCGACGCCGAAAAATACCGCGAAGACCATCTGCAGAGCTACACCGTCACGGAGAACTACAAACTCTTCTCCCCCGGCAGCGACACTCCCGGCGCCAACGCCACCTATCACGTGGAATACATCCGCGGCCAGGGCAAGACCTATACGCCGGTGGGTACGCCCGACTTTCACAAAGCCTTTACCAAGCTGGCCATCGGCAAGATGGTCGAGGGCCAGGAGAAAGCCAGCCGCCCACCCACGCGGGAGCACGTCCTCTTCACGCCGGAGAACTACACCATGACGCTCGTGCCCACGCCGCCGGAAGCGAAGTACATCTGCCAGATCGACCGCCGCCCGCTGACCAACACCTACGCCATCCGCCTCGCACCCATCCAGCCCCGCCCCGAACTCATCGACGGCGTTATGTGGGTCGACGCAAAAACCCTGCGCATCGTGCGGGTAGAAGGCCGATTCAGCGCGGCCCCGTCCATCTTCGTCGGCCGCCCCCTGCTGGAGCGCGATTACAAGGACCAGGAAGGCTTCGCGGTCGCCTACTCCAGCTGCCAGACCACCGAGGGCATGCTGGCCCACCAGCTCTCCCGCATTTCGTATGACGACTACCTGCTAAAAGCGACGAGATAAGTGAATCCACTATGGCAGAGAGGAAACGCTATGAACATGACTGATCGCATCAAGCGCAACATGCAGCCCGACAAACCCATGACCCTCATCTCCCTCCGTTTGCCCGATCACGTCATTGACGACCTAAAAGAGGTCGCTCCAACGGTCGGCTTGGGCGGATACCAGGCACTCATCCGTGCCTACATTTCGAACGGGCTCCGCAAGCACCTCGCCGAGAGGGAAGCGCAGCGGGCCAAGGACCGCACCGTCGACGAGTTCAGCCAAAGGCTAATCGCTCACGGAGTGCCAGAGCAGGCCATCCAGGAAGCCGTGGCAGAGATGAGAGCGCGGAGATAGGTCTTGCGCCGCAGTGTGTGGCCTCGTTCTATGGCAGCGCGCATTGTCCGGGTGCAAGGCCAACTCAGCGCGGCTCCGTCCATGTTCGTCGGCCGCCCCCTGCTGGAGCGCGATTACAAGGACCAAGACGGCTTCGCGGTCGCTTACTCCAGCTGCCAGACACAGAAGGTATGCTGGCCCACCAGCTCTGCCGCATCACCTATGACGACTATGTGCTAAAGCCAAAAGGTAAGGTCCTTAGGTGGACGCCTTTCGCTACGTGGGTGAGAGATTAGCGAAGCACTTCACTACTCTCCGCCCCGGTTTGCGCCGGAGTGCTTTTAAGGCACCGTAAGTACAAAGATTCCGAGCAGCTACGACTTGCAAGCCATTACCCAAGGAGCGAACTGTAATCTATGCGGGTTCCAAATGACTTTCTCAAAACCGTAGGCTTCGTTAGCCGCGATGAAGAGTCTCTGATCTATAAGGGCACAGCCTTCATAGTAAAAGTTCCTATAGACGAAGAATTTGGACTTTTACATCTGGTGACCGCAAAGCATGTTGCCAAAAGTCTCCAGGATGGTGAAGCCGTACTCGCTTTTAATGGAAAAGATGGCGCACCTCTGTGGATGAAGAACACTACGGAGGTGCAATGGTACTTTCATCCAGATCCATCGGTGGATGTAGCGATTCTACCGATGGCTACCACACGGACCGCAGAATATGATTATGAGGCGATCCCAATAAGTAGATTCCTCGCGGTGCAAAATGAGCAGATTATTAGTATCGGAATAGGAGATGAAACCATCACTATCGGTCTATTTGCTCCATTCGTAGGAGCTGACAAGTTGACACCGATAGTACGCACCGGAACAGTTGCTATGATGCCGGACGGAAGGTTGCCCCATCCAGTATTCGGTAGCATCTTCGCTTACTTAGTGGAAAGTCGCTCAACCGGCGGCCTGAGCGGGTCGCCAGTATTTGTGAGGAACACAGTAAATTTGCCTGTGATGTCTCTCGATGGATCGTCGACGCGAGCCTCCGCCCTTGGTGAGTTTTACTTTTTAGGGCTTGTACATGGACACTGGAGCATGTCAATCGATAAAGGAGACGCTAAGGGCCAAGATACGAATATGGGCATATGTCTTGTTGTACCTTCGTTGCATATTCTCGAGGCGCTCAATGCGGAACCGTTGGCTTCTCAACGACAACGATGGCTAGACGAGAACTCAAGTACAATCAGCCCGTCTCAGGATTGTTCGACAAGGGTCTAGATTGAATAGAGAGCATAATCTCGCAAGTGTAAGTGCTCCGCTGGCTGCGGACTTTAAGACATCCCGACAATCTCCCCCTGTTCATCGACATCAATCCCCAGCGCGCGGGAGACCTTTGGCAGGCCTGGCATGAGCATCATGGCGCCGGAGAGGACGACGAGGAAGCCCGCGCCGGCGGAGAGGGCGATGTCGGTGACGTGGAGGGTCCATCCGGTGGGGGCGCCGGGCTGTTTGGGATCGTCGGTGAGGGAGTACTGCGTTTTGGCGATGCAGATGGGCAAGTTGCCGAAGCCCCAGCGCGTGAAGCGGGCCAGGCTTCCCTCCGCGCGGTCGCTGAGCTCGATGGAGGCCGCGCCGTAGATCTTCTGCGCAACTTTTGTGATCTTTTTAATGACTGTGTCGCCGGCTTCGTAGGTGGTGGTCAGCTGTGGGGCGGGGTTGGTTTCGATCGCCTGGACGACCGCTCGCGCCAGCGCCTCCGCACCTTCGCCGCCCTTCGCGTAAGCCTCTGAGAGGGCGAAGGCTGCGCCGCGTGCCGCGCAAAGGGCGCGCAGCGTGTCAAGATCGGCGTCGGTGTCGTTGGGGAAGCGGTTGATGGCGACGACGGCGGGCAGGCCGAAGCCGCGCACGATGCCGATGTGCTTCTCCAGGTTGGCGGAGCCACGCTCGAGGTCGCCTTCGCCCTGCTGCCGGACGCTCTGCACCGTGGTGACCAGAACGGCGGCCGAGGGCTGAATGCCGGAGATGGGGCGGACCAGGTCCATGTACTTTTCAAAGCCCAGGTCGGAGGCGAAGCCCGTCTCGTTCACCACGTAATCGGCCAATCGCATGCCCATTTTTTGCGAGATGACGGAGCTGGTGCCGTGCGCGATATTGGCGAAGGGGCCGCAGTGCACCATGGCCGGCGTGCCCTCGGTGGTCTGCACCAGGTTGGGCAGCAGAGCCTCGCTGAGCAGCGCTATCATGGGCCCGGTGGCGTTCAGGTCGACCGCGCGGACGGGGTTGCCGTCGCGGTTCTGCCCGATGACGATGCGGGCCAGCCGGGCGCGCAGATCCTCACGGCCGGAGGAGAGCGCCAGGATGGCCATGATCTCCGATGCGGCGGTGATGAGAAAGCCGCTGGCGCGATTGCTGCCGTCGCGCAGCTTCTTGTCCGGCGCGGTGACGCTGACGGTGATGCTGCGCAGCGCACGGTCGTTCATGTCCAGCGTGCGTGGCCAGGTGATACCGTCCGGGTCGAGGCCGAGCTCGTTGCCGTGAAAGAGGTGCGAGTCGATCAGCGCCGCCAGCAGGTTGTGCGCGGAGCTGATGGCGTGGAAGTCGCCGTGAAAGTGGAGATTGATCTTCTCCGCCGGCTCCACCTGCGAGCGCCCACCGCCGGCCGCGCCGCCCTTCATGCCAAAGACCGGACCCAGCGACGGCTCGCGCGAGGCCAGCACGGCCCGCTTGCCGATGCGCTCCAGCCCCTGCGAGAGGCCGATGGAGGTAACGGTCTTGCCCTCGCCGGAGACGGTGGGTGTGGTGGCGGTGACAAGAATCAGCTTGCCGATGCGCTGAAATCGTTGATCGTCCAGCAGGTCAAGACTGAGCTTCGCGCTGACCGGGCTGCGCTTCTCATACAGGTCGTTCGAGAGGCCGAGCTTGGCGGCAACGGCTTCAATGGGCAGCAGGTTCTTGTTCACGAGAGATTCCTTGGCAGGGTCTTGTTCGACGCTCGGCTGCTCCCAGAGTATCTGCATGAGAGAGACGCACCGCTCGCACTATCGAGCATTTCGTTCCGGCTTTTCCACGCTGTGTACCATACGGCCGGAAGCCTAGAATCGAAGAATGGCCGCTGAGTTCACCCATCTGCATCTTCATACCGACTACAGCCTGCTGGATGGTGCCTGCGACGTGGACAAGCTGGCTGCGCACCTGAGCAAGCTGGGCCAGACGGCGGCTGCCATGACCGACCACGGCAACATCTATGGCGCGGTGCATTTTGCCGATGCCATGCAGAAGAAGGGCGTAAAGCCAATCATCGGCTGCGAACTGTACCTATCGCAGACTGAGGATCACCGCGAGATGAGCGGCGGCTACAACCACTTTCTGGTCCTGGCCGAAAACGAGACCGGCTACCGCAATCTGGTGCGGCTCACCAGCGAGGCAGCGCTGCATGGCTTCTACCGCAAGCCGCGCGTCTCGAAGGCGTTTCTGGCGAAGCACACCGAGGGGCTCATTGGCTTCAGCGGCTGCCTGGCCGGCGAGTTGAACCAGCACCTGATGAAGGACAAGTACGAGGAAGCCAAGAAGACGGCGGGCTACTTTCACGAAATCTTTGGGAAGAACAATTTCTTTCTTGAGATTCAGGATCACGGCTTGCAGCCGGACAAGGCCGTGTGTGAGCAGCTCTTCCGCATGGAGCGCGAGCTGGGCATTCCGCTCATTGCCACCAACGACTCGCACTATGTGGCAGGCGATGACAGCCGCGCGCACGAGATTCTGCTGTGCGTGCAGACCGCCGCCAGCATGAACGACCCGAATCGCTTCAAGTTCGACACACAGGAGTTCTACATCAAGTCCGCGGAGGAGATGCGCCGAACCTTTGCCGGGCATGAAGAAGTGTGCGACCGCACGATGCAGTTTGTGGATCGCTGCAATGTGAAGCTGAAGAAGGTCGACAATCCGTTTCCGGACTTTGAGGTGCCGGCGGGGCAGTCGCTGGACAGCTATTTTGAGCAGGTGTGCCGGCAGGGGCTGCGCAAGCGTTTCGATACGGCCATTGCGCATTTGCAGTCGCACGGCCTGCTGAAGCACACCGCTGCCGAGTATGAGCAGCGGCTGAACCGCGAGCTGGACTGCATCAAGGCGATGAAGTTCCCGGGCTACTTCATGATTGTGTGGGATTTCATCCGGTATGCGAAGGAGCAGCACATTCCCGTGGGCCCGGGGCGCGGATCGGCGGCCGGATCGCTGGTCGCGTATGTGATGGAAATCACGGACATCGACCCGCTGCAGAACGAGCTGCTCTTTGAACGATTCCTGAATCCGGAGCGCGTGTCGATGCCGGATATTGACATCGACTTCTGCATGAACCGCCGCGGCGAGGTCATCGAGTATGTGACGAAGAAGTACGGCCGCGAGCAGGTGGCACAGATCATCACCTTCAACACCATGGCGGCGAAGGCGGCGATCAAGGACGTGGGCCGCGCGCTCGACATCCCATACGGTGAGGTCGACCGCATCGCAAAGATGGTGCCGGCGACGATCGGCATCACGCTCGAGGCGGCGCTGAAGGATTCGCCGCAGCTGGGCCAGGCGTATGACTCCACGCCGCAGATCAAGGAGCTGATTGACGCGGCCATGCGCCTGGAGGGTCTGGTGCGCGGCGCGGGCGTGCACGCGGCGGGCGTGGTGATTGCGCCTCAGCCGTTGACGGAGCTGTTGCCGATTACACGCGCGAAGAACGAGGACATCGTCACGGCGTATGACATGAAGGCCGTCGAGAAGATGGGCCTGCTGAAGATGGACTTTCTGGGCCTGACGACGCTGACCGTCATCGACGACTGCCTGAAGCTGATCCAGAGCAACCGCGGTGAGACGGTCGACATGGCGACGATCCCGCTGGACGATCAGGTGACGTATGAGAAGGTCTTCCATAAAGCGCTGACCAGCGGTGTCTTTCAGTTTGAATCGGGTGGCATGCGGGATGTGCTGCGGCGCTACAAGCCCACCTCTGTTGAGGACCTGACGGCGTTGAACGCGCTCTATCGACCCGGACCGATCCAGGGCGGCATGATCGACGACTTCATCGAGCGCAAGTGGGGCCGCCGCGCTGTCGAATACATGCTGCCGGAGCTGGAAGAGCTGCTGAAGGAGACGCTGGGCGTCATCGTTTATCAGGAGCAGGTGATGCAGATTTCTAGCGTCATCGCGGGGTATTCGCTGGGTGGTGCTGACCTGCTGCGGCGCGCCATGGGTAAGAAGGATCCTGTCGCCATGGAGATTCAGCGTGACCTCTTTATGGCGGGCGCGGCGGAGCGCAAGCATCCCAAGGAGAAGGCGGGCCAGCTCTTCGACCTCATCCTGCAGTTCGCCGGGTATGGCTTTAACAAGTCGCACTCGTCGGCATATGCGCTGCTGGCGTATCACACGGCCTGGCTCAAGACACATTACCCGGTGGAGTTCATGGCGGCGCTGCTGACCAGTGAAACCAGCAAGCCGGAGAACGTGGTGAAGTACATCGGCGAGTGCCGCGAGATCGGCATCACGGTGCAGCCGCCGGATGTGCAAGTGTCGGACGCGAACTTTACGCCGGCGGGCGATACCATCCGCTTCGGTCTGGCCGCCATCAAGAACGTGGGCGGCAATGCCATTGAGACAATTACTTCCGCGCGCCGTATGCTGCAGGCCGGGGGCAAACCGGGCTTCACCACTCTTTGGGAGTTCTGCGAAACGGTGGAGCTGCGGCTCTTAAACAAGCGCGTTCTGGAATCGCTCGCAAAAGCCGGCGCGATGGACAGCTTTGGGCCACGTGCCCGCGTTTTTGCGGCGCTCGACAAGGCCATGGAGCGCGCGCAGAAATCGCAGAAAGATGCCGAGACAGGGCAGAGTGGCCTCTTCGGGCTGTTTGATGCGGGGCCATCCGCCGGAGTATCGAGTACTTCGGTTCCAGATGACGACCTGCCCAAGGCCCCGGAGTGGGATGAGCACACGCGGCTGCAGAACGAGAAGGACGTCCTGGGCTTCTTTGTCTCTGGCCACCCGATGGACAAGTATCGCGAGAAGCTCCGCAATTTAAAGGTCGTGGACACGGCGACCGCGTGCGAGATGAAGCCGGAGCCGCAGAGCTTTACCCGGGGCCAGCGCGAGCCGCAGAACGAGATCCAGGTGGCTGGCGTTATCACCGGGCTAAAGGTCGCCAAGAGCAAGCGCAGTGGCGAGATGTACGCCTCGGCCTGTCTTGAGGACACGCTGGGGAAGATCGACCTGATTGCTTTTCCGAAAGACTTTGCCGCGCTGGAACAGAAGCTCAAGATTGATGTGCCTGTGCTTGTGCGCGGATCGCTTCGAGGTGAGGAAGATGCCGCGCCCAAGCTGAGCGTGACCGCCATCACGGCGCTTGAAGATGTGCAGATAAAGCTGCCTGAGGCTCTGCGCATTAAGGTGCCGCTGCACAACCCGGATGCGGCTCTTCTGGAAAAACTCATGCGTGTCTTTCAGGAGGCACCAGGGCCTGGAAAACTCTTGCTTGACCTGGAGGAACCGGGGGAGTTCTGCGC
>CAXTRR010000045.1:0-348 GCA_964246795.1 uncultured Terriglobus sp. | reverse complement strand
TGCGCTGTGCTGGAGCCCCATGGTTTGGGTGTCTGTGCAGACAGATTGTTTATCGATCGCGTTGAGGAGCTCGTTGGCAGCGGCGGTGTCAAGCTGATTGCCTGATGCTCGTCTGAAACAAAAAGAGGCACCCAACGTGGGTGCCTCCCTCTGTTCGCAGAAAATCCTGGCTCAACTCTGCTTTTGGGCGGGCAGTTTGGAGAAGATTTTGTCTACTGCCTTTTCGCCCTTCTTTGCGTTCTTCTCGGCGTTGTTGGAGAGGGTATCTGTCGCTTCGCCGCGGAAGACCAGCTGATGCGTACCGCTGTCATAAAGATCAACCGTCAGCATGCCCACTGGGACTTCGAT
>CAXTRR010000044.1:0-32423 GCA_964246795.1 uncultured Terriglobus sp. | reverse complement strand
GGTTTGACGTGACCTGCAGACTATTTTGGTCAACGGAAACGCGGCGGTACTGGAAATCGTAGATAAAGGTATCGGCTTTAGGCACACGTTGCGTCACCCGGAAAAGCCCCTGCAGAGTGCTCGCCTTGAACGTCGAGATATTCTGCACATTACTGTAGCCGCCGCTGATCTGTGCGGTCAGATTCGGATTGCCAAAGAAGCGCGGTCCGTTCAGCGTAGCGGTAGCAATCCGTTCCAGCAGACCGTACGTGCCACGAATTGTCAGGCTCTTGTCTGTGCCCAAAAGGTTCAAGCGTGTGACATCGCCTGAAACCCGGAATGAGGCTCCCGCCTTTCCCGCCGCGGAGCAATTGCTGATGGTGCGCCCCGCTCCAAATGAGGCCTGCGCGCGGCAGTTGGTCTGCGGAGTAGAGAGCTGTGTTTCAAAACCCGCGCCATAGGTCACATCCCAGCGTTTGGCTTCAGTCAGCTGCACCAGCACATTCTTTCTGTCGCTCTCACCGGCCGGATTCTGTACCGCCACGTTCGCTTCGCTGAAGACTGCCAGGTCGTAGTACCTGCGTTGCATCTCCACAAGGGCAGATTGGTCCAGAGGGTCATTCGCCTTCAGTTGAAGTTGATCGATGATCAGCTTGGGCTGCGTGTGCTCCGGGCCCGTGATCAGCACACGGTTTACAAAGACTTCTTCGCCTTCAGTCACCAGGTAATTCACATCGGTGATGGTCGGATCGTCTTTGCGGACCGTCTGCTTTACTTCAACGCGCGCCTGGTCAAAACCCTTCGAAAGGTATTGCTGCAGAATATTGTCACGGTCCCCAGATACGCTCGCCAAAGAGAAGGGCTGACCGCTGAGCGCCGTAACAAAGCTCTGCATCTGCGCCTTACGCGCATCGTTTACACCATTCAATGTCACGTTGCCGAACTTTTCCTGCGGTCCCTCCTCGATCGTGAGGTCGACGGTGAGCTTGGCGATCTTCGCATCCGTGTCGCTCTTGGTCTGCTTCGCAGTGACCTTTACCTTCTGAAAGCCATTGGCGCGATACAGAGAGGTAATCGAGTCCGTATCGTTCGACAGCAACACCGGGGAAAACCTGCCGTACTTCACAAAGGCGTCGGCCTTCACAATCTGTATGCGCTCCTGGATCGTGGCGGTGTCGAAGTACTTGTTTCCGGTGATGTTGACCGCCGCAACCTTGTAACGCTTTCCAGGCTTTGCCTGAAAGAAAACAGTCTGCGTTTCGCTGCTGGGGGGCGGCAGCAGCGTCCCATCCGGCGCAATCTGGTTCTCACGCTGTTCGGGCCGCACGGAACCTTCTACATCCGCGTCAAAGTAGCCCTGCCGCAGCAGGAACTCACGAATGTTGTGCGTGCCCTCATTGATCAGGTCGTTATCTACCGCGCTCTCCTCGTAAATCGGCAGCAGTTGTTTCTGCCGCGGGCTGGAGATCTTCACACCCTCAATCACAACCTTCACCAGCGGGCCCTGGTGGTCGATGAAGTCGTAATCCAGCTGCTTGCGGTCCGGCGCATAGGTCGATTTCTGTAGCGCAATCGCCGCTTCCAGCCGGTCGTTCTTCTGGTACTTCTGCCTGAGCCGCGTTAGAGCGTTGGCGACTGTGTCGCGCGTCACGCGATTCCTGCTGTGAAAGTACTTGAGTGTCGTTGTCTTTGTGTTCAGCTTGCCGATGTCTTTGAACTGTTGCGCGGTCAGGCCCGGGTCGCCCGCGAGTGTCACGTTACCCACCAACGCCTGCGGCCCAATTGTGACCGAATAGTACACATCGACCTGATGGCCGTCCGTGCGGCGTTCTGTCCGTGAGGCAATCTTGGGCTCGTAATAACCGTTTTGCGCCAGCGATTGCTTGATGCCGGTCACGCCCGTCTCAATGTCCGCATCCTGAAAAGGAAATCCAGGCTGCAGTTGCGTGGCAAACTCCAAAACAGATGCCAGCCGGTCGGAACGCACGCCCTGGATGACGATCCGTCCCACGAAGTAGCTCGGCACCCCCACAAACACCAGCGTCACTCCGCCGTTCTCCTGAGCGGCACGCAACTGAATATCGCGGTAGCGGCCCGTCAGAAACAGCCGGCGTGTCGCGGCGCGCACCTTTGCTGGATCGAGTGTGTCGCCTGGCTTGATCCCGAGTTCTGAGGGCAGCCTGGAACCCTGGTTGAACTGGACTCCCTCAAAGCGGATCGCAGTCACCTGCTGGCCGCGTAATTGGAAGAGTCCCGCAGCCGCGGTATTGGCTTTCTGGGTAGCTTTTGCGTCCTCAGCCTTTTGCGCATCACTTGGACATAAGGTTTGTCCCGGTGTACCGGTCGCGGCACCCGGCTGGGCTGCCGGTTGTGGAACAGGAGTTGCACCCTGCTGTACGTTCCCCGGAGTTGTGCCACTGGGCTGGGAACTCTCCTGCGCTCGAAGCAGACTCCCCGGTTCGCACAGACCTGCCAGCAGTGACACGGCAGCGATCGCCAGACTCAACCGTTTCGCCACGCCACCTGCCTGAAACCTGTGCTGCACACCCAACTGTACCGCTCCTCTCACAACGCGCCGCCTTCCGGTTGAAGGGTCGCTTTTTTCGTCTGCCTACGCAAACATCGTAGCCTTTTTTCACCAATCGGCGCTGGCATGCTCAAAACATCGTGTCGGTTTAGTAAAGGTGGTTTCCATGCGGGACCTGCGCCCGACTCGGCTGCTTCCGCCATCTTCCGCCGTCTGGCTGTCCACTTGCCCGAATTACACTTGAATGGCATGGCAGCGGCAGCGGAAAGTTCCCACCGACAGACCCCGGCTGTCTCCACAAGAGACGACCGCTACTCGCGTCAGATGCTCTTTTCGCCCATTGGCGCGGAGGGTCAGCGCCGGCTTGGGGCCGCTCACGTGGTGATGGTTGGTTGCGGAGCGACTGGCGCCGCCTCTGCTTCCCTGCTGGCCCGGGCAGGCGTGGGCCGGCTCACCATCATTGACCGTGACTTCGTAGAGCCTTCCAATCTGCAACGGCAAATGCTCTTTACAGAGGCGGATGCAGCCGAAGCCCTGCCGAAAGCCGAAGCGGCACGCCGTCATCTCCATGACATCAACAAAGATGTGGAGGTCCAAGCGCACATTGCTGACCTGACCCCCGCGAACATTCACGAACTGCTTGCCGGCAGCGACATACTGCTGGACGCCACGGACAATTTTGAGACGCGTTACCTGCTGAATGACTACGCGGTTGCGGAAGGCAAACCGTGGATTTACGCCGCGGCCATCGGCAGCTATGCGGCAACCATGAACGTCTTACCCGCGCCTTTTGCCGAGCCAACGGCCTGCCTGGCCTGTCTCTTCCCGGACCCGCCCTCCGGCACGGTGGAGACCTGTGACACCGCAGGCATCTTAAACACAGCCGTCAACCTTGCCAGTTCGCTGCAGGTGACAGAAACCTTGAAGTTTCTGACCGGCAACACGGCTGCCCTGCGCCGTTCACTCTGGTCGATGGACTTGTGGACAGGCGAACACTCGTCCGTCTCCGCCACGCGTTCTCGCCCCGATTGCCGCGTCTGTGCAGCCCACGACTTCACCCACCTGCGGGGCGATGCACGTCCCACACTTACGCTGTGCGGGCGCAACTCCGTCCAGATTCATGAGCACCATCGGCCTGTGGACTTCGCACAACTGGCGGCCCGCCTGGAACCGCATGGTCGGGTCCGCTTCAACGAAATGATGCTGCGCTTCGAGCATCGCGCTTACACTTTGAACGTTTTCAGCGACGGACGCACCGTCGTCCAGGGGACCAGCGAACCGGCCCGCGCTCGCACGCTTTATGCCCGCTTTGTCGGCTCTTGACGATCTGTTTACAGCGATAAAAATCCGTAAGCCCGAATACAACCAACATTCGCGTGCACTTCTCCCAACAGGTGTCGCCTGTTTCGGAAGCCGCGCGCCTGGAACGCCACCCTGCTGCTGTATCTTGGGAGTAGGGCATTGGTCGCGTGCAGCACCACGGGCGCCTGCGCTAATTCCGGCGTGGCACGAAATCGCGAGGCCTATGCTCACACAGGTTTACGGAATGTCACAGACGAGTTCAACGCCCCCTCCCGGGCTGTTTAAGCGAAACCCGCCCATCGCAGGCGAGGCAGACGCGCTGGAGCGAGCCAAAAATGGCGATCCAGACGCATTCTCAAAGCTCTATGCGCTGCACAAACGGCGCGTGTATACCCTTTGCCTGCGCATGCTCGGCAACGTTTCTGAAGCCGAGGACATGACGCAGGAAGCCTTCCTGCACCTGTACCGGAAGCTCGGCTCCTTCCGCGGCGAGAGCGCATTCTCGACCTGGCTGCATAGGCTCACGGTGAATCTTGTCCTCATGCATCTGCGCAAAAAGGGGCTGCAGCTGGTTTCGCTGGAGGAGACGATCAACCCGTCGGAAGAGGATGCACCGAAGCGAGACTTCGGCTCGCGCGATCCCCGGCTCTCTGGCTCGGTCGACCGTGTCGCCCTGGAGCGTGCCGTCGGCACACTTCCCCCGGGGTACCGGTTGGTCTTCGTCCTGCACGACGTTGAAGGCTACGAGCATAACGAAATCGCGGAGATGCTGGAGTGCTCCACCGGCAACAGCAAATCTCAACTGCACAAAGCCCGGCTCAAGCTGCGTGAGATTCTTCGTCAGAACGAGCAGGTTACCGCACTGTCCGCAGGTGCAAGCCGATGAGCCAAGTGTACGCGGACAAGCACAACTGGACCTGTGAGGAGTTCGAACAGGCTCTGCCAGAACTCTTCGAAAATGCGCAAGGCGGTAAGCTCAGTGCGGACCCACGCTTCGCGGAAATACTTCGCGACTGCCCCCAGGCGGCCGAGCTTGTGCGTGACCTGGAATACATCGCTGAGACGGCCCGGCTGCTGATGGAGCCAGATGGGGACGGACCCAGCAGTGAGGTCTGGTCTAACATTCAAAGCAAATTAGTTCCCGGAAACAATAAACCCAACTAGCTCACAGCGGAAGTTCCTACCTGCGCTCCATGTCTGGCTATTCGGACAGGATTGCCTAAGGTCCATTTCCGTTCCAACGTACGACCTGCTTGCCACCTGTCGTCACCGGGTGTACTCTCTGCAAAAGCTTATGCCACCGTGCTTTCAGTTCGCAGCGTTGTGCTACCGCTACTGGTTTACCAGGGCGGTTCAGGCGGACGTTGCGCACCGGTAGGAATTTGAACCGGCAAGCAAGAATCCACTGAGCCGCGACCCATACGGGTCGCGGTTTTGTTTGCGCCAAAAGGAAGAACAGTGAACACCACCGGAAAGCCCGTAAGAGGAACAGCAATGACAGCAGCGGCGATCAGCGAAGAGGTCAGTGAAGAGGTCAGTGACGAACCAGAGCGTGCCGAGATGACTCCGGCTTCCGCTCCAAGTGCGCCACCAGCGGGCGTACGCCGCATCGTTCTTACCGGTTTCATGGGTGCCGGCAAGTCCACCGTGGGCCGGGTGCTGGCAGACCGCCTGGGTTGGCGGTTTATCGATGCAGATATGGAGATCGAAGCAAAAGCAGGCATGAGTCCCGCGGAAATTTTTGCAAAGCTGGGGGAATTCGTTTTCCGCCGGATGGAGACCTCCGCCATTGCACACGCCCTTGGCGAACGAAGCGCGGTCATCGCCATGGGAGGCGGCGCGCCAGAGGTCCTGGCCAACCGACTGCTGCTGGAGCAAACTCCCGAAACGGCCGTTGTCTTCCTCCAGGCCCCGCTTTCAACGTTGCTGGAGCGATGCCATCAGCAGTCCGGTGCGGCCGTCCGCCCTAACCTTGCCGATCCAGCCATCGCCGAAGAGCGTTTCCGTTACAGGGCGCCGCTTTACCGCCGTTGCGCCCGCTTTCAGATTGATACCGAAGGACGCACCCCCGGCGAAACAGCCGAGTCCGTCCTGCTCGCACTTCGCCGATAGGGGTACACCGATGCCCTTGGCCGCAGCCTAATGCTCAGAGTCGATCCCAAGGACAAAGTGCATCTTCTTCATGCCTTTGGGTGAAGAAACTTCCCGGTCCTGCATCTCAAAAGACGATCCGCCCGCGGGAGCGCACGACCCATGACTGCAGCTGAAGACTTCGCCACTCGCCGGCGTGTGCGCGGTAATATCCTGTTCACCATTCTTCTGCTCAGCTTTCTGGCACTTTGCTGGCAGCTGATGCACGTGTTGAAGATCCTGTACGTCTCTGCCCTGTTCGCTGTCGTGCTCACGCCGGTTGTCAAGCGCATACAACTCCTTCACTTCCGCAAGTGGCACATCAACCAGCCAGCGGCCGTCCTCATCCTTTTCGCTGGTCTGCTGATCGCCCTGGGCCTGTTCTTCTGGATCGGCCTGCCTCCGGTTGTCACCGACTTCAGCAACTTCATCAGCGATCTTCCCAAGCGCATTCCCCACATCGTAGATCGCATCCACGGGCTCCCGTTCGCGAGCCGGCTGGATGTGAGCCGCATCGCCGCTCAGGCGCAGAACGCACTTGGCGCGCTGGCGGCTTACATCGTCACCTCACTGCCGCTGTGGGCCGCGCACCTGCTGGATGTGCTCACGTCGGTGATCCTCTGCGTCTACTTCATCCTGGAAGGACCGGAGGTTTACCAGTACTTCCTTTCACTGCTTCCCGTGGACAAGCGCCCGCGTCTTGCCAGCACGATACTTCTCGCTGAGGAGCGCGTCTCCAAGTGGCTCTTCGGGCAACTGCTGCTTATGGGCATGGTCGCCATCTACAGCCTGGCTGTTTTTGCATCGCTGCATGTCCGTTACTTCCTGCTGCTCGGCATCCTGATGGGCATCACAAACATCATTCCCGTGGCCGGTAACCTGATCACCATCACATTGGCCATTCTCATTGCGGCGAGCGATAGCTGGGGCAAGGCTCTGGGCGTGGTCATTGCCTATCTGGTTTACACCCAGGTGGAGAACGCCTTCCTGACGCCACGCATCATGAAGTCGAGTGTCGACCTGATGGGTGTAACCGTGCTGGTGGCCCTGCTCTGCGGCACCAGCCTTGCCGGTATCGTTGGCGCGCTTGTTGCCGTACCCACCGCTGCCATTGTTGTGGTCTTCGCGAATGAGTACCTCGTGCACAAGGATTCCGGTCTAGCCGCAGGCGAGTGACACGGCGAGGTGGAGCAGACCGGATATCGGTAGATCGAGTCGAATACCGCCGAGTCCCCCCTGCGCCCCGGGTCTTCACGATATCCTCGAAGAAGCACCCAATGGCTGCCACCGCCTCCATTCCGGCACGTGCGGCGATCCGCCGTGGCACGCTGTTGGCGGACTACGCGGTTTTGTTCAAGCTGCGCGACATCACCTTCATGGTGGCCATTACGGCGGCCACGGGCTACTACCTCGGTGCACTCCGTTCCGGCATCAGCCCCTTGCAGTGGCAGTTTGTGGACGCAATTCTCGGCATTGCGGCCGTTTCAGCCGGTTCCAGCGCGTTGAACCAGGCGCTTGAACGCCGTACCGATGCCCTGATGCCGAGAACCGCACGCCGCCCCATGGCTACCCAGCGCATCGGCCTAGTGCACGGCATCCTGCTCGGTTTGCTCGCCGTGGTTGTTGGCTCGCTGTTTCTTGCCATCACCACCAATCCCCTGACCGGCTTTCTGACGCTGCTCACCGCGGTGAGCTACGTTGCGATTTACACGCCGCTTAAGCGCATCAGCATGATCGCGACCTTTGTTGGTGCGTTCCCTGGTGCACTGCCTCCGCTGATCGGTTGGACGGCCGCGCGCGGCACGATTGAGTGGCCTGCCGTCGCTCTTTTTGCCATCCTCTTTGTCTGGCAGTTCCCTCACTTTGAGGCGATCGGGTGGCTTTACCGCCGCGACTACGCCCAGGCCGGCATTCGAGTCACAGCCGTGGCCTCGCCCAGTGGACGTGCCACCGCCGCCCAGGCGCTCTTCTACGCGGTGCTCATGATTCCGGTCAGCCTGTGGCCCGTCTATCTCGGCGTCAGCGGTTATATCTACGGTGCGATTGCCAGCATCCTGGGCGGCGTTTACCTCTGGTACACTGTGCGCTTTATCCACATCACGCGCAATCTGCCACCTGATCACTCCCGCAAAATTGCGCGCGATCTTCTCCGCTGCAGCATCGTCTATCTGCCGCTTTTACTTATCGCCATGATCCTGAACGCACGCGGCCACATCTTCTACTAGAGTCCATGCCAGCCACCTTCCAGATTGCACCCCATCACGCCGACGCGCCGATTCCCCCGGCGGAGCGCCTGAAGACTCCGCCCTCTGCCATCGCCGGCATCCTGGCGGTCTCCGCGCTCGCCAGCCTCTTCCTTTTCTGGCTGGTCTACAAGCATCCGCCGTCTGACGCCACGCACACGCGCCTGCTCTTCCTGCCGGCGTTGAACGCCATCCTGAATGGGCTTTCCGCCGTCGCGCTCACGGTGGGTTTCCTCCATGTGCGGGCGCGCCGCATCCGGCAGCATCGCGCTTCCATGTTCGCGGCGTTCATCTTCTCTACGCTTTTCCTGGTCTCCTACATCGCGAATCACGCACTGCACGGGGAGTTCCGCCTGCCCGTCACCCACACCGGTGCGCTCTGGCATAGTTATGTAATTCTGCTCAGCTCGCACATTCTGCTGTCCATCATTGCGCTGCCCCTGGTATTGATTACCTTCTTCCTGTCGCTTACGGAGCGATTCCGCCAGCACCGCAGCGTTGCCCGCTGGACCTTTCCCATTTGGCTGTATGTTTCCGTGACGGGCGTAGCGATCTTTCTGATGCAGGCTGCCATCCGCCGATGAACTCCATTCCCACACACAGGCCTGCCTCCCCCATGCGCTCTGACACGCGCACTATCTTGCGCGTTGCTACGCCCATCCTTGTTATCGGGCTCATCTGTTCGGTGCTGGTTGTCCGCAATGGCGGCCTGTCCGCTCACGGTCCCACCACCACCGCTGGTTGGCTCATGCTCATGGTCGGGTTGGGTTGTGTTCCCTCCGGAGCTCTCTTTCTGCTACTCGGCATCGGCAAGTACTTTGAAGACCGGAAGCGTTGAGTCAGGGGAATGAGTGCAACCAGTCTCCTGTTGCAGACATGGTTCTCGAATCTGGATCCAACACCCCGATTAAACTAGGTGAGTGAGCACCACAAACAACACCATCGACTCTCCAGAGGCCATCGCCGCCGTCGATGACATCTTATCCGGCGTCGGCCTATCGCACGGTACCCGCGCCACCCGTCACAATACCTGGAGTGAAGGGGAACGCCGGCCTTCCAAAAAGAAACAGGCAGCACCCTCTCCTGTGGAAGCTCCGGCCAGTGATCCCGAACCGCTCCACAGTGCCAAGCTTGTTGCCCAACCCGGCCTGATCCACGCCTTTTCGACCCGCGGCGGCGGCGTCTCACGCGTTTTTCGCGCAGGCTCTCCCAAGGGCATGGGCGACCTGAACCTGGGCTTTACCCGGCAGGACGATGCAGAAGCCGTCCGCGAAAATCGCCGTCGCTTTCTCAATTCCATCGGCGGGGAGAAGTTCGGCGGATTCGCTCTCCTCCAGCAAAGGCACACACCGATCGTCCGCATTCTGCGCACGCTCGACGAGACACAAAATAATTTTCTGCAGCCGGCCCAGATGCGCGGCGACGGCCTGTTAACAGACGTACCCGGCATCCTGCTCACCATCCAGACCGCCGATTGCATCCCCGTGCTGCTCTTCGATCCCGTCCATCGCGCGATCGGTGCGTTACACGCAGGCTGGCGCGGCACCCTGGCCCGCATCGTGGAACGCGCCGTCGGGTCCATGCGCCTGCTTTACGGCTCCGATCCTAAAACCATTGTGGCCGCCATTGGTCCCGGCGTAGGGCCGGAAAGCTATGCTGTCGGCGAAGATTTGCGGCATGAATTTGAGTCTCAGTTCGCCTACGCGCCCGCACTCTTCCATGACGTTTATGACAGCGATCCCATCCGTGAGAAATACCCGCTGCTCTTTTTGACCGCGCGTGCGCCGGGCCACTCACCCATCGGACCGCAATTGCATCTCGATCTCTGGGCCGCCAACCGCCAGCAACTCCTGGATGCTGGTCTTTCCGCGGAGAACATCGATACGCTTGCGCTGGATACCGCCATGAACACTGAGAGCTTCTTTTCCTACCGCGCGGAAAACGGCTTTACCGGGCGGATGATGGCTGCGATTGGACTAAAGCAGTAGCAGGAAGAATTGCGCGACACAAATAACTCCGCTGCTGTCGCCGCGCTGCCGCCGCGCTCACTGCGCTCGCTCCTGAGAAAGTTAGCCGAGTTCTAAAGTGCCATCGCCGGTGTGCTCCCGCACCAGACGCTCCGTCAACCGCATCAGGCTTTCCCCTGTTCTTGGGAGCACAAATAAGGCCTTCGTCGCATCCCAGTCCAGCTTGAAACTGGTCGACAGCGCAGAGATCCAGATCTGCCGCACGGGGGTATTCGGCGTGAAGACAAATTTCGCCTTCGGTAAGTCGAAGACCACATTCAGCACGCCACCGTTCTCCTCGGCTTCAAAGCCGCCCTTGTCCTCCGCCTCGATCAGGCTCTGCTTCAACTCGTCCAGTGCACGGTCAGCTTCGCGCCGAAAGGTTCCCTCGTCGATCATGCGGCAAGTTTACCCCGTCCGCTCGCGGAATATCAGTCGGTGCCGCTTGCTATGCTGCAGGAGTGAAGCATCCAGCATGGCGAGACACATGGCGGCGGGGGCGAACCACGGCATTGGCAGCGGCCGTGCTTTCAACAGGATTGGGCACTTCTCTTCCGCTCACAGCTCAGGAGACTTCACCCGCTCCGTCTGCCCAACCCGTTACCGGCACAACCCAATCGGCACCGCAACTCAGTTTTGCCCAGAGCAGGACGGATGCAAGCCTCGCCGTCGCCTACCGCGCCGCACTGAAAAACCTGCTTGAGACGAACACCGTTCCCTACGGTACGGGAAGCACGGACGCTTACAACCAGGCCGGCCTGCTGTCTGAGTCTCCCAGTACTTTGATCCGCGCCGGTGGTGGCTATAAGCAGCCCTGGACCCGCGATGCCAGTGTGAATAGCTGGAATGCCGCCAGCCTGCTGGAACCGGCCGTCGCCCGCAATACCCTATGGTCGGTCGTGCGGCGTGAACCGGACGGCCAGCTCATTGTGCAGCAGGATAACCAATGGTGGGACCAGACCATCTGGATTGCCGCGGCATGGAACCATTACCTTGTCACCGGCGACCGCGCCTTTCTGGCTGATGCCTACCAGACCGCCATCAACACACTGCGGCGCGAGAAAGAGCATCACTTCAATGCAGCTCACGGCCTCTTCCAGGGCCCTGCATTCTTGAACGATGGCATCGCCGGCTATCCCGCGCCACCAGCGGATGCAAACGAGTCGCGAGGCTCGTTCGTCCTGGACTATCCCGGTGCCGACAAGATCATGGTGCTCAGCACCAACTGCATCTACGTGGGTGCCTATCGCAGCGCCGCTCAGATGGCGCTGGAACTCGGGAGATCGCGGGCCGAAGCACAGACATGGAACTCAGCAGCGGACAGTTTGGCCGCACAAATCCGCCGGCAGTTCTGGATTCCAGCGAAAGGCCGCTTCGGCTACCTGATCCACGCAGATACCGGCGCTCTGGACGATTCGCAAGAAGGTGCCGGACTTGCCTTCAGCATGCTCTTCGGCATCGCAACACCTACAGAGGCCACGGACGCGCTTCACAGTGCCCACCTGGAGCCGAGCGGCATGGTGGATGTCTGGCCAGACTTTGCCCGCTACAACGCCGCCCGTCCCGGCCGCCACAATGTGATCGTATGGCCGCCGATTCAGAGCTTCTGGGCCGAGGCAGCCGCGCGGTATGGCGACGAAGCCGATTTCCAGCGAGAGGTGGAAAGCCTCGCCTCGCTCAGCAAAGACAGCGGTGGCGAGTTTTATGAAGTCTACAACGCCGCGACGGGCGCACCTGACGGCGGCTGGCAGGTGGGCCACAACTGGACCTCCGAACACGACCAGACCTGGTCCGCCACCGGCTACCTGCGCATGATCTACACGGGCCTCTTCGGCCTGCGCTTTAAGCCGGCAGGTCTGCATTTTGAACCACTCTTGCCCGCGGGTTGGGGAAACGTCTCCCTTACTGGATTGCACTACCGCAATGCCACACTCACGATTCAACTGCGCGGTGCTGGAGACGTCATCCAGGCTTACCGGCTTGATGGGGTGTTGCAGAAACAGCACCTGGTGCCCGCTTCTTTGCGCGGTCCGCACACGGTCAGGATCGATCTGGCTCCACGCCAGTGATTCCTCAAACAGACCTCACCGGAGTGCGATGAGCCCACGACAGCAATATCCCGAGCGCCGCGGATGGAGAGTCTTCAGAACGATGACGTGTGCTTTCTGCTGTGTCGCTGTCATAGCCGCCTGCCATCGCGGTGAATCAAAGCCGATCAACGATCCGCAGATAAAAGAGATACGGCCAGCCTTGGCGAAGGTATCTCGACTGGAGATTACGACCACCTGGTTCGGTCTGGGATCGTCCGCAAGCGCGGGCTTGGAGCTTGCACAGAGCCGGGATGGCAGCTATGAGGGCAGTTGGTCTGAAAGAAAAAGTGAGAGAGCCGGCGACGGGCCGATGAAGCCCTCCAAGGCCGAGCCGCGGCGTGTGAATGCAAGCAGCATCGACGACCTGGCCAATGCTTTAGCCCGGCCCTGCCTGCCGCAGCCCACCCTTGCTGCCTTCGGTGTGACCACCGAAAGTCTGCGCGAGCATGCGAAAGCCGCGGAGGAGTCGCTCAAGCCTTACTTCGCATACAAGGACGCGCCGCCTGCCGTACGCTCAGCCTTTGAACGGGACTTCGTAGATCCGGCAAAAGCACAGAGGGCTCTGGAACGTCTCTATCGAGGCGAGCACACAGACGACTATCCGGGCGCCGATGTGACGTTGCTTCTCGCGGATGGCACGAAGTGGACTGCCACCAGCATGTCGCAACTCGAAGAGATGCTGCCCTGGGAGGTAACCCGCCCAGCCACCGCGCCATGCAAAAGCTACGATCCGGCGATCTCTCGAGCAGCCGCCCGGTTCATGCCCGAAGGCATGCTCAACCGGGAGAGACTGGACGGCTCGAGCTTCTACAGCACCCTGGCCAGTGAAGCTGTCTTCCAGATTGAGGAAGCCGGCGAAGTTAAACGATAAGCTCGGACTCACATAGGTGAGGCGCACACCGCCCATGATGCTGCGGTGCGCTACGCACCTAAAAAGGAATATCGTCGTCGGTAATGCCTTCGTTTGCGTAGTCGTCCTGCGCGGGTGCACGCTGGTCAAAGCTGGCGGTATTGGCGTTGCCACCGCCGCCTCGCTGCCCATATCCGCCCGAATTACCACCCTGGTTGCCGCCCTGGTTTCCGCCGTAAGCGGAACCACCCTCGCGCCCTGTACTCGAGCCGCCCGAATATTGACTGCCGCCGCCTTCTCCACCACCTCGGCCACCCAGCAGGGTTAGCTCATTCACCAGAATTTCAGTACGGTATTTCTTCTGGCCGGACTCCTTGTCGTCCCAGGAACGGGTCTGAATTTTGCCCTCGATGTAGAGCTGAGTTCCCTTTTTCACGTAATCGCGAACGATTTCAGCCGTGCGGCTAAAGCAGACAAGATTGTGCCACTCGGTTTTATCCACCCAGTTGCCGGTCTGGTCCTTCTGGCGGTCCGCCGTGGCCAGCGTTATCTGCGCAATGACCATGCCGCCCTGCGTGGCCTTCATCTCCGGGTCTTTGCCCACATTGCCCAGCAAAAATACCTTATTGACACCCTTCGCCATTCCCGTTCCCCTTCACCGTCGTCACACCGGAGAATAGCAGATTGCCCAGCGGCATCCATGCCACGAAAGTAGAGTACGACGGCTGGCAAGTCCGGCCCGAATTCGTATCATGGAGCCAGTGATCAACGCCCCCGTCAAAGTGCAGGCTCTGCGTTCGCGCCTGCCTCGCATCTGCGTCGCCCTCTCCGGCGAACACATGTTGCAGTGCGCCAGAGCCATGGCCGGCGAGTTCGGCTTCTTCGAATTCCGCCTCGACTCGGTCGACCGGCCGGAAGAGTTCCTCTACGAGCTTGGCCCATTCCTGAAGGTGCATCCCCAACTCACGGCAGTCGCCACCTGCCGCCGCACCGTCAACGGCGGAGCCTACCCGGGCACCGCACGCGATGAACTACACGTGCTGGAACAGGCCGCCATTCTCGGTGCGCACATCGTGGACGTGAGCTTGGAAACCGCGGAGGAAACCGCAACCAACCCGCAGTCCCTTGCACCCCTCCGGCGCGGCAAGGCCGCACTGCTGCTCAGCTGGCATGACTTCCAGGGCACACCCGCTCTTGAGCCGATCTACAACCGCATGGCTGCCTTCGCTCCGGATCTTTTCAAGATAGTTCCCACGGCGCGGAGTCTGCCGGACAGCCTGGCACCGCTCGAGTTCCTGCGAGAGCACCGCGCAACCGGCAACCTTGTCGTCATGGCCATGGGTACACCCGGCATTGCCACCCGCGTCCTCGGGCCGCTGAACGGTTCGCTCTTTACCTTTGCATCTGCCGGCAGCGGCGGCGAAACCGCACCCGGCCAACTCGACGCCCGCACCATGCGCGACCTGTACCGCATCGACAGCATCACGCCGGCCACCCGGATCTACGGCGTCTTCGGCAAGCCGGTCACCGGATCGAAGAGCCCTCTGATGCTGAACACCGCCTTTCGCGAAGCGGAAGTCGACGCCGTCTACTTGCCGCTTGAAACCGACAGCCCCAACGACCTGTTCGCCGCCATGCACGGCCTGCCGCTTGCCGGCGCAAGCGTGACCATGCCGCTCAAGGAAGCTATCCTGGAGCACCTCGATGAGCTTGATCCACTCGCAAAAAAGATCGGCGCGGCCAACACACTGGTGCGCCGCCAGGACGGTACCGTCGCCGGCTACAACACCGACGCTGCTGGCATCCTGGAACCGTTGAGTCTGCAAACCGAGCTGAAAGACGATGCCGTTCTCATCCTGGGAGCCGGAGGTGCTGCGCGGGCCGCGATCTTCGCGCTCCAGGGAAAAGTAGCGCATCTGGCGGTAGTCAATCGAAACCACGAAAGAGCGGAACAGCTCGCGAAGGCCGCCGGAGTGCAGGCAATCCGGCTGGAGGATCTCGCCAGCGATGGCGGCCTACCCTTCAACGTCATCATCAACGCGACGCCCTTTGGCATGCTCAACCAGCCACTGCTGAAGATGCCGATACCCGCGGAAGCTTTCCACTGCGATACCTTCTTCGAGCTTGTCTACAACCCGATCGAAACGCCGCTCCTGAAGCTGGCACAGAGCCGCGGCAGCAACGTGATTCCAGGCTATGAGATGTTCCTGGCCCAGGGCATCGCGCAATTTCATCTCTGGACCGGCAAAGCTGCACCGGTGCAGGCGATACGGCTCGTTGTCCTTCACGACCTCGCACCACCCGGCACGGCTTTCCATGCTCCGGCATAGCGCAGCAAGCTCCCCGAAAACTCTGTCAAGAGCGGCGGGTGCGGACAGGGGGGGGGGGCGAGGGCGCCTCGTATCGCGAGGGTGCCTCATATCGCGAGGGTGCCTCATATCGCGAGGGTGCCTCATATCGCGAGGGTGCCCCATACATCGCGAGGGTGCCCCATACACCGCGCTCTTGCGATGTGTGGGTTCCTCCAGGAATGATGAACTTGCCACGAAGGGTAAGTTCGGATTACAGCGCTCGCCTATGATGTAATCTGAAGAGCAGTTGGACCGCTTGGCCAATCGCAGTCCGCTTCTAAAAGAAGCATCACTGCGAGAACCGTTCAACCGTCTATGTTCGTTACACCAGCCGCGTGGGCGGATAGCTCAGTTGGTTAGAGCGCCTGCCTTACAAGCAGGATGTCGGGGGTTCGAGTCCCTCTCTGCCCACCATTTCCATCATGCCTCGCTCCGGTCCCTGCAGTCCGTACGGCACTGGAGACCACTTCACAGACACGCTCCCGAGCGAGTTACTTCTACCCGTGCCTTCTCCTCGAGCATCTTTTATTTTCGCCGCATGACTCGCCTGATCGGCAACGCAGACGACTTCGGCCTGACGCCCGGGGTCAACCGGGCCGTGGCGGAACTTGCGGCTGCCAACGCACTCACCTCGGCGACCCTGATGGCGAACGGTTTCGCTTTTGCAGAGGCGGTGAAAACGGCAATCCGGAACTCGCGGCCCTCCGTTGGCTGTCACGTCGTGCTGGTGGATGGGAGACCGATCCTTCCCGCGGCAGCGATCTCCAGCCTCGTCCGGAGGGATGGCCACTTACGGTTATCCCTCGGAAGCCTTATCGCGGACCTGCTGCGTGGCCGGATCTCCTCCGCTGACGTTCAGCGAGAGGCCACCGCCCAGATCCTCCACCTGCAGTCCACGGGCCTGGCTGTCGATCACATCGACACGCACAAGCACACCCACATGTTTCCCGGCGTACTTTTGCCTCTGCTGCGCGCGGCTGCCGCCTGCGAAGTCCGGGCAATCCGCAATCCCTTTGAACCGGCGTGGAGCGCCTCCGCCGCAAGCCACTCGCTGCTGCGACGCGGCCAGGTGGATCTCCTTCGAATGAGCTATGCGCGCCGCTTTCAAAAGCTCTGCAATGAAGCCGGAATGGTCACCACGGACGGCGCCATCGGCGTGGCAGCGACCGGATCGCTTACGGCAGGATCACTGCGCGCACTCCTCAAGCGCCTGCCGAGTGGCGTCTTTGAACTTGTCTGTCATCCCGGCGCGAACGACGCCGATCTCGCGGCTGTTCCTACGAAGCTGCGTGCCTCACGCCCGCTCGAGAGTGAAGCTTTGCTGGAGGTCATCCCGGAGATGGTGCAGGCGGGCAGGCTTACGTTGACGACCTTCGCGCAGCTGGCAAAGGAGGCGCACCTGAAGGAGCACTCGCCGCTTGCAAGTTAACGCCCACGCGCTCCCACGGTGCGGAGCATCTCCACCGCCGATTGCATATCGTCGCGCAGCAGCTGCAGCGTCGCCTCGCTTTCGCTTTCGCGGGTCATTAGCGGCATTTCAATGCTGACGCGTGTGCCCCGCCCCGGCCGGCTCTCAATCTGAACGGTTGCCGCCGTACCGTAAAGCACCTGCAGCCGCTCCCGCACATTGCGCATGCCAATGCCCGTGCCCGGCCGCACCAGCCCGCTCAACGGCGAGGCGGCTTCCCGCTCCGGGGCAATGCCCACGCCGTCGTCCTCCACCTCCAGCAGAAGGCTGTCGCCCATGGTCCGGCTGCGCAGCGTGACGGTGCCGCCGCCGATGCGCGGCTCCAGGCCATGCTTGATGCTGTTCTCAATCAGGGGTTGCAGCAGCATGCTCGGCACCTGCATATCCAGCGTTTCTGGCGCAATCTGCTTCACCACGCGCAGCTTCTCCCCAAAGCGCACGACTTCGATCGCAAGGTAATCGTCGGTGAAGGCCAGCTCCTCGCGGAAAGGCACAAAGGCCTCTCGCTGCTTCAGCAAAACGCGCAGGATGTTGGCGAGCTTTACCACCATCTCCCTCGCCAGTTCGGGCTCCAGCCGCACCAGGGACGCAATGGAGTTCAGCGTGTTGAACAGGAAATGGGGATTGATCTGCCGTTGTAGCGCATCCAGCCGTGCCTCCAGCAGCAGTCTTCCCTGCTCCTCCAGCTTTTGCTGAATGCGCACGGCATTCCAAATCTTCAGCGGTATACCCACTACTACGGGCGCGGCCGCGCAGATCGCGATCTCCAAAAGCCAATTGCCGCTGCGCAGCGAGAAGTAGCGGCGTGGATAAAAATGAGACACAGCGCTGGCGCTCGCCTGGAGCGCCATCACCAGCAGCAGCAGCAGGATTTGCCGGTCAAGGTGGGGCCGCTGCAGATTCCGCCGCACCCAGCGATACAGGCTTAGGTCAATCAGTGGCGAGAATGACCAGACATCCTCCATATCCACAAAGCTGTAGAAAGCTCCGGCAATGGCGGCCACAATGAGGTTCGCCGGCAGCGCAAGGAACTCACCGTGCAGCACCGCCGGCATCGACAGCAGGACTCCACCGGCAAAGGCCGCCGCGGGTCCCACCACAATGCCCAGCAACACAGTAGTTTCCAGCGAAAGATCAGCCGCCAGAAAGTTGGGAACAACTGCCCGGATCCAGACACCGGCGACGAGCGGTGCCGTGATCATCAGCACCAGACGCAATCGCTCCTGCAGCATCCGCTCGGGCCGCAGCAGCAGCCGTCGGAAGGCAACCGACCGCGTGAGCGAGCTCGACACGGCCGCCGCCACGCCAAGCTTGACCAGCAGCGAGATCAAAACGAGCTTGGGCTCAAACGCAGTCACACTGGCCATCCTACCGCCGTTGCCCTGTTCTGAAGCTCCGTCTGCGGGCGGTCACTGCATCCACTGGCGGATGTCGGCATCTATACAGTGAAATCATGCGGTATAGCCGGATAACGAAAATTGCCGAAGCCACAC
The DNA here is from genome assembly GCA_964246795.1 of uncultured Terriglobus sp. Taxonomy (GTDB): domain Bacteria; phylum Acidobacteriota; class Terriglobia; order Terriglobales; family Acidobacteriaceae; genus Terriglobus. The sequence goes on along the minus strand of CAXTRR010000044.1, from coordinate 13,984 downwards.
TCCCGACGACGCGCGGTGTTTTTCGCATTCTCGGCTTTGAGGGTGAACTCGCGCCCGGCGTCGCGCCCGGACCTCAGCGCAAGCAAGTTGAAGAACTCGTGGCCCTTGTCTACGGCAACATCTTTCCAAATGACACCGTGCCAGCATCCTCGGACAAAGCACCTATCGTCCGTGTGCATTCCCAATGCCTCACCGGCGACGTTTTTCACTCCCTGCGGTGTGACTGCCGCCAACAGCTCGACCTCGCTCTAGACACGATTGTCGCGCATGGCTCCGGGCTGATTCTCTATGAGGAGCAGGAAGGCCGCGGCATCGGCCTGATGGCTAAACTGCGAGCTTATGAATTGCAGGATCAGGGACTGGACACCATTGAAGCCAACGAGCGTCTTGGATACAAGCCCGACCATCGCGACTTCAGCCTACCGGCCGAAGTCCTCCAGCAAATGGGTATTCACGCGGTACGTTTGATCACCAACAATCCTGAAAAAGTCACAGCCCTTCAGAATGCAGGAATCCGTGTGACGGAGCGGCTATCGGCAGAGGTCGAACCGAATGGCACGTCCCAGAAGTACCTGCAGATCAAGCGCGAAAAGATGGGCCACCTGATCGGCTCGCTTTAACTACAGGATCCGCTTCATAGCAAGCTATGACACTCGAAATGACACAAAGGGCACAATTAAATGCGCCCTTTGTGTCGCTTTCAGGGGAGCGTTCAGCTTGGGTTCGCCGGCTTAGCGGAGGCCGTTGCACTGTTCTCTTCCTGCATGTTGGAGAGAACCTTGACCTCTACCCGGCGGTTCTTTGAACGGCCCGCGGCGGTTTTGTTACTGGCCACCGCATCGTCCTTGCCGATGCCCACCAGGTAGAACTTGTGGGGCGGAATGCCGTACTTGCTTTGTAGATAGGCAGCCACGGCATCAGCGCGCTTCTGGCTCAGCGCATAGTTGTACTTCGCATCGCCCACGGAGTCGGTGCCACCGGTGAGCTGGACCAGGTAGTGTTTGGTGCTCTGCAGGCTGGACGCAAGCGTATCCAACTCCTTCTTATCGGTAGCCGTGAGCGTTGCCTTGTCAAAGGCGAAAGTCACGCTGGAGTCTGAGAGCGGCTTGTAGGTGTCCAGGTTGGTGACGACCCCGTTCAGTGAATCGACACGGTTATACGCCTCTTGGGCATTGCCGTTTGCCTTGTCAGCCGACTGTTGGGCACCCTGCGCACGCGTATCGGCAGCGTCCGCAGCGCTCTGGGCACCGGCGATTCCCTTTGTAGCACGGTCATCGGTATCGGTGATCGCGCGGTGATCGCTCGCCGTCTTTGCATCCAGATCGTTCGTATTCTGGATCAGCGGCGCAGACTGCGACCGCACATAATTTTTGCTGCTGCAACCCGTGCTTAGAACCACCACCATGGCAGCGCTTGCCGCAACACTCAATTTCCTCAACATGCCGCACTTGCTGTCTGTGTGCATTTGTCTTCTATCTCCTCGGGAAGAAAAAGGTCAGCTTTCTCAACACAACACAGAAGGTGATGCACGTTTCATTCCAATCGAAACGAAGAGTCAACATCATCATTCCTATGGCACTTACCTCTGCGGACCGTTCGCCTGGGATTCGCCCTGACGATACCCGGCCGGCAGAAATTACCTTCCCCTGACCCTGCGGGACCAGGACCGGTAAACTTGAGGAGGCAGTTGCCTCATGGATCTCGAGCAGAAAATACGGACGCTGCCCCGCCAGCCCGGCGTGTATCTCTACAAAAACGCGGAAGGCGAGGTCATCTACGTCGGCAAGGCGAAGAACCTGCGGAACCGCGTCTCCAGCTACCTGCTGGAGAAGAATCAGATGAACTCCAAGACCGGCACGCTCATGCGCGAGGCGGTCGATGTGGACTACATCCAGGTTGCCAACGAGCACGAAGCTCTGGCTCTGGAAAACAACCTGATCAAGCAGCGCAAGCCGCGCTTCAACATCCTGCTGCGGGATGACAAAACCTACCCCTACGTGAAGCTCACCCTGGGTGACCGGCACCCCAAGGTCTTTGTGACGCGGCGCCTGCGCAGGGACGGCGGTCAGTACTTTGGCCCATATTTTCCCGGCAACCTGGCCCACCGCATTGTGGACCTGGTGCACCGCTCGTTTCTGATTCCCAGCTGCAAGGTGGACCTGAATCGCTTCCATCCACGGCCCTGCCTGGAGTTTTATATCAAGCGCTGCCTGGGTCCGTGCGTGGAGAACCTGATTGCGGAGGAGACCTACCGCGAAGCCGTGCGCGATGTGCAGTTATTCCTCAACGGCAATCAGAACGAGCTGGAAGACCGCATCACCGCGCGCATGACCGAAGCCGCCAGGAGCGAGCAGTTTGAACTCGCCGCACGTCTGCGTGACCAGCTCGTGACCGTGCACCAGCTCCAGGAAAAGCAGCGCATCGCCTCAGCAGAAAACGAGGATGCCGATGTCTTCGGCTTCCACTTCGATAAGGAGATGCTCGCCGTCAACCAGTTCCACATGCGTGAAGGCAAGATCGTGGACAAACGCGACTTCTTCTGGGAGGACCTGCCCGAACTCCTCTTCGATGCCGGCAACGACGCCGAGCCGGAAGTGGATGCCGATGTGGAGGAGCAGACTACCGCTGCTCACGAGCCCGCGCCATCGCGAAGCGAAGCCGAGCGCCAGGCACCCGAGCCCGCAGCGGCAATAAACGCATTGCCACCGGCGGCGCAGGCTTTCTCCCCAGCCAACTTCTTCTCGGCGTTTTTGAAGCAGCTTTACCTCGACCAACCTTACGTTCCGCGCACCATTTATGTGCCGGTCGAGTTCCCGGACCGCGCCGCGCTGGCCGGCCTGCTTTCGACACAGTCCAAGCGAAAGGTTGAGATTCTCGCGCCACAGCGCGGCGACAAGCGCTCCCTCGTCGATCTGGTTTGCCAGAATGCCAAGCAGAGTTACGATCAGCGCTTCCGGACGCTCACGCCCTCAAAGAACGCCATTGCAAATGCCCTGCAGGATGCACTGAACCTGCCCGAAGTGCCCACGCGCATTGAGTGCTTCGACATCTCGCACATCCAGGGTGCGGAGACCGTCGCCAGCATGGTGGTCTGGGAAAACGGCGAGATGAAAAAGGCCGACTACCGCAAGTACAAAGTCAAGACCGTGACCGGCGTGGACGACTTCGCCTCCATGCGCGAGATCATTCAGCGCCGCTACCGCAAGCTGCAGGAATCGAAAGAGCCTTTTCCTTCACTCATCCTGATCGACGGCGGCCTCGGCCAGCTGCACGCCGCCTACGCCGCGCTGGAGGAGCTTGGGATCACGCTACAGCCGCTCGCTTCCATTGCGAAACGTGAGGAGGTCATTTACGTCTACGGCCAGGAGGATGATCCGGTCGTGCTGGACCGTCGCTCGCCCGTGCTGCACCTGGTGCAGCGCATCCGGGACGAATCGCACCGGTTTGCCATCACCTATCACCGCAAACGCCGCGAGATGCGCGACCGCGACTCCGAACTGCTCAGCATCCCCGGCGTTGGCCCCACTACGCGCAAGCGCCTCATTGAACACTTCGGCAGCCTGCGCGGCATCAAGGCCGCCGGACCGGATGCACTCACCGCCGTGGTGAACACCAAAACTGCCCAGATTATCCGCGATTACTTCCACAAGGAACGCGAGGCGGCTATCGACGGCATTGGCACACCTTCGAGCGAAAGCGGTCTGCGCATCCTGCAATAACTACCAGATATTGGCTCGCAAGTCAGCGATGAACTTGACACCGGGAACATGAAGCAGGAGCAGCTTGCGGTTATTGGTCAGGAACAGATCCATACCTTCCGCTCCAGCGCACGATAAATGTATTGCGTCCGGTGCGCTCACGTTCCGCGTTGCACGTAACAGGCTGAACAGCGGGATACATCGATCATCGAATGGTAATGTCCGGAAGCGCATTTCACGGATCGCAGACTCTACACGAAGAAACTGTTCCGGCGATTCACGTTTCCTTACGCCGGCAAGAAGTTCAGCGATTGCCAGAGAGCTTGTGAATAGTTGGTCTCCGCGCAGTTTGGATCGATAGAGCGTTTCCTCGACTGCAGAGAAGAAAGTTGAGTTTTCTTCAAGGAGATAGATCAACAGCATCGCATCCCAGAAGACCTTCCTCATCGTGCCGGCTCTTCAGAACGCACCCAGCGCATGTAGCCCTCCGTCCCACCACGCGCTGTAATCTCTTCTTTGAGCAAACCCCGAAGTCCCTCCACCAGTCGGTGTGCCTCTTCCCTGGCCTGGGTCTCTGACATGGGCAAGTTTGTTTCTGCTGTCAACTCATGTGCGGGACGGAACCTGTACACGTAGGAAACCGTCGTACTGCGCCCCGACGCCGGCCCATCTACCGAAACCAGTTCCAGTCCATTTCTGGTCAAAAAGTTCTTCGTTCGCAAAGCACTGCAGAACTGTCCTTGCCGCTCTTGGGAGAACTCTGCGGGAAAAGCGTTCATCAAATCTCTGACAGCGATGGTGAACTCGCGTTCTCCGGACACACGCGCCGGGTCGACGAAGCGCCTCAAAGCCTCTCGCCGGATTTGCTCGCTATAGCTGGACTGCTGCTGTGCCTCAATCATGGGCTGATTATTGCATAACCGACCCAAATCAGCCCAAACTGCAGACTATCCGCCGAATCCATCCGGACCTGCCTGAAACGTGTTGCACTGGCTCACCTGTCCCGTGCTCAGGCCACGTTTGAACCAGCCCTGCCGCTCCGCGCTGCTGCCGTGCGTCCAGCTTTCTGGCGACACGGTGCCGCGCTGCATGCGTTGGATGTGGTCGTCACCGACAGCCGCCGCGGCTTTCAGCGCCTCGTTCACATCCTTGCCGTCAATGATGTTGCGCTGCTGCGTGGAATGCGCCCAAACGCCGGCAAAGCAGTCCGCCTGCAGCTCCAATTGGACAGAGGCACGGCTGCGTTGGCTGCGGTCCTGCATCATCTGCTGCGCTTTTGCCTCAATTCCAAGAATATTCTGCACATGGTGCCCGAGTTCGTGCGCGATCACGTACGCTTGCGCGAAGTCGGCATTGTCGCCACCCAGCTTGGTCAATTCATCCCAGAAACCAAGGTCGATATAGACCCGCTCATCGGCCGGGCAGTAAAAGGGACCGGTGGCCGCCTGCGCATTGCCGCACCCGGACTGTGTCGCATCCCGGAAGAGGACCAGCTTGGCATGGCGATAGTTGCGGTTTGCCTGCTCCGGCAGGATCGCCGTCCAGGTCTTCTGCGCGTCGTCCAGAACGAAGGAAACCAGCTGTGCTGAGCGATGCTCCGTTGCAGACTCCTGCACCGGTCCACCTGCCTGCTGCGGGGCGCGCTGCACTGACGGATCCGAAGCTCCGCCTCCGCCGCCCAGCAGCCCAAGAAAGTTGTGCCCCGTGAGCAGACTGATGCCGAGCACAACAAGTACACCCACAATGCCGAGGCCGCCACCGCCGAACGGCAGAAATCCGCCACCACCACCGCCCGAGTCACCCCGGCGGTCTTCCACATCGCTGCTCATGCCTCCCGGCGTCCAATCCATCTTCGTTTCCTCGCTATCTGATCTCGCCAACCCGGGGCTGGCGTGTCTGATGCGAAAGCCCCGGCGCGCATTGCCCGCCGTGCCAGGAACATCGCTGGTTACTGCTGCATGGCGCCGTTCTGCCCTACGTTGGAGAAATGCGCTACGTCCTTGCCACTCTTGCCGTGTGCGGTTCCATCCTGTGCGCCCAGTCCGCACCGCTTCCACTCCAGGCCACAGTTGCCGCGATTGCGAAGAACGCGCAAGGAACCGTATCCGTCGCCTGCCTGTTGCCCGGCACCGCTCTGAATTGCGATCTAAACCCTCACAATCATCCGCCCATGCAGTCCATGTTCAAGTACCCACTCGCGCTCACGGTGCTGCACCTGGCGGAGACTGGCAAGCTCTTCCCGGAGCAACGACCCGGTCAACCGTTTAAGACGACGATTGAACGCAGCGTGAGATTCCTGCCGGAAGACCGCATCCCGGAAAGTTATAGCCCTCTGCAGGACCGCTTTCCAGCAGCAGACGTCGACGTTTCGCTGCGGGAACTTGTGCAACTCGCCGCAGGCCAAAGCGATAACGTGGCGGCTGAGATTCTGCTTCGCACTATCGGCGGTCCGGCCACGGTGCAGAGCTACATACGCTCGCTTGGCATCTCCGGCTTTCAGCTCCAGGATGGTGAGCGCATCATGAACGGCCCAAACCCGGACCGCACCGCGCAGTACCGCAACTGGATCGAACCGGCAGCCGCGGTGCAACTACTGCAGCGGCTCGTAGTGAATCCGCCACTCTCCCCCGCGGCAAACGCCTTCCTGCTGGAGACGCTCACCACTTCCGTTACGGGTCCGAACCGCCTGCGTGCAGGCCTGCCCGCCGGCACACTTCTGGCTCACAAAACTGGCACCTCCGGCGAGCACAATGGAAGCGCGGAGGCCACCAATGACATCGGCCTGATAACCCTGCCGGATGGCCGCCATCTTGCGATCGCCGTCTTTGTCACAGACGCCCGTGCTGACGAGGTGACGCGTGATGCCGTCATCGCTCGAATCTGCGCAGCCGCATATCAGGCCGCCCTGCAAACCCGGTAGTATGTCATTCGCTCCAGAGGAGTGGCTGCACCAGGTCCCGCGTTTGGGAGGTGGCTTCTGCCTCGTTTGAGCCGCTTGCCTCCGGGCAGAGAAGCAAGTCTCTCTATTGCGCTTCGCTCCGGTCGAGATGACGCCTCACCGGAGTGCGCTCGATAGGGACTTTAGCGCTTGAGCCGTGCTTGTATCGCCTGCTCGTAGACCGCCACGTACTCACGCGCGGGCTGGTCCCAGGAGTACTCCAGCGCCATGCCGCGGCGCATCATCTCCTGCCACGCGGGCTTGTCCTGAAAGGAGCCCAAGGCTCGCCGGATTGCCTTCAGGAACGGCTCGGCACGGTACTCCGCAAAGCGGAAGCCATCTCCGTCCGCGCCTTCGTGCACGGTGTCGTCCAGACCACCGGTGGCGCGCACCACCGGCACCGTTCCGTAGCGCAGGCTGTACATCTGCGCCAGGCCACTCGGCTCATAGCGTGACGGCATCAGCGAGATATCCGCACCCGCCACCATCCGGTGCGCCATCGTATCGTCAAACTCCAGCAGCACACGAAGCTTCTCAGGATATTGCTCCGCCAGCTCGCGCAACATCGTTTCGTATCGCTCTTCGCCAGTGCCCATGATCGCCAGCAGAACGTCCTCCCGCAGCAGATCGGGTATGACCTCCGCGAGCAGGTCGAAGCCCTTCTGCGAAGCGAGGCGCGAAACCATGACCAGCACCGCTGTCTGGTCCGTCGCATGGGTCACCTCAAGCTCGTTCAGCAAGGCGCGCCGGCCTTCTATTTTACCGCTCAGGTCCGCCGCGGAGTAATGCGTTGCCAGGCATGGATCGCGTGCAGGATCCCATTCGCTGTAGTCAACACCATTCAGGATGCCGGTAAAGCTGCCGGCCCTCGCCTGGAAATTGGCATGGAGTCCCCCGCCGTACTCCTCCGTCTGCAGCTCCTCGGCATGATGGGGGCTTACAGTGGTGAGCGCATCCGCAAACACCAGCGCGCCTTTGAAGAAGTTGACCTTCCCCTCGTGCTCCATTCGATCCGGGGAGAACAGCGTCTCCGGCAAGCTCAGCGCCGTGAGCAACTCCCGGGGAAAGTCACCCTGATATCCAGCATTGTGCACGGTGAAGACTGTTGGCACCGATTGCAGTGAAGCGTCGCCCGCATAGGTTGTCCGCAGAAGCACTGGCAGTAACGCAGTCTGCCAGTGCTGAGCATGGAAGACGTCAGGCACCCCCAGCACACGAACCGCTTCGACCATAGCCCCGCAGAAAAAGCCAAAGCGCAAGCCGTTGTCCGGGTATGCCCCCTGGGCACCGCCGTAGAGAGTTTCCCTGTCGAAGAACTCTGCATGGTCCACGAGGTAGAGCTGCACTCCGTCGCGCCGTCCGCCATCCAGAATCGCGCCGTGATGCGTGGCATGTCCCTGCTGAACCCGTACCTGGGCAAGCACCGGCGGCTTCTGCGACGTATTCTGCTCCCGCAGGCAGCGGTAGTACGGCAAAAAGACGCTCACGCTGTGTCCTAGTTGCGCCAGCGCCGGTGGCAGCGCGCCCATGACTTCACCCAGGCCGCCGCTTTTTACCAACGGCGCAAATTCTGACGCGGCAAACGCGATGTGCATTGGGCAGCTTTCTCCATCCACTACTCTAAGTGGGAGAGAGACCGATGCCGAATGCCACGCCGCGCCGCCCGCCTTACCATCCCGGTGGCACCCCCAAAAAACCCAAGCTCGGCCAAAACTTTCTGGTAGACGACGCCGCCCGCCACAGGATCGCAGACGCTCTGGGCGACGTTTCAGAGAGCACGGTCATCGAGATCGGCCCCGGCCATGGTGCCATCACGGCAATTCTGGCCGGACGCGCCCGACGGCTGATCTGCGTAGAACTCGACCGCAGCCTCGCCGCCGAACTGCGCTTCCGCTACCGCGAACGAAGCTCCGTGTCGATCGTGGAGGGCGACATCCTGGAGACGGATTTCGAAGATCTACTCCGTAGTGGAGGTCCTTATGCAGACGATCAGGAAGCTGTTTCGCAACAGGCACCACATAGCTGGGCAAGGGCGGTTGGCAACCTGCCGTACTACATCACGTCGGACATTTTGCTGCACCTGTGTGCTGCCGCTGCCAGCCTCGAAACGGCCGTGGTCATGATGCAGCGCGAGGTTGCGGACCGCGTCGCCGCGCAGCCGGGAACGCGCGACTACGGGCTGCTCTCGGTTACGGTGCAGATGCATGCGGAGATCGCAAATCTCTTCACCTTGCCACCTACCGCCTTTTCGCCGCAGCCAGATGTTTACTCCAGTGTGCTGCGCCTAAGCTTCCGCAGCCGCTTTGCCGAACTCGGCATTCGGGATGGAGCAGCCTGGACGGGTTTTCTGCGCGGATGCTTCCAACAAAAGCGGAAGATGCTGAGCAACAATCTGCGGAGCTCCGGATTCACCGCAACGGAAGTCATCCAGGCATGTGAGCGGGCGGCCATCTCCCCGGACACGCGGGCGGAAGCACTTTCCGTGGAGGCGCTGGCCGGACTCTACCGAAGTCTTGCGGAGCTCAGCGGGGCCGCGCCGCCGCGGGAGCGGATGGCGACGGAGCCGGAGCAGAGACGCGTGGAGCGGCCGGAGCGGCGGCCGGTGCCGGAGAAACCCGCGGCGCCATCGGTGCCGGAGCCGGCTGCATTGGCCGGGGTGCCACTCCCGGGGCGGGGGCAATCTGGCGGTTGATCATAGGCACTGGTGACAGCGGCTGGTAGGTCCTTGGCGGTCCGCCTACCGGGCCGATTCCCGACCCACCTCGTGGTCCATAGCCGGATCCATAACCCGCACCGTAGCCGGCTCCCGTCCGGGTAGGAAGGGGGGTCGCGCCGGTCGCATTTACCGGAGGCACACCGGTGGCCCGTACCGGTACTGATCCTGTGGCTCCAAGCGGAACGGAACCGGTGGCGTTTACTGGTGGCGCACCCGTGGCGTTCACTGGAGCCGGGCCCGTCGCGTTGTAAGGCACGCTGCCCGTCGTGTTGACATAAACGTCAACCGGACGCTGACCACGCCGGCCATCGCCACGTACACCAGCGGCGCCCAGAGCACCACCCAGCGTGAGTCCGCTGCCGTTTGGTGAAGTTGCCGGCAGGGCCCCGGCGTGCCACTCCGCCGGACGTCCTGGCATCGCGGCCGGAGCCGTGGTGACGCGGCCCAGCAGCGGAGCATGCGTACCGGTTTGGACCGGAAAGTCCCGCGCAAAGGTCGAGCCGACCGCTGACTGGCCACGCGAGGTGTAACGATTGGCCACCGGGCGCAGTGGACTCACCATGACGCTGCCGATGCGCACCGGCTGTCCGCCGCTGCCAGCACGGGCTTCCACAGGCTTTGTGCCCGTCTTTGACTCCACCGGCACGGTTGCCAGCCGATGAATGCGCAGCCCACTACTTGTCTGATCCAGCGGGTACTTTGGGCCCTGCCAGCCCAGCGGGGGATGCCGCACGGGGAAGTTCCAGACACCGCCGTTGTAACCATAGCCGTAGCCGTCTCCATAGCCACCGCCGTACCAGCCAGCAAAGTTGCGGCAGCCGGCAGTCGGGATCCACCCCCAGCCAAAGCCCCCGTAGTAGTCCCATGTGCCGCAGCGGTATGGCAGCCAGCCCCAGCCGTAACTCGATGCCCACACATAGCCGGCACCGCCATCCACCCAGCTGCCGTTGCCGTAGGGGTCAAAGTTGGCTGCCACGCCTGAAGGCTGCCAGACTTGTCCTTCGCCGGGCACGTTGTACCAGTTGCCATTTGCGTCCAGATCACTCCAGCCGTAGCCCTGGTCGCCAGCGTAGTTATCGCGGACAGAGGTGCGGGCATTCTGCTGGTCCAGCGCTGCCTGCGCCAGCGACTCATTCCAGTTGTCCCAGCTTTCCGGCGGAACGCTGTCGGCCAGCAGGTAGCGTTTGCTGTTTCTGGGATCGCTGCGAAGGCTTTCGCCAGCCTGAAGGTCGGCGGTATAGGCGTTGGCCCGCGTGACAGAAACCAACCCGTTCAAAACCGCGGCTTCCACCTGGCCACCGGTCACACGAACGCGAAAGCTTGAATTCTGTTGCGGCAGCAAGGTCGTCTCTCCGACAGCGACGGCATCGCTGCCGCGCTCCGACGCACGCAGCTCCAGATAGAACAGCCCGTCGCCCAGTTCGATCTGTGTCGCACCGTTGTCCGGGACCAGTTGCTCCAGCGTGGCGGCACTGTTCGGCGTCATGCGGAGCACGGAACCGTCGGGAAACTCGATCTCCGCCTCACCATGGTCGGCCGCGACAATACGTTCCCCTTGCAGCAGCGGCATATTCAATGCCGCCTGCACTGCGCTCTCCGACATTCCGTTTGTTTGGATCTGGACGGTGCCGGCCAGATGACTGAGCCGTGCCACTGGACGAGCCTGGGCAACGGCCCGTTGCTGGGGAGTCATCTGCTGTGAAACTGCGCGTTGAGCCTCCGCGGCCTGGACAGACTCATTGCTCGAGCTTTGCGCCGCTGTGATTGCGGTATCCTGCGCGGATGCCTGTGCTGTGAATCGGTTCGCCAGCGCCAGCAGAACTACCGAAAGACCAATCCCGAGCCGCTTCGCCGGACCCTTCACACCGCACCTCGTCGCATGGAGCATACTCCACATGAGATGTGGACGGCGCGACTATGGAATCGTTGCATTCTGCACGTAACGGGCGGGTGCTGCGGTAAAAGGGGCCTACTGCTGTTGAGCCAATTGCAAAAGTTCCGCCGCGCGGACGCGCACACGCTCCAACACCTGGTCATCCGTGGTCAGGCTCTCCAGCGCAGGACGGATGGCCGCCAGCTCCGGCGCTTTGCCTTCCTTTGCCGCGGCCGCGAGCCGCAGCAGCACAGGATCCAGCCCGAGCCGGTCATACCGGTGCAGCCGCTCGATGGTCGCACCCTCCTCCAACGTATAGCTGGTCTGGGTCAGGTATTCCGCCGCATTGGCCAGCGCCTTGTTGTCGGTGTAGTTAAAGGAACAGTGCGCGGCAGTGCCGCCGTCCGGTTGATAGTTGAATTCCTTCTGGCCCATGCGCGCCAGATTTTTCGTCTTTGTCTCGCACGGCTGCAGCGCGTTGGACTGCGCCAGCCAGCCTGTCAGCTTTTGTGTGCCGGTCTTTGAAAGCGGGAAGCGCACCGCTTCGTCGCTGACACCGAGGGTACCCTCGGCATGCTGCGCCTTGTACTCCACTGCGCCGCCGGGCTGAATGCGGAACTGCCAGTGCGGCACTGGTAGACCAGGCCGGTCATAACTCATGGTGAGCGTGTAGCCGGCCTTTGCAGGGATGTCCTCTGAATGCGCCACCGCCAAAGCGGACTGTGGGGCAAAGACCGCCGCGCCAGCCATCACAACCGGCATGACAAGGGCAGGCCAAGCAACGAGCCGGACTTCTCTCCTCCTCCGGCACTCACTTCCAGCAGAAAATCGAATCAATCTATCAACCTCATCCACGGAGCCTTGAAACCCACTCGTCATCGCAGCATTCCCATGGCTGTCTGCGCGGTATGGATATGGCAGATCGCAATGGCCAGCGCATCCGCCGCGTCGGCCGGCTCGGGCGCGCGCTCCAGCTCCAGCAGCCGCGCCACCATGAACTGCACCTGTTCCTTGGCGGCTAGGCCGTAGCCCACCACGGCGGACTTGATGGAAAGCGGAGCGTACTCCGCAACTTCAAGACCCGCATTTGCAGCGGCCAGCATGGCCACGCCGCGCACATGGCCCAGCTTCAGCGCGCTTTTCGCGTTGGCGGCAAAGAAGACATCCTCAATGGCGACGACCTCGGGCGAGTAAGCCGCAAGCAAACCGGTCAGCTCCGCATGCACCTGCTGCAGGCGCAAGGGCGTGCGGTGCTTCTTATTGAGCTTGATCGCGCCGGCAGCCACCGGCACCAGCTTCGACAGGCGTGCGGTCTCGACCACATCCACCACGCCCCAGCCGGTGAACTCCGTGCCGCAATCGATCCCGAAGACGCGCATGGGTTTGAGTCTACTGGAAGACGCTTCTGGCGCTATGCCAGGTGGCCCACCGTTGCGGAGCCAAGGCGTGTTTGTCTGTTGCGACAGCATTCAGGCAGACTGGCGAAGCCCACCTTAGGGACGATTGAGCCGCCATGAAAATGCGGCACCCATGTCATCGCAGCTGCTGATCTTTTCCGCGTTATGGCATGGACCTTACTACCACCAGCGGCTCGATCGCGTGAAGCATGATGGGCCCAGCGCTGGCCGGCACCAGTGTTGCCTGCGCCCGGTGCAGCGTGCCTTCACCCTCGCCGCTGCCGAGAGCACCACGTCCCGCAAGCGTCGTAAAGCAGTGCGGCTTGCCGAGGGCGTCGTCCAGGCGGAGTGACTCTCCAGCGGGAAGCTCGAAGCGGTCCACGATGAAGTATTTTTCGTCGATCAGACGTGTGCCGTTCGCGATCTGTTTGGGCTCGATTTTGCCCGCGCGCGTTGCCGCCCGGCTCACGCTGATGCCGGCATCCAGGTGCAGCTCACGAGGCCGCCCGTAGTCGAAGAGCCGATAGGTCGTGTCAGAGGTTTGCTGCGTTTCGAGCAGCGTGACGCCGGGCCCAATGGCGTGAACCGTACCCGCGTCCACAAAGACCATATCGCCCACGTTTACCGGCACAAAGCGCAAGAGCGACTCCATGGAGCCATCGGCGGCGGCAACGCGCATCTGCTCCGGCTCCACGCCCTGCCGCAGACCACAGGCGACCGTCGCCCCAGCCGCCGCGTCCACCACGTACCAGCACTCGGTTTTGCCGCGCGGCTGGCCAAGCTTTCGCGCCTGTGCGTCATCCGGATGCACCTGGACGGAGAGCTTATCGTCCGGAAAGAGCAGCTTCAGCAGCAGCGGAAATTCTCCTGCCGGCTGCCAATCCCCCAGCAGTGCCTCGGGTGCCTTCCGCGCGATCTCTGCCAGGCTGGTGCCGGCCATCTCACCTTCCACCGCAGTGCTTGCCGGCCCGGTCAGCCAGGCCTCGCCCACCGGTTCCGCGCCGCTGCCCACCTCTTCCCCTGTGTACCAGGGGGAGAGATCACGGCGGCCCCAGGGGCGTCTTGAAAATACAGGCTGCAGGAGGAACGGCGACAGGCGGCTGCTCATGCGATCCATGCTAGCGGATGCGGGAGAACGCGATGTAACTCTCTCTGTATCCGGCCTCTGTCTTCGGCAGAATTTGCGGCGCGATCAAGCGAACCGGGGCCCTTACATAAAGATTACAAACCGCCCTGCGCTGGGCTGTTAGGTTGCTGATAGCAGTCCAAATCCAAGAGGTTCCATGCCGGTCATCGCTTCACCAGAATCCCCAAATACCGCTTCCGCCGTTGTTGTTGCCGCCGGAAGCCCCCTGGCCGGGA
>CAXTRR010000043.1:0-32911 GCA_964246795.1 uncultured Terriglobus sp. | reverse complement strand
GGCCCGTGCGCCGGGTCCATCAGGCCGATGATGCCGTGGTCCACGTTGCAGGGCAGCTCCGCGGAGAGGTGCGCGCTGCGATAGCGCTCGCTGAATTTTGGTACGGCCGGCAGCTCCGGCAGCGCACTTTCCGCCGTGATGCGACCCATGCCCGCTTCCGGCAGGAAGACCCAGGCATAGCCGTCGCCCTCTCGGCAGGGGTAAGCGCCCGCGTAGATTTTCGTCGCCTGCAACGGATCAAGCTGCGTGAGCGACGGGATCTCCACGCACTGCCCGCCGCACGGCTCAAACTTCCACCCGTGATAGCGGCACTGCACCGTCTCCCCGTCAAACCAGCCGACTGAGAGCGGAATGCCGCGATGCGGACAAAGATCGCGCAGGGCAAAGAGCGAGCCATCGCGCTTGCGCCCCAGCACCAGAGGAACGCCAAGCAGCAGCGCCGTCTCCATCTCCCCAGCATGCAGATCGGCGGCCCGCAAAGCCGGATACCACTCGCCAAAAATCAGCTCCGTCGCGGGCTGGTTTCCAACCTCCGGCTTGTCGTGGCGCAGACGCATGAGTGCTGTATGTAAGGATACCGCCCGGGGAAGATCTTGCATCCGCACAGGCTTTTGTTCTGAACTCATCGGGCATCATGCTTGCCCTGAAGGCCGGAAAACTCGTTCCTCATTACGGCTGGACGGCCTCCAGTGTATGAAAACTGACTTGGAGCCACTGACCTGAACGGTTAGGAAGAGGGTCTGCTGTAACTGCCTTTCTTTCTAAGAAGCCTTAGATGTCGATGCTGATCCATTCTGTGACAATCTCCTAGCTGGGTTCGCATGGCGATATGGGACAACTCCTCTCCATAGGCATCTTGACTGCTTCTAGCCTCCGTCACTCGATAGGTTGACGCTTTCATAAATAAGATTCAAGTGTTAGGTTGTCATTATGCAATATTTATTTTTAATTATATTTCTGATCACCGCGATAGGCGTGCCCGCGAGGTCTCTAGCTACCGATGTTGGTGTAGCACGGACAAAGAGTGGCTTTGTCATCGGAACGAACGACGCAGTAACGAACACGGACACCGGAATGCGAATTAGAAACATGTGTAAACTCAGTCCCGTTAAGAATGGAGTCATCCTATTCCAGATGAGTGCCTTCACCATTCCCGTCGCCCATGGCGGCAAGATAGTAATGAAATTCGATTTTCAAAGGATCTGCAACTTGCGCTCGATGGAGCGAGTGGAAATGCAGACCAGCTACAGGCTGTTGTGACCAAGAGTATCCTTGGCACGATTCGGCGAGGTTTTATCGACTTGCGCAAAATTGGAGCTAGCAGCGAGATTCCCATTAGCGCAGCAAAACTCTCTCGCTTCTCGACCATGAATTTAGTAATAGTGGGCTGGGAATTTAAAGGCGCTTTTGTCCGAACGGTTGAGATTGAAGTCGCTGACGCTGTGAAAGGAAAGCTGAGAATTACGCCCTATATTTCAGAGTTGAAGATTGGAGAAATGCTCGATTGGAATGGATACCTGTCACCAAGGCGAAGCACGGGCGGCATAGATGAAAAAACGGCAGTACTCGCAATGACGAAGAATTTTGACACCTTCAGGTTTGTTCATAGTGCAGAAGTTCATCAAATCTTCGATCCACCTTATAGCTTTGGCTTTGTGGGAAATGACGGCAGTAAACGAATCATTAGCAGCCAAAGTTGCTCAGCGTGGTAATGAATCACATAGCCGTCGTAGTTGCCGCCACCGCCATCGGTAAAGCGTGCGCTTCGAGGCACACGGAAGGTCGTGCGCCCAACAAGGATGGTGAAGGTGGTGGCGTCAGACGGAGCGGGTACGGTACCGCCGATGCGGTCGGAGGAGTCGCCACAACCATTGCAACCAGCCATGGATATCTGCACGATGGACAAAGCGACAATAAGGCGCCAGGCTGAAGACGACGGCATGGCCGTTCGATGCTGAGAGTCCGGCGGGCGACGGTGGGCCAGGGCTTGAGTGTGGGACTTTAGGGGAAAACTTTGAAGAACTCGTGCGGTCTCAACGAGTCATGCCGATCGTGTTCAGCCACGTCTCCACCAGTTGAGGCCACGCCGTGACTGGAAACCTGGTGCGGCGGAGGCCAAAGGCATGACCCCCTTGCGCATACAAATGCATCTCGACTGGGACACCCGCCTTCTTCAATGCAATGTAGTAGGCAAGTGCGTCGTTCACGTTGTCCACATGGTCGTCTTCGTTCTGAATCAGGAAGGTGGGCGGTGTTTGGCGGGTAACCGGAATTTCAGGATTGAGACAAAGCCCGCGGTCATGACAGGACGCGAGGAGGGATGGAGGGATGGCGTAAGCCGTCTTGCCCTGGCGGGTGTCCCACTCTGCCGCTGCCAGGGAAAGATGGCCGGGATAGATGGGGATGGCGAAATCCGGCCGGCAGCTTACTTTGTCCGCCGCGTCCACGGCAGGGTAAATGCGCCTGGTGAAGTGGGTGCTGATCGCTGCGACCAGGTGGCCCCCTGAGGAGAAGCCCAGCACGCCGACTTTATGCGGATCGATGTGCATCTCCGCTGCATGAAGACGCACCAGACCGACCGTTCTCTGGGCATCTTCGAGGGCCATTGGAGATTCCGGGTATGGACCGGATTTGGGATACGGCCCGACGTCTGTGACACGGTATTTCAGCAGCACACACGTGATGCCGCGAGGCACCAGCCAGTCACAGACTTCGGTCCCTTCCAGATCGATTGCCAAACCCTGGTAACCTCCGCCGGGAAACACAATCACCGCCACACCTGAGTTGTGGTCCTTTGGCGAGTACACCGTCATGGTGGGGCGGAGGACGTTGCTGATGCCGGTTGCGGGCCGGCCGGTGCCTTGCCACTCTTTAGGAGTGACCTCCTGAAACTCAGGCCCGGACGTTGGCTGGGGATCGGGCGCGGCGCCAGGCCAGATCGGCGTCTGCGTGTGTCCCGGGGAGGGTTGCCAACTGGCTTCTGCGCAAACAAACAGCCACAAAAAAGAAGACGGCACAGACCTCTGGCAAGACGATTCATTGCTTCCTCACGCGTGCGGGGCGACTTCCTCGAGCATCCAGCCAGTAGCATGGCAGTTCTAGTAGCGAGGCAGGTTCGTGCAGAGACTGGAACGATAAGGTGGAGCGGCCCGCTTTGAGTGGGTGCCATGTTGGCATGCAATGGCAAAGTGTGGAGCTGTTCCTTTGGCCGTCAGCTCTCGTTCACCTGTAGAACGAGCACGGCTTTCCTGTGCTCGCCGGCCAGGTGCAGCAGCGTCTTGTCGAACGTGGTGAGCACCAGATGTTCCTGCACGGCAAGGCCAAGCAGATAAGCGTCTGTGACCTGTTTGGTGCCATATAACCTGGGAAAGAGGGGGCCGCACAACGTTTGCCAATCGGCGGTGATGGGCACATAGCGGTAGCCCGGGTGCTTTGCGAGTTGCAGCAGGACCGCTGTTGCCTCGCTCATCGTGATCTGACCAGAACGCGGCGCGGTTGCGTTGCGCAGAAATCCGGCCTCTGTGAAGGCGCAGATGGCCCAGTGCAGCCGAGGGGAAGCGTAGAACCACTCCTTTGCAATTCCATGATGGACATGGCTTCTGGTTGTCAGGGCGACTAGCAGATTTACATCCAGCAGATGTCGCGGAGAGCTCGACAAGCTCATCCGACAAGCTCATCCTCGGAAGCTTTTTTCACCATTGCCGAGGTCAGCACGTTCCCGGAATCCGCAATCTCCAAATAACCATGCTCGTTCATGGCCAGTCTCGGCGAACTGCTGCCCGGCTCTGGAACCTGCTCCGCCCGGCGTATCAGTTCGCTAATTGCGGCAGACAACGTGATTCCCTTCGCGCCGGCATAGGCCGAGGTAAAGCGATACACATCCAGATCGAGGTTGACTGTCGTCCTCATGTCCACAGTATGCATCAGTTTTAAATGTGATGCTATAACGTTCTCTTGATGCATCGAGGGTCCTCGCGCTCTGTTCACATAGGAGCCAATTCGTAATTGATGGCATGTAAGAGTGGGTTCGAGGCGTTCCAGAGCGAACATTCAGTGGAGAATACGCGACTGAACCTAAGCTTTCGCACATTGCGATTCTGTGCTCAATCGTGGTTCCTGACCTTCTCTGGGAGGACTACGGGCTGGCTATAGCCTTGTGAGGTAATGGTGCTTGTCTCCTCGCCACGGCCGCGTTCCACGCTTCGCCTGCTGCTCCTCCTGTGGTTCGCGTTTCACTGCACCTTTGCGCTGCTCTCGCCGCCGCTGCTGGACGATGCCGACTCCGTGCATGCCGAGGTGGCGCGCGAGATGATCGCGCGGCAGGATCCGGTGACGCTCTATGCGAACGGTATTCGCTATTTGGAGAAGGCACCGCTGCTCTACTGGAGCATGGCCGCCAGCATGCGGCTGCTGGGCGCGAAGACTTCTGCCGCGCGGCTGCCGCTGGCGCTGTTCACGCTCCTGCTGCTGCTGGTGACGGAGAGCTTCGCGCGCACGGCCTTCCGCTCCGCGCGCGCCGGTTTGTATGCGGCCATGATCCTGCTGTCGAGCTTTGGCCTGTTTATCTTCACGCGTATCCTGATCCCGG
Organism: uncultured Terriglobus sp.; assembly: GCA_964246795.1. Taxonomy (GTDB): domain Bacteria; phylum Acidobacteriota; class Terriglobia; order Terriglobales; family Acidobacteriaceae; genus Terriglobus. The sequence goes on along the minus strand of CAXTRR010000043.1, from coordinate 28,323 downwards.
ATGCGATCGTCTGCCTGTGGTACGCCGCCGCACTGCTGTGCTTCTGGCGCGCGGAATTTGCCTTCACGGGGGAGGACGGCAGGGCGCCCCTGCTGCCCTGCCTGGGCTTTGGCGCGGCGTGCGCGCTGAACATCCTGACCAAGGGGCTGATCGGCCTGGTTTTTCCGGTTGGGGCGGTGCTGCTCTACCTCATGCTGACCGGCGGCCTGCGCAGCCTGCCCCGCCGACTTGCGCGATTCCATCTCATCCCGGCAGCCGCTGCCTTTCTGCTGATCGCCGCGCCCTGGCACATCGCTGCCGGCCGAGCCAACCCTGACCAGGGCCATGCGCAGGGCCTGCAGCATGCCGGCAGGCTGCTTCCCTTCTTCTGGCGAGGCTGGAGCGTGCCTGAGCCCACCCTTGGCAACGTGCACGGCTGGACGTGGTTTTACTTCGTGAACGAACACCTGCTGCGCTATCTGGACCTGCGCGTGCCCCGCGACTATGACACTGTGCCGCTGCTGCTGTTCTGGGGATTGCTGCTGGTGTGGTTGATGCCGTGGTCCGCGTTCCTGTTTCATGCGCTGGCGGCTGTGCCTTGGTGGCGTGCGTTGGTGCAGGGCTTTCCGCGGCTCCGCAACATCTCCGGCGGCTTTGAAACGCGGCTCAGTGGCGAGGAACGCACCCTGCTACTAGTCGGCATTGCGGCTCTTTTTCCCTTGCTTTTCTTCTCGTTCTCCACCCGGCAGGAATACTACGTCCTGCCCGCGCTGCCCTTCTTTGCCATGTTGATCGCGCGCTGGCTCGACCGTGAAGCCGCCGAGGCCGATGCACTCGCCACACCTTCACCGCTGCATACCAGCGGACGCCGCATCAGCATCGCGCTGCTTGCCTTTGGCAGCGTGGCCGCGCTGGCCTGTGGCTTTCTGTTGCTGCATACGCACGCGCCCAGCGGCCCGGTCGATCTGGCGAGCCTGCTGCAGCAGAACCCCGGTGAATACGCGCTCTCCTTCGGCCATTTCCTGGACCTGAACGCGCAGGCCATGGCACTTTTCCGCCTGCCGCTGGCCATTGCGGGCGCGTCGCTGTTTATGGGCACGCTGGCCGCGTGGTGGGCGCGCAGCGAGTGGCGGCCGCATGTGGCCAACCTGATCCTGCTGGCCACGGCGATGCTCTTCCTGATGGCATCGCACATTGGCCTGACCACGTTCTCACCGGTGCTCACCAGCAAAGAGGCGGCCGATGCGATCCGCGCGCAGATCCACCCCGGTGAACTGATCATGATCAACGACGAGTATGAGGCCGGCTCCTCGCTTGGGTTCTACCTGGGCCGCAGCGACATTCACATCCTGCACGGCCACTCCGCCAACCTGTGGTACGGGTCGTTCTTTCCGGACGCGCCACCGATCTTCGACACGGATGCCGGCCTGCGGGCGCGGTGGGTCTCCGGGCAGCGCATTTACCTGTGGAGCGCGCCGGAGAAGCTGCCCACGCTGCCGACCCGGGCCTATGTCGTCTGGTCGGGCGGCGGCAAAGAGATCGTCAGCAACCAGCCCGGCCCGGATTGAACTCCTACTTACGACATGCAAACAAGCCGCCTCTCCCGCCGTACGCTGCTGCGCAACTCTGCCCTGCTGGCCGGGGCGGCCTGCGTCCCTTGGATAGGATCGGTCGCACAGCCGGGAGCGGAAATTCTGGTTTCCACGCCCATCGGTAAGGTGCGCGGCCTCCGTGGCTCCGGTGTTTGCGTCTTCCGCGGTATCCCCTTTGCCGAGCCGCTCACGCGTAACGGCCGCTTCCAACCCGCACAGGCAAAACGGCCCGTCGCAGCGAACGGTGTCATCGACGCCACGCGCTTCGGCGCCGCCCCGTACCAACCGGACCAGCCGCGGCTTTTGCAAAGCGAAGATTGCCTGCAGCTCAACCTCTGGACGCCCGAGAACACCAGCGAAAGCAAGCTGCTGCCGGTTTTTGTATGGGTGCACGGGGGCGGTTTCACCGGCGGGTACGCCTTCGATCCAGTGAGTGACGGCGTGGAGTTTGCGCGCGAGGGCATCGTCGTGGTCACGGTGGCGTACCGGCTGGGTGTCTTTGGATTCCTTGATCTTGAGCCGCTGCTGGGAGCGGAGTACCGCGGCACTTCGAACAATGCCCTACGTGATCTGATCCTTGCACTCGAATGGATCCAGCACAATATCCGTGCCTTCGGTGGCGATCCCAGCCGTGTCACCATCGGCGGCGAGTCCGCCGGTGCCAAGCTCTGCGACATTCTAATGGGCACACCCGCAGCTCAAGCGCTCTTTCATGGAGTGATTTCAGAGAGCGGCGGTGCCGAACGCATCTGGCCGCGTGCCAACAGTGAAGCGGTCGCACTGGGTTTCGGCAAGACCTGGCAGGCGCTGACCGGCCAGCCCGTCAGTGCCTTGCGGACCGCTGATCCTGAACGGATCATTGCCGCGCAGCAGAAGTTCATGGCCGATTGGCCGCAGCACTTTCCACTGCGGCCGCAAATCGACGGCGATCTGCTCAAGCAGCTTCCCATTCAAATCATCAGTCAGGGCAGCACTCGCGGCAAACGCCTGCTGCTGGGCACGAACCGTGACGAGAGCGCGCTCTTTATCGGCCCGCATCCCGCGCACGACGCAACAGCGGCCGACCTGGGCAACCTGCCGCTCGACCGCTTCACGCCCGTTTACAAGAAGTACGCCGCACTTTATCCCGAGCTGTCCATCGAGCAGCGCCGCATTCGCGCCGTCACCGCGGAAGAGTACTGGGTTCCCAGCATGCGCCTGGCGGCTGCGCATGCAAACCAGGGCGGAGAGACGTATGTGTACCGGCTCGATTTCGCGGAGTCGAGCGGCCGGTTCGCCGGGTACGCTTATCACTCGCTCGATGTCGGCCTGGTGTGGGAAAAACCGCATAAGGACATTGCCAATGCTGAGGCTGAAGCGAAGCTGGCGCGCCAGGTGCACGCGGCATGGATCTCGTTCCTGCAAGGGGGAGCGCCCGCCGCCGCTGGGCTGCCCGCGTGGCCAGAGTGGAACATCATGGAGCGGCGGACGATGCTGCTGGACACGGAAAGCCGGTTGCAAGCAGGCCCTCAACAAGCAGAATTGCGCCTTTGGCAAAGCGTGCTTTAGGGCCGGACGGCCTCATTGCAAAGCGGGACGCCTGACCTAGGCTGTGCGCCGCAAATGAAGCCCATCGGCTGCGACGTCGGCGTGCACCATTGTCAGGTCCGTCACAAGCCAGGTGGCCGCCGCAATCTCCTCCGCGGTGTGCGTTCCAAGAACGCCGAGCACGCGACAGCCCGCGGCCAGACCCGCCCGGATGCCGGCCGGCGCGTCTTCCACCACGATGCAGTCTTCAGTCGCAAAGCCCAGCAGCGCTGCGCCCGCGATGTAAGGATCGGGCGCGGGTTTACCGTTGTCTACGTCCTCGCCGGCGATGATGCGGTGCGGAACGGGCAGGCCGGCCACCTGCAAACGACCCAGCATCAGGCGGCGGGTGGCGGAGGTGACAATGGCCCAGCGATCGGGCGGTAACGAACGCAGCAACTCCGCGGCCCCCGGCAGCACTGCCAAATCAGCGGTGTCCTGCAACTCTAGATCCTCAATGACGCGCAGGCCCTCCGCGGCGTCAATGTCCGGCCGCAGCTCCCGCACAATCTCAATAGCGCGTGTGCCATGAGGAATCTCAAACGTTTCCCAGCCGGGGATCTCATAGAGGCGGCACCACTCCCGCCAGCAACGGCGGACCGAGCCGATGGAACTAATCAGGACGCCGTCCATGTCAAAAAGCAAGCCTTGTGTTTGCGCCATCTCCTGCATGTTTCCATTGTAGGGATGGACGTCTCCTTTTTGCACAAAGTCCTGCAGTGTTATCACTCGATCTTTTCTGGATACGCTCCGTTGTGAGACCGAACTGAAATAAATCGGCCCGCATACTTGCGGGCCGATTGTGCCATACGACAGGATTTTCTCGTAACACTCATTTAGAAGCGATAGAAGACACCCGCGGACGGAAGGGCCTGATGTACCCAGCTATTGGAACGGAAGTAAGAGGTGTAAAAATCAGGTGCCTTGTAAAACAGGCCGTGCTCCTGAATTCGCATGCCCAGATGCGGCTGTTTCTTGGAAGTAAAGTCAACGCCAACGGCATACATGGCCGCTCCGCGCCACTGGTCTCCGCGCGGCTGGTCAAGACCGGTGCCGTAAGGCGGTTGAATGCGCGATGACTTGAAATACACACCACCACCGCCGAGCACGATAAAGGGCTGAACGACCGGCGTCTTGACATGAAAGACATAGCCGGCGGTTGCCTCATGCTGCTGGACCGGAACGTTGATGCCCGGAGTCGAAAGCGACAGGGTGCGGTAATGCTCAGTGTATTTGTTGTAACCGTAATCAAGCTCCAGACCGAACCAGGAGACGGGGTGTTCGCGGATGTTCGCGAGAAAACCAACACCCTCTGTATTGCCCGCGGCGAAGGGCGACTGATTGGTGATGGACGTCTGGTAACGCCCGGTCGCATTGCCGGCAAGATCAAAGCCGTGCGTCTTGAAATAGCTGGATTGCGCCACGGCGGGCGAAGCTGCAAGCAAGAGGGCAGCGCCAACAGAAGACACAGATACCGCAAAGCGCCACATCTTGTTTGTGTAAGCAGGTAACATCAAAGGTTCTCCTAAGTTATTTTCTGAGCCGTTCTTCGTCCTGCCACCATTGACAGGGACGGGCTCAAATCCGGACTGATTGTCCACATAGTATTTTCCGATTGGACGCAGTAACATCCCGAATATCTTCGTGACAGAAGACGCCAAACCGCGACATGCCAGAATGACGTTTTATGACGAGGCAATGAGATGAGGAAGTTAGGTCCAGAAATGAAATACCCGCCGCCCAAAGGCAAGCGGGTACGAAGAAAAGGAAGGTGCATGTGAGAGGGACTTATCCGCGCAAAACAAACTGTTCGGCAGCTTTAAGGATTCTGTCCACGATGCGCGGCGACGAGGACTCGCAATAAACCCGCAGCAAAGGCTCCGTGCCGCTGGCGCGGAGAAGCAGCCAGGTTTCCGCGGGCGGCGGGGTGGCCCTCTGCCTTGCCGTATTCTCCGGAATATCGAGGAAGAATTTGAAGCCGTCCAGGTCTTCAGTCCGCAGGACACGAAAGCCCGCGATATCTGGTACGCCTGACGACGCGCGCTGGATGGCGGACTGCTTCAGCCGGTCGTCAATGTGCATGTCGATGCGGCCATAGTGGTGCTCACCGTATTCGGCCTGCAGCGCGCTCACAAGTTGGCCGAGTGTTTTCTTTTCGTCGGCCATGACATTCGCGATGAGCAACGCGTTCAGGATGCCATCCCGCTCCGGCAGGTGCCGGCTGATGCCAATGCCTCCCGATTCTTCGCCGCCGATCATGATTTCTTCGGTGAGCATGAGCTCGCAGACATATTTGAAGCCAATGCCGTGCTCGTAAAGCTTGCGCCCGTACTTTGCAGCGATGCGGTCCAACATCTTGGTGGTGTTGAATGCGCGCGTGACGCCGCCCGGCCAGTCACGGCGGGTCAGCATCCACTCAAGCAGAACGGCGTAAATCTTGTGGGCATCTACCACGTTGCCCTGCTCATCAACAGCGCCGATGCGGTCAGCATCGCCGTCAGTGATCAGGCCGGCATTGCACTTTTCCTGAAGCACGCGTTCCACGGCCAGCGCGATGTGCGGCAGGATCGGCTCGGGATTGATGCCGGGAAAGGCTGGATTACGCTCGGCGCGGATTTCCACAGAGTCAACACCGGCACGATCGAAGATGCCTTTCAACACGCCGGCGCCGGCACCGTACATGCTGTCGATGAGGAAGCGATAGCCCGAGGCGCGGATGGCGCTCAGGTCAGAAAACTCCTCAATCGCGGCGATGTAGTCAGGCAGAAAGTCGACGATGCTGATGGGTGCGGGCTGCTCCGCGGCGGGCAGGGGCTGGCCAAGATACTGTTCGATCAGGCCGATGATGGCCGGGGAACCGGAGCCGCCGTAACTGGCCTTGTACTTCACGCCGTTCCACTGCGCAGGATTGTGCGACGAGGTGATCATGACGCCGCCCGCGGCACCCCGCTGCCGGACACCGAAGGAGAGCGCCGGCGTGGGCGTAACGTCCGTCGCAAGCTGCGCCGGTATGCCCGCCGCACTTAGAACCTGCGCCACGATGCGGGCGAAATCCGCCGAGCCGAAACGCGTATCGTAACCGATGCAAACGCCGCGCGAAGCATCCTCATGCCGCAGCACATAATGGCCGATAGCTGCGGCAGCCACGCGCACGTTGCTGTAAGTAAAGTCATCGGCGATGATGCCGCGCCAGCCGTCTGTGCCGAATTTTACAGCGGTCTGTGTGGGCGAAGAATGATTCACGGGAGTACTCATAAGCAGCCTTGATTATGCGGCACGATGGCATACCCGGGACATCCCCAATGCGGGTCATCACCGACAGATTTCGCCCTGGAAAGAGACACCATCAGACCAGTTCATGCCGCGAGTGCTTCACCAGTTCCGCCACCACGCGGCCCACCTCCTGCGAGTGGGAGCGCGTGGTTACCAGCAGGGCGTCATCCGTTTGCACCACTACCAGATCCTGAACGCCCAGCAGTGCCACGGTCAGGCCGGGCGCGTAGACGTAGTTGCCGGTGGAGTCCAGTTGCAATGTGCCATCCGCCTCAACCACATTGCCGTTGCTGAAGGCCTTGCCGATGTGCTGCAGAAAGTATTCGTGCAGAGCGGACCAGGAGCCGAGATCGTTCCAGCCGAAGTCGGCCGGGATGCAATAGATCTGGCTGGTTCCTTTTGGGAGGCGCGAGCGCGGCTCCAGCACGGCATAGTCGATGCTGATGCTTTCCACGGCGGGGTAGAGCTCGGCAAAAACGCGGTCAAAGGCGGGGGTATCAAAGGCGTCCGCGATGGTTTGCAGCGGTGGCACCATGGCCGGGCAGAACTTGTGCAGAGCATTGACCAGTGTCTTCGCCGACCAGAAAAACATGCCGCTGTTCCAGCGGAAGTTGCCGGCGCGCAGGAACTCCTCGGCGTGCTGCAGGTCAGGCTTTTCGGTGAAGCACTGAACGTCTGCCACGGGTGTGTGGCGGAGTCCGGGAAAGATGGCGGCGTGGCCCTCTTCTATATACCCGTAACCGGTCTCTGGCCGGGTGGGCGGTGCGCCGAGCACCACGATGTTGTCGCCCGCCGAGGCGCTCCGGATCGCCGCACCCCGCCCCGGGGGGAAACGCTGCTCGGTGACGACCAGGGGGTGGGAGGGGCGGATGCCGCGCCCGGGGTCAGGGTGCTCCCGCAGAGCAATCATGGCCGCCAGTGCGCAAGCCGGCGCGGTGTTGCGTGCCACGGGCTCCCGCAGAATGCGGGAGCGCGGAATGCCCGGCAACTGCTCCACAATGGTGTCAGCCAGCAGGTTGTTGGTGACGACGAGAAAGTGCTCCGGCGAGGCCATGGGCAGTAGCCGTTGCGCGGTCTGCTGAATCATTGTCTCCTCACCGGAGAGTGCCAGCACCTGCTTGGCGCGGGCGCGGCGCGAGCGCGGCCAGAAGCGCGTGCCGCTGCCGCCGGCCAGGATCACGGGGAGGAAGGGAACTTCATTTGCGTTTGCTTCAGACATGGCTTTGGTGACACGAGTGTAGCCGACTGATTGGATTGCCCGGATGAGAGCGGGATTTCTCGACACGGATTGTGGCCGGCCGGAACGCCCCAATAAAGCGCCTTGGCCGGTTGTCCCTGTGATGCAGAAGACGTGCTTAAGAGAGGGACGCGAAGAATGTCCGCATGCGATCCAGACCTTTTTCCACAACGTCGGCAGACACCGCATAGGAGAGCCGGATGTGCTCGGCGGTGCCGAAGGGCTCACCGGGTACGCTCACCACGTGGGCCTCACTGAGCAGCCGTGCCGCCACGTCGGAAGCGGTGCGCAGACCGCCGCCGCCGAAGAAGGCACTTACGTTCGGATAGACGTAGAAAGCACCCTGCGGTACGGTACACGTGAGGCCGGGAATCGTCTTGAAGCCGGCAAGCACCTTGTCGCGAATTGCAATGTAGCCGGCGCGCATCTCGGCCACGCACTCCTGCGGCCCGCTTACCGCGGCGATGGACGCGTGCTGCACCATTGTGCTGGTGTTGCTGGTGCTCTGCGACTGCAGCTTGCTCATGGCGGCAATGACGGGCTTGGGCCCCAGCGCAAAGCCGGCGCGCCAGCCGGTCATGGCATAGCTCTTTGAGAGCGACCCCAGCACGAGGAGGTGTGGCTTGCACTCCGTGAACGATGCGCCGGAGACAAGTTCGCCCGAGAAGTTCAGGTACACGTAACACTCGTCCAGCATGACAAAGATGCCGCGCTCATGCGCCATTCGCACGATGCTCTCCAGATCCTGCCGGGCGATGATGGCGCCGGATGGATTCGATGGCGAATTCAGAATGATGGCGCGGGTACGCGGCGTGATTGCGGCTTCAATCATCGCGGAAGTGACGCGGAAGTCCTCGGCCTCGCCCGTCTGCACAAAGACCGGCACACCGCCCGCGAACTGGATGATGTCCTTGTAGGAAACCCAGTAGGGCGTGGGCACGATGACCTCATCGCCGTGGTTGATCAGCACTTCCATTGCATTGAAGAGCGCGAGCTTGCCGCCAGTGGTGAAGACGCATTCATCCGGCGCGTAGGCCGTGCCGAAGTCGGCCGCGTGGCGGTCCACAATGGCGCGCCGGATCTCTGGAATGCCGGCGACCGCCGTGTAGCGTGTGTAGTTCTTCTCAATGGCGGCAATGGCCGCGCGCTTGATGTGCTCCGGCGTGGAGAAATGAGGCTCGCCCGCACCGAAGTCGGCAAGGTCGATGCCGGTGGACTTGAGCCGCAGCGCCTCCGCCGTAATGGCCATGGTGGCGGAGACTGCAATGCGGTTGATGCGGTCAGAAAGCTGAAGCGATGCGGGCGCAGCGGTTGCGGTGGCCATGCCATTAGTTTCGCAGATGCCGGTGGGAGACCGGCGACTTTTGAATCATGCATCACGCATGGGCAGTCCGATAGAGTAGAGGGTCCGGTGATGGCATGCCCAAAGTGAAGAAGGTTGTGATTACCGCGTTCGGCGACGAGAGCAAGCTTTCGGTCGTGGATGCCGAACTAGCGGAGCCTTCCGCGGGCGAGGTGCAGGTTGCCGTTGAGTACTCGGTGGTCGCCGGGTCCGACGTGAATATGCGCCGTGGAACTTATCCGTTCCAGAAAAAGGCACCACTCACGCCGGGCTACAGTGTGCTGGGCGTTGTGCGGCAGAACGGCAAAGACAGCTTGAGGTTCAAGCTGGGCGATCGTGTGGCTTGCCTTTCAAAGTATGAAGGTCAGTCGGAGATGGTCAACCTGCCGGAACGCTTTCTTGTGCCCGTGCCCGACGGGCTGGACGGCGAAGCGGCCGTGGCATTGGTGCTGGATTGGGTGACTGCTTACGAAATGCTGCACCACTCCGCCAAGGTCAAGGAAGGGCAGAAGATCTTTGTGCACGGCCTGAGCGGCGCGGTCGGCTTCGCGTTGCTGCAACTTGGGCGGCTGGCGGGGCTTCAAGTCTACGGCACTGCGTCCGCCAGCAAGCATCAGCAACTGCGTGACCATGGCGCGTTTCCCTTCGACTACAAGGACAAAAGGTGGATAGCCGCGATGCAGCAGATGGGCGGCGTGGATGCGGTCTTCGATCCGCTCGGCTTTGAGAGTTTCGACGAATCGTACCGGGTACTCCGAAGAGGCGGCATTCTGGTCGGCTATGGCATGAACCTGCCCAGCCTAACCAATACGCCTCGCCGGGCGGTGCTGCCCGTGGTGCTGAAGCTGTTTGCCAGAAACCTGTTGTTCTGGACGGGCAAGCGGGCGACCTTCTTCGGCCTGAACCGTGCCTCGCAAAACTATCGGCCAGACCTGGAGCGGCTGTTTGCATGGCTGAAGGAAGGAAAGATTTCCGTACCGATCAAAGCGACATTTTCGATGGACCAGATTCGCGAAGCGCATCGGGAATACGAACATAGCGCGGGTATTGGATCGATCGTGCTGCGTATCAACGGCTCGGACCGGTTATCTCGTTAAGAATAGTGCTTTAAGCTGGCACACTTCACTTCACGGCCGAGCCTTGCAATGGGCTCCCCTGCTCCAGCAAACGGGGCATGTAGATAGCGAAGAAGTCGTCCTGTGAGGAACGCAGACAGACGTTCACATTGGGCGCGCCGGGGCCTTCCGCGGTGGTGCCGTCAGCCAGCACGTCTACGTGCAACGGTGTCATAGGGCAGAGGCGCGGGTCGATGAGGTAGCCCGCGGCCACGGCGTCGAACATGGTGGGCGTTACGCCGTTGGTGGCCGCGCTCCACTGGTGGTAGAGCAGCGTGAGGATGTCAGTGAGCGCTGAGCCGTGTGCGAAGAGCAGGTTGCGCTTGACCTCATCGAGCTTGTGCTGGCTGGAGTCCAGCGGAACGACGTACAGAGGAATACCGGCGGTGAAGACCTTGCGGGCCGCTTCCGGGTCCATGGCGATGTTGTATTCGATGGCGCGGCCGCGGTCTGGCAGGTAGCCGAGATCGCCGTAGCCACGGCGGATGGAGCCGCCCATGATGACGATGCGCCTGAGCTGGCGCATGGTTGAGGGATCTCGCTCCAGCGCGGCCCCGATGTTGGTGAGCGGGCCCACGGCCAGCAGGGTCAACTGGCCGGGCTGGGCCTTGATGGCGGAGAGCAATCCATCGACTGCGCTGAGGAACGGAGGCTCTGTGCCCTTCTCCGCCCATGCCCGCTGCGAGAACCCACCCTCGCCCGCATGGTGCCGCACGATGCCTGTGGCGATCGGGATTTCCGGATGACCCGCCTGCCGTAGGAAGCGGTTCAGCATGCGGCTGCGCAGGGCGGTGTCGCCCCAGGCAGACGAGACGTCCACGATACGGACCTCTGGACTGCGCAGGAGGAATGCAAGCGCGAGCGCATCGTCGATGTCGTCGCCGATGTCGGTATCCATCCAGACCAGCTCGGGTTTGTCGGCTTGCTTCGTTTTGGCGGTCATTTGTGCTCGCAATGTGATGTGCCCGAAGCAAATCAGGCAAAGGAGGATCGCGACCCAACCATGACGTGTCATCTGAGGTCTTCCTTGAGGTTTCATTGTGGAGCGGGTAAAGCGATTTTCCTGTAGCTGTATCGAGCTTTTTATGCCGGGCCTTCAGCCCTCTGGTTCTTGTTTTTGAAGGTTACCCAGGGCCTTGCCCTGAGCTGTTATATGCCGGGCTTACAGCCCTGAAGCACTGAACTCTGCCCGCCCAAATGGGTGTTAAGTGCTCGCACCTGTTTCCGGCGTCGCTATGTTTGCCGGAGCCTTGGTGCGCAGCCGCTCCATGACCAGCGGCGGCACCAGTGCGCTGATATCCCCGCCCAACTGAAAAACGCCCTTGATCAGACGCGACGAGACATAGGTGTACTTCTCCGCCGGCTGCATGAAGACGGTTTCCAGGTTGGGATCGAGCTTGCGATTCATCATCGCCATCTGAAATTCGTATTCATAATCACTTACGGCGCGGATACCCCGCAGAACGGCGCGCGCACCCTGCTGCCGGGCAAAGTCGACGAGCAGACCGTTAAAGGTCGCAACCGTCACGTTGCCGAAGGGCTTGACGATCTCTGCCAGCATCTCCGCCCGCTCCGCCGTGGAGAAGAGTGGCGCACCCTTGCTGGAGTTGCGCAACACCGCGACAATGAGCCGGTCAAAAATCCGCGACCCGCGCATCACGATGTCCAGATGACCATTCGTCGGCGGATCGAACGTTCCGGGATAGATGGCGGTGACCTGCGGCATGGTGCCTCCCTACTGCCCCTCGCTCTTTTTCCGCAGCGCTTCGAATTCGTCGCCGGACTTCCACTCCACCACCGACGGTTGCTGCATCACCAGCCAGCCAAGCTCAAAGCCGAAACGGGTCATGCGGACGTTGCCGGTAAAGTCCATGGACTCTTCGTACTTGTCGTTGGGCGTGTGGTAGCGCTCGGCTGTGTACTTCTCGGCCTGCTGCTTGCCCCAGGCGTCGTCATGGCCCGCAAAGAGCGTGCCCTCGCCGATGGAAAAGGCCGGAATGCCGACGCGTGCGAGCGAGAAATTGTCTGAGCGGTAGAAGTGCCCGGCCATGGGAAAGGCGTCGCCCTGCAGCGTCAGGTTTTCTTGCCTGGCGAGCGACTCGACCAGCGGGTAAATCGAGGTCCGCTCCGCGCCGTGCACGGTGCCGCTGCGCACGTCGCCGATGGGGTCCAGATCGTCATAATTCAAGTCGAGCGAAATGTTCCTGGCCGGCGTGGGCGGGTGCATGCCCAGGTACTGTGAGCCGAGCAGGCCCTGCTCCTCCGCCGTGACGCTGGCAAAGTACACATCAAGCGGCGGTATGGCCTTCTTCTGGGCGAAGACGCGGGCCAGCTCGGTCACGATGGCCGTGCCGGTGGCGTTGTCGGCGGCGCCGTGAAAGATGGGATCGCCCTTCCGGCTGCGATCGATGCCGAAGTGATCCCAGTGGCCGGTGTACAGCAGAGCTCCGCCTGGCTTTTCCCCGTGCACCACACCGATGACGTTGGCTGAATCGTAGCTGCGCACCTTGCTGACCACGTGTGCCTGCAGCGTGACCGGCAGCGCGCGCGCCTTGAAGCCGCGCTGGTCGCTGGCCGTGATCGCCTGGTCAGCCGTCATGCCGACGGAACTGAGCAGCTGGTCGGCAACGCTGTGCTGAATCCAGCTTGCCGCCTTGAGCCGGGCGTTGGGGTCGTCACGCAGGTAGCTGTGCTCGCCCGACCACGAGTTCTGCACCACCGGCCAGCCGTAACTGGCAAGATCACTGCGGTGAATGATCATGGCACCCACCGCGCCGTGCCGGCCGGCCTCCTCAAACTTGTAGGTCCAACGGCCGTAGTAGGTCATGGCCTCGCCCTTGAAAAAGTTCACGTCGGTGGAGGGCGGCTCGTTGACGACGATCAGCACCACCTTGCCGCGCACATCCACGCCGGCGTAGTCGTCCCACAGGTACTCCGGCGCGACGATGCCATGGCCCACAAAGACGACCGGCGCGTTGATGTCCGCCGCTGGCGTATGGGTCTGGTTGTTGACGACGAAGTCGCTGCCGAACTTCAGGTCGAGCGGGACCATGCCCTTGCCTGTCAGGCGAAAGGTCGTCTCTGCTGCCACGGGCTGCACGCCCACCAGCGGCACCTGCTGAAAGTACGTGCCGTGGTCGCCCGCCGGCTCCACACCGGCCGCTTTGAACTGATCGGCAATATAGTGCATGGCCAGTTCGCCACCGGGCTGGCCAGGGCCGCGGCCTTCAAACTTGTCGCTGCTCAACATCTTCACATCAGCACGGAGACGCTCCGGATCCACAGACCGCGCTTCTGCAGCCGCAGCAGGCGGCAGTTGAAGGGCCTGACTGACCAGGGGCGGTGCGGCCACGAAGCAAAGCAGGAACGGAAAAGAGAGCGGAAGACGCATGGCACTAAATCTCCGGAAGGTGGCGTTGACGGCAGACAACCGCAGTGTACGGCAAGCTGCTTTCTAGACCTGGCGTTCCCGCTCCAAACGCCGGCGCAGACGCTTCCGCCCCATCAGACCGAGGTTGTATTCGGGCAGAAGCGCGCGGCGACGCCATCCCGCACCAGATGCGGTGATCGGTCCTGGGGGCAGCAGGACCTGAACCGGATCGCCGATCTGCGGGTTTCCGTGCCGTCCAGAACCGCTGAGCTGATCACCGTCTCGCCGGTGTTCAACTTCACGGTAAAGGCGAAGGTGGCGATTTGTGGCTGCGCTTCGCTTACTCGCAAGCCGGCGATGACCCCCTCGCGCAGCACGCCATGGCGGATCAGCCAGCCGCGGTAGAACAGAAGCACAGCAAGGTAAGCAAGCCCACCACTCAGCAGAACGCCGCAAAACACCATGAACGCGATCGAAAGGTGTGTCCAGGTTTGCTCATGCATGCGCACGCCCTTCAACACGGGCCAGCGTCCAGGCTTGCATGTGGACCTCGCGCGCATAGTGCAGCACGGGCGGCCGCTGCGGCAGCGTGAAGCCGAAACTGCCAGGAAGATCGTTGGCGATGAACTCGGCTTCGGCCTGCTCCAGTACCCAGGGCGCGTGGTGGATCTCTCCTGCGGCGATATGGCCGAATCGCCGTAGGAAAAAAGCGTAACGGTGCGTGACGAAGTGGCTCAGGCTGTCATCGGAACTGGCCACATTGAGCGGCCGGTATTTTGCTTCAAAAACCGCTGGTTTGCTCAGCAGTCGCCGTGACGTGCAGTGAAGATACTCATCGCCCTGCGTCACCCGAAGGCGCGACCAGAAGTAGGGCAAACCAAACGCCACGCGGGCACCGACGACCGCCAGCAGCGAACTCGCATCGAGCGAAAAGAAGTACACGCCCGGCCGGCCATCCGGCGCAATGCAGTAGGTGCGCAGGTTGAGTTCCGGAAACGCCTGCGCCCCGGGCACGCTTATTGAGTGCTCCCCTACGCTGCGAAAGCGCACGCGATCCATCACGAACGGCGCAACACCCAGCCAGGCCCAGCCGTCATGCGTGTCCACGCGCAGACCCGGCGGCAGGCGCTGCTGCACCACCTCCGGCGGCATGGGCCAGTGGGCAAAGAGCAGTTTGGTCCAGCGCTGGCGCAGCCGCCACCTCTCGGCCGGCATGGGCCACGGGCGGTGCGCGGTTTGCAGCAGCGTCTTGTCTTCCGGATAAGTCATCTGGAGAAATGGATGCGGTGTGCCGTGGAATGTATCCTTGCCGCATGCCCGACAGCGATGCCGCGCCCACCCCAGGTACATCGAATACCGACGCGTCCACTGGCAACGCGCCCGCCGCCAACGCGACGTCCACCAACGCGACGTCCGCCAACGTAACAGAGGTCTACGCCATTCACGGTGCGGACCCCGAAGTGCTGGCCTATGCCATGGCCAAATACTCGCGCAGCTCACTCACCCTGCGGGAGTCGCTGCGGGAGATCAGTTCGCAGCGCGCCGAGCAGTTCCTGAACACCTTCTACTTCCAGTACGGCCACCGATCCATTGCCGACCTGGCGCATGTCGCCTTTGCCGTGGAACGGCTCAGCCTGCTGGCCGCCATTGCCCTGGTGGACGAGCCGCGCTGGGATGGCCAGGAGCGCTCCACGCGCTACCAGGACTTCCATAAATCGGGCTTCTACACGCCGCACTTCGACACGGAAGCGGAGACGGCGCAGTACACCGGCGTGATGCGGCAACTCTTCGATAGCTATGAGGCCGTGGCGAGCGGCATGCTGGAGGAATTGAAGGCACACACGCCACGGCCGGCCACCATGGACGAGGGCAGCTACACCCGTACGCTGCGGGCACGCGCGTTCGACATGGCGCGCTACCTGCTGCCGCTGGCGACGAACACCTCACTCGGCCAGATCACCAACGCTCGCACGCTGGAAGGCCAGATCTCGCGGCTGCTGGGCAGTGACTATGCCGAAATCCGCGAATTGGGAGAGAAGCTGCGGGAGGCGGCCGCAGGCCCAGCCTGGAACAGCAACCATGCGGATGCGCGCAGTGCATTGGCCGTACTTGCCGAAACCAATGCCTCCGCGCGTGAAGCGCTGGAAGCCCATATGCTGCGCGAGGTGAAAGTCTCACCGACGCTGGTAAAGTACACCGCGCCCAGCGAGTACGCCGCGCGGAGCCGGGCGTCGTTGCGACAGGCCGCACGGGAGTTGATGCGCGATGCAGCGATCGAAGCCATGCCGGTCGATTCCCCGAACGTCGAGTTGATCAAAACATCCACGGGTGAACGGCTAACGCTGGAGATCGATCTCGCTACGTCGCTGCTCTATCCGCAGACGCATTACCGCTATGCGCAACTGCGGGCGGTGGTGGCTTCTTTGGCGGAGTCGCGCATCCTGGAGCTTGTCGCGCTGGGCATGGAGGGCCGCGGCAAGCATGATGAGTTGCCGCGCGCCTTTGCCGCGGCGAACGGCTTGCGCTTCGACATTTTGATGGACATTGGCGGCTTCCGCGACATGCACCGGCACCGCCGCTGCGTGCAGCTGCTGCAGCCCTACACCGCCGCGCACGGCTATGAGACGCCGGACTTTCCCGGCCAGCCGCGGCTTACCAGTTCGCGTGTTGCCGAGGAGTACCGGAAGGCCATGCAAGCCGCCTTCGGCCTGCATGCGCAACTAACAGAGACGACTTTGCAAGAGAACAATCCGGGAAGCGACACGCCTGTCTCAGAGACCCTCTCCGGTCTGCGATTGCGGGCGCACTCCATGGCACCGGTCCCTGTGCCGCAATTTCGCGCGGAAGGCGTGCAGATGGAGTGGGGCTCGCCCTTGCCGCGGACTTCAGCATCCGGACCTTTGGAGGTAAAAGGTCCCTCAGGCGTGCGCACATCCACAAGTGCGGACTACCTTCTGCCGCTGGCGACACGCTGCCGCTCGCTCTTCACCATGGATTTTGCGCAGGCGGTCTACATGAGCGAACTGCGCTCCACCCCTGCCGGCCACTGGAGCTACCGCAATGTGGCCTGGCAGATGTACCGGCAGGTGGCCCGGATTCACCCGGCGCTGGCACGGCATTTTCGTATGCGTGATCCGCATGAGCCGGTGGACCTGTTGCAACGATGAGCTACTTCTTTACGCCCAAAGATCGCGCTGGCATGGCGGAACAGGCCGATGTCGGCTCACCTCCGGGCAGCAGCTATCTCCGGCGCGAACGCGTTATTGTGCTGCTGTTCCTCGTCTTCACCATGGCGACCCTTGCCCACTTTGTGCACGATCACTGGTTCAGCATGGATCCAACGCCCTACCAGCGTCATGCGGCTTTGCCGTTGCAGCCGGCGGAGAGAGCAGCGCATGAGCAGGCCACGGTGCCACCGGCCTACGCTCCCAATGTGTACCGGGTGGGCACCCGCTGGTTGCAAGGCAATGCCGCGCGTCTGCTGCCAATACACTGGTCGGTCACACTGGCGACTTTTGACTTCGCCTTTGGCCTGGCCGCCTCATGGTTGCTGTACCTGGTGACCGTAGCTGACCTGACCGTTAGCCCTGTGGAGCGCGACGCGACAGTGCCATGGGCGCGTATCTCCTGCATTGGGTTCTTTCTCGCCGCGCTACAACTGCCGTTGAACTGGATCGTTCCCTGGCAGAGACCTGAAACCATGCCGAGCGCTTTCTATCTCGCAGCGGCGCTCTGTTGCTGTATGTTTGCGAAGCTCCGGTTGCGTTGGGCCGCCGCCCTGCTGCTGCTCACACTTCTGCAGAGCCTGGTCAGGTCAGACGTTCCCGCTGTTCTTGGCGTGGCTATCTCGGCAGTGGCGGTTTGTCGCAGAACAGATACGCGCGCGGCAAGACGACAGCTACTGGGGCTCGGAGCGGCGGTGGCAGGCACGGCGGTGGCGGTGCAGGCGGTGTTGCAGTTCGTGATCTATCCCCATGCACCGTATCCGCCTGGGACGCCCATGTTCCAGCTGCCCTTCAATCTTTCAGCTCACAATCTGGGCAGCTTCGGCTTGGCCACGGCCCCTGCCTGGACCCTGCTGTGGGTCGCGCGCCGCAGTCGATTGTCCACCGTTGACACCATTGCTTTTACGGCCGCGGCCCTTGATCTGCCGGTGTGGTGGCTCGTAGGCTCCACGGCGGAGGTCCGCATCTTTGTGCCCTTCCTGATGCTGCTCTGCCCGGCCGCGGCACATATCCTGACGCAAAGACTGGCGGGCAATTGGAAGGGCCAAGGGCGTTAGAGATCATCCGCACACATTTGGCGAACACCGTCCGGCGGAGCCTGCGCCACACCATGGCAAGCCTGACTATCCCACTTTTGCACCGGTCGGGATGACGCGAAAGATTTCGCCTTTTGTTTCCCTCCCATCCTGCTGCGATGCTACGATTCGGGTAGTTCCCCTGAGAGGTTTCCCCAGCAATGGCAGACGATCGCGCAAGAGCCGTAGAACTTGCCCTGGCAGGCATTGAAAAGCAGTTTGGCAAGGGCTCCATCATGCGTTTGGGCGCAAAAGATGCCATTGTGCCGATTTCCGTAATTTCGACCGGCTCGATCTCTTTCGACGCGGCTTTGGGCGTGGGCGGCGTGCCACGTGGCCGCGTTGTTGAGATCTACGGTCCGGAATCTTCAGGCAAAACGACCATTACCCTGCAAATTATCGCGGAAGCTCAGAAAGCCGGCGGCCTGGCGGCGTTTGTCGACGCCGAACACGCGCTCGACCCGGTCTACGCCCGCAAGCTCGGGGTCGATACCGACAACCTGCTGATCTCGCAACCGGATTACGGCGAGCAGGCACTGGAAATCACCGAAGCCCTGGTGCGTTCCGGTGCGATCGACGTGCTCGTGGTGGATTCCGTTGCGGCGCTGGTGCCCAAGGCCGAACTCGATGGCGAGATGGGCGATTCACACGTGGGCCTGCAGGCCCGGCTCATGTCGCAGGCGCTGCGCAAACTCACCGGCACCGTGTCCAAGTCGCGCACCTGCCTCATCTTCATCAACCAGATCCGCGAAAAGATCGGCGTTATGTTCGGCAACCCGGAGACCACGACCGGCGGACGCGCGCTCAAGTTTTACTCATCCGTGCGCATTGACATTCGCCGCATTGGCGCGGTCAAAGAGGGCGACGTCGTTGTCGGTTCACGCACGAAGACCAAAGTCGTCAAGAACAAGGTTGCCGCACCCTTCCGCGAAGCTGAATTCGACATTCTGTATGGCGAAGGCATCTCGCGTGAGGGCGACGTACTTGATCTGGCGGTCGTGCAGAATATCGTGGACAAGAGTGGTGCCTGGTACAGCTACCAGGGCGAGCGCATCGGGCAGGGCCGCGAGAATGTCCGCAGCTTCCTGAAGGCAAACCGCGACGTCTATGAACGCATGAACACGGAGCTGCGCGCGAAGATGAAGATCGGCGCGGCAGCACCGGCACCGGTACCGGAAGCACCACCCGACGGCGAGGTAAGAGCGCAGGAAGCCGTTCGACCCCGGGCCCGCGCCTAGAGTTCCCCGAAGACAGGTTAGCCCGTAACGGAGCAAGATCCGTTGCGGGCTTTTATACGGCCAGTTGCTGGAAATGTTGCGCGATGCTGAAAAAAGCGTGGCGCGATTCTGCTTATTTTGTCGATTCCTGCCCGATCCTGGAGCTTTTATCTTTCTTTTCAATGCTTCCCGTGCAAGTCTGTCGCCAGTCGCTGAAGGGGGATGCTGATTGCCCGCCAAGCCACCCGCATGGCCACCCCTTGAAGACGATTCGACTTTGGCGAGGTAATGGACATGCAGACGCTCAATCGGCGATGGTTGCCGTGCTCCTGGCTCATCCACGTTCTGATGCTTCATTTTGCGGTTTTCTCTTGGATGACGGCTCCAGCACAGCAGGGTAAGCTCGTGAGCTGTAAGCCAGTTGTAGAGCGAACGCAACCGGAAGGGTGCTGGATTCTGGCGAACAAGCCCATGGGCAAGCTTCCCGCACAGGTGTTCTGGACCCTGGACGTGTATCCAACACAGGAAAGCGCAGAACGGGCCAGCACGCAGAACGGAACAGTGGTGCAGGCTCTTGGCAGGATCTGGCTCTTCACCGTTGGGGACAAGCCGCCGATCGCATCGCAGGGGTCGCGTGTAACGCAGATCGGACCATTGCCGGTGAAGCTGGAGGAGGCTTACACAGCGCAGTTCATGGAGGGAATCATGGAGCCGGGTTCCGTAAGCCGGACGCATGTGCATGCCGGGCCCGAAGCCTTTTACACGGAGACCGGAGAGTCCTGCCTGGAGACACCGAATGGGAAGCAGATGGGACGCAAAGGCATCGACATGGTGGTCCCTGAGGGTACTCCGATGGAGCTGGCGGCAACCGGGCAGGAAACCCGGCGGGGCATCATCCTGGTGCTCCATTCGTCGGCCATGCCTGCCACCACATTGGTTGCGGATTGGAAATCCAAAGGACTTTGTCTGGATTCCAGCAAAAAGCCGTGAAATGCCGGACTCCGCGATCTACGGACGATTGCATGTGAATGTGCATTAAAAACCTTCGATCTTCAGATCTCGTCATGTTCATGACGAAGCCCTTGATCTCCGCGTGTTGATGTTCCTCTGCTCCGGCCTGCTGCACCGCCCGTATACTGCACGTTGAAAGTTGAGAAACGGCATGCCGGATTTGCAGGGGCGCGTGGCGCTGGTCACAGGAGCGTCGCAGGGCATTGGACGCGCGGTTGCGCTGGAGCTGGCAAGGCATGGCGCAGCGGTTGCCCTCGCAGCGCGGAACTCCGAAAAACTTGCCGGTGTCAAAGCGGAGATTGAAGCCGGGGGCGGCACAGCGGAGAGCTTCGCGCTGGATGTTTCCAGTGAAGACTCCATTAAGGCCGTTGCCAAAGAGGTTCTTGCAAAGTTCGGCACGGTGCACATCGTGGTGAACAATGCCGGTGTTACGCGCGATGGCCTGGTGCTGCGCATGAAGGCTGCAGACTGGCATGACGTGCTGAACACCAACCTGACCGGGGCATTTCTGCTGACGCAGGCAGTCCTGCAGCCCATGCTGCGGGCGCGGTGGGGCCGCATCATCAACATCACCAGCGTCGTGGGCGAGACGGGCCAGGCGGGGCAAGCCAATTACGCGGCATCGAAGGCCGGCATGATCGGCCTGACGAAGTCGCTGGCACGCGAGTTCGCAAGCCGAAGCATCACCGTAAATGCCGTCGCTCCGGGCTACATTGAGACGGCGATGACGGCCGTTCTAAACGACGAGCAGAAAAACGCGATGCTCGGTTTTGTGCCGCTGGGCCGCGCCGGCACCGACACCGATATCGCCAAGGCCGTAAGTTTTCTGGCCAGCGAGGATGCCAGCTACATCACCGGCCACACGCTCGACGTGAACGGTGGAATGTACATGGGATGAGCGGTATCGATGTGAAGGGAAGAATGTAGGAAGCGCGGACATTGGGCATGAGCACTCCTGGAGACGGCATCACCATTCGTTCAGCGATATGGCCGCACGATCTTCCCGTGGCTCGCCGTCTGCTTACCGCGTATCAGCAA
Source organism: uncultured Terriglobus sp. (assembly GCA_964246795.1). GTDB lineage: Bacteria > Acidobacteriota > Terriglobia > Terriglobales > Acidobacteriaceae > Terriglobus. The sequence continues at coordinate 7,283 of CAXTRR010000043.1, read as the reverse complement.
GACCTGCTGGGGAAGGTGCCGCTGGGGCCGCACCATGATGCGTTTGCCCAGGAGATTGCCCGCTTGCACAATCTTTGGCAGGAGCCGGCGTCCGTGCTGCTGCTGGCGATGAAAGACGGGCAGCCCGTTGGGTGCGTGGGCGTTCGGAGAACCGCGGGGCGTGAGGGCAGCCTTGAACTGAAGCGGCTGTGGACCGATCCGGAGGCCCGCGGCTTTGGCATCGGTCAGGCCCTGGTGCGGGCTGCCATCGCATGGGCGCGTGAGCACGGTGCCGCGGAGTTGCTGCTGGACACGGTTCCCTCCGTTCAGCCTGAAGCGGATCGCATTTACCGCAAGTTCGGCTTTGAGCCCTATGTGAACTACAACGAAAACCCGGTAGCTGAGGCTGCCTTTTTCCGGCTGGATTTGCACGGAAGTTGACCGGCCATGAAGTCGCCGTTGCCTGAAAGCCGCACGCTTCCAGTGATACGCAAGCTTCGAACAAGCGTGGCATGCGAATCACCGCAGGCTCGCACGCTTGTAACGTAAGCTGGTGGCAAGATCGCTATTTTGAATGGCATCGATAGTAAAGAGGAAAAGACTTATGCGCATCCTGCAGACATCCGCGTGCTTCTTGGCTCTCGCACTTCTTGGCGCGACGGCAGCCATAGCGCAACACGATCACGGCGCACCCCAGAGCGGCGCGCCGATGATGGGCGCGCCCAGCACGGCGGCGGCCATGGGCAAATCCGTAAGCTATGCCAGCGGCAGCGAGACGGTGAAGAGCGAGCTGTTTCTGCCGGCGGGCGAGCAGAAGAAGAACACGCATCCGGCGATCATTCTGATCCATGAATGGTGGGGGCTGAACGACTGGGTGCGCGAGCAGGCGCGCGACTATGCTTCCAGCGGCTACGTGGTGCTAGCGGTGGATCTGTATCGCGGCCAGGTGGCCACGGATTCTGACATGGCGCATGAGTTATCGCGCGGTATGCCGCATGACCGTGCGCGGCGCGACCTGCTGGCCGCTGCCAACTACCTGCGGCAGCGCAAGGACGTGGGTGCCTCCGGCAAGATCGGCACCATCGGCTGGTGCTTTGGCGGCGGCCTGGCGCTGGAGTTCGCCATCGCCGATCCGGACCTTTCCGCCATCGTGGTGAACTACGGTTCCCTGCCCACCGACGACGCGGAGTTGAAGAAGATCAACGCACCGGTGCTCGGCAACTTTGGCGCGATGGACAGGGGCATACCGCCCTCCGCGGTTACGGCGTTTCAGCAGCAGATGCAGGCATTGGGCAAGACCGTGGACGTGAAGGATTACGAGGACACCGGACACGCGTTTGAGAATGAGTACAACAAGGCCGGCTACAACGCCGCCGATGCCGCCGACGCCAAGGCGCGCACCAAGCAGTTTCTGGCCAGGAACCTGATGGGCATGTAATCTGCTTCGTTTCACGGCAAAGGCTTAGCGACATCAACTGAGTACAGAGCGGATGACCGGCAACTTGAGATGCAGCTATTGACCCATGCTCTACGACGTGAGGGGATCACAGCCTGCCGCGCGGAACTTGCCCCACCTCTGGTGCAGATAGCAACTGCCGGAACGCAGAGCGCTTCCCTCGTTACGAATCCGCAGAGGTACATGACCCGGGCCGGAGAGAGATTGTGCTTGCCACTGCCAGAAGCCCCCAGTACTTTGTGGTCAATGGCTGACATGCACATCTTTCCTTCTCCGGTTCTTGGGGAGGTCCCGGCATCCGCGGCAATGAGCATCGGCACGACGATCCGCGGCTACCGTCTGCAGCAGGGCATGTCGCAGGGCGATGTGGAAAAGCGCACCGGCCTGTTGCGCTGCTATCTGTCGCGGGTGGAAAACGGCCACACTGTGCCGTCGCTGGACACGCTGCAGAAGATCGCCGGCGCGCTTGGCCTGCCGCTGAGCCAATTCTTTGCCGACGATGTGGTGGCGCGTGAGATGCACGCGCTGAACCTGAGCGAGGACGAGATCCGCTTTCTGACGCAAATCCAGCGCTACAGCTCGAACCTTACCGATAGCGACCGCCGGCTGCTGCTGGCGATGGTGAAGAAGTTTGCGCAAACAGCGCTGACGTAGAGCCGCTACGATTGCGTCGGCTTCTTCATTCAACCGGCTCTAGACAAGTGCGATGGGATCTCTGATGGAGTATTGCGCGTTTGGACGGACGGGGATCCGTGTTTCAAAGCTGGCGCTGGGAACTGGCATGTTGGGCATGGATGCCAATGGTCTCTCCAATGCCGCACTGGCGCAGGAGATCCTGCACGCGTATGCGGAGGCAGGCGGAAACCTGATCAATACGTCGGATGCGTACCAGGGCGGCAGATCCGAAGAGATGATCGGTGAGTTTCTTCGCGAACGGCGCGATGACATGGTGCTGGTCTCCAAGTACGCGCGCACCGCCGACCGCACGCCGAGCCCGGCCCGCACGGGCAACCACCGGAAGGCGATGATGCAGTCCGTAGATGCGAGCCTGCGGCGGCTGAAGACGGATCGCATTGACCTATACTTCGCGCATCTGGACGACGGCATCACTCCGGTCGCGGAGATCATGCGCGGCTTCGATGATCTTGTAACCCAAGGCAAGATTCTGTATGCAGGCCTGTCCAACTTTTCTGCCTGGCGAACGGCACAGGCGGCGCTGCTGGCAGAGATGAAGAGCTGGGCACCTCTTGCCCATATTGAGGTGGAGTACAGCCTGCTGCAGCGGACGACGGAGCGTGAGATTCTGCCGCTGGCCCGCGATCTGCGGCTCGGCGTGCTGGCCTACTCTCCGCTGGCAGCAGGGCTGCTGACCGGCAAGCGAGAGACGGACGATCCTCGAAAGGCCTCCCGGATGGGCTTGCCCACTGAAGCGGACGTCCCTGCGACTCTGGACGTTTTGCGCGCAGTTGCCGGGGAGCAGGATGCCAGTCCGGCGAATGTGGCTCTCGCCTGGATCATCGCCAAGGGTGCATTGCCGATTCTGGGTGTCCGCAATCCGGAGCAGCTTGCGGAAAATCTCAAGTCGCTTGCCGTTGTACTCAGCCCGGAGCAGATTGGGCGTTTGGACGCGGCAAGCGCGGTTTCCCTCGGCTACCCGGGCGATCTGCAGGCAGCCTTTCGCAGGATGAGTGCCTGATGATGCGTAGCCTGGACCCACCTTGACAATGATGAAGCTGTCGTAAAGGTGGGACACCCACTGCTGTGCTGCTCCTTCTGAGTGGGCCTCAGCGGGCGGATACGTTCCTCGTCGACGGTGTCACGTTCCAGCCGCGCAAGCCAATTGAGACATCGCCATGAGCCGCTGCCGCGGGATAGCGGATGGTCACGTCGGACGACTCGCCCGGCAGCAGCGAAACATAGTTGTCGGAGTAGTAGGCGGGCAGGATGCGCTCCTTGCTTTTGCGGTCGAGCAGGGTCAGTTTGGCGGCGATTACCGGGGTTGCCGTGCTGTTGGTCAGGTGCAGCGTCAGGGCGCGCTCACCCTCAGGAGCCGCGGCTGCGCTGGGTACGGCGGTGACGGTCAGTGCTGCCGGGGCTATGGCATTCATCTGCCGGTAGTCGTCCTCCTTCGCAGCCAGCCAATAAACATTGCGGGAGATGAGTTTGCCGGCGCTGTCCGTCATGCGCAATTCGACCAGCACCACTGGAGATTGCGCGTAGAGCGACGGCAAGGTGAGCGCGAAGAGATTATGCGTGCTGTTTGCCTGCAGATCCAGCGCGGCTTGCTGTTGCGCGAGGGACTTGCCTTCCAGTGAGTACACTGTCGCCTGCACACGGAGGCCCGGCGCGGCGGCGGCCGTGGTGTTCACGGCGGTGACGGTGCCGTCGGTCAGATCCAATTGAATGTGCAGCGGCTCGCAGGCCTTCTGCACGCCGTAGTAGGAGGCCTGCGTGTCGTAGTCGGAGCTGAGAATCTGCCAGCTGTTGCTGGGCCAGGCGGGCTGCGTCATCCACAGCATGCGGCCGCTGTTGGGTGCCCACAGATGCTGGTTGAAGCCCTCAAAGATGGCGCGGTGGTCCACGTAGTTGAACATCTGCGCCTTGCGCTCAAAGTCTTCCAGACTTGTGCCCGCACCGAACTGCTGCTCCAGGTGGCGGGTAGTGTAGTGGATGTCGCCGTTCCCGTTGGCGTGCCAGTCGTGATACGCCACGGCATCGCCGAGAGGCCACTGGTCCGCGGGTGCGATGCTGGCACGCAGGCTTTCGAGCGTGCTCAACGAGGTGATGCCCAACTCAACGGAGAAGCCCTGGTTGATGCGGTAATAGTCGGCCGGCTCCTGATAGTGGTACGGGCCGCTGTCGCGCAGGTCGATGCGGTTGGAGCCGGGCGTGTAGTAGCGGGTACCGTCCTCCTCGCGCAGAAGCTCGATGAGTCCCTCGTTCAGGATGGGCTGCGGCACGCCCTCATTGCGGCCGCACCAGACCGCGATGGACGGGTGATTGCGGAAGTGACGGACGGTATCGCGCGCGTTGTTCAGGAAAAGCGGAACGTCCTGCGGCTCCAGATTGTAGTTCTGGGTGGAGGCCCAGAAGTCGTTCCAGACCATGATGCCGTACTCGTCGGCAAGCTGGTAGAAGACTTCCTCAGTATTCTGGCCGACCCAGTTGCGGATGATGTTGATGTTGGCGTCGCGGTGCAGGCGGAAGAAGGGCTCCAGATGCTCGCGGCTGACACGCTTGCGGGAGTCGTCCATGCCCCAATTGCCACCGCGCGCGGCAATGCGTACACCATTCACCTTGAGGACGAGGTCGGTGAAGGAAGGCTCGTTGGTAACGGGTTTGACGGCGGACGAGTGTTCGCCGGCGGCGGTGAGCGAGGGTGCCCAGAACTCGGCGGTCTGGCGCATGGCCTCATGCCGCACATCGACAAGGTCAGCATGCTGGGTGGGGTTTTGTGCAAGGGCCGCGGTGGGTTGAGTCTCCACGCGGCGCAGGTGGCCGGTGCTGTCGAAGAGGCTGAGTTCGTAGGTAATCTCGCGCACGCCGAAGGTGAGTTCTTTACGGTCGGAGGCGTGGCTATCCACGGTTGCCGTGAGCTTCAGGTGGTAGAGCTCCGGCTTGCCGTAGCCGTTGGGCCACCAGAGGCGGGGCTGCTGGAGGTGCAGCTCGGGGTTGGTGGTTGGGTCAAAGTGGACGACGGAGCTGCCGGGCGGCAGCTGTGCGGTTTTGCGCAGCGTTGTGCCTTCAAAGCTTACGTCGATGGTGGCGCTGACGGGAGCATCGCCGGTATTACGGACAGGCACGTCGATGGCGATGTCCGCGGTGGTAGTGTCTGGCAATGGAAGATGGGTGACGACTTTGGCATCGCCCAGGAGCACGGCGTCGGTGACGCGCAACTCCACCTCCTGCCAGATGCCGGTGTCGCGGTCGCGGATGGAAGGTATCCAGTCCCAGCCCTCGGTGGCGACGAAGGTGGGACCGTCCAGGCACATCATCCCTCCGTTGTCGCCGGCACCGGCTTTGACGGACTCCTCCTGCGGGATGCCGGGGTGCGGCGGCGGCGAGACACGCACGGCCAGGGCGTTCTGCGCACCGGCTTTCAACAGCGTGCCGACTTCAAACTCGCCACGCAGGAAGGCGCCCTTGGTGGTGCCGAGCCGCTGGCCGTTGAGCCAGACCTCTGCCGCGTAATTGATGCCCTGAAATGTAAGCGAAGCTCGGTGCCCCGCAGCCGTTGAAGGCGTGGGAAAGTCGATGCGGTACCAGTAGTCCTGCTTGTTTAGCGACTCCGGAATGGCGAGGTTGTTGAGGCCAAAGTCCGGGTCGGGGTAGATGCCGCGGTCGACCATGGTGGTGAGCACGGTACCGGGGACGGTGGCGGCCATCCAGTTTTTGTCGGCGTAGCCGGGCGTGGAGAGCCGGGCCCCGTCCGCCTGAACATCGGGTGCGGCGGCCAGCATCCAGTTCCGGCGCAGCAGCCACGCGTCCTGCCCGGTGGGCTGCAGTGACGGACCCGGAGCAGGGAATGGTTTTACAACTCCCTTGCCAAGCGGGGCGCGGCTGATTGGCAAGAGCGACGGGTCCTGCAGCTCGAGCATGCCGGCCTGGCCGCGGGTCTGCACCGGCCAGGAGAGCGAGGCATCAAGCCAGTGCAGCATGGCGGGTTGGGGAGGGTGCTGCGCGGCTTCGCGCAGGGTGGCCGCCGGAACAGCTTCGGGCAGCAGGAGGACAGCAGCGATATCGCCACCGAAGTGCTCGGCGTCGGGCATATCGGTCAGCTTGCCTGTCGGCGTAGCTGTGAGCAAGAACGTGGGGGCGATGGTGAGCGCCGGGGCCACATCGGCGGAGGCCAGCTGCCCTCGGGCTGCTTCTTTTCCGTCGACATAGAGTACCTCCGTACTGCCGTCGGAGGTGGCGGCGAGGAAGTGCCAGCCCGTAGCAGGCAGCAGTGCTGTTGCGGTAAGCAGACTGCCCGCGCCATAGCGCAGCACCGGCTTACCCTGCAGCAGGCCGAGAAAGTGGGAGTTTTCCGCAGCGGGCGTGCCCACGCCGGCCAGCAGTGTCGTCCGCGGCACGTCCACCGACATCCGCATCCAAAGGGAGAGCGTGTAGGCTCCACTGGCCGTTAGAACGCGACTGGCGGCGGGCACCGGCCGCTGCAGCGCGGGTCCACCGGCCAGCACATGCACGTCATACGGTCCCACCGGGCGCTCCTCGATTAAGGGTGCGGCGACGGCCGGTACTGGCCGGTCCTGCGCATGCAGCTTGCACAGCACGGAAGAGATGGCGAGGGAGCAAGCTGCAGCAACGGTGAGAAGGCGAGCGGTGCGCGAGGTGATGCGGGGCACGGAGACTTTCTCCAGCGGTGAAGTTGAACGCCTGCCAAGCATAACTTGTGCCGTGTGTTCGGCCCATTCGGAATTCTTCGGCGCTTCTCCCACCTTAACGACGAGAGAGCTGTCGTGAAGGTGGGGCACCCGGTCATGCGAGACGCGTGAGGCGGGCGAGTTATGCCATCGCGCGGCGTACCCCCTTGCAGGAGTTAGGCTAGAGAAGCCTGATGCCCGCCGCGCTCCAGATCGCCTTGGTTTCGTGCCTGCTGCTGGGGCTGCGGCATGGCTTTGATTACGACCACCTGGCCGCGATTACGGACATTGCCAGCGTGCAGCGAAGTTGGCGGGAGGGCCTGCGGCTCGGCTTTCTGTATGCGCTGGGGCATGCGCTCACCGTGGCGGTGCTGGGTGCGGCGGTGATTGCGCTGCACCTGTCGATTCCGGCTGGGCTGGACCGCATCGGCGAGCGGCTAGTGGGGGCGACGCTAATCGTCTTAGCGGTGTATGTGCTGGCG
>CAXTRR010000042.1:0-33112 GCA_964246795.1 uncultured Terriglobus sp. | reverse complement strand
GGTCGGGGTCGGGCAACGAAGGGTTTTCCGGCTCGGGATTCGGGATCGGGTCGGTGGGCCATCCAGGCAGAACTTCATCGTCGCCGTCCACGGGATAATCCACCGGCATGGAACCCGGAAGCGGTATGGGCATGTTGCCGGGATCGCCGGCTGGTACGCTTGCGGCGGAGATGCATGGTTGGCGCAATTCTGGAAAATGCGCTGTCGAGAATTCCATCTGCGGGGTCATGCTACATCTGATGCGGGAGCAGGCTGCTCGATACGCTCAACAGACTCAGCAAACCAGAGACTTGGCTCGCGTGGCTCGATGCGCCAGAGCTCCGCACGCAGTATGCCGCCCAGGCGCTCCCGGCTCTGCACCAGAACGAGGCCGTTGGCGCGCAGGACTTGCGCATACGCGGGCAGGCTGCGCGTGGTAAGTCCCGTGAGTACGCCGAAGACAAGGTAGAGGGCGCGCACCAGCAGCAAGGCGGGCAACCGCATGGCACCGCCGGGCACGGCGAATTCCGAAATCACCCAACGGCCACGCGGCATGCGCCGGCGCACCTGCGCCACCAGCGCTTCCACATCCCCCTGTCCGAAGCAGTCCAGAAGGAAGTGCGTACAAACCAGGTCGAAGGACTCTTCCGGCAGGTCTTCCACGGCGTCGGCACAGGAGATCTCCAGCCGGTGCGCGGCACCCTTCTCAATCACGCGCTCCCACAGTGCGGCAAGCATCTCCGCACTCTCGTCTACCGCGTGCACGCGAACTCCGGGCAAGGCCTGCATCAGAGCGGCAGTAAAACGGCCATCGCCATCTCCCAGAACAAGGGCGCGGCGTGCATCCGCGACCTCCGGCAGGAACTGCAGCCGGCAGCGTTGCAGGAGCGGGCCGAAGCTCAGGTATTCCATCCAGCGGTATGCGCCAGCCAGCTTGTCGAAGCCGGAATTCTTTCCTGCTTTTTGCGGCTGCCGCAACCTAAAACACCGGCAGCAGAAAGAGCAGTGGCGTTAGAAGCGCCGCATCCGCCAGTGCGCGCAGGTGCAGACCGCCAAGCCTGTTGCGAGAGGCGTTCAGAAACAGCAGAAGGGCCACGCTGAGGCTGCAGGCCGCCGGAAGAACGCCGGGCTGAACGACGCAATCGACGAGGGCCGTGACGAGTGATACTGCTCCGAAGATGCTGGTCGAGGTCACTCCTGGCACAGGGACCGAAAGGCTGATGGAAAGCTCTGCTTCCCAGGATTCAATGAACCGGCCGTTCAGCCAGCACACGGCGGCAAAGAGCACGGCTGCAGGCAGCAGGCGCCAGCCCTCCCCCAATTCACGCCAGGCCGGCAGCACCACGATGCCGGCAAAGAACACGGCCGTCACCAAAGGCTTAGGCAAGCGGCGAAGCGTGCATAGGTGTACCAGCGCTGCATAGGCGAGCAGAGGCAGACCCATCATTGGCCACCCCCATCTAGTCTGCGGAGGTAAAAGCGAAACCAGAATCCCAAGCAGGAGAGCGGCCGCAACCAACAAAAAACAAAGTGGACGGCGGGCCTGCCAGTGGAAACAATGACGAGCCTGCAGGCACTCCCGACCAGCTCGCGCATCCAGCAGTCGATCTATGACATAAATGGACCAGACGGCAACGAAAAGCGCAGCAGCCTCGGTCGCTATGCCTGAACCGAAGGATTGGCGCAGGCCTTTACCGGAGCGGAAGAGCAGCAACCAGCAGACCGCGACCGTGGGCGCATCCAGGCTCAGTAAATGCCACAGCCTCAGGACTGATGCGCCGAGCGCCCGCAACGCGGCAAAAGCCGCCGGCGCTCCCGCTTGCGGCACTGCCCCAGCGGGACTCTCGATCTGAACAGTCGTGGTAACCACTCCTGATCAATTCTATGCAGCTTGCTTCGTGCGCTCTTCGGGATGTTCGATCAGCGCCAGGGGAGATGATTCAAGTCCAGAGCACGTGCGCTAGACTCCTTTGCTTACGATGTCTGCAGAGACTCCAGCGCCCGCGCGCCGCGCACCCAGAACTCGGGGTTCACGTCGGCAAAAATGTTGTCCGTCTGCTCGTTGAACTGGAGTTGCCGGAGCTGCTCGTCTGTAAGCTGCCGGCCCTGCGCCTCAAACTCATGCCAGATGTGCAGCAGCGTCCCAAAACTTTCGACATGCCCCTGAAAGCGGCGTTCGGCATAGTCTCGCGCGGCACCTGTCGTGATCAGGAAGGGCCAGTCGCTGCTTTCCAGCAGCAACAGCTCACGGCAAAGCTGTTTCACGATCCGCTCACCCAGAGCGCCGTCCCGCCAACTGCCTTCCGTGCATACCTCACGCAATTCGTGCTCGCAGCGGTAAAGGTGCGCGTAGGTCCAGCTAGTATCGGCATTTAGCCAAACACGGTTGTCACCACCTGCTCCCCAGGATCCCTCTGGGAGTTCCAGCGTTTGCTCGGTGCGATGCAGTTTCAGGTAAGCTCCGCCCGTGATGGGTGCCACGCTGCTCTCTGCCGAGCCAAGTGCCCGCAGCACATGCTCCAGGAAGGTGACGCCCTCAAACCACCAATGGCCGAAAAGCTCCGCATCAAAAGGAGCGTTCAGCAAGGCAGTGTCACCGTTCCGCGATGCCGCGGCGAGCGCTTCGCCCACCAGCTCAACAAAGTGTCGGCCATGCTCGCGTGTTCGTTCCTCTGCGGCTGCCGGCGAGTAGGGCTGCTTTGCACCAAGGTCCACGTTGGCACCCGTCACCTCCCAGTAGCGGTGCCCGCCTGGCCAACGTTTTTTGTGGAAGTCCAGGTACCGCGGGTCCGCTGGGTATCCTGCGTCGCCGCTCCATACCTGAAAGCCGGTCCGGGGGTCGCGAGGAAAGACGTGTACCTTGTCCTTCTCTTCCGAAGCAACGGCATACGTTCGGTAAAGCAGATCGTCACCGAAGGTGGCTCCTGACGCGGCAGCGGGTACGCGGCTCAGCGGGACGGATGCACTGCCGCCCAAGCTGCTGCCGCAGGGGGAAGCAAAGCGGTTGCTGCCCTGGATAAGGTGCGCGTCCACGAAAAAATAATCAAGGCCACTCTCCCGTACCGCCTGCTCCACGCCAATGCGGTAAAAGGCGGGGTATGGCTTTGCTTCTCCTTGGGCGGTCACGGGTGCCTGCCAATAGCCGGAAGGACGATAGCCGCATTCCGGCAGCCAGATACCTCGCGGCCATTGGCCGAAATGCCTGCGGTGGGTGCGCACCGCCATCCGAATCTGCGCGCGAACGCTCTCGTCCGTGCCGAGCAGCGGGTTGTAGCCGTGCGTGGCGGAGCAGGTCAGTAATTCAAGGGAGCCCTGCTCTTCCAGCTGGCGAAAGCCGCCGATCAGGCCGTTCTCCAGCTTTACCAGGTCAGTAAGCGCCGTCTGGCACTTGTGTTGCCAAAAGCGGGCGACCTCCGCGAAGTGGTGTTCCTGTGCCTGCTGGAAGAAGGCTTCATCTTCCCGTGCGTATTGCAGTTTGCGTTCAAGGTATTGCGGCAGCTCCGCCTGGAAAACCGGGTGCGCTAACTGCTCCAGCAACACGGGAGAAAAATCCATGCTGAGCCGTACCGGCACCTGCTCGGCCACCAGGCCGTTCAGCATGCGCAGCAGGGGGATGTAGGTTTCAGCCGCGGCCTCCAGCAACCACTCCAGACCGTGCGGCCACGTGCCGTGGTTGACCACATATGGCAGGTGGGCGTGCAAGGAAAGATTGAGAAAGCCGCTGGCTGTGGACATGGTGTTATGAGGCAACGCCACAGTCGCGTCTCGTCACATAAAGACAGCGGAACCGGGTTTGCTTTTCCTATTGGAGGCAGAAATAGCAGGATGGGATTCTTCCACTGTATTCAGCGACTGTGGCTAATCGAGCGGAGCGCGGCCGATCGCCACAGCCAGCCAGCCTTTATTCCCGTTTGTGACAGAAGCGACACGGCCCGAGGCCGTGCCGCTTCCGCTTGTTGAGCGCAAACTACTGCGGATTCCGGTCGCGCAGGCCCGGATCGTTGCTCGTACTGCCGCTGTCAGTGCTGTTCCTGCTGCCTTCGCGATTGGCGGCGCTGGTAGAGGTGCGCACCGTGATGGCGTTGCTTGTCTCAAACCGCACGACAGTTTCGCTCGGAATTTGTACCTGCTGACCGCGCGTCACGGCATTGATGCCGGCGCCTGTGCCACCACCGGCGGCTGCGCCGATCGCCGCACCCTTGCCACCACCGAAAATGCCACCCAGCACCGCGCCAGCGGCCGCACCCACACCCGTTTTTACCGCGGTGTTTTTGCCTCGACCCGCCCCTTCCTTGCTGAAGGCCTGGGTGGTCACGGCAATTGCCTGCCCGCGCTTGTTGATCGAGGTCAGCTCTACCGCGAGACGGGAGTTGCCACTGAAGTGGCCTGCGTCTTTCGCGTCGGTCACGCGCCCCGAAACGCCGGTGCCGCGCGGCAGCACCACCAGTCCATCCTGGATGATATCTGTAGCAATTGAGCCGCTGAAAGTCTCACCCGGTTGTGTGGTTGCGCTGTCAAGCGACTGCGTCATGCGGACTGGCAGCACGGTACCGGCTGCAAGCGTCACATTGCGGAAGGCTGGTGAAGCTGCCGGAGGTGGAGCCACGGGCTGAGCGGGTACGGGACGGTCACCTGTCCGGTCTAGAGGGGCTGCCGAGGCACGCTCGACCGGAGCGGGTGTGCGCTCAGCACGTTCCGCACGCGGTGCAACCGGCTTGGGCTCGATGCGCGCTCGTACCGGCGGCGCCGGCTCGACAGGCACGGCCGGTTGCGGCGTTATTGCCGTCGCGCTTACGGGCGGCGTATTCGCCGCGACCACAATATTGTTAATCACCTTTGTCACGCCGGTGATGGCGGCGGCATCGTTGGCGGCCAGGGAACGCGCCGCGTTGTTGCTCACCTGACCGTTCAGCGTGACTACACCCGCCGCCGTGGAGACCTGGATTGGCTCGGTGCTAATGGCGCTATCTGCCTGAATACGCTGCTGCACATTCGATGTGAGTGTTGGGTCGTCCACCGTGGCAGCCTGCTTGCAACCGGCGGACACAAGGATGGCACTCATCGCCAGAGCTGCCCATACAGTTCGCTCGGAACTCATCGTCTTCGTCATCTCAAAGCCTCCCGCAGCCTGCCTGCGAACGCATAGGTTACGCGCCTGCGTACCTGGTTTGACGCGTATCTCTTGAATACTACTTACAGAGCTCTTCAGATGCGGCTATTCCTGGCCGTGTTTCCCAGAGTTAAGCTCTGCGGCAACCGCATCTGCCATGACCGCATCCGTTTGAAAGGCGTCATGTGGAGAGGTGAATTCTCCGCGAGTCACAAAAATCGAATCGCCCTGACCGGCACATATATGAAGGAGAACGACATGGCAGACGAGAGCAGCAGCGGACTGGGCTGGTTTTTGGCAGGATTGGGTATCGGAGCACTGGTGGGTGTGCTGTACGCGCCGAAGAGTGGCCGCGAAACCCGTGACGACCTTGCCGCGCAGGCACGAGACGCGAAGGAAAAAGCCGGCCAGTATGTGGATCAAGGCAAGGAGCAGTTGAACACTGCCGTCGATCAGAGCAAAGAACAGCTAGGCAATTACGCTGACAAAGGTCGCGACTACTATGAGAAGGGCCGTACCCAGTGGAGCCAGTACGTCGATAAAGGCAAGGACTTTCTGGCTGAGCAGCAGGATAAGGTCACCAGCGCTGTCGATGCAGGCAAACAGGCATACCAGGAGCAGGCTGGCGGATCGACCAATTCCTAGGTCAGCGCCGGGCGTTACTGAAGCCGGCGACTTCCTCGCCGGCTTCTCTTCTTATCGTGGTGTACACACAGCATCAATTTCCTGTACTTCTGCACGGAGTTCATAATGCACACCTTGCCAGTCGGCCTTGTCCTTCTCTTTCAGAATGCCTATGGCATGAGTGATAGCCAGACACACTGGCTCATGATCTTTGCCGGCTGCACAGCTGTAGCTGTGCTCGTTCTGGCTCTGTCTTTTGGTGCTATGGCACTTGCTCTCTTCCTGTTACTCAGGAAGATCACGGAGTTCACTGGTGTGCTGGAAAAGAAGGTTTACCCTGTCCTCGATAATGTAAAGGACCTGGTGAATGACTCGGTTCCCAAGGTCAAGCGCGTGACCACCAACATTGCCGAAACCAGCGACGTATACCGTGCCAAGCTGGCCGAGATCGAGAAGCTGATTACGGAAACAGGCAACATGTATCGGGCCAAACTGGCCGATGTAGGCGACCTGATCAGCGATACCACCAGCAAGGCAAAGCGCCAGTCAGACCGCGTGGACGGCATGGTCTCCAGCACCTTGCACTCTGCCGGCACCGTGGTGGGCCGAGTCGAAAACGCGGTACTGACGCCCGTTCGGCAGGGTGGTGCATGGATCTCCGGATTAAAAACCGCTGCTGAGCACCTCGTCCATAATTTCACGCCAAAATCCAAGGACCGGACGACTTCCACCCCGAAGCCGGTCGCGTTCGAAGGAGACAGTGTATACACAGGGCTGGAAGACGATTACCACGCTTAAGTCTCTTCACGCTCTTATTATTTTCAGCGAGGCCGTTCCTGAGTGCTTTGCGACAAAGAATCTGCCTTCTGGCGATGTGTATTAGGGCCAGGACGCAGGTCCTTACCTCCTATTAAATTCAATCTCGCTAAAGCACTTTCTCGAAACCTGGTTCGATCTACACCTTCCGGAAGAGCTCTTCGCGCGGATCCTCCGGATTTAACTTCGCCAGTTCTCGCAGAATCTCCTTCGACCGTTCATCCTGAATCTTTGGCACGACGATCTGGATTTCGACAATCTGGTCGCCGCGCGCGCTCTCGTTGGCGGCAGACGGTACACCCTTCTCACGAAGACGCAGCTTTTGCCCGGCCTGTGTACCCGGCGGAATCTTGAGTTGCGTCCGCCCGTCAATGGTAGGAACCTCCACCTTAACGCCCAGCGCCGCTTCAAAGGCCATTACAGGCACGGTGACACGGATGTCGTCACCGCTGCGCGTGAAAACGGGATGAGGACCAGCCTTGATGATCAAGTAGAGATCGCCCGCCGGCGCGCCCTTTGTACCGGCATTGCCCTTGCCCGCCAGCCGGATACGCTGGCCGTCACGGGTCCCCGCCTTGATTCGAAATTCGAGGGTATCGCGCCTGCTGACGGTGCCCTCGCCATGGCAGGTCGGGCAAGACGTGCCCACCTTACCGGTGCCTCCGCAGTTGGGGCATTGCACGTTGAACTTCATGCGGCCGCTCATCTGCTGTACCTGGCCGCTGCCATTGCACTGCGGACAGGTGTGGGTGGTACCTACAGTTCCCTGGCCGCGGCAGGTACCGCACTGCTCCTGACGAGTAATCTCCAGCCGTGCCGTGCCGCCGCGTACGGCTGTCCAGAAGTCCACCTGCACCTGGTACTCAAGGTCAGTGCCGGGCTCCGGTCCCTGTGAGGAAGCCGGACGGCCTCCCCCAAACATGCCGCCAAAAATGTCCTTGAAGGAGCCACCGAAACCGGTGCCGCCGGCGTTCGGTTTACCGCTGCTGCCCGCCGCACCCGCGCCACCCTGGAATCCCGAGAAATCGAACCCACCAAAGTCGAAGGGAACGCCTTGCCCTGCAGAGCTCGGTCCCCCGCCGCCTGTATAGACATTCTGCCCGTAGCCACCCCGTGAGGCTGCTTCCGCCTGCGCCGGGTCAATCGAGTCTGAGTAGAAGCCGAGCTGGTCGTATACTTTGCGCTTCTTCTCGTCGGACAGGATGTCGTTCGCCTCGGAAATCTCCTTGAAGCGCTCTTCCGACTTCTTGTCGTTCGGGTTGACGTCGGGGTGGTATTTGCGCGCGAGTTTGCGAAAGGCTTTGCGGATCTCGTCCTGCGTGGCCGTCTTCTTGACGCTGAGCGCGCCGTAGTAGTCCTTGCTTTGTGTGCCTGCCATTGTTCTTTCCAGATTAGATGTTTCGCAAACACGTGCGGCACCGTTTCGTCATAGGCGTTACATTACGGCTGCCCCGGTCCGCCCGGCGAGATAGGTGCTTGCTAAGCCTTCAGGTCCGATCGGAAGCGTTTGGCTCGTCAACGGACGGAGTCATGGCCGCCATAGTGTGCGTACTGGTGTTCATCGGCGAGTTCAAAGGTTGCGTTGAACTGATCGTGGTGCCGCGCCGTCCGGAGCGCAACCTGCGCGGAACATTCTCTCCCTGCGACTCAAGTTCGTACTGGAAGTGCTCGGCGATACGCTCCGGCGACCAGAGCCGGCTATGGCGAGATTTTCTCCGCATGCGGCTCCGCTGAATGGCATCCATGCCCTTTACTAGGCGACGAAGGTCGCTGTAATGCTCGGTCCATTCCATGGAACGGTTTTCCAACGCACCGCACATATCCGCGTAGACCGGCTGAATCCACTCATAGAACGTGTGCCACACGTCATACAGTTCCAAGTGGCCTTTTTTGACGAGCAGACCGAGATGCTCATAGAAATCCAGAACGGCGAAAACGCTGACGGGCGGCTCCTCCGGGTCAAGCGGCAGCAGGCCCCCAGTGCTGTCCAGGCGTTCCTGAGCCAGCAGCCTCCGGGCATCCACGAACTTTGGCGAATGAAAAAACTCCAGCTGCTTCTCAAGATTGGTTACGGCCCGGTACTCCCGCTCATGCCGCAGTTGCAGGCCTGCATAGATGATGCCGGCAGCGCTCGTGACCACCAGCACACCTGTTGCAACGGCCTGCCACTCCACCCAATCGACGCTCATGCGTTCTCCAGCACGGCGCTGGCGCGCTTACGTCCGCCGGCACCCGGTTTGCTGGCCTCGCGCGAGACTCGCAGGCTCACCCCATGCTCAAAAGCCGTATCGTTCTCCTGTTCAGTGGTCCCTTGATCTTTGGGGCACCAGTAGAGCGTACGCCCGGCCAAATCACGCCGCAGAATGCGCTCGCCACACAGAAAGCACGGCTTGCCGTGGCGGCGATACACGTAATGCTCCTCGCCACGCGGCGCGGGATCCTTTTTGCTGGGACGATCGGCTTTCTTTGTACAAACAATGCGGCGGTCCACCATACCGGCTTTCAGCAGCGGAATCGAATCCTTCCACATGGCTTTCAAAGTTTTCAGCAAGATTTTCTCGCCAGGCGTGAATGGGTTAACGCTGTGGCGGAAAAGCAGCTCCGCGCGATATATGTTGCCGATACCGGAGAGGATGGATTGATCCATCAGGAGCTCGGCGATCGGCTTTTTTGATTTGAGAATTTTGTCAAAGGCGCGCTGTGGATCATCATGACCACCGGGCTCATTGGCAAGTGGATCGGGGCCGAGCCGGTCCAGCACGGCCTGCCACTTCTTTCCGTCATAGACAGAGCAATCTGTCGGCCCGCGCAGCTCACACCATTCCACATCTTCGGCCGGAAAGCGCTTGCTTCCATCATCGGCATAGCAGCGCATGTTGTGCGGCTGTTCCCTGCCTTTTGCTGTTTTGCCCGCCCGCTGCAGGATGGCGCGCAACGCACCCCGCGGCGCCGGCAGCGGTCCGCAGCCTTCCTCGAAGTCACCGAAGCGCCCAAGGTGGATGTGCAGGAATAAATCCGGCCCAAACTCGTAGGCAAGGTGCTTGCCGACGGCATGCACTACCTTCAACTTTTTGCCGTCGACCAAATGCGCATCGCTGAAACGATGGTTCGGCCCAGGCAGCACATTCAACTTATGCCCGGCGAATGCGGCATTGTGCCGCTCTGCCCAGCGATGGATCTCGTTGCCCTCCGGCATCTTCAGTCATCTCCCAAAAAGTAAGATGCCGGCGAAGAGCCGGCATCTGTATAGCGTGTTCACTGATCTTAGGCGGCCAAGCGCGGCTGAATTTTATGCCGTTATGCTCCAAGCTGATCCAGCCGAAATCCAAGGCTTGTCTGAAAATAGAGGGCTATTTTTCAGGCCAGTACATCAGGAATGTCTCGCTTCTCCTGTGCCATTCACTTTTCACTTGAGGCTTGGTGCCGTGTGCGCTGGCGAAATTGCAAGGCCGCGGAAGGAACTAATTGCTCCCGCGCCTCGCAATTACCTAATTCCAGACATGCTGGATCGGCATCGGCTCGATACGCAGGATGGTGTCCGGGCGCACGCCGTAGAGCTTTTTGGCGAAGTCGCGCGCCTGCTCCTCGCTCTGAAAGAGCGTCTTTTCATGGAGCTTGCCCGCGACATACTGTTCGCACTTCCAGATTGTTGTATTCAAGGCAGTTCCTCTCTCGCTTCCTTCTTGTGTTGTCTACTTTTAGACACCGTTGCGGTGCGTTCGTTGCATTGTTGCTGGTCCGGTTAGGCCTTGGAGTGCGGACATCGCCAGTGCGGGTAAAGCTGTGGGTGCCCCACCTTTATCGCGCTCTTTGCGATCAAGGTGGGTTGCTCGCCACAGGAACGTCCGTGGCCCAGAAGAACCCACCTTAGCTTCGCGAAGATGGGGCACCCACGCCCTTCCTACTTTGTACTTCGGAGGAGGCCGGAGCTTCAGGCGTATTCTCCTGTAGCTCCGGCTCCAGCTTGCTCAGCATTTCAAGGGACTTACTTCGTGTCGACGTACTCGGCGTCGATCACGCCCTCTTCCTGCTTGGGCGCCTCGTGCACACCCTCAGCGGCCGCGGCACCGTCGGCTGGCGGCGGGGCAGTCTTGTACATCGCCTCGGCCAGCTTGTAGCTTGCCTGCTGCAGCTTCTCGTGAGCGGACTTCAGGTCTGCCGCGCTTGGTGTACCGGTCAGTGTGCTCTTCGCATCGGCCAGGGCAGTTTCTACCTGTCCGCGCTCGTCGCCACTGATCTTATCGCCGTTCTCCTTGAACATCTTGTCCACCTGGTAGACCAGCGAGTCCAGCTGATTGCGCGCTTCAATCTCCTCGCGCTTTTCCTTGTCCTCACCGGCGTGCGCTTCGGCCTCCTTGGCCATGCGCTCCACCTCATCCTTGCTCAAACCCGAAGACGACGTAATGGTGATCTTCTGGTCCTTGCCCGTGGCGTTGTCCTTCGCCGTCACGTTCAGGATGCCGTTGGCGTCGATGTCAAAGGTGACCTCAATCTGCGGTGTGCCGCGCGGTGCCGGTGGAATGCCCGCCAGCTTGAACTTGCCCAGCGTGCGGTTCTGCGCCGCCATTGGCCGCTCACCCTGCAGCACGTGCACCTCAACCTCAGTCTGCGAATCCGCCGCCGTCGAGAAGGTCTCCGTCTTCTTCGTCGGAATGGTTGTGTTGCGGTTGATCATGGGCGTCGCCACACCACCCAGCGTCTCGATCGCCAGCGTCAACGGGGTCACGTCCAGCAGCAGCAGGTCCTTCACCTCACCGCCCAGAACGCCGCCCTGCACCGCCGCGCCGATTGCGACTACCTCGTCGGGGTTTACACCCTTGTTCGGCTCCCGGCCGAAAAGGTCCTTCACCAGGGCCTGCATGCGGGGCATACGGGTCTGACCGCCGACGAGCACCACCTCATCGACCTTGCTCTTGTCGATGCCGGCATCCGCGAGCGCCTGCTTGCAGGGGCCGACCGACTTCTGCAACAGGTCTTCCACCAGCGACTCAAACTTGGCGCGGGTCAGCTTGACCACCAGGTGCTTCGGTCCGGAGGCATCCGCTGTGACGAACGGCAGGTTGATCTCGGTCTCCATGGTTGTGGAGAGCTCGATCTTGGCGCGCTCGGCTGCGTCTTTCAGGCGCTGCAGGGCCATCTCGTTGCCCTTGCCACGCAGATCCAGACCTTCCTGCTTGCGGAACTCATCGATCAGGAAATCCACCAGGCGCTGGTCGAGGTTGTCGCCGCCCAGGTGCGTGTCGCCGTTGGTCGCCTTGACCTCAATAACGCCTTCGCCCACTTCGAGCACGGAAACGTCAAAGGTGCCGCCGCCAAAGTCGTACACAACGATGGTTTCGTCCTTCTTCTTGTCCAGGCCATACGCCAGAGCAGCCGCAGTCGGCTCGTTCACAATGCGCTTCACGTCAAGGCCGGCGATCTTGCCTGCGTCCTTGGTCGCCTGGCGCTGCGCGTCGTTGAAGTATGCCGGAACGGTGATGACGGCCTCGGTCACGGACTGGCCAAGGTAGTCCTCAGCGGCTTTCTTCAGCTTCTGCAGAATCATCGCGCTGATCTCGGGCGGGGTGTACTCCTTGCCTTGCGCATCAACGACGACGTTATCGCCCTTGCTGACGACCTTGTACGGCACCATCTTCTGCTCGTCGTTTACCTCGTTGGGCCGGCGGCCCATAAAGCGCTTGATTGAGTAAACCGTGTTTTCCGGGTTGGTGATGGCCTGCCGCTTGGCGACCTGACCCACCAGACGCTCGCCGCTCTTGGTAAAGGCGACGACGGATGGCGTGGTGCGGCCGCCCTCTTCGTTGGGGATGACCTTGGCCTCTCCGCCTTCCATCACGGCAACGCAGCTGTTAGTCGTTCCTAGATCAATTCCGATAATCTTGCCCACTTGGTTCTCCTCCGGACCGGTTGCCCGGTCATTGTTCTTGCAGATCCTGTGACGGCTTGAGCTGCCGACATGCCTAGAATCACATGTGAGTCACTTGCTGTCAATATATCTGATGCGGAGAATGTAGGCGGGATGCACAGTTTTGGTTGGGCTGTCTCTGCGAATGGGCTCTTGCGTTGCCTTACTGCAAGCATGGCGGAAACGTTAGTCATGCCCCATCGCTGGAGTTCTGAGGAGGAGGTGGCGGATCTCTCACGCCCTCTCACGTCGTCACTGCGGGTTCTGACTGGAGGGACCAGGAGAGCCGTTTCCTTGACCCAACCCTGGCGTGGAACCGGCCGGGCTGGCGCTTGGCGTACCGCCAAAGCCGGTCCCGAAATTGCTTGGGGTGTTGCTGCCCAGACCGTTTGTGTTGCCATTTACCGCGCCGAAGCTGCCGCTGCCGTTCTGCCCGGTTGAGCCACCCGCAATGGGCACCTGCTGCTTGATGGCCCACACGCGCGGATCGTAGAGAAACTCCCAGTCCTCAATGTTGGCGCTGCCGTTCCACTCCACAACGCCATGCCCGGTCTTGTCGCTGCCTACGCCGACGATGGCACCCTTGCTGCCCTGGAACTGGGTCGCGCTGGTGCCGCCAAGCGTACTGCCGGCATCGGTGCCCGATCCTGTGGAACCGGAGGCTGTTGCCGACCCGGTGCCGCCTGTTCCGGCACCGCTGCCAAGGCCGGTGCCACCCCGGGACCCGCCCAGTCCGGAACCGGAGCCGAAGCTCGATCCTGAACCGAAGCTGGAGCCCGAACCGAAGCTGGAGCCCGAACCGAAGCTGGAGCCCGAACCGAAGCTGGAGCCAGGGCCTGAACTGGAGCCAAGGCTCGATCCGGATCCTGAGCCGAAGGACGAACCGGAGCTGCCCAGGCCGCCGCCGGACTGGCCAGCACCGCCAAAAGCGTGAGTGGAGCTGGAATCCGATGCCGAACTGGCCAGCGAACCAAGATTGCCGCCACCGGATGGTGCGCCTTCAAGTTCCTCCCCAAAGAGACCCTTGACGGTCGTTTTTGCCTCGCCAAAGTGAATCAGCCGGTAGTCGGCGCCGGTAAGCGGGTCTTTGTACTGCTGACGCAGGAAATGCTGATCGTTCTGGGTCAGCAGCTGGTCAACCGTGGTGGGGTAACGGTTGAACTTGACGTAATAGTTCTGAATGGCGCGGACGTACTGCTGAGCGCGATGCTCCGACTCCACCTCGCGCTCGCGCTCCATCTGCCGGGCGACGGTGGGCGCAGCGATGGTCAGAAAAAGCGCAATCAGAAACAGGGCGACCACCAGGCCGATGAGCAGGTAGCCGTCTTCCGTTCCGGATTCACATCCGCGCTTGCGCACTGTTACCTACTCACTGCTGCCTACTCACTGCTGCAAAAGCGGCAGTCTCTGGGTGTTGTTGTTGGTCAGGTCAGTGACTTCAACAGAGCTGACCAGGACCGGGCCAATCTTGTACCGGCGGCTCACCACATCCCCCTCTGACGCAATGAAGACATCATCGCCCCGGATGAAGAACGCCTGCTTGCTTCCATTTGGACGTGTGGCCGTTCCGAAAAAGCGCAAATCGATGGGCGGCGGAGGAGGAGGGCCGGTGTAGACGGGCGTGACTGGCTGCTGTGGTCTTGCGGGCCCAATTGGCTTCGGGATGGCGATGGATCGCACCGCCGGGGTTGTATTCACCGCGAAGATATTTCGGCCGGAGCCGGAGTAGACCAGAGATTCGGTGAGTTCCATGCCTTCCGGATGCAGCGTGGGATCCATAGTGGAGCGGCTGATCTTTGCAGCCGCCACACCGCTGGGCGTGGGCACCGGGCGGGTGCTGGCGGCCGCTGGAACCGGAGGCGGAAGTGGCGCGGGGGCATCGCTGCCGCCGCCCGCAAAGGTATAGATCACCGCGCTCAGCGCCACAACGCCCAGTGTGCCGGCGATGGCGAGTTTCTTGCGGTCCTGTGTGCCTGCATTCATGGGCGTGCCCCGTTTTCCGCCTGTGCGGCCGGGAGGCTCGGCATGGGTTCCCGCAGATAGGTAGTCAGGCCAAGACGCAGGTTCACCTGCCCGTTCTGCGTGCCGTTCAGGGTGATGCGCTGGATCAGGAAGAAGCTGCGGTCGCGCTCCAGGCCGTTCATAAACTGCGCCAGCGCTTTATACTCGCCGGTTACAGCGGCATCCAGCCGGATCTCTGTCAGGCCATTTACGGGAGGGGCCTGCACATACTGCACACGGCTGAGCCGAACCCCGGTGCGCTGCCGCAATGCGCCCAGTTCCGTGGCTACGTCGGCGTACCCATACGGCAGGCGGGCGTTATAGAAGAGCTGCGCAGCTGCCTGCGAAGTGGCTACTTTTGCATCGACACCACGCAGCGGACGGGCAGCAAGTTCGGCGGCCACCTGCTGCGCACGCGCCGCGTCAACAGCCTCCTGGCCGCGAGCACTGCCGCCGGAAGCCGTGAGAAGTAGCTGTACCACGAACCACAGGTTCAGCAGCAGCAACAAGACCGCAGCAGCGATGTGGACGTTCAGGGGAGACATCCACACGCGCACCTGGTCGCGGGCCTGCTGCAGGCGATTCGTCTCCGCATTCACCAGCACGGGGATTGAGCTCATCGCACTCTCCGTGAAGGCGGTGTGGCACCAGGTGCCGCCGGCAGGCGGAAGATCGTTCCTGCTCCAGAGAGGACTTTTCCGGAAGAGGCAGTATCCGGCAAACCTGCCTCGGAGACCTCGGCGGCACTGGGCTTGGTACGGCTTATCTTTTCCCGCACTCGCGGCTGCAGAGGGTTGTAGCCCGCGACGATGTCGAAGTCAACCGGCGAAACGGCAGAACCAGCGGCATTGCCAGGAGAAGGCGCGTTTCCATTTTGCGCCGCCTGGGCCGCGGCCGGGCCGGAGAGGTAAGCCGCTGGTACGGCGACATCGCTTTTCTTTTCCTGCTGCTGCTGGGCCTCACCCACCAGACGCGGCGCAAGAAAGCGGCGTGACTTCTCGAGGTTGCGGACCAGCAGTACGGCGCGCTCCCGCTGGCCGCTCACGCGCAAATGAATGCTGACTTCGCCGGTTCTGGCAATTTCCGGATCAATGCTTGTGACCTGCACGCCCGCAGGAAGGACCTCTTCCAGATCCATCAGCACCGCCGTCCAGGAAAAGCTCTTGCGCTGAAAGAGAGCATTCAGCAGTTGTACCTGCTGGAGCACCGCGGCGTTTGCCGGTTCACGCAGGCGTGCTTCGTTCCGCGTGCGCTCGGCCGTTAGCGCGGCGGTTCTCACCTGAATGGCCTGCAGTTCAACATTCTGTGCACGTGCGGCGGCGCTGCGAGCGTGCAACCAGAAAACGAGTGCGACGGCAGTGGCAACGAGCACAACTATCGCGATGCGAAGCTGGCGAAAGATACGGTCGAGCTGGACATAGGGCCGCGTGGCCAGGTTGATGGTGAGGCGCATCAGCTTCGCAGAGCTCCTCGCAGGCCAGCCAGCAGCCCCGGTGCCAACGGACTGGTAACAGTAGGCAGCATGTCCGCCGGTTGCAGGACCTCCCGGGTCGCCATGCCTCGGTCCAGCAGGAGATCGCCCAATGCTTTTGCGGAGATGGTTCCGGCGGTGAGCACCGCTTCCGGTGGGACCGCCAGAGAATCCTCGTAATACGCGGCTGCGACGGAGATCGCCTGCTGTACCTCCAGGACGGTTCGCTGCTGCTCCGCCAGAGTTCGGTCCTGCATGACGGAAGCTTCAACAAACTCCCGCACAAGCGGCCCCTCGTTTACCTCGGCTCCGCGCGGATCGTCGCTGCCGTACTCGGCCGGATCCTCCCGCGGCACCGCACCGGTCGCGGAGACTCCGGCGGCTGAAATAGCAGTTGCGGAAGCGGGCTGCAGGTCCAACGTCCGGTGCAGCAGCAACTCACCCCGGCGAAGAATCGCCGTCGTAAGGGAGCTCTCACTTCCATTCACCAGCAGCGCCGCGAGTTGCGCGCCGTCGTCCACAGCGCCCACGACGGCCAGCGTGCTGGGTAATACCGACCCAGGCTCGAAGCCGGCCATACGCACCGCGGCCTCGTACTCCATTAAAACTTCATACGGGATCGCAACCACAAGGACCTGCAACTGCCGGGCGCGCTCACCCATAATCTGGTAGCTCACCTGAGCGGCATCCGGTGCAAAGGGCAGCAGCTTGGCCAACCGGAAACGCAGGATGGGCAGTGCTTCCTCCGCATTGGAAGGCAGGCTGTCGAAATCCAGCAGGAGAACACGCACCGCGGCATCTGGCACAATCACGGTGACATCGCGCAGCTTGCCCTGCTGCAACGGACCGAGTGCCTGGCGCAGTGCCGCTACTACGGTTGCGGTTTGCACAATGTTCCCCGCCCGCAATGACGGCTGCACCGCGCCAGCCGGCAGGTCCACGCGCGATACTTGTGCCAGCACGCCAGCGGTATCGTTTGCTCGCGCCGCAAAAACTCCCTCGGGGCGAATCTCAACAGCGAGCCGCGGGCGGACCTGGAAGCTCGATTTGGGGATAAGTGATGGCACGCGCGTATATCTCTAGGCTACATGCTTAGGACGGGTACAAGCACGGCCCGATAGCACTGCGCATCTGTTCAAAGCTCCCCTGAAAGTGTTATCACTCACGGCGCGGACAGATGAGAGAGACTGCGACACTTGCAAAAACAGATGAGGGGAGATTGTTACGGGAGGATGAATCTGGCCTTACACTCATGAAAATGAAGAAGCATGCAAAAGCCGGCTTCGGCAGAGCCGTTGAGCCAACAGCCGCAAAGAAATCTCCACACAGGCATCTTGCGAAACTGAAGATCCCATCGCGCGATCCCCTCAAACTCATCAAGGTGGCGGTGGCTGGCCGTGTGCGATCGTTATTGCCGTTGCGGGAGGAACGCATGGCAGAGTCGGCCTTTGCCTTTTTCCGGGGGGCCGCCAGCCTGATGGCCGCTGACCTGGGCCGGCTTCCGAACACAGGCGTTTTCTGCCAGCTCTGCGGCGATGCCCACCTGGAGAATCTGGGCGCATTCGCAGGCCTTGACGGGCGCCTTGTCTTTGACATCAACGATTTTGATGAAACGGTCACCGGCCCCTTTGAGTGGGATGTGAAACGGCTGATCACCAGCATCCTGCTTGCGGGCAAAGCGGCAAAGTTGACAGGGGCTGAAGCGGGCACCGCGGCTGAAGCTGCAATTCGTCGCTATTGCGAAGACATGCAGCGGCTTGCCAAGATGCCCATTCTGCAGGCCGCCCGTCTCCAAGTGCATGGCCTGGATACGGTGGCCCCCATCACTGGCGTCCTGGAAAAGGCCGAACGCGCCACGCCCCTGCACTCACTGGAGAAGCTGACGGAAAAGCACGAGGAGGAGCGACGCTTCCGGACACAGGAGCCGGTGCTGCGCCGGGTGAGCGGCAGTGAACGTCGCGGGGTGCTGAGTGCCCTGCGCGAGTACCGCGATTCCCTGCCGCCAGAGCGTCTGCACTTCCTGAGCAGGTTCCGGCCCATCGATGTGGCCTTCAAAGTCGTCGGCGTGGGCTCCGTGGGCATGCGGGACTATTGCATTTATCTGCAGGGGAATGGCCCGGACGATCCGCTCTTCCTACAAATGAAAGAGGAAACGAACTCATGCTATCGGCGGTACCTTCCCAAGAACGCCTCGCCGAAGGGCAACCAGGGCCGGCGCGTGGTGGATGGCCAGCGCGCCATGCAGCTGGAGAGCGACCCCCTGCTGGGCTGGACGGAGATGGATGGGCGCGACTACCTGGTCCGGCAATTGAAAGATCACAAGGCGTCGCTCGATCTGGAGTGCCTGACCGCGCAGGAATTGGCCGACTACGCTGAGATTACTGGTGCCCTGCTTGCGCGGGGGCACTCGCGCTCCGGTGATGCGGCAAGGATTGCGGAGTGCATCGGTGAGGGGATTCCGTTTCAGCAGGCCATTTTGAATTTTGCGAAGGGCTATGCGGAACAGACCGCGAACGACTGGAAGGTGCTGACCGCGTCCATGAAAACGAAGACTCCGAGCGGGATTCGCAAGAGCAAAGCTGACAAGGTCTAAAAGGTCCACGCCTGCGCCTGATGAGAGACTTCTGCGTGCAGCGCTCAAGCGAGGAAAGTCCGCAAAGCTTCATTGCAGGCCTCTGTGGCGTCCTGCTGCACCCAGTGTGAAACGCCAGGCAGGAACTGCCTGTTCAGTTGTGAAGCGAACTGCTCAGTGCCGTTGGTCGTTGGCCGGCCCAGGGCGGTATCGGCTTCACCCCACAGCAGCAGTACGGGGATGTCGATGACGGGGAATCCCAACTGCAACTGACGGCTCAGCCCGCGTCCACGCACAAAGGCCCGATACCAGTTCACCATCGCCCTCGCGGTAGTCCATCGCGAGGCATTTCCGCAGCATGCCTCGACCAACTCTTGCGGGAACTGCTCCGGCGCGCTGGAGGTGCGGAGCATTGTCTGGCCGGCAAGTCGGCCTCCCTTTCGCGAGAGCAGCCATTCCGGTAGCCATGGCAGTTGAAAGAAGGCAACATACCAGGAGCGAAGCATCTGCCCGGGATTGCGGCGGATCTCTCGAACAAAACACGCAGGGTGCGGCACGTTGATGATCACCATGCGCTCGAGATCGCGAATCCGCCTCGCGGCAAAGCACCACGCCACCAGCGCACCCCAGTCATGCGCCACCAGCACCACGCTGCCCACACCGTATCGCTCCCGGGCCAGATCGATCAAGCCCGCTACGTCCTGCATCAGGTGCTCGATCGCGTAGTCCTGCATGTGCAGCGGCTGGGAAGACTCGCCGTAGCCGCGCTGGTTGGGTGCCCAGACACGATAGCCCATCCCGGCCAGCACCGGCATCTGCGCACGCCAGCTGTCGGCAGTTTCCGGAAAGCCGTGCAGCAGCAACGCCAGCCTGTCACCCTTGCCACAGCAAAGGGTTTCGAAGTGAAGACCGTTCGCTTCAAGACGGGTTGTCAACACGGGATACTCTGGGTCCGTCGCGTGTGGATGGTCCGTCCTGGCTTGTAGATGGCTTGCGCCGATACCTACGCTGCCTTCCGCAGGCGAGTTGGTCGTGCGGAAGACAAGGGAGTCGACCTGCCCATCTTTACTCCAACTTGCGCTTTCCGCGAGAGCTTGCGTGCTTGTAGTGCATGCCACAGATCGTATTGCATCTGCATGCCTATCCAAAGTTCTGGTGAAGTCTTTAACGCTTCCGCAAGACGGACAGACATCTCCGCGGTGATACCAGCATGACCGTTGAGAATCCGTGACAGAGTTGTGCGTGCGACTCCAATCTGGCCGGCAAAGTCACCGATCTCACGGCCGAGCAGGAATTCCCGGAGAACCTCACCTGGATGCGCTGGGTTGTGCATCAGCATGACAGAACCTTTCTAGTGGTAGTCGTGATAATCCACAAGAACGGCATCGCCGTCCTCAAACGCAAAGATCAAACGCCAGTTGGCGCTGACCCACACGGCAAAATGACCCTTTAAATCGCCATGGAGCGGGTGCATTTTCCATCCCGGTCCGTTCATATCCGACGCCGAGTGTGCCAGATTTAGGGTCGTCAGCTGAAGCTGCAGTCGCTTGGCATGAGCAGGCTGGATCCCGGCCTTTGAGCCTGTCCTGAAGAACTTCTCCAGGCCGGCGTGACGGAATGACCTGATCACCGTCGCAGTGTAGCGCGTTACGCTACACGCGACAAGTCATCGTCCAGCTTCGATAAAGGTCACCTTGTTGATTTCACGCAGCGTTGTAATACCGGCCCGCACGCGCTCCAGCGCCGAGTCGCGCAGGAAGTTCATGCCTTTGTCGCGAGCCTTCTTCCGAATCTCAGAGCCGGGTTTTTTGTCCAGCAGCATCTCGCGCACTTCATCGTCCAGCTCCAGCAGTTCGTGAATAGCGGAGCGGCCGCGGAAGCCTGTGCCGCTGCACTCCATGCAGCCCTGTCCCTCACGGAAGCGGAAGCCCTGCCAGTCCGCTGGGACCAGGCCGTTCGCCTCAAGCTCCGCGTCGGTGTAGGTGACGTAGGTGGAGCAGAAATCGCAGTTCTGCCGTACCAGCCGCTGCGCCAGGATGCAGTTCAGCGCGGAGACGAAGTTGTATGGCTCCACGCCCATGTTCAGGAAGCGGCCAAGCACATCCACGACGTTGTTGGCGTGAACAGTGGTAAAAACCAGGTGGCCAGTGAGCGCGGAGTTGATGGCGATCTGCGCGGTCTCCGCATCGCGGATTTCACCCACCAGGATCTTGTCCGGATCGTGGCGCAGGATGGAGCGCAGGCCGCGCGCAAAGGTCAGACCCTTTTTCTCATTCACCGGGATTTGCGTGATACCGCGAATCTGGTACTCCACCGGATCTTCAATGGTGATGATCTTGTCGTCTTCGCTTTTGATTTCGTTGAGCGCGGCGTACAGCGTGGTCGTCTTGCCGGAGCCGGTGGGGCCGGTGACCAGCACCATGCCGTATGGCTCTTTGATGTACTTGCGGAAACGCCGCAGGTCCTCCGCGCCAAAGCCGACCACATCGAGCGAGAGCTGCTTGAACTTCTCACTCATTGACTCCTTGTCCAGCACGCGCAGCACGGCATTTTCGCCATGCACTGTCGGCATGATGCTCACGCGGAAGTCGATGAGCCGGCCCTTGTACCGCACGCGAAAACGGCCGTCCTGCGGCACGCGGCGCTCTGAAATGTCGAGTTCACTCATAACCTTGATGCGCGACAGAATGGTCTGGTGGTGCTCGCGTGCGATGGGCGCCATGGCCTGCTGCAGCACGCCGTCAATGCGGTATTTCACCAGCAGTGAATCGTCGTAGGTCTCCAGATGGATGTCCGACGCGCGGCGCTCCAGCGCGGAGAAAATCGTGGTATCGACCAGCCGGATGATCGGGGAAATGTCGTCTTCGCTGGTGAGCCGCTCGATGGAGATATTCGAGTCCGGGCTGTCATCCCCCGGCACCATTTCAAAGGTCAGGCCTTCGGTGGCCTCCTCCAGCACGCGCTGCGACTGCTCGGTTTTCTTGAGCAGGTCGGTGATCTGCGAGAGCGTGGCGACGCGCGTCTGCAGCCGCGTGCCCAGTAGGCCGCTGATCTCATCCAGCACCATCAGCCGCGAGGGATCGCTGACGGCAATCACCAGCCGGTCGCCCATCTGCTCCAGCGGGATAAAGTTGTAGCGGAACATGAGTTCCACCGGCACGCTCTTCACCAGCTCATGCTGAATCTTGAAGTCGCGCAGGTCGACAAAGTCCGAGTGATAGCGCCGCGCCAACATCTGGGCGCGCTCAGTCTCGTTCAGTTCAGGGTTGGCGATGGGGATTGCCAGCGGTGTTGCCATGGTGATTAGACCTGCCTTGTTGCCTTTGGTTTATCACGCCAGGGTACCGGCACTGGCTGCGATTAGTTGCGCGTGCATGGAAGCGACAACTAGTCGCTTCACCAGAGCATTTACGCCAGATTCGTGACGGCGAAAACGAGCCATGTATATCCCAACAGAAAGCAGACCAGAGAGCTAAAACCGAGTGCCTCGTTTAACGCATAGTTAAACGCTGTGTGAGGATTTCCGTGCAGTACATCTTCCATTGTTAAGAGCTGAGCGGCCATGAATAGAAGCCCGTAGATAACAGAGGCGCTTAGTAGCAGTAGCGGAGACGCATAGAACCATGGCAAATGACCACCCTGCCCGTGCAGAGTTGAAGATCCAACAATCAACACTATTGAACCTGTTGCCAGGCCAATCATAAATTCAGCGAAGCGTATGTACCGAGCCAAGATCGGTTCGTAAGCTTTAGGATCTCCACCAGGGCCAAGATTGTATGCAGCAAATTTTTTCAATCGCCGCCTTAGAATGAAAACAGCTGCCCCAATTACGATCGTTGTCGTGGTTCCACTAAATCCCGGAAAAATATGAGCCATGGCCCGAGTCTAAACATTTCCAATCTGGTTAAAGACGTCTAACCTGGTGGTCAGCTTCAAGTTTGATCAGGGCCGTGCGATAGCGTATTAGGGCTAAACTACAATTATGGCGTATAAATGGCTCCGTCTATTTCGATCTTCGAACACCAGAAGCAGAAGCGGACATCCCTACGCGGAGCAAGTTCAGTTAGGTCTAGTCGCCGCCAATAGTGAATACCTAGTCGACAGAACAATCCGACCACAGCGTTAGCTTTATGTTCTCTGTTCGGTCATAATTGAGCGAGCGATGCAGCGAGATCTTGGTCGCAGAGACTCCTCATTGTCGGTTCACCTCAATGCTAGCTAATTGGATACCGACCCCTTCGAACGAGTTCCCATTTCTGAGTAAATCCTCTCATTGCGACTCGTGGCCTATACGCTTCTGGGTGGCAGCGGCGTTCACCGCGAAACTGAATTGGCCCCCAGTTGCAGGATCGGCAGATACAGCGACAGGAGAATAAACGCAACCAGAATGCCCATGCCGATGAGCAGCGCTGGTTCGATCAGGCTGAGCACGGCGGTGAGGGAGGTTTCTACATCCTCCTCAAAGAAGGCAGCGACGGAGTTCAGCATCGTCGGGAGTGCACCGGTAGACTCGCCGACCTCGACCATCTCGATGGCCAGCTCCGGAAAGACGCGCGTGTTCTCCAGCGCTCGTGAAAGTCCCTTACCCTCGCGCACCTGAGTGACCGAGGCAAAGACCGCGTTGGAGACCTGGCGCGAAGAGATGGAGCGAGCTGCCGTCTCCAGAGACGGCACCAGCGGTAGGCCGCCGGTGAGCAGCGTGGACAGTGTGCGGGAGAACAACGCCACCTGATACCGCAGCCAGATGGTGCCGAGTGACGGAATGCTGAGCCGGATTTTATCGACAGTATTCGCGCCGGCATCTGTCTTGGACCAGCGGTACAGCAGAAAGCCGCCGATCAAAATCGCACCACCGGCATACAGGCCGTAGTTCTGCGCGAAGTTGCCGACCGCCAGCATAAAGGTTGTAATCGCGGGCAGCTTGGCGTCCAGCTGGTCATACAGCTGCGCGAAACGTGGCACCACAAAGGTAAGCAGAAAGATCAGCAGGCCCACTACGAGCGTGATGAGCAGCGACGGGTAGACCAGTGCGGAGGTCAGCTTCTTGCGCGTGGTGAGCGCAACGCGCTGAAACTCTGTATAGCGCTGCAGCACCTCTTCCAGGTTGCCGGAGCGCTCGCCCGCCAGCAACGTGGTGGTGAAGATGAGCGGGAAGCCGCCCTGCGCGTCGAACGCCGCGGAAAGCGACTCGCCCGTCTTGATGCGCGCTGCCACGTTTTCCAGCTGCGCTTTGAAAGTCTCGTCCTTCTGCCGCCGCGCAAGTAGCTCCAGTGAGCCAGGGATGGGCAGGCCCGCCTTGATCAGTGTGACAAACTGCTGATTGAAGACGAGGAAGCTTTGCAGCTTTACCTTCTTGCGCTTGCCGATGTTAGAGGCCAGGCCGCGCGGCTTGACCGAGTAGACCAGGTAGCCGGCCTGCGAAAAGCGCGCGCGCAACTCCTCCGCCGTGGCGGCCGGGTGCATCTGCTGCTGCACGCGGCCGCGTTCATCCGCGAGTTTGACGACAAAATCGGTCATGGGTGCCTGCCTGATTTTAGACGTTGCTCCCGTGTGTTGGTCGAGTTGGCTGGGTTCGGCTCTGGCATCATGGTGGTATGCAGAGCCGAATTGGATCGACAGATGAGGCTGCGAAGCTTGAGGAAGCAGGTACTTTCCAGTTTTGGACGGCACCGCGCAAGCTCACGTACGAGCGGGCGCGGGCAGAGCAGCGTACCTACTGGCGCACTCTGTCCGTTGGCGAACGCATCGCCGCCGCGTCAGAGCTCACACATCAGCTACTCCTTTTACGAGGCATCGACACCAATGAATCCGAAGCAGATTTCACTCCTCGCCGCGTTTCTCGCCGCCGGAGTTGATTGTGCCGTGGTGGGCGGTGTGGCCGTGAATGCCTACGGTTATGTGCGCGCCACACAAGATCTGGACCTGTTTATTCGGCCAAGCCTGGAAAATGCGCGCGCAGCGTTTCATGCCCTGGTTGCGTTGGGTGTTCCAATGGCTGGTCTGGAACCGTCAGACCTGTTGAATGACGAGGAAAATCTCCGCTTCGGTCCGAGCGAGAACCACGTGGATATTCTCGCGTCCATCGGCGAGATGAGCTTCGATCAGGTGTGGCGTAATCGTACGTTCGCTGAGATCAATGGACTTAAGATTGCCTTCATTTCAAGAGCTGACTTGATCGACAATAAGCGGCAGGTCGGCCGATTGCGTGACTTGGCGGATGTGGAGGAGCTTTTGCTGCTGGATCGAGAGGAGCCCATGGGCGATGTCGAAGGCGGGTAGCGCCGCGAAGAACAAACGCCCTGCGAACGGTCAAGCAAAAGCCCCGCAGAACAGCAGGGCTTTCTCGAAAACGAACGCTATTTTAAGTATTAGACAGAGAACGAAGAACCGCAGCCGCAGGTGCTCTTCACCTGGGGATTCTCAAACTTAAAGCCAGCAGCTTCCAGCGTCTCCACATAATCCACGATGCAGCCATTCAGGTACATGGCGCTGGTCGCATCCACAAAGACTTTCAGATCGTCAAAGCGGACGACCTTGTCCATCATGCCCTGCTGATTTTCAAAACTCATCGAGTACTGGAAACCCGAGCAACCGCCACCCACCACGCCGATGCGGAGACCGGCCGGCAGTGGATCCTGCGTCGCCATAATTTCTTTCACCTTGGTTTGAGCGGAGACGGTCAGGTTTACTGGCTGCGTAGACGCGGTGCCAGTCACCACTTCCGCACCTGCCTGAGGCGCGGTCATAATTTCGGGAACTGAAACGGCAGTCGCCATGGGTCAAATCTCCTGATTCACTCAATTACCAGTCTATGCCGCCCGGCAGTGCCGGGCAAGTTGGTCATCCATTCAGATGCGTGTAGACGCCTCGCGATGCAGAGCGAAAAACAGCGGCGACCCGCGGACGGGAAGCGTGGTTCGAATGTGGGCTGGCTTCCACCGGGCCCGGAGGAGATCCGTCGCCCAGCTGTCTCTAACTCCGCGAAGGCGACCAGGCGTCATGAGAGCCCTTGTATCTGCTCATAGCCGGTTCTTCCATTTCCTGCCGGTCTCCCTCGAAGAAGGTGTCGCTTCTGACGAACTTCTCCCCTCAACACAGCCAGCGGCTTACTTGGACTTCACTGCAATCACTTCCACCTCAATCAGTGCCCAGGGAGCAGCCAACGCGGCTACCTGCATCGCCGAGCGGGCCGGCTTATTAGGCTGATCCTTGGTTCCAAAAAATTGCGTGTAGCTCGCCTGCATTCCCGGGAAGTCCAGTTTGCCCAGCTTGGGATCTGCTGCAAGGAAGACGGTCATCTTGACAACATCTCTTGTGTCCAGACCCTGCTCCTTCAAAGCGGCCTGAATCTTGGTGAAGACGCTCAGGGCTTGTGCCTTGGTGTCACCGTACTCGGCGGCTGTACCTTTGGCGGCCTCCGCGGGGGTAATGGGGCTGGCAAGCTGCCCGCTCAGGTAAAACGTGTCGCCGGCCCACACGCCAGCGGCGATCGGGCTCTTATCGCTTTGGATGTGCCTTACGGTGACCTGCGCGTGAGCTCCTGCCGCGGCGAAGAATATCGCCGCCAAACCCCAAACTGCCAACCTGCTCTTCATGAAATCTCCATTGTTTGCCTGGTACCTTCAGCACTGAAGTTAAGCGTCATACCCGGCGTGCGCACCTGTTAACCGGGCCACCTTCACACGGTCGCTGATCATCTGAACGGCGCGCTTGCCACTGAGCGCCGCGCCCTCCTGCCAGCCCACGATGTGGCTGGCATGGTCGCCCGCAAAGTAGATAGGACCGTCCGGCATGATGATCGTGTCATAGCCGCTCGGACCGCCACCGTAAGCACGTATCCACGAGCCTTCGTTCCACTTCACCTGCCGCCAGCCGCAAAAGATCGGCTGTGTAAGTTCATGGCCATGGCCGGGGTGAATGCGTTCAAGCTGTGTGCGTGCTTTTTCAAACTTTTCTGCAGTGCTGAGTTTGTCAAAGCCCCAATTATTCTCTTCCTCATATCCAGTAACAAGGATACCCTTCGGCGCCATCAGATTTGCGGAGGGATACCAGACGATCGTTGTAGGTCCGGGGCTAAGAAAGGAGAGTCCACCGTAAATGTTGTAATCCTGTTCCCAGAAACGGCGCGACTCCCAGGCTATTTTGTAAGCACCCGCGTAAACAGAACCATCGACTGCTGTTTTGTAGGCGGGCGAGAGGTCATTCGGAATGGCTTTCAGCTGAGTCAATGGCATGGCGCAAATCAAATAATCGGCATCGATGGTCCGGGCGCCTGAAGCCTGCTGATAAGTAATCCGCACGCCCCTGCCGGTTTTCTTGATGCCCGTGACTGGCGCGTTGTAGACGACCGTCTTGCCCAGGCTCTTCGCGAAGGCATAGGGGATGCGGTCCATGCCGCCCACCGGCTGCATCATGGTCGCCTGCCAGTCCCATGTTTCCTCATACAAAATACCGCTCCAGAAGTTCGCATCCAGCAGTGTGTGCATGTTCATCGGGTCTTCAAACACGCCGACTTGCGTGCCGGCTCCCGCTTCGGTCTTGTAACCCGCACGGTCCGATCCGACATACTTATTCGACTTATCCAGCGGACCGTAAAGCTTCAAGAAGCTGACCATGCGTTCGCGGTCTTCCCTGGTCAGATCCTGGTCCAGGGCGCCACCAGCGATGGATTTAGCGAGCAGTTCGCTCACATGACCACGCGTGTCGTTCACTGCCTTGCGCTGCACCACGGGCTTGCCGCCGTTGGCATTATCGTTCTGCAGAAGTGTCGATCGTGACGTGTTTATTTCCACTTCCAGCGGCACATTCAGCTCACGGCAATAGTTCAGCATCGTTCCGTGGACGGAGGGCAACCGGCCGGGGCCGAGATTCTGGTAATTGCCCTCTTCCCAGGCACAACTCTGTGTCTCGCCGTTCAGAAATTCGACCTTGACGCCCTTACGTGCACTGAAATTTCGTCCGCCGGGCCGCTCGCGCGCTTCCAGCAGAGTGACCTCGTAACCGAGTTTCTTGAGTTCATAAGCGGAGACCAGGCCGCCGATACCGCCACCAGCCACCACCACCTTCACGCCTTTTCCCGAGCCTGCTGCCGCTGCTATGGGTGCGGCAAGCGTGGCCTTCATTGGCATGAGACCGAGAGACTGCATGGTGGCAAAAGCGGCGGAATACCCACCTGCCTGCCCAACGCGCATCAGGAAATTGCGACGGGTCATCGACATCGAAACGCTCCTTGTTCAGCAACGCGACACAGTTCCAGCGGTTGGGCACTAAAAAGCAGAAACAGTGCCGCTCCGCAGCGGTGAGGATTGCAGCAGGTCCAACGACAGTTGCGACGGGGCCACGTCTCCAGGTTGGGAGCGCTTGGCTGAGATTTAAGGGGTTACATGTACAGTATGCCAGATTTCACGCGTTTGTCACGAAGAAAACGAAATGCGCAATATCTCTCCGCGCTTCTGGTCGCGCCCGGGCAAAACGGAGCCGCCGAACCTAGCCGATCGGCGTCTCTGGCTGCGCCGGTGGGGGTGGCGTCTTGTAAACGTACTTCGTAAGCAGGTAACCCTGCACTGGCCGTTCCACAAATCGGTATGCCAGATAGGCAAGAAGAAGGATTGCCACGTAGGAGAACCAAGGCTCCGCTGCCTGCAGGTGCAGCGACTCCGACACGTGGTGGTCCTGCAGGATATTCCAGAGATTGAAATGCAACAGATAGAGGCAAAAGCTTGCGCGGCCAAAGATCCCGATGGGGCCCCACGAAACTGCGCGCGACAGCCAGTGCGATCCCGTTAGGCCGACGATCAGCGTGGCGAAGACTGGCGTCAGTAACCCTCCGTGCAGGAGCACGTACGGAAGGTGCGGCACGGCGAGGTAGAAGAGCGTCAAAACAAGGATTCCGGCAACCAAACCCATCCACAGTTTGGTGCGGTCCCGTAACTCCCAGACGTTATGCAGCCGGCCGAGCGTGACGCCTGCCATGAAAATTGGAACATAGGCCAGAGGCGTGTATTTGTAGAGCCGCAACCAATAAGCGGAGGAGTATCGGTCTATCTGGTGCAGGCCGTCCGGGTTAAGCACCATGTAAGTAACCGGTAGCAGTAATTCGCAGCCCCAGCATACAAAGAAGATTGCCAGCAACTTGCCGCGGCTTCGCGGCCACCATGTAGCCCGGTTGATAAACGGAAAAGTAAGATACAGCATTGCCTCCGTCGACAGAGTCCACGCGACCGTATTCCAGAAAGTGGCCAGCGATGGGCTCCACCCCTGCAGCAACGTAACAGTCAAAGCGGTACCTGCCCAAAAGGCGGCATGTGGGCGCGCCAGCCACTCCGCGTGCAACATGTCAAACGAGACAAGAAGACTCATGAGATACACGGGATAGAGGCGGGAGGCACGCGCAGCGTAGAAACGGCCCACCTTCAGCGTATTCGCCCGGTGCGCGTAGTTGTAACTCAGCACAAATCCGCTGATCAGCAGGAAGCAGCCAATGTAGGTGAAACCGGCCTCAATAATGGGTCGAACATACGTGGCATGGGGTGGCGTGTAATGGAAAAAGAGGATGCCGAGTGCAAGGAAGGTCCGGACGCCGGTCAGTCCAGGCAAGGGTGGTTTGCGGTCGGGAGCCGATAGATGCGGCAGCGGCCTGGAGTGCAAGCCGGGGACACGCAGCGGCCTGGAAGAAGGCATGCTGCTGCTAGCTCACAATCTGGCTCACGACCAGCGTCCCGAGTTTCTCCCCGTTCACCACACGCACAATATTGCCCTGCTCCCTCATAGAAAAGATGATCATCGGCATCTGGTTTTCGAGACAGAGACTGACCGCCGAAGTATCCATGACCCGCAGGTTCTGACGAATGATGTCCATGTAGGTGATGGATTCAAAGCGGGTTGCAGTCTCATCCTTCTTGGGATCGGCGGTGTAAATCCCATCCACGCTTGTCGCCTTCAGCAGCACGTCCGCACGGATCTCCATGGCGCGCAGCGCCGCCGCAGTGTCAGTGGAGAAATAAGGATTGCCGGTACCAGCGCCGAAAATGACGACGCGGCCCTTTTCCAGATGGCGGATGGCGCGGCGCCGAATGTATGGCTCCGCAACTTCATGCATCTCGATAGCGCTCATCACCCGGCAAGCGACACCCAGCTTTTCGATGGCATCCTGCATGGCGATGCCATTGATCACCGTGGACAGCATGCCCATGTGGTCGGCCGCAACGCGATCCATATGGATTGCCTGCTCGGCAACGCCGCGGAAGAAGTTACCTCCACCCACCACGATTCCGACTTCACAGCCCTGCGTGGCGAGTTCGACGATCTCAGCAGCTACGCGGCTCACAAAGACGGCGTCAATGCCGAAACCACGGCCGGCTGCGAGAGCCTCACCAGAAATTTTAAGAAGGACACGTTTGTACATTGCCGTCGCTCAGTATCTCATGCAGTTTTGCCGGATTCACGAAGCGTATGCCGGGTCCGGAAAATACGTTCTGTTTTACACGATCGCCACTGACCTCGCCTTGCTCAAAAACGAGCTTTTGAGTTTCTTCCTGCCGGCCTTCGCAAATTGAACCAGCAGGATTTCACCGTCGGCCTCCAACACTTGCCCCCGGCCAAATCGCTTGTGCTGAACCGTTGCTCCTACGGCAAAGCGGGGAGGCTCTTCCGGTTGTGGCAGCGTCTCTGGGGCGGTCGTCACGATCGTGCCCGTGATCGTCTCTATCCGTGTCACGCCGTCGTGCACCTGGTGCTCGTGAAGGTTCATTGCGGCAAGCTGTTCTGCGGGGTGGTTTACGCAGTTATCGCAGCTTCCGCAGGCCTCGCCGAGTTCCTCCCCAAAGTACCCCCGCAGGATCTGCTTGCGGCAGGTGACGGTTTCGGCATAATGCATCATCTCGTCAAGCCGACTCTTATCATTCTCGGCGCGCTCGGCATAGACGGAGAGCAGCCTGTCGATCTCCCCATCTGAAACGTCCGCGCCACGCCGCACAAACGCGGTGCGTTTCCGAACAGCCAAATTCGCCTCGCGTAGTAAATACAGGATGACCTGCGTATGGCGGCGGCCAACCCCGGCCAGCTCCGCCACTTCGACCAGCGTGAGTGGCTGGTCTGCGCTTAAGGCTTCCAGCACCTTTCGAGCCTCCTCCGTCCTGGGATAGCGGCCACGAGTGAAGAAACTCTGGATGCGTTTGTCTTCGAGCCGGAAGAGCAGCACCGCCTGAGCCGGCGCGCCATCACGTCCGGCACGGCCAGCCTCCTGGTAATAGCTTTCCAGCGAATCGGGAAATTCGTAGTGGTAGACGAAGCGGATGTCTGGCTTATCGATGCCTAGGCCAAAGGCCTTTGTCGCAATCATGACGCGGTTCTCATTGGCCATGAACGCTCGCTGCAGCTCCTCACGCTCGCGCTTGCTCATACGCCCGTGATAGCGGCCAACGGACACACCGGCTTCCCGCAGCCGATCGTACAGTTCCTCCGCGCTCTTCACAGATGCCGTGTACACAATGCCGCTGCCCTGCTGCTCGTGGGCGATCATGCGGGTCAGCCGGTCCAACTTGGCATCGTTATTCACCGTTGCGTGCACGGCGAGAAAGAGGTTTTCGCGCTCTGACCCGGCACGGATGAGAGTTGCATCCTCCATGTGGAGTTGCTGCTGGATTTCCGCGATCACCGCTTCCGTCGCCGTTGCAGTCAGCGCAAGAACAGGAGGGTTGCCCAATCTCGCGCGTACATCGCCCAGGCCCAGGTATGCGGGCCGGAAATCGTGTCCCCACTGGGCAATGGTGTGCGCCTCGTCCACCACAAAGAGCGAGACTCCCGCCTGGACCAATTCGTCCAGAAACTCGCGGTTCTCCAACCGCTCCGGTGTCACATAGATGAGGCCGGCGCGACCTTCGCGAATTATCTGATCCGCTTCCCGCGCTTGCTTTGCGGTCAGTGTGGAGTCCACCTTCTCCACTGCAATCTCGGCATCTTGCGCATGCAATTGCTGGTCCTGCATCAAGGCAATGAGCGGCGAGACGACGACCACCGCTTTGGGCAGGAAGATGGCTGGAAGCTGAAAGGTGAGGCTCTTGCCCGCACCTGTCGGCATGATGGCAAGCGTGTCATTGCCCAGAAAGACAGATTCCAGCACTTCGCGCTGGGCGGAGCGAAACTCGCGCACGCCGAAACGGTTACAAGCCTCCCGTTTTAGGGCCGCCCAGGGTATCGCCGGCTTTGTCTTACTTCGCCTTGCCCGTGGTTTCATTGTGCCCGGTGTGGAACGGCTTACGCTATCCCTGGCCGGCTTCTGCTGTTTGCGCGTTTCCCTTACTCCACTCACTTGGCGTTGGATGCCGACGCAGCCTGCTCTACCTGCTGCCACTCCGCGTCGCTGAGCGTCACATCGGCAGCTTTTACGTTCTCTTCCAGATGCTCAATGGAAGATGTGCCAGGTATTGGCAGCATCACCGGGCTGCGGTGCAAGAGCCAGGCAAGTGACAACTGTGAGACGGTTGCGCCATGAAGCTTCGCCGCCTCGTCCAGCACGCCGCCGGGCTGGGCCAGCTTGCCCGCAGCTACGGGAAACCATGGAATAAAGGCGATCCCATTTTGCTCGCAGTACTGCAACACTGCCTCACTCTTGCGATTGCCAATGTTGTATTCGTTCTGTACGGAGACGATCTTTACGACTTTTGCCGCCTGCTCGATCTGCTCTACATTCACCTCTGAGAGACCCACATGTCGGATCAATCCTTGCTTCTGCAGCTTTGCAATGGGTGCCAGCGATTCCTCCACGGGCGTCTTTGGATCAAAGCGATGCAGCTGCCAGAGATCGATGACGCTGGTGCGCAATCTACGCAGGCTCATAAGCGCCTGTTGTTCCAGGTATTCGCGACGTCCGATGGTACGCCAAAGATGGGGGCCGGTCCGCACAAAGCCACCCTTCGTCGCTATAACCAAACCTTTCGGAAAGGGTGCAAGCACCTCGCCGATCATCGGCTCGCTTACGTCCGGGCCGTAGCTGTCGGCCGTGTCGATGAAGTTGATGCCGAGTTCCACCACGCGCCGCAGCACCCGCTTCGCGTTCTCAGGATCCTTCGGAGGACCCCAAACGCCTTCCCCGGTCAGGCGCATGGCACCGAAGCCCAACCGGTTCACTTCCATGTCGCCGCCAATCTTGAATGTTCTCGCCACAGCCGTCTCGCTCATACAATTTCTGATGCGGCCAGAAGGGTCCATGCCGCATTCGCTCGACTTCACCAATCCCTGCACTGCGGAATGGCAACATTCCGCGTCTAAATGTGCGTGTTCAAGTATCGCGCAGCATTCCTCCACGCTGTCTTTCTAGCAACCGCCGTTGTGCCTGCGTTCGCCCAGCGGCAAAGCCTGCCCATGGAAACCGCACCTGGGAG
Organism: uncultured Terriglobus sp.; assembly: GCA_964246795.1. Taxonomy (GTDB): domain Bacteria; phylum Acidobacteriota; class Terriglobia; order Terriglobales; family Acidobacteriaceae; genus Terriglobus. The sequence goes on along the minus strand of CAXTRR010000042.1, from coordinate 253 downwards.
CGGCCTGCAGCGGAGCAGGCTCTACCTGAAGGACGGCTCCTATCAGGTTGTGCTCTCGTATCGCGTCCTGGGCAAAAACGTCGTATTCCGTTCGGCTGAGCGGGCCGGTGAAGAGGAAGCGATACCGGTCAAGCTCGTCGATCTGGACGCGACCCACAAGTGGGAGCAGCAGCGTGACGCGGCCGCAAGCGGCAAGACTGTCGTCACCCTTGCTCCCGCGCTCTCCCGGGAGGACGCCGACCGGGCCGCGCAC
>CAXTRR010000041.1:28997-33220 GCA_964246795.1 uncultured Terriglobus sp. | reverse complement strand
TCATCGACCCGACCGGGAGTCTGGTTATCCCGGCCGTCTACCAGGCGGTGCACGGCTACAGCGATGAGATCGCGCCGGTACAGCTCAATGACAAGTGGGGCTTCATCGACAAGGTGGGCAAGACCATATTGCCCTTCCGCTATGACACCGTCACCAGCTTCAACGCGGGCGTGTGCGCCGTCGTGATCGACGGCAAATGGGGCTTCATTCGCCCGGATGGCTCGGTGGCTCTCCCCGCAGTGTGGGAGAAGACAGGAGAGTTCAGCGAGGGTTTGTGCCCGGTGAAACAGGATGGCATGTGGGGGCTGATCGACCTGAGCGGGAAGCTTGTGCTGGCACCAAAGTACGACGAAATGAATTCCTTCGACGCTGGCCACCTGCTAGTGACCTTGAACAAGCAATTGATATACCTGAATCACGAGCTTCAACAGGTGTGGAAGCAGGAAATGAATTGTTCAGTCGGCACAAACCTTGGGATGTACAAAGCTCCTGCGTAGCCGCTGGCTAGCGGACACGCTGAAAATCATTCCTTTTACATTGTTCACGCGAAAAGGCAAGGTTGGTCCGCCTTGCCTTTTCGCGTCTGCGGAGCTTGAGCTTTCCCGGTTCATTTCGCGATCAGGTTAAAGAGCCAGAAAAGTGCACCGCTGAGCAGTGCCGCGGCCGGCAAGGTGAAAACCCAGGCCATGGCGATATCGCGGATGGTCGACATCTGCAATCCGCTGCGGTTCGCCGCCATGGTGCCAGCGACTCCCGAAGACAAGACGTGTGTGGTGGAGACTGGCAGCCCAAGCCCGTCGGCCATGCCGATGGTGATCATGGCCGTGATCTCCGCCGATGCACCCTGCGCATATGTCAGGTGGGTTTTGCCAATCTTTTCACCCACGGTGATCACAATGCGCTTCCATCCCACCATCGTTCCAAGACCCAGGGCGAGTGCCACGGCAACCTTGACCCATGTCGGTATGAACTTGGTTGATTTGTCGAGAAAGCCTTTGTAATTGGCAATGATTTTGGTATCTGCTGCGTTGATCTTGGGGCCGAACTTGGGCAGGAGGCGAAAGGTTTCGCTGGTCAGGTACATCTGATTGCGGACATTGGCTTGCATGTCCTGGGGCACGTTACCGAGTGAACCGTAGCCGACTGCTTCATTGCGGATGTCCGTCACCATTTGCTGAAGCGCAAGCATGGTGCTGGGCTGGTACTTGTGCGAAGAGACGAAGCGTTCCAACTCCGGACCGGCATCGGCAAGTGAAGCTGACGGCTCCACGTAGTGGCCCACGGCGGTGGAGACCTGTTGTGAGACAGCGGCAAAGGTGACCACGGAACCGCGGTCGACTGTGTGGTTGAGTGCATAGGCGGTGGGCACGGTGCCGACCAGGATAAGCATGATCAGGCCCATCCCCTTTTGACCATCGTTTGAGCCGTGAAAGAAGCTGACACCAGTACAGGTGAGGATGAGCAGGGCGCGGATGTAAAAGGGCGGTGGCGCTGTACCTTCTGGGGCTTTGTAGAGGCGGGGATCTCGCGCAACAACCTTGAAGAGGAAGAAGATGGCGGCCGCCATGATGAAACCGATGATTGGAGAGAAGAGCAAAGCCTTGAAGACTTTCGTGACCTGCTCCCAGTCAACGCCAGCAGTGCCCGAGTTGCCCTGCATTAGCTGGTTCGCGATACCCACGCCCAGTATGGATCCGATCATGGTGTGCGAACTGGACGCGGGCAGGCCGCGATACCAGGTGGCCAGGTTCCAGAGGATTGCCGCCGTCAACAGGGCAAAGACCATGGAGAATCCGGAGCCCTGGCTAACCTTCAGGATGAGTTCAACAGGCAGCAGCGAAACGATCGCAAAAGCGACTGCGCCAGAACTGGTAAGTACGCCAATGAAGTTCCATATTCCCGACCAGACAACCGCGATATGCGGTTCAAGCGAGTGCGTATAGATCACAGTGGCGACCGCGTTCGCCGTATCGTGGAAGCCGTTCACAAACTCAAAGCCGAGCGCGATCAGCAGAGCGATGCCGAGCAGGATGAACGGGTAAACCGAGGCCGAGTGCACCAGAGAAAGATCGCGGGACAGCTTAAAGCCGATGTAAACCACACCGCAGACCAGCATGACACCGAAAACCATGGCACCGACTTTGCCACCTCTCGAGTCCTTCAGCTTTTGATCCAGAATGGAGGTGGTGGGGATAGGAGCGGTCGTCGCCATTTCAATTCACCTGAGATGGAATATCGGAACTCTACGAGCTTACGTTCAGAATGGAAGCTGCTTGTGAACAGAAGGTGAAGGAATGGCCCTGGTGCAGCTGAAGAATTACGCCAATGTCTGCACAGTTCAGTCGACGGTGCTCGGCATTCGTTCTTTACAGGGCACTCGCCTAGTGTAGGGGAGGAGTGGTCCTCCTTAAGAGCGTTCGGGAATCCGCACAGAAGTGCCGGAAAATGACACGTCTCGCATCCACCCCTTCCATTTTCCAGTCGGCGATTGGCCTCCATATTTATCTTTACGTAACAGAAAGCAGGGAACATACAGGCTGAGTGGGCGCAAAACGCACACCGGAGGACGTTGCGTGACATTGAAATCTCTCGCTGTGGTCGTTTCAGCTTTCGCCTTGACAGTCGGCGCAAGCGCACAAAGTCTGAATGGAGCGGGCGCGACCTTTCCGAACCCTATCTATTCCAAGTGGTTTTATGAGTTCAGCCAGCAAAAGGGCGGCTTGAAGATCAACTACCAGCCCATCGGTTCGGGCGGCGGTATCCGCCAGGTCTCTGACGGCACTGTGGACTTTGGCGCAACAGATGGCCCCATGACCGACGAGCAGATGAAAAGTGCCAAGGTCAAGACTATGCACATCCCCACTGTGTTGGGGGCTGTGGTACCGGTCTACAATCTGAAAGGCGTCAGCAAGGAACTCAACTTTTCTGGTGATGTCATTGCCGCCATCTACATGGGCGAGATCAAGAACTGGAATGATCCGCGCATTGCCAAGGACAATCCGGGCGTGAACCTGCCGAACGATCAGATCGTGCCGGTGTACCGTTCGGACGGCAGCGGCACCACGTACATCTTCACCGACTACCTTTCAAAGGTCAGCGGCGAGTTTCAGACCAAGGTGGGCAAGAACACATCGGTGCGGTGGCCCACAGGCATTGGCCAGAAAGGCAACGAAGGCGTGGCCGGCATGGTGCGCCAAACACCGAATTCGCTCGGCTATGTGGAGTTGATCTATGCTCTGCAGAACAAGATGCAGTTCGGCACTGTTAAAAACGCCAGCGGTAAGTTTGTAAAGGCAAGCACCGAAGGCGTGACTGAAGCAGCGGCTAACGTAAAGAGCATGCCGGCCGACTATCGAGTTTCAATCACCAACGCACCCGGTCCGAACACCTATCCCATCTCGTCGTTCACCTGGCTTCTGGTGCCGGTCAAGTCGGCCGATCCCGCCAAGGGAAAAGTCCTGGCTGAGTTCCTGGAGTGGATGTTGGAACATGGCGAGGCGGAAGCGCCAAGCCTTAGCTACGCTTCGCTGCCCACCGCTGTCCAGGCTCGCGTGAAGCAGACGATCCAGCAAATCCACTAAGCCGCCTGGGAGACTGCGCGTGCCGTTTCCGCTCCTGCGGCGGCACGCAGTCTCACCGCCGCGGTTCGGTGCCGGCTCCTTCTTTCCTTGCTTCTCGATACCAAGCTGCCCGTGTAAGCCAGCACGGCCTGTAATGATTGCCAGATCAGGACAATGACAACCGACACCTCGCAACTTTCAAAGCGGCCGCATGCGACTGCTGTTGCAAACACGGCACCGCCGGGCGCCGGGCCGGATACGCCTTCCCGCGTTCGCGATTTCCTTGCGCGTCGAAGCAGCGGCCGCGTTCAGGACTTCCTCTTTGTTTCCCTCATGGTCCTTTGTGCGATCACCATCTTTCTGATCGTCATAGCGATCATCGTGGTGCTCTTTCGGCAGTCAACCCTCAGCCGCCACGCGTTCGGGCTCAGCTTTTTCAAGAGCCAGGAATGGGACCCGGTCAGCGGTCTCTTCGGCGCGTACCCTTTCATCTTCGGTACACTCGCCTCTTCCCTGCTGGCGCTACTTATTGCCGTTCCGCTTGCGCTGGGCGTTGCGATCTTCGTCACAGAGTTATGCCCCAAGGTACTGCAGGGACCTATCTCCTTTTTAACGGAGTTGCTCGCCGCCATCCCCAGCGTGGTTTACGGTCTGTGGGGGATT
>CAXTRR010000041.1:6699-28987 GCA_964246795.1 uncultured Terriglobus sp. | reverse complement strand
CATTGGCGTGGGTCTGCTGACGGCCAGCATCATACTGGCCATCATGATTCTGCCAGTCATCTCATCGCTGACGCGCGACGTGATGCGGGCCGTCCCGACAAGCCAGCGTGAAGCTGTATTGGCCTTGGGAGCCACCCGCTGGGAGATGATCCGCATGGGCGTTCTGCGCAATGCCCGTATCGGCATCGTGGGCTCGGTGATTCTCGGGCTTGGCCGTGCTCTTGGCGAGACCATGGCGGTGACAATGCTGATTGGCAACCGGGCAGAGGTGCCGCACTCCCTATTCGCCCCGGCACACACGCTGGCGAGCGTGATTGCCAACGAATTCTCAGAGGCGACTGGTGATCTCTATTTGAGTTCGCTGATCGAGATTGGGCTGGCACTTTTTCTTGTCACCATCGTGGTCAACGCCATCGCTCGTCTGCTGATTTGGGCAGTCACGCGAGGCGCACCGGCAAGGGTCTTGTAAGAGATGGCAACCACACCTGTTCCCGCACCGTCGGTACAGCGTTCCCATGTGCGCGGCCGCGCTATCGTGAACCTGATCGTCAACGGCCTCTGCATTGCGGCCACCGTCCTGGTTCTCACGCCCCTGGTCGCGATCCTGGCGTACCTGCTCTTTAAAGGCTTCAGTTCCCTCAATGTCGCATTTTTCACGCACGCACCGCGTCCTGTAGGCGAGTCCGGCGGCGGCATGGCCAATGCAATTGTCGGTTCAGGAATCATCCTGGCGGTTGCCAGCCTCATCGGTATCCCTACCGGGATCGGAGCGGGCGTTTATCTCGCGGAATACGGACGAGGCAAAGTCTTCGGGAACGTTGTCCGCTTCACCGCCGACGTACTTAACGGTGTGCCTTCCATCGTGATGGGCATTGCCACCTACTCAATGATCGTGGTGGTGCAGCATCACTTTTCGGCGCTTGCCGGCGGCATCGCTCTTGCCATCATGATGGTGCCCACGGTGACACGGACCACGGAAGAGATGCTGGCAACGGTGCCAAGCGCCGTCCGCGAAGCGGCGCTGGGGCTCGGCATCCCCAAGTGGCGCACCACCATTTCCGTCGCTCTGCGCACCGCCTCCCCAGGCATCATTACGGGCTGCATGCTGGCTTTTTCTCGCGTTGCGGGAGAAACCGCTCCGCTCCTTTTCACGGCGTTCGGCAATCAGTTCTGGAATGTGAAGCTGAACCAACCCATGGCAGCCTTGCCTTTGCAAATCTACATCTATGCCGTTTCGCCATACGATGAGTGGCACCGCCTGGCATGGGCCGGCGCGCTTGTCCTGATCGTTCTAATCATGGCGTCCGTTACGCTGGTGCGCATCTTCGCCAGTCGCGGTCAGCTCAAGGGGAGCAGTTAAGTGGGCGTTGGAATCCAAGTCGAACACCTGAATGCCTGGTATGGCACCAACCATACGCTGCAAGACATCACGCTCTCTATTCCCGCCAACCGTGCAACGGCGCTGATTGGGCCATCCGGCTGCGGCAAATCCACGTTTGTCCGCTGCTTGAACCGGATGCATGAAACCAATCCCATCGCACGCGCGACGGGCCTGGTGAAGATGGGCGATGTCGACATTTATGCGAATGCGTCGCCCGTTGAGATCCGGCGACGCGTGGGAATGGTCTTTCAGCGGCCCAATCCCTTTCCCACCATGTCGATCTACGACAATGTGGCAAGCGGTCTGAAGCTGAACGGCTTCCGTAATCGAGCCGAGCTGAACAACATCGTCGAAGACTCCCTCAGGAAAGCCGCGCTTTGGGACGAGGTCAAGGACGATCTGCGCAAGAAGTCCGGCGCCTCGCTCTCCGGTGGTCAACAGCAGCGGCTCTGTATTGCGCGGGCGCTGGCTGTGAATCCGGAAGCGCTGCTGATGGATGAGCCGGCGTCCGCACTTGATCCGGTTTCTACTTCGAAGATTGAAGATTTAATCTTTGAGCTCAAGCGGCAATACACCATCGTGATCGTGACACACAACATGCAGCAGGCTGCGCGTGTGGCGGAGAACACCGGCTTCTTTCTTTCTGGAAAATTGATCGAGTTCGACGCGACAGACACCATCTTCACAAAACCCTCAGACAAACGCACTGAGGACTACATCACAGGAAGGTTCGGCTGATGCGCGCCAATTTTCGTCAACACCTGGACAGCCTGAGGAACGGGTTGCTCAAGATGAGCCAACGGGTCGACCGTTCCTTTGTGGATGCGATTGAAGCCTACCGCACGGCGAACTCAGACCTGAGCCACCGAGTCATCGGCGCGGAAACAAAGATCAATCTCATGGAGCGGGAGATCGACCGCAGTGCCGTCGAATTGCTCGCATTGGAGCAGCCGACAGCGATCGATTTGCGCTTCATTTTGTCGATCATGCGAATCAACTCCGATCTGGAGCGGATCGGTGATCAGGCAGCTGGCATAGCGACGCGTGTGAACGATCTGCAGACGCCCATCTCGACCGATTTCGGTGTCGATATTCCACTGCTTGCTCAGCATGCGCGACGGATGTTTCTCTCAGCGATGCAATCCTTCGAGCAGGCGGATGCAGCCCTGGCCGAAACTGTTTTGACGATGGACGATGAGGTCGATGAGTTGAACGCGAAAGCCTTCCGAAGCCTCAGCCGCTTTATCGCCGAGAACCCCACTCGAGCAGCGGAAGCAATGGACATGCTGATCATCGCTCGCGGCATCGAGCGCGTCGCCGATCATGCGACGAACATCGCCGAAGATACGATCTTCTGGCTGCGTGGTGACGACGTCCGGCATAACGTGTCAACGCGCTAACGGGCGAGGGCCTTTTTATCTGCGAACGTTCTTGTGAAGATTTGGTGAATCAAGAGATGTTGTCTATTCCATCCCGTCTGTTCGCACTCTGTTCACAATTAGTCTGGAAACTAGAGATACTTGCGAAACACACAGGTTCCCGAAAATTTCGTCGAGGATTCTGCTGCGTTCGCCTTCGAGGAGTTCATGACCAAGCAGCTTAACCTGGCCATCGCATCTGTGCTGTTGGCCTCGTCTTTACCGGCTCTCGCGCAAACGAGCAAACCAGCCACCAAGGCGAAGGGCAAAACCACCGCTCGTCGCACAGCAGCCAAGAAGAAGACGGTTCGTGAGAGTGCAACCACGGTCCAGATTCGCGAACTCCGCAATGAAATGCAGGCACAGATCGACGGCCTGAAGCAGCAACTCGCCGACCGGGACGCGAAGCTGACCACGGCACAGACGGCCGTTCAAACCGCGCAGGACCAAGCCAACGCCGCATCCGCACAGTCGCAGAGCACACTCGCACAGTTACAGGCCAACCAGGAAAAGCTGGACACGGTGCAGAGCACGGTCTCTGACCTGGTGACGAGCAACGCCGGCCTGACGCAAACTGTTCTGAACAACAACACGGAGCTTCGGCAGCAGGTGGAGTCGCCCACCACGATTCACTACAAGGGCATGACCATCACCCCAGTGGCCTTCTTCGCGCTGGAGTCGGTCTACCGTACGCGGGCCATCAACTCCGATATCAACACACCCTTCAACACCACACCTTTCCAGGGTGCGAACGAAGCGCATGTGAGTGAGTTCAACTTTTCCGGCCGTCAGAGCCGGCTTGGCGGCCTTTTTGAAGGCAACGCGGGTCCTTTCAAGCTCGCCGGCTATTTTGAGACGGACTTCTTGAGTGCCGGCACGTCCAGCAACGACAACCAGAGCAACAGCTTTACGCTGCGACAGCGCCAGATCTGGGGACAGGTTGCCACTAAGTCCGGCTTTACCATGACCGGTGGGCAGATGTGGTCGCTGGTGACGGAGACCGGCAAGAGCACTGACAACCGCACGGAGAAGCTGCCCAACACAGTCGATCCGCAATATATGGTCGGCTTCAACTGGGCGCGCCAGCCCGGCCTGCGCATTCAGCAGCGCTTTGGCCAGAACGTCTTTGGTGCAGGCAGCAATCTGACGCTGGCGATGTCGCTCGAAAACGCGCAGATCACCAACTACGCCGCAACTAACGCGCCGAACAACTTCTTCTTCGGCGGCCTTGCTCAGAATGGCGGGCTGTACAACGCCTTCAACGGCACACCGACGAACAACGTTGCACCGGATGTCTTTCTGAAGGCAGCGGTTGACACTCCTCACGCACACTTTGAAGCTGGTGGCGTGGCCCGCTTCTTCCGGGCGCGCTACTATCCCGCCGTCGTCACCACCGGCACAGGTCCAGCGAATGCTCGCCCGGGCCAGCCGGCCGCCAATGATGTTGAGTACGCCGGCGGTGCTTTCGGCAGTGCCCGCGTTTCCGTGAACAAGTACCTCGACCTGGCGGCAAGTGTGATGGGCGGCCAAGGTGTGGGCCGCTACGGCTCGGCTCAGTTGGCCGACGCCACCGTGCGGCCGACCGGCAAGCTGGAGCCCTTGCGCAACTACCATGGGCTGTTCTCCATCGAGTCGCACCCGACGCCGAAGCTCGACGTCTACGGCTATGCGGGTGGTGAGTATGTGCAGCGCACCTACTACCCGACGTTTGTAACGGCATCACCATATACCGGTTACGGAGCGCCCACGACCAACGTGAGCGGTTGCAACACCGAGGTGCCGGTCAGCACATCCGGTAATACGGGTACGGACTCCCCGGTCGGCACCTGCAATGCACAGACCCGCGACATACTGGAAGGCACCTTCGGCTTCACTTATCGCATCATCACCAGCCCCAAGTACGGCCGTCTGCAGTACCAGGGTGTGTACAGCTACCTGACAAGGAGCGCATGGGTTGGCCTGCAAAGCGGCACCTTTGGCGCTCCTAACCAGGTGCTCAACGGGCCCAAAGCCACCAACAACATGGTGTTTACGGGAATGCGGTATTACATTCCGTAGAGTCGACCCAACCTCCGCGAGGGAGTCTCCGTTCCAGGAGGCTCTCTCTTTTTCTTGCTCAAAGATCTACCCCAACTCTTCTTCCTGAAAGGTGATACTCACTCGCGAACCGGCCTTCACCAAACTTTTGGTGGATTCCTTCTCTCACGGACTGGTTCATAATCAAGCAATGAGGGTGCGCGTCTTCGCGGCGAGCTGGCTGGTAGTGGTGCTGTTGGCCATTACGGCGATCTCGTCTGCGTGCGGTGCTCGCTGCGCCTGGAAAGCGGTCGCCGGGCAAAGCTGCCACACGGCGGAAGCCAAGCCATGCACACATCACCATGAGCCGGCTTCAACGATGGCTGGCATGAATTCAGTGCCCATGCAGGACAGTGCCCTGGCAGCTAACGCTGACCACGCGATCGCGGTTGCCGGCATGCCCACCTGCTTGCACCACGTCTGCGTGCAGGAGCCTGGCGTGCTGGTCGAAAAACAAAGAGGCCTGCCGGGCGCGAACGCAGCGGCCGTCTTGGGCTCAGTCTTCCCTGGTATCACTTCTGTAAGTGTCTCCGCTCCCGCGCAAGACACGGCCGTTCAACGATACCGATTGTCCCGGGAGACTGCTCCGCCTGCTTCAAGCTCTTCGCCTGTCGCGCGACATACCGTCCTTCTCGTCTAGTCTCCTGATTTACCAGCGACAGCTCTCGTGTCGCGTGCGACTTCTCTTCTCTGACCCTGTTTCGCTCGAGTCTGCGAAGTGAAGCGCACCGGCACTGACAACGCTCTCAACAGATCTGGAGATCTTCCTATGTCCACCCGCAGAAACTTTATGCAGCATACCGCCGCGTTTGGCGCGGGCGTCTTTGCCGCGGGCCGCACGGCGGCAGCAGCCAGCCAGCCTCTCACTTCCACCTCTCAGGTCTTCAGCCACGGCGGCTACCTGGGCATGAGCAGCGGTTCGCTATCCAAAACCGGAGCAACTGGATCCATCCGCCATGTCCCGGTTGTGACAACCGAGGTGGGCGACCTTCCGTTTGAGATGGACGGTGATGTCAAGGTCTTCCGGCTCACGGCGCACGTCTTCAAGCAGCAAATCGCCCCGCAAAAAACGATTGACGTCTGGGGTTTCAACGGCAGCGCGCCGGGACCGACGATCCAGGTGACCCAGGGCGAAAAAGTCCGGGTCATCTTTCAAAATCAGCTGCCTGAGGCGACGTCGTTGCACTGGCACGGCTTTGAGGACCAGATCGGCTACGACGGCATGCCCGGCATCAGCCAGGCCCCCGTCAAACCCGGCGAGAGCTTTACTTACAACTTTGAGATCAAGCAGGAAGGCACCTACTTCTACCACTCGCATATGGCCATGCAGGAGATGGCCGGCATGCTGGGTGCCTTCATCATGCATCCCAAGACGCCCTACCGGCCGCACTGCGACAAGGATTTCGTGATGCATCTGCAGGCATATTGGGTGCTGGCCAACAGCACCTCGCCCAACACCATGAATATGGAGTACAACTGGCTGCTGCTCAACGGCAAGGCCGGTCCAATGGCGACGCCGCTGATCGTGCGGCAGGGCGACCGTGTGCGCATCCGCTTTGTGAACCTGGGAATGAATCACCATCCCATGCATCTGCACGGGCACACCTTTTATGTCACCGGCACGGAGGGCGGCCGCATCCCGGAGACCGCCTGGTGGCCCGGAAACACCGTGCTGGTCGGCGTGGCACAAACGCGCAATGTCGAGTTCATTGCCGACAACCCCGGCGACTGGATGCTGCACTGCCACCTGCCCCACCACATGATGAACAGCATGGCCAACCAGGCCGGACCGATGACGCGGATGGCCGGCTTCCCCGGCGGCAAGGGCCTGCGCGGTGACGACAGCCACGGCCACCAGATGCAGCCCGGCGAGCAGATGAGCATGGGCCAGATGCAAGGCATGGAGATGAAAGGCCAGGACATGAAAGGCCAGGACATGAAAGGCCAGGACATGAAAGGCCAGGAGATGAAAAACATGCCCGGCATGGAGATGCACGTTGCGCAGGCAACGCAGATGGGCAGGCCGGGCAGTCCAAATGCCTCATCCGACCCGGCCGTACCTGCGGCATCGCTCTCCGCCGGGGCACAGGCAACGTCGCCCGGCGGGCCCCTGGCCAACACCGATCTGGACGCAGGCATGGACGGCATGATGGCGGAGCAAATGGGCAATCAGTTGCGGCTGAGTGAGGAGCAGAAGCGGAACCTGAACGCCTTCGACATGGGCCAGCGGAGCATGCAACAGCAGATGACGGAAACCTCACCGCACGCCAACAACGTGCCGAACTTCCCGCAGGACTCCTACATGGAAGGTCCCATGATGAACATGGACAAGCTGGTGGACAAGCCGGAAAACCTGGGCTTGAAGCCGAACTGGAGCCGCTTCATGCAGGGCATGATGACCTTCGTCCGCGTCTTGCCGCCCGAGCAGTACGACCAGGTGGTCGGGGCCATGAAGCAGGCGAAGCGCAAGGACGACCCTTACGCTTCCATCTACGTGGCTCCAGCAGACCCGTCGCGCGGTTAAGCGTCCGGGTTGCTCGCGTGCAGCGGTTGAAGCGCTCCCTGACGACAACAAGGCCATGGTTGGCCCATGCAGACCTGGAGAGAAGAATGAACACAGTACATCTGGCCGCAAGCCTTGCGCTTGGTCTGGCCACCTGCGCCCACGCCGCGCAACAGCAATCGATGCCGGATATGCCGGGCATGAACATGCCGGGCACGGACATGTCAAAGCCGCAAAAACAATCACCGGCCAAGGCGGTTCGGCCCAACCGCAACACCAAACCGGCGGAGACCATGCCCGAGGACATGAAGGGTATGGCGCATGACACAGGCAACAGAAAAGCCGAGCAGAACTCCGCCAGCGAGCAGGATTCAGTGAGGCAGCAGGCAGGCCAGGTCGGCAAGAAGCCCGACGACAAGAGTGACCAGCGATCCCTTCAGGTGCCCATTCAGGAGCTGCAGGAGCCGGAAGCTTTGGAGCTCCGCACCGGCGGCGATCTGCCAGCACCCGAGCTGCTGGGGGATGTGGTGCAGCGCGACCCGATGACGCTGGAGCAGTTCCTCGCGCTTGCGGATAAAGCGAACCCGACACTTGCCCAGGCCCAGCGCAACGTCGATCGTTCCAATCAGCAGGCGCGTCAGGTTGGGTTGCCACCCGATCCCCTCGTCGGCTACAACGGCGATCATATCCGCGGCGGCGAATTCCATGGCGGCGAGCAGGGCGCGTTCTTCACCCAGGAGTTTGTACTAGGCCACAAACTTGCGCTGCGGCGTGACATTTACCGCGCAGAAGGACGTTCGAACCAGTACGCCGTTGAGGTGCAGCGTGCACGCGTGCACAACGACGTGGCCCGTGCCTTCTTCGACACACTCGCGGCACAGCAGTCCGTCGTGATTCATGACCGGCTGTTGAAGGTGGCGCTGGATAGCGACACGAATTCACACGAATTAAACCGTATCGGCCAAGTGGACGCCGCCGCGATCCTGACTGCCGAGGTACAAGCAGAACAGGCGCGGATCGACTTCGTCAATGCGCAGCGCCTGTTTCTGGCGCACTCCGCGCGGCTGGCCACCTTTGCCGGCCAGCACGCGCTTGAGATCCATCCGCTAAAGGGTGCACTGGTCGAGCCGCCCACCTTCAATCCTCACGATTACGTTCAGCGCGACGTTGAGGAGAGCCCGCTGGTAAAGCGTGCGCAGGCCGATGAGGCACTCAGCGAGGCGCGGCTGAAGGACGCCAGACGGGAACGTGTGCCGAATCTGAACCTGACCGCCGGCGAGTGGTACGCAGGCGAAGAACTTACCCGGAGCACAAAGCGAGCGGGCTGGGAGAGCTTTGTGCAGGCCGGTGTGCAGCTGCCGCTGTGGAACCGCAACCAGGGCAACACCGAAACAGCCAAGGTACTGCTGGACCGCGCCCACCGCGATGTGGAGCGAACGAAGCTCTGGACGCGCAACCAGACAGAGCCGCTTGCGCAGCAGTATGAGACGGCCCGCTTTACCGCCGAACGGTACCGGACCGAGATGCTGCCGAGAGCACGGCGTGCCTATGAGCTGCAGGTCTTGAAATATCAGCAGATGTCGCTGGAGTATCCACCGGTCCTTGCAGCCCAACACATGCTCTTCACGCTGCAGCTCGGCTACACCGAGGCGTTGAGCCAGGAGTGGACGGCCGCCATCGCGCTGCAGAACTTTGCGCTGATGAATGGCCTGGATGAACCCGTGAGTACCGGAAACGATTCGACCACCATCAACCTGCCAACATCCCCCGGGCCGAACCAGTAGGTTGATCAATTTACGAGACATACCTGCCTTCACGAAGAGCTCGCCCACATAAACGTCATTTCGACCGGAGAAGGACAGCTGTACCGACCTTCGGAGTGGAAAGCCTGCTTCTCACTAGACGGCAGGCAACAAGCTGGAGCAGACAGCAGATTTCTCCACTTCGCGACTGGAAACGCATCGTTAGTTCAACGCTATCGCAGTCGCTTCGGTCGAAATGACGTTGCTCTAGATGTCATTGAGCGTACGTCTGAAACATGCGGTAACAGAAAGTGAAAAGATATGGCGGCAAGCACACTCGAATCCCAGACCTCAGCGCAGAAAGACCCTGTCTGCGGCATGGGCGTGGAGCCAGCCAGGGCAGCAGCCGTGGAGCAGCACGACGGCCTGCCCTACTATTTTTGTGGTAAGGGATGCGCCGCAAAGTTCCGCGCCGATCCTGGAAAGTTTCTGCAACGTCGACCGGAGGCACCCGCGTTGCTCGCCAACGCTGGTATACAAAAACAGGCGGAGTACATCTGTCCCATGGACCCGGAGGTGAGCCAGACGGGCCCGGGCATCTGCCCAAAGTGCGGTATGGCGCTGGAACCGGCAGTGATGACCGCAGCGGAGGCGAGAAGCGAGTACACCTGTCCCATGCATCCGGAGATTGTCCGGCCAGTACCAGGCAATTGCCCTATCTGCGGCATGGCTCTTGAGCCGAGGGGGGTCACGGCGGAAGCGGCCGACCCCGAGTTGACCGCGATGACACAGCGGCTGTGGATCAGCTTCGCCCTGGCTCTGCCGTTTGTTGCGCTCATGATCTCGGACTTGTTGCCCGGTATGCCTCTGCAGCACCTGCTGCCGGCACGGGTGTGGGCCTGGATCGAGTTCGCGCTGGCGACGCCGGTGGTGCTGTGGTGTGGCTGGCCATTCTTCATGCGCGGCTGGCAATCGGTGGTGAACCGCAGCCCCAACATGTTTACCCTCATCGCCATGGGTGCGGGCACGGCGTACCTGTACAGCGTTGTGGCTACAGTTGCACCTGGGCTCTTCCCTGCTTCGTTCCGCGGTATGCACGGTGAGCTCGCGCTCTATTTCGAGCCGGCGGTGGTGATCATCGCACTGGTGCTGCTGGGCCAGGTACTGGAGCTGCGGGCGCGCAGCCAGACCGGCAGTGCCATCCGCAAACTTCTGGATCTGACACCACGAACGGCAACCCGCCTGGATGCTCAAGGCAACGGTACAGAAATACCGCTGCAGCAGGTGCAGGTGGGTGATAATTTGCGGGTGCGCCCGGGTGAGAAGGTGCCGGTTGACGGCGTCCTGATGTCCGGCAACAGCTCCGTAGACGAGTCCATGGTCACCGGCGAAGCCATGCCAGCGGAGAAGACTACAGGTGCCAAGTTGACCGGCGGCACTCTCAACGGGACCAGCGGCTTTATCATGCGGGCCGAACGCGTGGGTGCCGACACACTCCTGTCACAAATCGTACACATGGTGGGCCAGGCGCAGCGCAGCAAAGCGCCCATTCAGCGGCTGGCCGACCGGGTAAGCGCGTGGTTTGTGCCGGCGGTTGTGGCTTGTGCGGCAGTCACGTTTGCCCTGTGGCTTACTCTCGGACCGCAGCCGCGCTTTGCCCACGCGCTGGTGAACGCGGTCGCCGTGCTCATCGTGGCGTGCCCGTGTGCACTTGGACTCGCCACGCCCATGTCGATCATGGTCGGTGCCGGACGCGGCGCTCAGGCGGGGATCCTGATCCGCAATGCTGAGGCGTTGGAGACGTTCTCACGAGTCACGACCGTGCTCGTCGACAAGACAGGAACCTTGACCGAAGGCAAGCCGTCCGTCACGAGCATCTTGCCCCAGCCGGGCTTCACCGAGGCCAGCCTGCTGCGGGCCGCCGCAAGTCTGGAAGCTGGCAGCGAGCACCCGCTGGCAGCGGCGATCGTGCGCGGCGCGCGGGACCGTGGCATCGCGCTGGAGGAGGTCTCGCAGTTTGCATCCTCCACCGGACAGGGGGTGAAGGGCGCAGTGGCAGGGTTGCAGGTCGCCGTGGGGAACGCCGCCTACCTGACATCCCTGGGGGTAGATGTGCAGAGACTCACCCATCCAGCAGATGCGCTGAGGCAAGCAGGCGAAACCGTCGTTTTGGCCGCCGTGGACGGAAAAGCTGCTGGAATTATCGGTGTCGCCGACCCTCTTAAACCTTCTGCCTCGAACACGATACGCAGTCTTAAAGATGAGGGCGTCACGGTCGTCATGCTCACCGGAGACAACGCAATCACGGCAAAGGCGGTTGCGGACCAGCTTGGCATTGCCTACGAAGCAGACATGCTACCGAGCCGTAAAGCGGAAACAGTGCAGAGATACCAGCAGCGGGGAGAGATCGTAGCCATGGCCGGCGACGGTGTGAATGATGCGCCGGCGCTGGCCCAAGCCAATGTTGGCATTGCGATGGCGACTGGCACGGACATTGCCATGGAAGCCGGAGGCCTGGTTCTGCTGCGCGGTGACCTAGAGTCATTGATGAGGGCTCGGAGGTTGAGCCAACTCACCCTGCGCAACATTCGCCAGAGTCTTTTCTTCGCCTTCATCTATAACGCACTGGGTATTCCGCTGGCGGCTGGAGTTCTTTACCCCTACTTTGGCATTCTGCTGAGCCCCATGCTCGCCGCGGCGGCCATGAGCCTCAGTTCCGTGTCAGTCATTGCCAACGCGCTGCGCCTGCGAGCGGTGCGTTTGTGATGCGCATGCCTGGTCAGCACACAGGCATAAACGCACAGAATTCCGGCGGAGGCAGGTGGTAAGGCTGCGGAGGTGCACCCTTCGCGCGGAGCTAGCGCCCTGCCGCGGCGAGAACAGGTGCCTGCGCGATTGCCGCGGCCTCCAGCGCCGGCCTGAGCACATCCATCATCGCGTCCACATGACTGCGCTCCAGCAGAAAGGACGGCAGGAAGCGCATCACGTTGCCTTGCACAACGTTGAACAGCACACCCTGCTCCAAACCGATTTCCGCAATCGGGCGGCCGGGCACGGTGAGTTGTATGCCCTGGATCAAGCCGCGGCCACGCACCTCAACCGCGATCTCCGACTCCTGCACAAGCTCGTTCAGTTGCTCATGCAGATATTGCCCGGTATCTTGAACGCGAGCGAGCAATCCCTCATCCTCCACGACGGACAGGGACTCAAGGCCGAGTCTGCACGCCAGCGGCGTTCCACCCAGGGTGCTGCCATGTTTTGCCAGACCCAGAGCGTGAAAGAGCGGCCCTGTGACTAACAAGGCGCTCAAAGGGACGCCGCCACCCAAAGGCTTTCCGAGGATGAGCACATCCGGGCGCACACCGGTGCTCTCAAAGGCGAACCAATCGCCGGTCCTGCCGAGTCCGCACTGAATCTCATCCAGTACGAGCAGCGCGCGATGCCGGTCTGCCAAGCGGCGCGCCTCCCGCAAATACTCCGGAGAAAGCTCGTAAATCCCGCCTTCACCCAGCACGGTTTCCAGCAGAATGCAGCAAGTGTCATCCGATACGGCCTGTTGAAGCTCGGAGATGCTTTCACGCGTGACATAATCAGCACCCGCCAGCTCCGGTCCAAAGCCGTCCCGGTACTTGGCTTGACCGGTAACGGAAAGGGCGCCGAGTGTCCGGCCGTGGTATGACCCGTGCAGCGACACAATACGATGCTTGAGCGCAGAGTAGTTCTCAGCCGCATAGGCGCGCACCAGTTTCAACGCGCCCTCCACCGCCTCCGCCCCGCCAGTCGAGAAGAAAGCGCCACTCATTCCGGCAAGCGTACAGAGCTTCTCCGCCAGTTGTCCGGCATACGGCGTGCAGTACTGGGGAGAAAGATGCACCAGCCGGTCGGCCTGGTCGGCCATGGCGGTAACCATGCGAGGATGCGCATGACCCAACGCATTCACCCCCAGCCCAGCCATCAAATCCAGATACTGGTTGCCGGAACTGTCATACAGGTAAACGCCCTGCCCGCGCTCCATCACGACAGGAAAACGGGCATAAACCGGCAGCAGCCATTCCGTATCACGCAGAAGAATGTCGGCGGCTGTACTGTTCTGACGAAATCTCAACACAATACGTCTAGTTCAACGTAGTTGGTGTCGCGGGTCAAGCTTAGGACAGCTCTGAGGTGCAGCCGAAAGTACCTGGGAAGGACCTCACCGAGGTAATCTCCGGTTTATGGGAGTCTTCTATGGCAAATGGGAGATGGAATGGCTCTTCACCGGCGCGGCAATCGCAAGTCGCCGGTTTTCAGTCGGATTCGACAAGGTTGTTTGGCTATGTACGTGCATCTTGATGGGAAACGACTCACTGGTTCGCCCGGAGATCGTCTGAGCCGGATGGAGAAGACCTCGCAAAATCGGATTCTCGCGATCGCGCTTGCCGTGGCGACTCTGGTCATCTGCGTCTTTGGCGGCCTGAACTACGCGCGTGAAAGCAGCTATGATCTGCCGACCGATGGGGCATGGTGGCTGGAAATCCAGGGCGGTCTGCGTGCCGAGCGCGTGCCTGCGGAGTCGCCCGCCTACCGCGAGGGTGTCCGTACCGGGGATCTGCTGGTGGATGCCAACAGCCGCCCGACTTTGAACATGGCCGCGCTCCAGCGGGAGATGGCCCGGCGGGGCAGCTGGAACCGCATTCGTTATTCCATTGTTCGCGGCGGTTCACCCCTGGAAATTCAGGTCATTCTGGAGCCGGCCGATCGCAGCCAGCACCAGGGTCTCCGGCTTATCGCGCTTGTCTACCTCGCGATTGGGCTGTACGTGCTGTTTCGCCGCTGGACTGCTCCAAAAGCCACACACTTCTATCTGTTCTGCCTGGTCTCCGGAGTTCTCTATTCCTTCCGATATACGGGAAGGTTTGACACGCTGGACTGGACCTTCTTCTGGGGAAACATCGCAGCAACAGCTCTGCAGCCCGCACTCTTCCTGCACTTCGCCATCACCTTTGGCGAGCTGCGTGGGTCACTGGCACGGCGGTTGACCTCTGCCCTGCTCTACCTGCCGGGACTTCTGATCGCCGGTCTGCACATCCGGGCGATTTTGACCTGGCAGGCGACTGAGCGCCTGCACCATAAACTTGACCAGATCGACGTGGCCTACCTCGCCCTTTACTACGTGGTGGCGGCGGCGGTCTTCTGGCAGCGTTACCGGCGGGCGGACGACGCGCTGGAGCGCCAGCAGCTCAAGTGGCTCACCCGTGGAACGCTGCTATCGGTGATGCCGTTTACCTTGCTTTCGGTCATCCCGTTCCTTCTGAACCTGCCGGTACCGGGTGTACTGGCAAAGGCTGCCGGGCTTGCGCTGATCTTCCTGCCGCTCACCTTTGCCTGGGCAATCGTGCGTTATCGCCTGATGGACACAGACCTCATCTTCAAGAGGGGCGTGACGTACACGCTGGCCACCGCGGCCCTCGTCGGTGTGTACTTCCTGATCGTCGGCATCTCGGCGGAGGTGGTGCATACGCGGCTGCCGAACTTGCGCATCTGGGGCCTACTTGCGGCTATTATCGCCACTGCGCTGATCTTCGATCCAATCAAGCAGGCGATCCAGGGGCGCGTGGATCGCCTCTTCGATCAGAAGCGCTACGACTACCGAGAGACCCTGATCCAGTTCAGCCGCGAACTGTCGTCCCAGACGGATCTGCCGACGCTGGCGCAGTCGGTCGTCGACCGGCTCTCCCAGACGCTGCTGGTGGAACGCGTCGCACTCTTCATCGCGCCTTCCCGTACTGACGGCGATGCTTCCCGTGCCTTCCGCTTGGCCGCCTCTCACGGATTGTCGGCGGAGGCATTGGCCGAGCTTCCGCAACAGACTTCCGCCGTCTCTTTTCTTGAGTTCGACACTCTTTCCTCCCAAGGTCATCTCTTCCTGGAGAAGCCCTCGGCGCTTACGCACCTGTCTGCCGAAGAACAGCGCATCTCCAAAGCGCTGGACATGAACTACTACCTGCCCTGCCGCATCTCCCAGGCGGACCGGCCGACACGGACGATCGCCGTCATCGGCCTTGGCCGCACCAAAGAAGGCGATTTTTTATCGTCGGAAGACATGGAATTGCTGGAGTCGTTGGCCGGCTATATCGGGATTGCAATCCAGAATGCCCAGCTCTTTGCCAGCCTGGACCGGCAGCGCGCCGAGTTCGAGCGCCTCAAAGAGTTCAACGAGAACATTGTGGAGTCCATCAAGGTCGGTATCTTTGCGCTCGACCTGCAGGACTGTGTGGAAAGCTGGAATGCCGAGATGGAGGTGATGTACTCCCTTTCTCGCGCTGAAGCACTGGGACGGCACATCTCGGAGATCTTCCCGCAAAGCTTTGTCGCCGAGTTCGAGCAGGCCCACCGCCAGCCAGGCACGTACCACCTAAGCAAGGTTACGCTGCCACTGCGCACGGGCGACAGCCGCACCGCGAATCTGGCGATCGCTCCCCTGCTCACCCGGGATTTTGTCGCAGTGGGCAGCATCGTTCTTGTCGAAGACATTACCGAGCGAACACAGCTTGAATCACAGTTGACACAGGCGGAGAAGCTGTCGTCCATCGGATTGCTGGCGGCCGGCGTAGCGCATGAGGTAAACACACCGCTGGCCGTCATCAGTTCTTACGCGCAGATGCTTCAGAAATTTACGCGCGACGACAGCGCAATGAGTCAGCGGCTCAACCCCGTACTGGAAAAGATTACGCAGCAGACCTTTCGCGCGTCTGAGATTGTGAACGGCCTGCTGAATTTCTCCCGCGCCACCGGAAATGAGTTCCTGCCAATCGACGCGAACCTTGTGGTGCGCGAGACAGTGCTTCTGCTCGATCACCAGTTCCGCACGGCGCGCATAGCGGTGAATACTGAGTACGCCGCGGGCCTGCCCCGGTTTAATGGCAGCCACGGCAAGCTGCAGCAGGTGGTGTTGAATCTACTGCTGAATGCCAAGGACGCGATGCTTGAAAATGGTGGCCGGGAGCTCTTTATCCGTACCTGCTGCCCGTCTCAGGATGAGATCGAGATCAGTATCCAGGACACTGGCGCAGGCATCGATCCGGCTCATCTGCACCGCATCTATGACCCGTTCTTTACCACCAAGAACACGCCCAAAGAAGGCCAGCACAAGGGCACTGGCCTCGGCCTTGCCGTCTCCTACGGCATCGTTCAGGAGCATGGGGGCCGCATCCAGGTAGAAAGCGAAGTGGGCCATGGAACCACCTTTCACCTCATCTTTCCCGCGGTACAGCCAGTACGTTCGCCGTCCGAACACGTCGATGCGTCAGTAGGGACGGTTCATGCCTGAAGCAGTGCTTGATGTAGCTGTGTCCAGTCTTCCTGTTGCGTCCGGCAGCATTCTCATCATCGACGATGAGCCCGGCATCCGCGACTCGCTTGAGACTCTGCTGACGCTGGAAGGCTTCACGGTGGAGACGGCCCCGAATGGTCCGGCCGGACTTGATTTGCTCGCCTCGCACCAGTACGATCTGCTGCTGCTGGATCTGGCTCTTCCGGGCGAAAGCGGGATCGACCTGCTGCCGCGCATCAAGCGTCTGCGCCCCGAGCTTCCGGTCATCATGATCACCGCGTACGGCACGGTGGGCAATGTGGTGGACGCCTTGCGCTCCGGCGCGGACAACTTTGTCCAGAAACCCTGGGACAATGAGAAGCTGCTCGCCGACATCCGCTCCGCGATCGCGCGCCACCGATCGGAAGAAGAGGTCATCCAGCTCAAGAAAACGCTCAAACAGCGTTATTCGTTTGAAAATATCATTGGCAAGAGTGAGCCGATGGCCAAGCTGCTGGAAGTTGTGGCACAGGTCGCGCCCTCGCGCTCAACCGTTTTGATCCACGGCGAAAGCGGCACTGGCAAGGAACTCATCGCCAAGGCCATTCACCTGAATTCTCCACGGCGCGACAAGCCGTTTGTCGCAATCAACACCGGAGCCGTTCCGTCCGACCTGCTGGAATCGACTCTCTTTGGGCACGTGAAGGGGGCATTCACCTCTGCGATTGCGGCCAAGAAAGGTCTGTTTGAAGTGGCCAGCGGAGGAACGCTCTTCCTGGATGAAATCGGGACGATGCCGATTGAAACGCAGGCAAAAATTCTGCGCGCCTTGCAGGAGCGGCGCTTCATGCAGGTGGGTGGCACGTCAGAGGTCGCGGTCGATGTCCGCATCGTTGCCGCAACCAATGTGGATCTCCGCCAGGCAGTAAAGGACGGCCGGTTTCGCGAGGACCTCTACTACCGTCTGTCCGTCATCAATCTCGACTTGCCGCCACTTCGCACGCGCAAGGAGGATGTGCCGCTGCTGGCGGCTCACTTCTTGAAGCGGTTCGCCGAAGAAAACGGCATGGAGACCCGGACGCTGGCACCGGACACTCTGCGCGCCATGATGGATTACGAGTGGCCGGGCAATGTGCGAGAGCTGGAGAATGCCATGGAACGCGGTGTTGTCCTGTCCACCGGTCCGGTCATCGGCCTGGATTTGCTGCCGCAGCACCTGACCGGCAATCCTTACAGCGCCGTGCTGATGGAGCAACGGCCGGATGCCTCCTTGTTCGACATCATGGAGGAGATTGAGCGCCGTATCCTGGCCGATCGCCTGGAACGCTGCAATTGGAATCAGACAGAGGCGGCTGAGTACTTCAAGATTCCGCTCTCCACGCTCAACCAGAAGATCAAGCGGCTGAATGTCGAGATTAAGAAGCGCGTCCGGGAATAAACACGGATCGTCGCGAGTCAAGCAGACGTTTTCCCGGCGTGATCAAGCGGGCGGAGTACCACTCTGCCTGCAGTCTATCGCTGCGGCTTCGTTATCGCGACTCCCTGTTCGTGTTTGCGATTGACAATCCGCTGTGCCTCGTAGATTCCGTTATGCCCTGAGAAGAAATAGCTGACGATACAGGCAATGCCGGCGTAGGCCGCGGCTTCTCCTCCGAACAGTTCCATCGCCATGAGTGTGGAGGCAAGCGGTGTGTTTGCCGAACCCGCAAAGACCGCAACGAAACCCATGCCCGCCAGCAGCGACGTTGGCAGCGGCAAGACATACGCGAGCGCATTCCCAAGTGTGGCGCCGATAAAGAAGAGTGGCGTAACCTCGCCCCCCTTGAAACCGGAGCCGAGAGTAACGACCGTGAACACCAGCTTAGCGGCGAAATCGTAAGACGGCAGCGGCCCGTTGAAAGCGGCCACGATCGTGGGAATGCCCAGGCCGATATACTTCGTGGTCCCAATCGCAAAGACGGCAACAGCGACCATCACGCCACCCACAAACGGCCGCAGTGGAGGCCAGCTCACGCGGCTCTTGAACGTCTCAGTGATGAAGTGCGTTGCGGAGGTAAAGAGGCGTGCCACAAGGCCGAACACGGCGCCGGCAACACCGGCGAGAAGCATGCCCTTCAGACTCAGCGCCGGAATATCCAAAATGCGGTACACGGTGTGGTGGACGCCCCATGCCCGCGTGGTCAGGTCGCCGGCGAACGCGGCCAGCATGCAAGGCAGGATCGCGCCGTAGCTTAACGAGCCGAGAGCCAGGACTTCCAGGCCAAAGATGGTTCCCGCCAGCGGTGTTCCAAAGACCGAGGCAAAGCCCGCGCCGACGCCGGTCATGAGCAGGATGCGGCGTTCATCCCCCGGCAGATGGAAGATTCTCGTGAGCTGGTCCGCCAGTGAGGCGCCTGTCTGGATCGCAGTGCCTTCCCGGCCCGCAGAGCCACCAAACAGATGCGTCACAAAGGTGCCCAGCAGGATCAGCGGCGTCATGCGCAGCGGTATGGTCTGCCGCGGATCGTGGATTTCGTCGAGGATCAGGTTGGTACCTGCCGCAACGGAACCACCGAAGCGCCAATACAGCAGGCCGACCAAGAGACCGGCGAGAGGCAGGAATGCGATCAGCCATCGATGAGACTCGCGAAGATCGGTCGCGACATTCAGTGACCAGAGCAGCAGCGCGGAGGCCGAGCCGGCCAGGATCCCCGCCAGCAGACTGATGGGTCCCCACCGTAGGATATAGCTGAAAATTGCCGAAAAATCTACATAAAGGGAATTCTGTGACTTGGACATGCGCCACCCCTACCTGAAATGTAGGAGTCATCAGCAGCGCTGCTCCGCATGCAGTCAAGGCGAACCCCATCGCCATTGCTATGTGGCTAACCTAGCAGCACCGCAACATTCAGGTCAACGCTCCGGTGAGGCTTGTAGAACGGCAACGCCATAACGGTCGAGTGAAAGAGCGGTGACTTGCTTGTCTGTCAGCACATCACGCATCGCTGACGGCAGCGTGATGCTCTGCGGTTGGGTTCCGTAGTTGGTCAGGATCAGGATTCGTTTATGACTGCCACTGCGTATGGCCACGTCCACGTCAGAGGGCAAGCCGGGCAGCACGGGAGCGATCCCGCTCTGCTGCAGCATCCAGGATGCGGCAGAGGTCAAGCCAGGCTTGTCGAGCCCCGCACCGATGTAAGTGATGCTGCCTTTACCTACCGTTCTGGTAACGGCGGCCGGCTGCCCGTCCAGCCAACCATTGCTCGCTCCGTAGTGCATGAACACTTTCGCATCCGGTGCGGTGATCTTGAGTTGCTCGGCCCATACCTCATTGGTTCCGCTGCCCCACTCGCCACTCACCGGCACGGGCTTTTCGAGTGCATACCATTGCTCCACGCGAGCACCCAGCAACTCCGCCAGCGGACCCGGTTGCCGTTGCGGGAACAGGCTGTTGTCCTCATCCTTCATGGCGCTTCGCTGTGTGAGCACCAGGTGACCGCCGCCCTGCACATACCGTTTCAAGTTGTTAACCGCAGCGGGTGTCAGTACATTCAGCCCCGGCGCGACGACCAGCTTGTAGTGGTCCAGCGGCGCTGTGTCCTGCACCACGTCCACAGAGCGGACAAGCCCTCGCAGCGCTCCGTACGCATCGGTCAGCGCCGCCACCGGGTCCCAGGCGCGGTTATGCCGCTGCCAGTCGATCGCCCAACGGCTTTCATAATCGTTAAGAACAGCTACTTGCGATTCCACGGTGGTACCTGCCAGCGCGGCCCCGGCCCTGGCAAATTCTCCGCCGATCTGCTTGACCTCGTCATACAGCGGAACGGGCGTTCCATCCGCGCCAATGAGCGTGCCGTGGTACTGCTCCTGCCCATTCAGCGCGCTGCGCCATTGCCAGTACTCCACCGCCTCCGCTCCATGCCCCACGGCATGCCATGCCATGGCGCGCACCTCGCCCTTGTTCAGCATGTTGTTGTTGGCTGACCAATTCACCATGCCGGGCTGCGTCTCCATGACCCAGAAGTTCTTCCGCAGGAAGCCGCGCGTCAGGTCATGTGTGGCACCGTTGCGCACTGGATCCAGGTGCCCCGTACCCACGTAGTTGTCCCAAGCGCTGAAGTCAAGGTTTTTTGAAACGGTGTAGTGATCGAACTTGTCGAACCAACCCATCGTGTTGGTCGTGATGATCTGCCGAGGCTCGCTGCTTGCCCGGATGGCATCGATCTGCAGCTGCAGATAGCTCTGCCATGTGTCGCTGACGAACTCCTTCCAGTTCAGCAGCAGGCCGGGGTTGCCGTAAGTCTCCTCAATTGGAATCTGACGCCAGTCCTGGTAGGTCTCGCTCCAATAGCTTGTCGTCCAGCGGGCGTTCAAGTTGTCAAGCGTCTTGTATTTGGCTTTGAGCCAATCCTGAAACTGCAGCCGAGCGTCCTCGCCAAAGCTTTCGTTGCCGATCTCGTTGTCGAGCTGCCACGCGATCACATTGGGGTCATGCCCGAAACGTGTTGCCATCTGGACGGTGATGCGGCCCAGCAGCTCGCGGTACTTTGCGCTGGTGAAGTTAAACTGTTCCCGATTGCCATGCTCGTCTCGCCGGCCATCCGGCCCCATGCGCAAGGTGTCTGGATATTTTGAAGTGAGCCAGGCCGGCGGTGCCGCACCGGGCGTTCCGAGAACCACGGCGATGTGGTGCTTTTCCGCCGCGCGCACGGCGTGGGCAAGCCATTCAAGTTGGAAGTTGCCTTCGGAGGGCTCCATCGTGCTCCAGGCAAACTCACCCACACGCACAAAGGTGATGTGCGCCTCTTCCATGAGCCGCAGGTCTGTCTCCCAACGCGACTCGGGCCACTGCTCCGGGTACCAGGCTGCGCCCAGGCCGAGCGGTGCCACGCGGCTCTGCACCGGCAGGGCCATCTGCCCGGATGCCCGGCTCTCTGCGATCGTGATGAAGATCACGAAGGCGATGAGCAGCAGGTGACGGCTGCGATGGAAGTGCCAAGATGCCGGCGATACAGGCATGATCGTTCCTGTCGGCTACGTAAATGTGGGTTACAGCGGGTGCCGCACCAATGTATCGGCCCATGCCTTCCGCCGTCTATCCCTCTCTCGCCTTCCCGCACCGGTCAAGCTTGTGCCAGTTCCGCACGACAGATCCGCCAGAGCTCAAGCTGATATGCTCCGGGTGAAGCCGATGCGCATCGTCCAGACCGTTTTCGGCGTCTTTCACTCGTTCGACCTTGCGCGGGAACTTCACAAACGCGGCCATCTCGAACGCATCTTCTCCACCTGGCCCTGGCGGCGCCTGCAACGGGAGGGTCTTCCCCGGGAACTGGTCGGCACCTTCCCTTGGGTGCACACGCCGGAGTTCCTTCTGTCACGCGCCGGCCTGCTGCCTCGCTGGCTGGAGGACCACACCGGCTATGCAAACGCCCTGAGCTTCGACGAGTACACCTTGCGCCGGGTACCTGAATGCGATGCGCTGGTCGGGATCTCAGGATCGGCGTTGAAGACGGGCCGTCTGGTTCAGAGGCGCGGTGGCAAGTTCATCTGTGACCGTGGATCCTCGCACCAGCGCTACCAGGAAGAAATCGTCAGTGAAGAATTCCGCCGGTGGGGTGTGAACCGGCCTGTGAGTGACCCCCGCGATACAGCCCGCGAAGAAGAGATCTATGCCACCGCCGATGTAGTCACCGTCCCCTCAACCTTTGCTCTGGAATCGTTCGTGAGCATGGGTGTGCCGCGCGAGAAGATGCGGCTCATTCCATACGGCGTTCGACTGGATCGATTTGCGCCCGTGAAGGAGCCTGCCACTGACAGCTTTGAGGTGGTATTCGTGGGCAGCGCCGGCCTGCGCAAGGGGCTGCCGTATCTCTTGCAGGCTTTCGCACGGCTGCAGCA
>CAXTRR010000041.1:0-6689 GCA_964246795.1 uncultured Terriglobus sp. | reverse complement strand
CATCCGCACAAACGACTGCGCATCGTGGGTGCCGTTTCGAGCGAGATCAAGCCATTGCTTTCCTCGCTGCCGACGGAACAGGTGGAGTTCCTTGGCGTTCTTCCGCAAGCTGAACTTCCAGCAATTTTGAGCAGCAGCCACCTCTTTGTTCTGCCCTCCATTGAGGAGGGCTTCGGCCTGGTGCTGGGTCAGGCAATGGCATGCGGCTGCCCAGTTTTGGCCACCACCAACACCGGTGGCCCGGACCTGATTCGCGACGGAGTGGAGGGTTACATCGTCCCTATTCGCGATGTGGACGCGCTGATTGAGCGCATGGAGCGTCTTGCTCAAGAGCCGCGGCTGCAGGACGACATGCGCAGGGCGGCGCTTGCCCGTGTAGGCTCACTCGGCGGATGGCAGGAATACGGGGAGGCTTGGGAAGCGGTGCTTCGGAACTTAACCGGGAAACGCCAGTGACTTACTTCCGTTTTCCTGCCTCCCGAGAAGAACCGCCCCCCACAAAGTGAACGATTTCCAGCTTATCGCCCTCCTGCAGGGCGGTTTCCTGCCAGCTAGAGCGCGGCGCGATTTCGCCATTTCGTTCAACCGCAACACGATCCGGTCGAAACTGCAACGTCGCCACAAACTCCGCCAATACAGATCCAGGTGCCAATGCCTCCAGCACACGCTCCTCCCCGTTTACGATCAAACGTAACGCCAAGCAGTTTGTCTCCCTGCTCAAGCTTAACGGGTTCGGCGCTCAGGCCTCACTGGTTCCCAGGCGTTGACTGAACCATCCACTGACCCGGGCCGTGAGCGGCGCACGCGCCGGGCACTCCTCAAAGACTTCACGCGAGAGCCGCATGAGCAGGCGGACTGCGTCATACTCGGCGCTGTTATTGCCGCCCACCGGGATACGGGAATCGATCAGATACTCGATGGCGTGGGCCAGTTTGGAAAGGGCCTGACCCTGATCCGGTGAAGGCCGGCGAACCACCGGCGTGGGGCGCTTGGGCAGGGGTGGCATGGCGGTAAGGCTGAACACGGGTGCGGGAAAGAATGCGCTGGTCGCCACGGTAAGGCTCCTGACTGGGATGACCGCTCGGATCACGGTCTGAACCTTTCATCGGCAGCAAAGCTCGCAGCTTTAGGTGTCACTTCCTTGCCGTTGGTGAAACAGGCTCATCGGGCCCTTGCCCTGTCCCCGCGGTACCGCCTTCTGCATTGCCTCAGTGACAAAGTTTTTTGCGGACTGGGCCGCCTGGCTCCAAGTCGCTCCCAGCATCCGATTCGCCAGCAGAGCGCTGCTGAAAGCACAACCGGTTCCATGCGTTGAGCGGGTGCGGATGCGCTTGCCTGGAAACCAGCGTGGCCCGGCGTCCTCCAGCAACAAGTCTGCCGGCTCTGTCAGATGGCCGCCCGTCACGATCACGGTCAGGTTTGTGGAGGTGGCTCTGAGAGCGGACGCCGCGGCCAGCATGTCCTCGTGGGCGCGGCAGGGCAGGCCGGAGAGCAAGGCGGCCTCCTGCAAATTGGGTGTAATGACGTCTACCAGGGGCAGCAGATCGCGCAGGAGAAGCTGCACCCCTGCATCGTCCAGCAGCAGGGCACCAGAGGACGAAGTGAGCACCGGGTCCAGAACCACCTGGATCGCGCGTTCCCGGCGCACCCGGGCGAGGTACTCCGCCACGGTGTGGACGTTCTCCGCCGTTGCGAGCATTCCAATCTTGATTCCGTCCACAGGCAGGTCTTCTTCAAGGCAGTCGAGGCTCTGCCGCAGCAAGTGTGGGGAGACTGGCTCCACGTGACGGACACCGGTGGTGGACTGCACCGTAAGCGCGGTGATCGCGGATGTCGCGAACAGGCCGTGCGCCGCGAATACCAGCACGTCCGCGGTGATGCCCGCGCCGGAGGAGGGGTCGTGGCCCGCGATGGTCAGAGCGGTCAGTTTTTCTGAAAGATTGCGTTGCATGCTTTCTTGCAGCATAGCCGTCGGGCAGCTCGGCTTAAACTCGAGGTGTGGACCCACGAGATCGGCTCATCGTCGCGCTGGACCTGCCTTCCCGCGATGTGGCGCTGGCTATGGCAGAAACGCTGGGCGATGCAGTGCTTTGGTACAAGGTCGGCCTGGAACTGTACCTGGCAGAGGGTGCAGGGATCGTGCGGGAACTAACGGCTCTCGGCAAGCGTGTTTTCCTGGATCTCAAGCTTCACGATATCCCCAACACCGTCGCAGGCGCGGTCCGGTCCGCGGCTCAAACCGGAGCTTCGATGTTGACGCTGCATGGGGCCGGTGGCCCAGCCATGCTCAAAGCGGCAGTCGATGCAGCGAGGCTGTTGCCGTACTCGCCCAGGTTGCTGGCCGTCACCGTGCTCACCAGCATGGACACGGCGGAGCTGGCTCGCATCGGCATCAGCCACACAGTCGAGGAACAGGTACACACGTTGGCGAAGATGGCACTGGATTGCGGCGTGGATGGCCTTGTCTGCTCGCCACTTGAGGTTCAAGCGCTCCGGGAGATGGGCGGACCGGGTCCGACTCTGGTCGTACCTGGCATACGTTCCACAACCGATGTCCTGAGTGATCAACGGCGAACCGCGTCAGCGGCTGACGCGGTGGAACGTGGCGCGTCCATGATCGTGGTGGGCCGGCCCATCCTGCAGGCCCTTAATCCCGCGGATGCCGCCCGTTCCATCCTGATGCAAATGCATGATCGGGGCCAGCCGTGAGCATGAAAAGCCCCGGCGATAGCCGGGGCTTATGGCAGATCCGAAACGTTCCCGTTCAACAGAGCAGTGTGAAAAAGTTTAGAGACGCTCGAAAAACTCACACGCGGAGCAGGAAATATACATGCCGCCCGGCACGTTGCGCTCGCGATCCTTAACGCGCTTCGCCACACGCGTGGCTTTGCCGCATTTTGGGCAGTCGGTGCTGCGCGTTGTGTCCATAACCTTCTTGCGGTCGCCGGTTTTGGCAATCTTTGCCATTGGGTAGATCCTCTCTGCGGTGCATCCTGGGCACCGGTATGAAGTCGCGATTCGCGGGTAGGCCAGCTTCGCTGCGATAGAGCGAAAGTGGTTTGTGGATCGCTGTCCTGGAGGAGGACAGATTTCCTGCCGCGCAACTCCTTCAGTCTACAACGAAGCAGCGAACGAGGCCTGGAATCGATTCATCCAACCTTCAGGGCTGTCGCACCTGGGCCAAGGGAGACACAGGATCGCCGTGTGGCTTCTTTTCTTTCGGCATCTGCACTGGGCCCATGCCGTTGTTCGTCTCGCTTCCCTTTTCCCCAGGGGCGCGCAGAGACGGCCCCTTTGAGCCATCGCCGGCTGGCTCATCGCCAAGTGCAATCGTGTGCATGGAAGCCGGGTCGCGATAGCCTTTCAGCTCGTCCTTATCCCTTGCTTCCACAGCCTTGCCCAGCGCTGCCGTCTTGAGCAGGATGACCCGGTCGCCGCGGAAGCGAAGAAAGCGAATGGTCTGCGGGGTGTGCCCGTACACCCACTCCTCAAAAACTTCGCCGGTCGAGCTGTCCGTCGCACGTTCGCGCAGCTTGCTTTCCGGCTGGCCCAGTGAGGCCAGCACCATGCGCTTGTTCATGCCCACCAGGATCTGGTGCTCATCAATGGCCCTTTTAATGGGCTCGGGCATCGTGTCCGCATAAGCCTGTTCGCCCGATTTCAGACCGAAGTCAAGCACCGGCTCCAACAGGCTCTTTAGTTCCGCCGCGGTCAACTTGGGCGTAGGACCCTCGAAAAGCAGCGTGATCCGCGTGCCGGTAGGGCTTTCGCCAACCTGGCCGTTTCCCGCCAAAGGCATGTTGTTGACGGAGATGTGACGCAGGAAACGATGTGGCAGATATGGCCCGCCATTTACATCGATCAAAATGCGATCGCGTTCCACCTGAATGTCGCTGACCATAACGCGATCCCCGCGGTCCGCGCACATGCCCTTCTCATACAGTCGCTTTTGCAGCTCCATGGGCGTGACGGTCAGCCGACCGTTTGCGTACAAAACCAGCCCCGGAGCGCCAAGTGGCAGCGGCTGGTGAGCGAAGCCAAGCTCGGCCAGCACCATGCGCACAAGTTCGCGCCTTCCAGCCAGGTCCATTGGTGAAGTGGGCAGTTCCACGCGGGTGGGACGGAAGCCCTCCAGCGGATTGCCAATGGCTGTGTCACGGCCGACGACAAAGACATCGCGCTGCGGCAGCGGACCGGGTGCCTGCGCACCTGCGCCGGATGAGAGGCCAGCCAGAAAGGGGAGGAGGGCGGCGAAATGGCGAAGACAGACCATGGAGCATTACCTGATGCCTGCACTCTAGACCCAAGAGGCTGCGGGGTGCAAGCGTTTCCGCGTGAATGTCGCTTTCCTACTCAGCAGGCCGGGCAGGGTTGTCGATCCCGTGAATCTGTATCAGGGAGGGCTGTGCCGCTTGCTGCTCCATGCGGACGTGTTCAGCGGGTGGAGGCACCTCCATGGGAAAGCCAGCACCCACGATTGGGTCATGGGCGTAGTCCCAGGCGTAGCCACGTGTCGTGCGCCAGAGTGCGAAGATGCCGAGACCAAGAACGGCGAAGGCGAACAAGGAACCCTCGGGCCCCAGACCGTTTCCCGTGAGCAGACGCGGCCCGTTCAGAAAAGTCTGGACCGGACCATTTACCGGTGGCCAGAAGAAAGAGGTGGCTCCAAAAAGGACTGAAAGGGTAAAAGCCCACCCGATCTGCAGCCCGAGCGGCAGCCAAATAGCGCGTGTCCGCAACGCCGCAACCGAGAAAAGCAGAGAGCCGAGCGCGGTAAAGAGCGCACCACCGGCATCGCCCTGCCGGGAGTACATGGTCAGTACCGCGACTACAAACGCGAGTATGACTGCGGCGGTGAACGGTGATGTCGCTCGCGTGAGAGAGCGAAATGCCAGACCGGTGAGCGTGAGTTGAACCACCAGCGCATTCGCGGCCACTATCGCCACCCCCAGTACAAGCTGGCCCAAGTGGAACGCATCCAGGGTCGCGACGGAATGGATGTGCCGCGTCAAGATGCCAGGCACCAGCAGCGCCAAAGCAACCGCCCAGCCAAGCGCAAGTCCTCGTGTGAACTCGGCGCCCTGCGTCGGCCGGCGCACAAAGCCGATGCTGCTCATGGGTCTCAGTCCCGGCACAGTGCGGCTGCCGATGAAGAGCAGCCCCGCCAGCAACAGAAGCGCATTCAGGCATTCCTGCCCCAGAGCCTCCGTTCCAGGCGGTAAGAACCGGACAATAAAGCGGCTAACAAAGAGCGAGACGAAAATCCAGCAGACGGCCAGCAAGAACGTTAGCGCCGCCCGCCGCTTCGCCAAAGCCTCAGGTACGGTCGGCACAGCGGCAAAGTTAGAAGGTGGGGCGGCACTCATAGACTCACCTGGCGCATCGCTCACGCCACCGTGTAGAACTGGGCCATGTTGCGGAACTTGGTGTAACGGTCTTCCACCAGGCTCGCAATCGGCTGGCCTGTCACAGAGCGGAAATGCTCGCGCAGGCTGGCCGCAACCATCTCCACCGCCTTCTCTGGATTCACCTGTGAGCCGCCCGGCGGTTCTTCAATCACATCATCCACACAGCCAAGCCGGCGAACGTCTGCGGCGGTGTACTTTAACGCCTCGGCTGCCTGCTGGCGCCTTGTTGAATCCTTCCACATGATCGACGCGCAACCCTCCGGTGAGATGACGGAGTAAATGGCATTCTCCAGGATCAGCACGCGATCCGCGATGGCCAGCGCCAGTGCACCGCCCGAGCCACCTTCCCCGGTGATGACGGCGATTGTCGGCACTCGAAGTCCGGCCATCTCCATCAGATTGCGGGCGATGGCCTCACCCTGGCCGCGCTCCTCCGCACCCAAACCGGGGTAGGCACCGGCCAGGTCCAGGAAGGTGAATACTGGCCGGCCGAACTTCTCCGCCAGTTTCATGGCGCGCAGTGCCTTGCGATAACCTTCCGGCTCGGGGGAACCAAAGCGAAATTTCATCCGGTCACGCGTCGTGCGGCCCTTGCGATTACAGATCACCATGACGGGCTGCCCCTCGAAGCTCGCCATCGCGCAATACATGGCGGCATCGTCACCAAAGCTGCGGTCCCCATGGATCTCGTTATGGTCGGTAAACAGGGCCTGAAGGTAATCCATTGGGTGCAAGCGCTGAGGATCACGCGCGACTTCCGTCTTGCGCCACGCTTCCGGCACCGCCGGTTGTGGCTTTGCTGCTTCCATTTCGGCCATCGTTTACCTGCCCTAATTATACGGAGCGTCAGTCTTCAGAGGACGGGCATGGAGCGGCAATCGGCCAACATGATCTGCAGAGACGCGATATGCATCTGATAAGTGGGTGCCATCCTGATTGAGGAGGGCAGAGGAGAAAGATGCGCAATGTATGGAACTCTGGTAAGCCGGTTTTCGCGACCATGTTTGCGGGTGCGGCAATCTTATTCGGCAGTGCCGCCTTGCAGGCACAAAAGGTCAGCACGGATTACGACCACAAAGTTGATTTTGCCCGATATCATTCTTTTTCGATTTACAAACTAAAGGCTTCGAACACCATAGTGGAAGGCCGTCTGCGCGACAACATCACCGAAGCCCTGCAAGAGAAGGGCTGGAAGCTGGTGCCTCAAGGTGGCGACATAGCCATCACCGCGATTGGCACAGTCAAGAATGAGCAGGAGTACACCAGTTTCTATGACGGGCT
>CAXTRR010000040.1:21446-33336 GCA_964246795.1 uncultured Terriglobus sp. | reverse complement strand
CATGTGTTAGGCACGCCGCCAGCGTTGATTCTGAGCCAGGATCAAACTCTCGTTTGAATTCTGGTGCATGTTACGACAGGACGGGGTCCCCGTAGACATGCGCCACGCAACCTCGAAAGCTGCGTGGTTTAAAACTAGTGAGAATGACCAGACCAAAAGGTCCAACCGATCTCACGACTGGCACGTTCAACCATGTTGTCAAAGATCCGGAACGGTTATCCGCCTAAGCGGTCCGCTTTGGGATCAAGGACGCTCAACTATATCGCTGAGTTGTGTCCTCGAACTTGTGCTGGCCTGTTTGTAGAGGCTACTGCAGTAAAGGAGTTCCTTACACCTTGCTCGCTGCTTACCCGGCACGTTGCTGCCCGATATCGCGTCACTTGCGTGAGGTAATGCTTTACGCCAACCAAATCAGAATACCGCGCCTCGATCTGCCTTGTCAAGCTAAATCTTGCCGGGATAATCGAACCGCCTTCTAATTGTCTCGGGAAGCCACCCAGTATCACAGGTGCTCGCGGTGAAAGGCGATCCAAGATCTAAACTCGGATCCGCTACAAACATCCAGAACTTTCAAACCAACGTAAGGAACGTCACTGACGACGATTCCCGGAGCCTGAGCTCCTTACACTTAAACTGCAGTGGCTTGGGTTTGTTGGATAGCCGGAGCCTTAGAACCCAGCTCGTCGCTATCCCAGTAAAACAAACGCTTGGACTGCCGGAATGACTTTTCATTCCCATCGAGGTTGCGTTAGTACCGCACCCTTTCGACTTGTTCAGTTATACACACCACATTTACCGCGTGTCAACTAAAGGTCTTTTACCTGCCTTCAGCATCCAGATACCCTGGCCCGCTGAACTCTCTACAACTTACGGGAAGAGTGATGGGGGCGCAAGCAGCCCACGTGGTAAACGGGTGGAAATGCATAGGAAAACTGTGCATGTACCTGGAGAAATCCGCGCGTTTCTAGTGTTTCTGGAAAAGTTCGCGCGCGTCAGCTTTCAATTCCTTCTGACTATCCGGCCGGGTATAAAACATGTGTCCGCCGGCGTACTCGCGCACGGCGACACGGGAAGCATCCCCCATGGCGGGCATGGCGTCCACGGTCAGCACGGAACCCATGAACGGGCAGGAGAGGTCGTTCCATCCGTGGGCAATGAGCACACGAATTTTGGGATCAGCGGCGACAGCCTGGCGCAGTGCGGGCACGGACCCGCTGCGAAGGTCCATGCCGCCGCGGTCCCATTGGCGATTCACGTCATAGCTGAGAGCGTTGTAGCGGGCTTCCACCTTCCAGCCGACGGTGCGGGTAACGAAGTCGACCATGGCTGTGGTGAGCGGAGCGACGATGCTCTCCAGAATGGGGTCGTTGAACTCCGACTCGGGAACGTAGGGGTATGGATCAAAACCGGTGACGTTGGAGTCGTACACACTGCCGATCCTGCCTTCGCCGCGGTGGATCTCCCGCAGGTATGCGCGGGTTTCGATGCGGCCACCGGAGCGCTGCACGAATTCAGGAGCCAGGCCAGTCAGTTCGGTGACGCGCTTTACGATACGGGGCGTCGCTTGGGGGTCAGAGCGGCCTTTCAGCAAATCTGTTGCGTACTCGCCGCGCGTGTAGGCGATGACGTCGGCCATGGCGGCCGGAGTGAGTTTATGCTGGCGTTCCAGGTTGGCAGCCGCGATGGAAGGCAGGGTCATCATCCACGGCAACGGGGACATGTTCTCGTTCTCGTCCTGGGATGGATTGAGGTAAGGCGAGACGAGCACGACACCGTTCAGGGCGATGCCGAGTTGGCTCTGCAAATAGTGCGTGACGCGTGGCCCACGAAAACCGCCGTAGCTCTCGCCGATGAGGTATTTGCGAGACATGAGCCGGCCGTTTTTGACCAGCCAGTCGTAGACGATGCGGGACAGGTACTCAACATCACTGGTGGGGGTGAAGAAGAGCTTTTTGGCTTCGGCTTCCGGCACGTCCGATCGGCTGAAACCGGTGCCGACCGGATCGATGAAGACGAGGTCGGTCAGATCAAGCCAACTGCCCGGGTTGTCACGCAGCAATGGTGTGTCAGAGGGCGAATCGCCTTCCGCTCCGAACTGAACGCGTTTCGGACCGATGGCACCGAAGTTCAGGTAAACGCTGGAAGCACCCGGGCCACCGTTGAAGGCAAAGGTCACGGGGCGGTCAGTCCCGGAGACGGTGTAGGCGGTGAGAACGACGTCCGCGACGGTCTTGCCTTCGGGATTGCGAACCGGCAGGGTGCTTACGGTTGCGGTGTACTTGAGCGGCTTACCGTCGATGACGGCTGTCTGGTCGATGTGCGCATCTGGCGGCAACGCCGTGGGTGCAGGCTTGTCCTTTGTCGCGGCGGGTGTTGCGGCGGGTGTTGCGGAGTTTCCTTGCGGCGGGACGGCCTTCTCTTCCGCGGCGGCCTGGGCCTGCACGGACGAGGCGAATGAGGCTGCGAAGAGGAAGGCGGCGGGGATTATGAGAGCAAGGCGTCCGGGAAACGTCATCTCTTCAAGTTAGCGCACACGCCAGCGATCAGAGTAGCCAGATAGAACGCCGAGGAAAGACGGAGGGCCACCCCGATACCGGGATGGCCCTCAATGCTCTGCGTACCGCGAGGCGGCTACTGGTTTGCCTGACTGCCGTGCTGGTAGGAACTCGAAGACTTCCAAGCCCCGGCTTTCACCTGTTCCGCAGTGAGTGGTGCACGTGCAGTTGCAGAAGCATGCGCCTTTTCAAAAGCCGGCGTGCTGCGGGTGTTCGCCGTGCGTGGGGGCAGTTGTTCGATTCTGGCGTTGACATACTGCACGCGATTGCCCGGATTTGGGTGGTCGCTGAGGAATTGCGCGCTTCCTGCGCCATACTTGGCCTGCAGCACTTCAAAGAACTGCGGCATGCCGCGCGGATCGTAGCCGGAATCGTAAAGGATTTGGACGCCTTCCAGGTCAGCCTGCTGTTCGGATTCCCGTGACATTTTCAGGAAGGTCAAACCCGCGGCGTAGCCGATGCCCTGGTAGGCGAGGTTGCCATAGGTACCGCCGACTGTTTGCGCGGCCACCTGACCCAGTCCGGCAAAGAGCCTGCCCTTCTTTTGTTTGGTGATGTTGCAGGTAGAGTGCCGCAGAACCACGTGGGAGATTTCGTGACCCATAACGCCAGCAAGCTGCGCTTCACTTTCGGCGGCGGTGACCGTTGCGAGATTGACGAAGACTGAGCCGCCGGGCAGGGCAAAGGCGTTGATCTCACTCGAGTCCACGACGTGAAAGTTATAGGGCCAGCTATAGCCCGGAGCGGTCTTGGTGAGTTTCATGCCAAGCTGCCGCACATACACAGAAACAGGATCGCTGTCTTTGAGCACGGGCATTTGTTGAAAGACCTGCTCGGAGACCTTTTGGCCCTCGGCAATTTCCTGGTCTTCCGTAAAGCTGTTCCTGCATGTGGTGAAACCGCCGATCTGCTGCTGCGCCCATACCGGAACCGTCCCACCAAAGACGAGGACCACTGTCAGAACTACGCCCCACCACTCTCGCCGCATACCCAATCCCTCTCCGTGTGGTGAGTGCGATGCGGCCCGGTGGAAGAAGGTCGTCTTCGCCCGCCGCACTTAAGTAACTGGCAGCTATACTGGGCTGAAACGCCACAACAAGGAGGGCGCGCCCATGTCTATTCAGACAACAGACCACATTTGGCACAACGGAGAATTGGTGCCCTGGGCCAGTGCGCAGATTCATGTGATGAGTCACGTGGTTCACTATGGGTCCTCGATTTTTGAAGGCATCCGGTGCTACTCACAGGGGCCGGCCGATGAACCGACCGGTGCCGGCATCTTCCGGCTGCGGGCGCACATGCAGCGCTTTCTGGATTCGGCAAAGATCTACCGAATGCCGATCGACTACAGCCTGGATGAGCTGTGCGATGCGGTGGTGAGCGTGGTGGAGTCGAACGGTGTTTCGCCCTGCTACATCCGTCCCGTCGCGTTTCGCGGGTATGGCGAGATCGGTGTGAATCCGCTGAAGAGCCCGATGGAGATTTACATCGCCAATTTTCCATGGGGGAACTTTCTGCACGGCAATGAAGGTGCAAATGTGTGTGTTTCGAGCTGGAACCGGCTCGCGCCCAACACGATGCCATCGCTGGCCAAGGCCGGTGCGAATTATATGAACTCGCAGCTGATCCGCATGGAAGCCGCGGTGAACGGATTTGACGAGGGTATTGCGCTGGACCGCAATGGCTACCTCTCCGAGGGCTCGGGCGAGAACCTGTTTCTGGTGCGTGAGGGCAAGCTCTTTACCGCACCGCTGGCCAACGCCGTGCTGAACGGGATCACGCGCGCTTCCATCGTTCAAATCGCGAAGGAGATGGGTCTGGAGGTGGTGGAGCAGGCACTGCCGCGGGAGCTGCTCTACATTGCGGACGAGGCGTTCTTTACCGGGACCGCGGCGGAGGTGACGCACCTTCGCTCAGTGGACCGCATTCTGGTGGGTGACGGCACCATGGGGCCCATCACCAGCCGCATTCACAAGGAGTTCTTCGGCCTGGTGAACGGCCGCATTCCGGACCGCTTTGGCTGGCTGACGCCGGTGAAAGTTGCGGCGGTGGACATGGCTGGTGAACCGGTGAACGCCTGACCGATTTGCGAAACAAACGGGCAGCGGTTAGCATCTGCCATTAGAAGACCGGCCTGCAAAGCAGGTGGGTGAACAACGCTGGTTGAACCAACATTCAGTGAACAGGGGTCCGGTTCGTCCATTACGGTTCGGTGTGCAAGGTCCGCCAGTCCGGAATGCCTAAAGAACCACGGCTGGGTCCCACCGTCTTAAGGCGGGTTCACCGGCGCTTCACTCACGGCCCAGCGGGTCGGTCTTTGTTTCTCTACCTTCTTCGCACAGGTGGTTTCCGAGGAGCTGGGTGCTCCGAACAAGACCACGTATCCTGAACGGGTGCATCCCCGGCTCTTCCAATTTGGCTCCTTCATCGTTCCAACGTATGGCGTCGTCGCCGCTGCGGGTCTGGTTTGCGCCATGCTGCTGGCGGAGTGGTGCGCTGGACGGGCCGGTGTTCCTGGGCCGAAGGTCTGGAGTCTTTGCGTGGCAACCGCGCTCGGTACGCTTTTGCTTTCCCGGCTGGTGCTGATCGTGCAAT
Organism: uncultured Terriglobus sp.; assembly: GCA_964246795.1. Lineage (GTDB taxonomy): Bacteria > Acidobacteriota > Terriglobia > Terriglobales > Acidobacteriaceae > Terriglobus. The sequence goes on along the minus strand of CAXTRR010000040.1, from coordinate 28,186 downwards.
CGCCGCGCGCCTTTCGGACGTACCCCGCTTTGCTGCTGAGTCTGCCCACGGTGAGCCGCTTTGGTCTGCTGCTGGCGCTTGTGTCTGGCTGCACATACATGCTTGCGGCGCGCCTGCCATGGCTGCGTACGCTGGACGCGGTTGCTCCGGCGGCGCTGCTGTTTACCGCGTTTCTGCACCTGGGCAGTTTCTTTGCCGGCACAGACACAGGTGCGGTTACATCTTTGCGCATCGGCGGTCTGATTCCGGGGCAGCCGGGTAGTCATCCCGTTGCGCTGTACGCTGCAGCGCTTTCTCTGCTCTGCACGGCCACTGCCTTTGGCGTGCTGGTGCGACAGCGACGGCCCGGTGCCTGCTTTGGCGTGGCCCTGGCGCTGGTGGCCATTGGCCGCTTCATCGCAGATGAGTTCCGGCCGAGCTACGTGCTCCCGAACCTCTACCTGGCGGGGACGCACCTGCGCATCGATCAGGTTGTTCTGATAGCTCTTGCCGCGGGCGGCATGCTGCTGCTGATGGAAAGGCCACACCATGCCCAGTAAAAACATGCTGCCCAAGGGCAAGCGACGTCAGTCGGTCCGGGCGGATTACCGCGCCGCCCGCGACGTGGCCGCGGAGGCAGAGCAGCAACGGAAGCTCCAAGCCGAGGCCGAGCTCTATGGCGAGACATCAAGCGAAGCGCCTGCCCAAACACTCGCGTCGGAGGAGAAGGCGAACGCATCGCAGTCAACGCCACCCTCCAAAGCCGTCGCCGTTCCCCGGCGGACCAAGACCTTTCCCTTGCGCAAACCTGCACGGGACCGGTCGTCGAAACTCGCTGCCCCTCCCAAAGCTGGCCGCCGCCTGGACAGGAGTACGGGGGCCGAAGCTCGCGAGGAAACACCAGCGTCAGCCGACATGCAGCCGGGCGACGCTGACGTGCGAAAGCTCACGGTTGCAGCCGCGGACCGCGATCTTCGCCTGGACCAGTTCCTAACGCAGGCGTTACAGGAGATTTCGCGCTCGCGTGTGCAGATGCTCATTGAAAACGGTCAGGTCGAGGTGAACGGCCGTATCGAAAAGCCACGCTATCGCCTGCAGCTGGGCGACACCATCCGCGTGACCGGCCAGCCGGAGCCGCCGCCCCTGCGAGCCACGCCGGAAGACATACCGCTCACTATTGTTTACGAGGATGACGACCTGGCCGTGATCGACAAGCCCGCCGGCATGGCGGTGCACGCAGGCAGCGGTGCCACGGACGACGCCCGCAACGGCGGTACGCTCGTGAATGCCCTGCTGCACCACTACAGGGATGCGCTTTCCGGCGTGGGTGGCCCGCTGCGGCCCGGCATTGTGCACCGGCTGGACAAAGGCACCAGCGGCCTGATCCTGGTGGCCAAGCACGACCGGGCGCACCAGGCGCTGGCCGAGATGTTTCAGGACCACACGCTTACCAAGCGTTACATTGCCCTGGTGCACCGCATGGTGCGGAATGACAGCGGCACGATCAACCTTGCCATCGCGCGCGACCCTGTCCGGCGCACGCGTATGACCACGCGCACCGGCCAGAGCATGCTAACCACCGCCAGCCACGGGCGGCCCTCCCTGCGGCACCCCGAAGAGCCGGACGGTGGGTCGAATGGCGACGATGCGCCAGGCCGGCGGGGGCGCGAAGCACGCGACGCCGTTTCACACTACAGGGTGCTGGAGCGGCTGAACACCGCTGCCGGCGATTTCACGCTGATGGAGGTGGAGATTGAGACCGGCCGCACCCACCAGATCCGCGTCCACATGCAGGCGCTTGGGCATGCCGTTGTTGGCGACACGGCGTATGGTGCGCCGGCCCGGCTGCGCGGCCTGGAGTCCAAGGGCACGGAACAGGCGGCGGATCCGGAAGCGCCGACGCTGCCGCGAAACTTCCTGCATGCGGCGCACCTGTCTCTGCAGCACCCCATTACGGGCGAGCCATTGGAGTTTGATTCGCCTTTGCCGGTGGAACTCGAGGCGTTGTTGAACCAGCTCCGGTCCTTGTGATCCGTCATTGAACAGACACAATCAAGGGCCGCTGTGCTGCGTCCCGGAGCAACGTCATAAACGCAGCCTGATGGCCGTTAAGGCGGGTAGAGCACTAAAGTTCTGCCGGCTACGGCCCAGTGGGCCAGTGCAGCGCCGCGCTTGTTAAACTGCGAGAGTGACCCGCCGGTTCCTTTCGCCAATTCGCAGCCTTGCCGTTCTCCTGCTCTCCCTGGCATCCTTACCGGCTACAAGCCAGGGGCAAACAGCACCCGCTCTGCCTCCCGCAAGCGCGGACACGTCAGCTAAACCCGCGGCGACTCCGGCCGCGCCCGTGACACCGCCGGGGGACCAGCAGCAGACGCCGGCCGGGCAGCAGGGCCAGCCAACGGGTACCGCACCGAGCACAGCTCCGGGTACAGCACCGAGCACTCCACAAAGCGGTTCACAGGGCGTTCCACAGAGCGGTTCACAGGGCGCTCCACCGAGTGGTTCGCCAGCGCTTCCGGCGGCAGGCGATGCGGGGCGGAGCACCGGGACTTCCGCCGTTCAGGAAGGCGGGAACGGCAGCTTTACAATTCGTGCGTTTGTGCCGGAGGTGAGCCTGATTTTTACCGTGACCGACAAGAAGGGCCGCTTCGTTACCGGGCTGCAGCAGCAGAACTTCGGCCTGCTGGATGATGGCAAGCGCCCGGACCGAGTCATCCGCTTTTCACAGCAGGCCAATCTGCCGCTGCGCATCGGCATCATGCTGGACACGTCGAACTCGATCCGTTCGCGATTCCAGTTTGAGCAGGATGCGGCCAGTGAATTCCTGCTGCAGGTGCTGCGGCGCGGCGATTCCGCCTTTGTTACCGGCTTTGACGTGCGCACGGAACTGGCGCAGGACTACACGAACAACATTGACCTGCTGAACCAGGCGATCCACAAGCTGCGCCCGGGTGGCGGCACCGCCTTTTACGACGCGCTTTACCAGACCTGCCGCGACCAGATGCTGACGGTGCAGTCCCGCGATGAAGTGCGGAAGGCGATCGTGGTTGTTTCCGACGGTGAGGACAACTACTCGCGCGCGTATGAGAATGACGCGATCAAGATGTGCCAGCGCGCGGAGACGATCGTTTACACCATCTCAACGAATGTTTCCCCCAGCAAGGACAAGGGCGACGAAGTTTTGCAGCGCATCAGCGATGCCACTGGCGGCCGAACCTTCTTCCCCACCAAGATCGAAGATGTCGCCATTGGCTTCCGCTCGATCGAGGAAGAACTGCGCTCACAGTACTCCCTGCGGTACCGGCCGGCCGACTTGAAGCAGGACGGGGCTTTCCGCACCATCTACCTGGTGGCGCTGGATCCGCGCTACAAAGTGCGCGCCAAGAAGGGCTACTTCGCTCCCCGGCCGCAGTAGCAGGGTCGCGCCGGTTAAGGCCTCTGACCGGCAGCCTTACCGCCACGATAGTCTTGTCGGCTTTGCTGTCGGCTCCAGCAGATACCTTGAGAGCGTAGAGCTACGCTTTCAGGGCTGAGGGCCCGCATACCGGTCTTTTCCCGGGAAATCTACATCTTGACGGAAACTGCCCCAGACTTTGCACCTCAAACCAAGCTTTTTCTATCGCGCCGGCCACAGAGCACGCGGCAGAGCTGCCAGGAATTGCCAGATCAGCTGTGGCATAGCGAGCAGATCGCGCACGAGTGACTGGTTTGCGCCAGTCACCAACGCACCGCGGCTCATGGCAAACCAGTTGAAACCGGTGCCGAGCGCCGCCATGCAAAAGGATGCGACCAAGCTCCATCCCAGCCGGGGCGTGCCCATGGCCGCGTGCAGAAGAGCCTGCATGGCCAGCAACGAAGCCGGGATGACCAGGCAGATCAGCAGAGCGGTCTTGCGGCGCGGCTCCGCGAGGCGAAGACGCTGCAGCACCGCTCCGGCAAGCCCTGCGGCCACGATGGCGTAGGCAGCTTCCACCAGCATTGCTTTCAAGGCGGCCGAAGTGCCGGCATGCAGGTTGACCCGGAAAAACACACCGGCACGGATCATGGCGGAGAGTGCCGCCGTCTTCCAGTTCCAATCCCGCAGCAAGCCTAAAGGATTGCCCAGCATACGCCTCAACTCGACGCTCAGGCTGACCGGCGGCACAGCTTGCGAGAACGCAGGGAGAGACATTTCGCCTGAGTCTCTCATAGGGAGGACGGACCGGAGATCACCTTGCCGTGAATGGCTGTTCCACGGCGAGGAGTTTTGGCGGGTAACAGGCGGAAGCGTCGCAGGCCTGGTATCGCAGCGCGCCTTTGAGCGTATGCGGGCCGGGCTGGGCGGTCACGTGGGCGGTCAGCAGGAATTCGCCGGTGTAGACGTCCAGCTTCTCCCTGGGCTGAAAGGCGAAGCTGTAGAGCTGTCCGGCGGGAAAGTCGACGGCACTCACCGCTGCGGTGGGCATGTCCTCGACCGCCAGCCTGGTGGGGATCAGCATCTCGCTTTTGGGTGTGTGCGAATTGATGTGAAAGCCGGCCTCCACGCGAAAGTGCAGCAGCAACGTGACCGGCCGACCGGAGGCGATGCTTTGCGGCTCGGCGGCGAAAGTGACGTGACCCGCCCCGCGTGGTACGGCGGGCTGGCTCAGGTCAAGTGATGGAAAGGCCGACTGTGCGTGGACCGTGGGTAGATTCTCCCGCGCCAGCAGCAGACAACTCAGTAGAAACAGAACCGCCGCGATGATCAGCGCCACCGTGTGCGGCCGGTAGAGTCGCACGTCCGCGCCGCCCATTAACTGCCTGCCTGCAGGATCTTTTGAACATTCGCTTCGGCCTCGTCCTTGCTGGCCAAGCCGATCGCCTCCGCGCGAATCACGCCGGACTTGTCAATGAAAAAGGTGGCAGGCAGTTGGTCCAGGCCGCCGTAGGCATCACCGACTTTGTGGTCGCTCAGCAAAATGGGATAGGTCACGCCCAGCTTTTGCGCGGTTGCCTTTACCTGATCGCGGATCTCCTGCTGCTTGAGGTCATCATCTTCATTTACCCCGACAACCGTGAGGCCCTGGGCCGCGTACTTGTTCTGGAACTCCTGAAACCAAGGCATCTCCACCTTGCAGGGGGCACACCACGTGGCCCAGAAGTTGAGCAGCACAGGCTTGCCCTTCAGGTCGTTGAGAGAAACGCGCTTGCCGTCCAGGGTGGTCAACGTGAAGACAACCGCTTTTTTGCCACGGAGGTCAGGGGCGGAACCGAATGCGTTGGAAGCCGCTTCGACGCCGGCCGTCGCGCCTGGCTTGTCCACCGTGATGGTCACTTGCTGCTGGCGTACCCGTGCCTCCTCCGCGCGCCGTGTGCGGTAGTTGTACAAACCGGAAGCCACCAGCAACAGCACCACAACCACAATGGCGGTACCCACCAAAGTATTCCGCTTGCTCACGTCAAATCCCTCTTGTAGACAGATGTCGCGGGGACGTACGGCGATGCGTGAGCTTGCGGCCAAGAAGTGATCAGACTACCCGCGATGGATTGTTGAAGGGGTACGGCTTTCAGCTCGCCAGACGGCCATGCCGGCTCACAATGCTGAGCTTCTCACTGCTGAGGGTCTTCCTGAACTGCGCGCGGGCATGTGTGGCCCAGGGCCCCACGGGGTCAAGCCGCACATAATGAAGCCAGTGCCGCAGGGCGCGGCGGCGCTCCCCCTGCCGCTCCAGCGCCAGGGCCAGGTTGTAGTGCGCGTCAGCGTATTCCGGCACAATTTGCAGGGCGCGGGTGTACGCGGCAATGGCTTCGGGCAGACGCTGCAACTCGTCCAAGACATTGCCCAGGTCGAAGAAAGCCAGCGCGTAATCAGGATCCATCTGGGCCGCTGAGCGGTAACAGCTTTCGGCCTCTGTATAACGTTGCTGGTTGTACAGAATGGTGCCCAGATTGATGGCGGCGGCAGGGTAGGATGGCCAGACTGCCAGGGTCTCGCGGTAGAGGTCGGCGGCGGCGGCCACTGTTTCGGCGCGCTCCTCCAATTGCACCGCCTGCTGGAACAGATCCTGCGCGTGGGCGAGCTGCCTGGCACCCGAATCTTTTGCCTGCACGGGAAAAGACGTCACCGCACGTGACTGCGCGTCGAAATCGAAAGCAAACTGCTGCGTCACGGGATCGAGCAGCGCATTGCCATGCCGGAAGAGTAAACGCCCGCCGTCCGGCAAGGGCGCACTTTGATGCAGGGAAGACAGCAGGCCTACCCGGAGACGCATCGCATCGAAAGATCGCCGGATCGTTCGCGCGGAAACCCGGGTCTTGCGCAAATCCCGCAAACGGCGCATGGCTGCCAATTCGCCTGGAGAAACCGAGGATCGCGTCTCAGGAGAACTCTGAGCCCCTTGCCCGTCACGCAGCATGGGCGAGCGTCGCCAGGCAGCCACCTGCTGCACAGGGACACACAGCGTTCTCGCTGCAGCCTGCAGGGAGTACGCCGAAGGAAGTGCCGCAATGACGGCCATGCCGGTTCCCTCGCTCCTTCCGCAATCAGCCGTTCCGCAGAAAGTGCGGGTATGGTTGATTCGCTTGGTGCGAGTATGCGGCGCGCGGCGGTCCTCTGCAAGGCGCAGGGAGGACTTAGCGCGAAATAACGGTGGATAAGCTGTACCTGAAGTGATTCCGGCTGAGTCGCACGGAACGCCTTTGTGGAGCCGACGAACGGACTTGAACCGTTGTTGCTGCGCGTGGGTTGGCCTTTGTGGAGCCGACGAACGGACTTGAACCGTTGTTGCTGCGCGTGGGTTGGC
>CAXTRR010000040.1:17761-21346 GCA_964246795.1 uncultured Terriglobus sp. | reverse complement strand
GGAGCCGACGAACGGACTTGAACCGTTGTTGCTGCGCGTGGGTTGGCCTTTGTGGGGCCGACGAACGGACTTGAACCGTTGTTGCTGCGCGTGGGTTGGCCTTTGTGGAGCCGACGAACGGACTTGAACCGTTGACCTGCTGATTACGAATCAGCTGCTCTACCAACTGAGCTACGTCGGCCTTGTCACCATTCTACGGGCAGCACTGGCCCTGAGCAAAATTAACTGGGTCTTGGCCGTCTGAGCGTACGGCGTTGGGAACAGAAAGGGCTGCCCGGCAACAGGGCAGCCCTTTCTTCAGGGAGAATAGTCCGGACGGAGGCAAAGCCATCTGAACTTTCTGGCGCAATCCTATGAGCAGGGTCCGGGGAAGTCAAGCAATTTCGTAAGTCTTTCATTCAAAAGAGCATAGCAGGATTAGACCTCTCCGCCAGATCGCGCCAGATTCGCCTTATCTTCGCATTTAAGACTGGATTTTCGGTGCGGGTCCTCGTAAGTCCAGCCGAATGATTTCCAGATCCTCCAACGAGGATGCGGGCTTTCCACGCAGCCTCCGAATCAGCACGCGGCCGCCGCCGAATACCAGTCCAAGCACAAGCGCCGCCAGCACCACGGTGATGACCAGAATGATGATCTGCACGATCACGTTGGACGTGCGGCTGATGGTGAACTGGTCCGCATACCCCTCCGGTTTGTTCCACGTCACCTGCGCTTCGTACTTCACGGCGCCGGCCAGCTTCGCGGCTTCGGCCTTGTTGAAACCGCTGGAGGCAAGCACAACGATCGGTCCGGAACGCCGTACGGCAGGAGTCCCGGTCTTGAGTGCAATGGGCAATGAGCCATCGGCAATCGCTGCCTCCAAAGAATGCTGCGCCTTGCCAGCGATCGTCGGCGTCGGATAGAAGATTGCAGTCAACAGGCCGTTGCCGCCACGCCCACTATAGCGCGTGGTCATCACCTCAACACTTTTGCTGAAGTCGACCAGCGATGCTGGCACCTCTCCGCCCTCTGCCGCGTAAGTGGCCGGGCCCACGGCGTAACGGATGCTCTCCTTCTGCAGACCGGCCGGCGGCAGCCGCGTGGGCAGCAACGGCGGCGCGCCCTTCGCACCGCTGGGCTTGGGCAGCGTCGTCAGCAGATCGCTAAAGGCTCCAGCCGAGAGGGCCTTTGTGCCGGAGGCCGCGATCTGGACCAGCGTATTGCCTTGCCAGAAAAGCAATTTGCCCGCCGACACCGCGCAATCCGACCCGAGCGAGTTGCCGCCCGCGCACGGCCGCATCTCCGGTGTGCGCAGCAGTGTCCACGCGCTATAGGCACCGGTCGAATCGGCCAATTGCACGGCGGAGATGGTGGCAGCGTTCCCCTCGGCGGTGTACTTCTTCACATCGGCTCGCAGAAAAAGCAATTCCCTGGCCACTGCGGGATCAAGCTGAATCGCATTCTCTGTCGCGGTCTCAGCCGAAGCTGCCTGCCATGGCCCGAAATGCTCTGGAAGCAGAGGAGCGGGAGGGACCGACAACGTTGTGGACGAGGCGGACGGCTTGGAGGATTGCGCTGCGGTAGATTGCTCTACAGCAGCCGAGGACCCCGCGAGCAGCAGCACCAGCGGAAGGGAGGCAAACGAGCGCCGCGAGAAACCCATAGAAGTTAGACTACCTGCGCCAGAGATACGTTACAGCGAGTAGACACCGCGCCAACGCCGCATGTTCCCGGCGCGGTCGCGACGCTTCCTTTCAGACCGAGGCTCCTCAACCGAACGACGTCGAGGGCACGCTCGGACGGAAGTGCACACGTCATCCAAACCGCCGCGCTTCCTTCCATGCCTCCGGCCAGGAGAGCATCAGGTGATGGCAGACCAGAATTTCCGGATGCTCGTCTGTCTCCTCATTGCGCACACCATGCGGCAGGGTGACGTGGCCGGCTATGCGGCAGCTCTGGAAGTTATGCTCGTCGCGCAACCGGCTGCCGAGCACGATCACCGTCTCCTGGGGCACGCCGTACCCGCGATCGTAAAAACTGTTTACCGGGCTGATTGGCACGGGCAGCCCGTACTTCGGCCCGTAGAGCGCAAGCGCACCGGCGTCACCAAAGTTGTCGGCCAGCACCGCATAGCCGCTGCGCTCCATGGGCGATAAGCCGTCGCGCACGGTGGCCACCTGCGCCACGATCTCCGGCCAGCCCACCTCATTGGCCATGTCCCCGTTGTTCTGCATCTGCCAGTTCCACGCGGCCGAGCCCACGCGCCACACTGGCAGATACGCCCACGCCACCAAAGCCGCGCTCACCAGAAGCGCACAGCAGACCGCCGCACAAGTTGTCCGCCGCAGACTCATACGCACTTGCCAACGGGCCAAAGCACCTTCCACTGCGACCGCACCGGCGGCATACAGGACCGGATAAGCCGGCGCCAAATAATAGCCACGACCTTTCATGAGCAGGAGTAAAAGAAACGGCCCCACATAGAATGCCGCGAGCAGGCGAAAGCGAGAGCTCCGCAGCAGCGACACTAGCCCCGCAACGGCCAGCGGCATGGCCAGCAGGGTAAAGCGAATCTGGTCGGTGAGGAAGCCGCTGGCCCGCCCAAGCCGCACGTCGCGCAGATGGATCGAGTGCTCCATTTGCAGCGTAAGAAAGCCGTGCCGGACCAGCCAGACCAGGTTCGGCGCGGCAATGCACACGGCGATAAGTGCACCGTACCAGAACCAGCGGCTGCGCAGATGCCGCCGCGCCGAAGGCAGCAGCACCAACCCAACTACAAGGCTCAGCACCGGCAGAGCGATCGTGTACTTCGACAGCACACCCAATCCCAAGCCGACTCCCGCACTGATCCACCAGCGCTCGTCGCCAGTTCGCAGCACGCGTGCTGTGCTGAAGACCAGCAAGCACCACGCCAGCATGTCCGGCGTGTTGTACTGCAGCACCGAACTGAAAGCTAACGCCACAGGAAAAGCCGCCAGCATCGCAAAGGCCTGCGCCAGCCGCCGGCCGCCCATCTCACGCGCCGTCAGGCCCACCAGCACGAGCGACGCCGCATTCAGTAGAGCCGCCGGCAACCGAAAGACCTGTGGGGAGATGCCGAAGAGCGCAATGGCCACGCGTCCACAGAAGCTGGTCATCGGCGGATAAGCGGCAAAGCCCCAGTGCAGGTGGCGGGCATCGTCCAGGAACTGCAGTTCGTCGCGGTGAAAGCCGTAGCCGCTCCCCATGTAGAAATGAATGGGCAGGAGCAGTAGCGCGGCAAAGATCATGAGCCACGCCACATCCCGCCTTGACAGACTTTGTGAAGGGACGGTCTGGAACCGCGAAAGCATGTGCAGAATCTAGCAGCCCCACGCCCAAGGTGAAGCATCAATCGCTTCCCGTCGTGATTCCTTGTGCGGGTGATGAGCTCGTCGAGAGAACTCCATGCAACCGCACCAGCGTGAGTGGCTGAGCGGCCAGACTGTAAAGCCCCAGTAACGCGTTCTACATGACACCGCAACAGGGACGAATGACTAGAGACAACTTACAGGTGCCGATCCGCCCCCCCACCACGGGGCGCTAGGGCGGCAAGGCGGGTGTGGAAGACCCCGCGCCGGTTTTAAC
>CAXTRR010000040.1:0-17751 GCA_964246795.1 uncultured Terriglobus sp. | reverse complement strand
TACCCGGTCCCGATCCCCACGACTCCATCGTGCGGATCGGCTCTCATGGCGGTTGTGAAAGCCCCTGAGACGTTTTACCCGAAATTCGTCGAGTGGGTCACGGTTTCCCACGCTGCAAACTCCGACCGAAGCGCGTCAAGCTCTTTCTGCACATGGTTAAATGCATCGGGGCCGAGCAGAAGATGGAGAGGCGGCTCCGGGGCCGTCAGGAAATCCGCGATCGCTTTCCCGGCTTTGGCCGGGTCTCCCGGCTGCTGTCCGCTTCTCGCTTTGCGCGCCTCCCGAATGGGATCAAAGATCGCGTCGTATTCGGAGATGCTGCGATCTGAACGCACCATGGAGCGGCCGGCCCAGTCCGTCCGGAACATGCCAGGCTCAACGGCCGTGACGTAGATGCCGAGCGGCCGTACCTCCTTGGCGAGTGACGAGGAAATTCCCTCGAGTGCAAACTTGCTTCCGTGATAGTAGGAGAGCCCGGGCATCGTCATCAGGCCACCCATCGAGGTCACGTTGAGGATGCGCCCTTCGCGCCGGGCACGCATTGGAGGCAAGACTGCTTTCATCATGGCGACGGCACCGAAGACGTTTACCTCGAACTGCCGACGTAACTCGTCCATGGAGCTTTCTTCCAGTGTGCCCTCATGGCCGTACCCGGCGTTGTTGATGAGCGCATACACCGGGCCGACATTTTGCTCGATCTGTTCGACCACCGAGGCCAGCCGCTCGGGAGAGTCGGTCACATCGAGAATTCGTGCAAAGGCGGCTCCGGGCTTCAGCTGTTCGAACTCCAGCGCTGCTTCCGGCTTGCGGACCGTGCCTACGACCTTGAATCCGGCTTCAAGGATGGCCTGAGCAAATGCCCTGCCAAGTCCGCTGCTTGTGCCGGTGACGATGACGACCTTATCCATTTTCCCCTCTCGCGCGATACCGCAAGTATCGTTTCTGTTAGATAAGATACTGACGGTATCGTTAAAGATGCATTTTGTGTACGGAGCGCGAGGGGGCAATATGGGGGCAACAGGGCGACCGCGGAGCCAGGCAGCTCACACCGCCATCCTTAAGTCTGCCCTCCGCCTGGTGGCGAAGCGCGGCTTCCGTGCCGTGAGTGTGAATGAGATTGCAGCCGAGGCGGGCGTTGGAAAGATGACGCTTTACCGGCACTGGCCAAACAAAGCAGCGGTTGTGATGGATGCGCTGCTGGAGTTGATCGGAGAGGAAACAGCCTTTCCCGAGGCGGACAGCGCGCTTGAAAGCCTTCGGCGGCAGCTCCATGTGCAAGCTGCCTTCTTCCGCGGTTCCCGCGGCAATCTCATCCGTTCCCTGGTGTCTGAAGCCCAGTCCGACCCGAAGCTTGCGGCAGCTTTCCGGGAACGCTGGCTCAATCCACGACGGGAAGGTGTTCGCCAGAACATGCAGGCCGCGATGGCAGAAGGTTCTTTGCGGGGTGACTTCGGCATCGACACGGCAATCGACCAGCTTTACGGATCGCTCTATTACCGGCTGCTACTCGGTTCAGGAGCGATCCATCAACAGTTCATCGAGGACACTTATCAGCAATTTCTGACCGGGCACCAAGCAAGGCAGTCTCATCGGAAGTAGCGTTTGACTGGGAGACTTGAAATATCCCCCGAAGTGCGCGTCCTGGAGTCCGTGTTAGCAGGGGCGCCGAGTAGCTCTTACAGCTAAGCAGTGCAGCTCTGCCTATACTGTGTGGCAGGAGTCCTGCTTGCTTCACCTGCTGCAGCGGCACGCATTCGCGATCAAGGCCCAGCTGGCAGCATCGCTGGTGCTTGCGTATGCGTTGCCAGCGGAGGTGTTGACGCCTTTTCTCACGCCGGGGTTGAAGCTGGACACGTATGGGGATCTCGGCTTTTTAGCAATCGCGCTGGTTGAGACACGAGCGCTGCGTCCGAGTTTCCTGCCGGCAGGGCTGGGGCTGGACTTCTTTCTGGCTGGGTACCGGATCTTTACGCGTTACCAGACTACGTCGGGACGAACACTCCGTGGTTTACGCATTTTGCGCAGCGACACGGACCGTGAGTCCATGCGGGTCTTTGGCAATCTGCTGACGCACTACGGATATGAGCATTCCCGGTGCGAGGTACACCGGTCCGGAGTGACCTATACGGTGGAGGTGAACTCGCCGAAGGGAACTGCAGACCTGCACGTAGAGGCGGACCTTTCCACGGATGCGATAGCCCCGCCACCAGGATCCCCGTTCCAGAACCTTCGCGAAGCCCGCAAGTTTGCAGGGCCACTTCCGTTCACGTTTGACTATGAACCTCAAACACATTCCATCATTCGTGTGGAAGGTGTCCGGCGGGACTGGAAGCCGAGGCCGGTGACGGTGAACGTTCGACGCAACACCTTTTTCGAGCAGGACGCATTCCGGTCAGCCGGAGCTGTGCTGGCGAACGCTTTCTACCTTGAGAACGTTCCATACGCCTGGAAGCCCGGCATCCGGGAGGCTCTCTGATGACCAACTCAGGCGGCCGGAGCAGCTTTGAAGGCGCGGCCAAAATCATCCGGTTCAACACCCGCTTTTACATTGGAAGCGCCGTAGGCCTGACCGCGGCCGTGCTCGTGCTCAAACGGCTCCCGATGCCCCCGTGGCTTCGAACGGGTGTGGTCCTGGGCACAGCTCTGATGCTGTTTTGGACTCTGAGTTCGATCCTCATCTCCTGGTACGTCTACGATCACGCGGGGGTCACGCGCTGGGAATGGTTGCGGCCGAGCCTGCGGCATGAGCCGCAACGATGGGCGAACATTCACGCGGGTCTCGACGAATCCACTGCCTGGCTGCGGCGTTTGCTTCCAGGTACGGACGGCGTTGTGATCGACATCTACGACCCGCGCACGATGACGGAACCCTCGATCGCCAAGGCAAGGCAGGCATACCCGGCTACAGAGGCATTCCAGGCAGGAAGTGCCGAGGCATTGCCTTTACCCGATGCTGACCGGGATGCCATTCTTCTGCTGTTTGCCGCGCATGAGTTGCGCGACTTTGAGCGACGCACACAACTGCTGCGTGAGGCACATCGCGTGCTGAAGGCTGACGGGCAGATCATACTTGTGGAACATCTGCGCGACTTTCCAAATTTCGTGGCGTTCGGGCCGGGCTTTCTCCATTTTCACTCAGGCCGCAGCTGGTTCAGAAGTATCCATCAAGCTGGCCTTCGAGTGGTCCAGCAACGCGGGGCGACCCCGTTTGTGCAGTGCTTCCTGCTGCGCAAGGCGGATGTGTGAAGTTAAATGCAGCGGAGCGATGGCTCGTCAACAACCCGGCACGAGCGGTCGTGCAGCGCTTTTACGAGATACCGCTTCTGCGGAGGCTTGGAGGCCGGGTTGAGGGAGGGCATGTGCTGGAAGTGGGCTGCGGGCGCGGCGTCGGCCTTCCTCTGCTTCTGCGAGAGTTCGGTGCAGTACATGTCTCCGGCGTTGACCTGGATCCCCAGCAGCTGATTCGTGCGCGGCGACGGCTTGGAGATAAATATGCGGGTCAGATTAATCTTCACCTTGGCTCGGTGGAGCAGCTCCCTTTTGATGACTGCAGCTTCGACGCCGTCTTCGATTTTGGCATCCTGCACCATGTACCTGCGTGGCAGGACGGTGTCGCCGAGATCGCCCGCGTCCTGAAGCCCGGCGGACTCTTCTTCTTTGAGGAGGTGACGCGTGCCGCCCTGGAGCGCTGGAGCTACCGCCTGCTTCTGAAGCACCCAAAAGAAAATCGGTTTAGCGAAGCAGAGTTTCTGCAAACCCTGACAAGCTTGCATCTCCGGCCTCACCCCGAGGTCCATCGTGTCTTCTTTGGAGACATCTTTATCGGCGTGGCCAAGCGCTGCTGACTCAGATCAGTTCAGGCGTGGGAGCACGAAGGTGGGTTCGTCCGCTGCACGCTTGCATCCGTGCCACGGAGAAACCCACCTTAACGACGGTGAAGCCGTCGTGAAGATGGGGCACCCGGCTGAGTTTTAATTATTAAGGTTAATTGGCCGGCTCGGGACTTTTCTGCGCGGCGGCCACGCGCATGCCGCCCAGCCCCTGGGCGTAGCGGGCGATGCCGCGGTAGATGGACTCCGCCACGCGCTCACGGTAGTCGCCGGTGCGCAGTTCGGCGGCGTCCTGCGGGTTGGTTACAAAGCTGATCTCTGTGAGGATGCTGGGCATGTTTGCACCGATGAGCACGACGAAGGGTGCCTTCTTAACGCCGCGGTTCTTCAGGCCGGCGTTGCCGCGCTGCAGCCCGTCGTAGAGCGACTGCTCCACGTCCTGCGCGAACTCGCGCGACTCGTCGATCTTGTCCTTGAGCGTGATGCGCTTCACCATGGTGCTGAGCTCGTGCACGCTTTGATCGCTTACGGCATTTTCGCGGGCGGCCACGTCCAGCGCGTCGGGCTGCGAGGTGAAGTTCAGGTAATACGTCTCCACGCCACGCGCCGTTGCATCCGGCGAGCTGTTCGCGTGCACGCTGATGAACAAGTCCGCCTCCGCCTTATTCGCAATGGCTGTGCGTGTTTCGAGCGGGATGAAGGTATCGTCTGAACGCGTGTAGATGATCTCCGCGCCCAGGTGGTCATGCAAGAGCTTGCCCAGGCGCAGAGCCACGTCCAGCACTACGTCTTTCTCCATGATGCCGCCCGCGCCCAGCGTGCCCGCATCATAGCCGCCATGGCCGGGGTCGATCACGATGCGGCCGATCTTCAGACCGAGAGCGCGCATCAGTGACCGTTCGCCCTCGGCCGTGGGCGCGGCCGTGCGCTTGGCGGACACATCGGCGGCGGTCATGGAAGTGCTGCCGGCGGCCATGGCAGTGCTGCTGGGCACGCTCTCCCGCGCGGTGCGCTTGCTTTTGTGCGCGGCGGTGTCGTTCGCCAGAGCCTTTGGATTCGACACCACGGCGATGGGCTGCGAGGTCGGTGCAGGGGTGGCCTCCACCTTATCGATCTGCTGGCTCAGCGCATCCACCTCATGCGTGGTGCTGGCAGTGTTGCGAACGGCAACGGTGCTGGGGACCTCCGTAGCCACACGTTGCGCGGCTGCATTGCCGGCCGGTGCGCCTTTTGCAGCAGTCGTTGCCGCGCCGCCTGCACTGGGCTTCGACAAGGTGTTCGGCATGGCGTTCTCTGGCAAATCCTGCGCCGCGGGTGCGGCACTGGCCTTTGCGGCCCCCTTGTCACCGCTCTTCTCGCCCCCGTGAATATCAATAATCAGCCGGTACGGATTCGGCAGCAGAAAGGCCGAGTACTCAGTGACGTCATTCACATCCAGCACGATGCGCGTGGAGTCGCCGGTATATTGCGCGGCACGGATACGTTTCAAAAAGCCGTCATCGACCACTTCAAAGCTCTTGCCCACCAGCTCCGTAGCCAGCCGGGTGCCGTGGAGGTCGAAGAAGATGCGGTCTGGATGCGGCACGCGCGCGGCCTGGTACTGCACCTCATCGCCAAGATCAATCGCAACGCGTGTGTACGTGGGCGTGGACCAGTGGCGGATGCCGGTGACCAGCGCCATGCCGCCACGCGTGTGCGTTGGGCCTTTTGGCGCAGCGTTGGCCGTTTCCTCCAGGGAAGGCGCGTCACCGCCGACGGCGTTACGCGGCTGCTGCTCATGGGCAATCTGCGCGGGTGTCGCTTTACGTTCACTGGCCAGCAGGCTCGCCTCTGCCCGTTCCCCCGGCGCTACCGCGGCAGAGGGCACACCGTTGGAGGCCGCGCTGCTGGCGGCATGATGGGCGAGGGCTGCGGCAAAGGGCTGAGAGGTATCAGGAGCGCCCGCGGACGGAGCAGCTGCGTTGCGGGCCAGGGTGTTGCCTGCATTTTTTGCAGCGCGTGGGTTGCTTCCGCTGCCAGTGCCCGCGCTGTTGCTGCTGTTGCTGCCGCTTGTCTGAACGCCGGTGCTGCCTTTACCCGTCTGCCCCGCTCCTGCAGTATCGGTTGAAATGTCGCTCTGTGCGGGTCTCGCCAGCGGGCCGGACTGCACCACCGGCAGCGCGCCTGTCTTCAACGACACCAACGCCGCCTGCGCTTCCGGAATGCGCGCGGAACGCGGATACTCCTTCAGGAACTCCGCATACTTTTCCCGTGCCAGCCTGTTGTCTTTCAGGCCAACGACCGCAACATGCGCCTCCTCCAACAGCGCGGCAATGCGCAGGCTGCTGGTGGGGTACTGCTTGCGCAGAAACTCATACTGCCCGAGCGAAAGCTGCAAGGCATGCGGCTCGCGCAGCACGATGCCCTCCTCCGCCAGCAGATTGCCCACGGCGTAGATGGACTCAGGCGCATGCAGATCGCCGGGGTCGGCGTGGTAAATCAGCCGGTACGCGTCCATCACGGTGCGGTAGTCCGCCGCCGTGCGCTGCTCTGGAAGGATGGCGGCGAGCTGCGCACGTGCGGCCTCGGCGATGGACCATGGCGTCTCCGGTGGAGGCTTTTTTGCAGGCGCGGCAAACACAGCGGCAGCGCTCAGCACCGGCAACACAAGGGCAGCCAGCCAGCGGTTTGGGGGACGGCAACGCAAGGCACTTCCAGTCTATCGAGGCGTCCCGGGCCATTTGCGGTGGAAGAGCGGGGCGTACTCGCCTGTATACCTGTGCGGGCGGCGGAGGTGCAGAGTCACGAGACTTTCTCATCCCGGCCAAACACGCTCGTGGCGAAAGAAAAGTCGGTGCCCCACCTTCATCGCGTTCTTTGCGATTAAGGTGGGTTCCGGAAGCCCAAGATGCCCGGCGATTTGCGGCAAGGACAAACCCACCTTAGCTTCGCAAAGGTGGGGCACCCACTCCTCAGCATCAGGATGTTAGGTGCCCCATGTCTCGCTTCTGAGACATGAGTTTTCTCGTGCGAACAATTTAGCCTAACAACGCGGCAACCGTCTCAGGCGCTGCCGCCAGAGCCGCATCCAGTTGCGATGCGTCACTGCCGCCGGCCTCGGCCAGGTCCGGCCGGCCGCCGCCTTTCCCGCCGACCTTCGCTGCCAGAGCACCAACGAGTTTACCGGCGGGAACACGCCCGGTCAGGTCTTTCGTCACACCTGCGATCAGCGCAACTTTGCCGTCATCCGTTGCCGCGCCCAGCAGCACAATGCCGCTGCCGAGCTTCGTCCGCAACGAGTCCACGAGGGAACGCATCTGGCCCTTGTCCAGCCCCTGCACGCGCTGCGCCAGCACTTTGATCCCCTGCACTTCGACGGCGGATTCAGCCGCGTTGGCCGTTGCTGCGGAGGCGGACTTCATGCGGGCCTGGTCCAGCTCGCGGCGGAGGCGCTTCATCTCCTCTTCGGTCTGGGAGAGGCGCGCTTCGAGGGCCGCGGCGGGTGAATCGGAGATGCCGCCCGTCCAGTTCGTCGCCACGCGGGCAACGGCGGCATCGCGGCGGAACTCCTGCAGCGAGCCCGTGCCGGTCACGGCCTCCACACGGCGAATCCCCGACGACACGCTCGACTCGCCAGTCAGCTTCAGCAAGCCGATCTCGCCCGTGGCGCCGGTGTGCGTGCCGCCGCAAAGCTCGGTGGAGAAGTCGCCGATCTTCACCACGCGCACCCGGTCGCCGTACTTCTCACCGAAGAGCGCGGTGGCGTGAAAGTCGTTGATGGCGGCGTCGATGGGGACATCGATGAAGGTTTCGACGTTGGTATTGCTGAGGACTTCGCGGTTGACAATGTCTTCCACCTCCTGCAGCTCCTCCTGCGCCACACCGGCAAAGTGCGAGAAGTCAAAGCGCAGCCGCGCCCGGTTGACCAGCGAGCCGGCCTGCTTCACGTGCGTGCCCAGCACCTCCCGCAGCGCCGCCTGCAGCAGGTGCGTGCCGGTGTGGTTGCGCATGGTCGCGGCCCGCTCCGCACCGTCAACCACGGTGTTCACGGTGTCGCCCACCGCAACGGCATGCCTCGCCGTAACGCGATGCGCAAAGACACCCTGCACCGGCTTGGTGCAACCGCTCACCTCGGCGACGACCTGTGCGCCGTCGGGCGAGTAGAGCCAGCCGGTATCGCCCACCTGCCCGCCGGAATCGGCGTAGAAGCTGGTTGCGTCGAGGACGACTTCGCCCTCCTCGCCGGGCCTGAGTTCGTTGGCGCCGATGCCGTCCTTCACCAGTGCGAGGACCTTTGCGCCCTCGATGCGCAGCGCGCCGTAGCCTTCGAAGTCGGTCTTGGGTAGATCGCGATAGGCGGGACTGGCGGACTTCTGTGAGCCGCCCTTCCAGGAGGCGCGGGCACGGGCTTGTTCTTCTTCTTTGGCGCGCTCAAAACCGGCGAGATCCACTTTAACGCCGGAATCTCGGGCGGCGTCTTGTATGAAGTCAACTGGAAGGCCGAATGTCTCGTACAAGTGAAAGACTTGATCTCCATGCACAGCTTGCCTAGGCAGTTCTTCATCGAAGAAGCGGACTAACAGATGCACCGCATCAAGAGCGTCCTCAGGAATCATACGTTGGCGTAAGAATTGGTAGACGGTTCCTTCGCTAGGAGTGCTATTTACAGTGAGCCCTCTGAATGAACTAAAGAACTCTTTCCTCGATTCATGATCAGCGAAACGTTCTGTCAACTCGTCAAAGGACGCACGAAGGCTTAGAAATGGCTGCTTTTCCCCAAAATGGATCAAAGATTTAGGTCCAGTCTTGGACTCGGCGATAAGTCGAGACAGTGCTGCTTTCCACGCTTCATGCTGAGTGTCGCGGATAGCGGAACTCAGATGCTGCGATCCTAAGACAAGGGTGCGAGCAAATTGTTGTTCCTCTTGCAGCACCGTCTTGCTCACCCGTGATGCTGTCTCACTTA
This sequence comes from uncultured Terriglobus sp., assembly GCA_964246795.1. Taxonomy (GTDB): domain Bacteria; phylum Acidobacteriota; class Terriglobia; order Terriglobales; family Acidobacteriaceae; genus Terriglobus. Next base: position 8,976 of record CAXTRR010000040.1, on the reverse strand, counting down.
GCTCCGGATAGCCCGCCTGCATTTCATCGCGAACTGCAAACACCATCTGGCGCATGAACGGCTGCTCCTGCCCGAGCAGTCTTCCATGGCGAATCCCACGCCGCAGAACCTTACGCAAGACATACCCACGTCCCTCATTGGCCGGAACCACGCCATCGCTGATCAAAAACGTTGCCGCACGCGCATGATCCGCGATAATGCGCAACGACGCCGCACCTTTTTCGTCGCTGATTGCGGCAACCTCGGCAGAAGCATCCGGGGCTAAAGCCCCTTTCTTGCCAGAGATATTCAGCGGGCTGAAGCCCTCTGCTCCCTCCGGAACTGTTCCCTGTTCCCTGTTCCCTGTTCCCTGTTCCGTCAGCTCCGCAGCCCTCGCAATCAACGGCGTAAACAGGTCGCTCTGATAATTCGACAGCTTGCCCTGCAAGACACACGCGATGCGCTCCAGTCCCATGCCTGTATCGATCGACGGCTTGGGCAGCGGCGTCAGCTCGCCTTGGGCGCTGCGGTCGAACTGCATGAAGACCAGGTTCCAGATCTCCATGTAACGCTGGTCGTCTTCGCCGAAGGGCTTATCTTGGATGACGCTATCCGGCCCAATTTCGCCTGCTGCTAGCCCCAAATCGTAGTAAATCTCCGAGCACGGTCCGCACGGCCCGGTCTCACCCATCTGCCAGAAGTTGTCTTTCGCGCCCAGGGCGAAGATGCGCTCCTGAGGCACGCCCACGCCCAGCCAGAACTGCTCGGCCTCATCGTCGCGCGGCGTCTGCGCGTCGCCCTCAAAGATCGTCACGTAGAGCCGCGCCGGGTCGATGCCGAACCAGCGCGGGCTGGTCAGCAGCTCCCACGCGTACTCGATGGCTTCGCGCTTGAAGTAGTCGCCGAAGCTGAAGTTGCCGAGCATCTCAAAAAAGGTGTGGTGGCGGCGGGTGAAGCCGACGTTTTCAAGATCGTTGTGCTTGCCGCCCGCGCGCACACACTTCTGCGAGCTCACCGCCCGCGTGTAGCTGCGCTGCTCCGCGCCCAGAAAAACGTCCTTGAACTGGTTCATGCCCGCGTTGCTGAAAAGCAGCGTGGGGTCGTTGTGCGGCACAAGCGACGACGAGTGCACGCGGCGGTGGCCCTTTTCTTCAAAAAAGCGCAGGAAATCTTCGCGAATCTGGTTCCCGGATTGATATTGCATGGCTGCTAAAGTCTAGCAGTGCGAAAATGAGGACACGGTGGGAGGCCGTCGCCCATGACACACCTTTCAGTCGAAGCGGATCCATCCATGGCTCAATACGTCGAGCTTATGAATGCCGGTGAGGACATCGTCATTACAGAGAAAGGTCAGGCTGTGGCTCGCATTGTGCCTGTCCCGAGGACACGACGAGATGACGACTCGAAGCAGGCGGCAATGGATCTCATGAGTTTCGTTCGGAACGGCTTGGATCTCGGAGGGCTTCGGATCGACCGGAACGAACTCTATGACCGCAGGGCTTAGGTTTACGGTTGACACCAACATCCTTATCTATGCTGTTGACCGTAGCGCCTCGGAGTTCAAGAGAGAACGGTCCATTGAACTGCTTGACCGAGCCTCCAGTGAAGTACAACCCCTCTCGGTCCAGAGCCTGAATGAGTTCTGCCACGCTGCGACGCGAAAGCGGCTCCTGCCACAGCCAGTTCTGCGAGACTTTGTTGCGCGATACAGCCGGGCTCTGCAGATCATTGTCCCGGGAAGGGATGAAATGAACGCCGCTCTGGACCTGCACTATGCGACGAGCTACTCCTACTGGGACTTCCTGCTGCTGGCGACAGCGGCAAAGAGCGCCTGCCGTATCTTCTTCTCAGAAGATATGCAGGACGGTTTCAACCTCGGCACCATGCAGATTGTGAACCCCTTCCAGCGCTCAGCCAGGGAGGTCGCGTCTCTGCTTTTGTCGTCGAGCTAGCTTGCCCCGTGCTTGTGCGACCAAGGCGGCACACTCACTCTGTGCAAGCGCTTTGACATTTTCGAGCCGAACGCACTACGTAGTACATTGAGCTCAGGAGTACTTGATGAAGCGGGTATCGATGCGCGAAGCCAACCAGAATTTCTCCGGCGTGATCGCTGATGTCGAGTCGGGCGAACGCTTCATCGTCGAACGCCGTGGTGTGCCGGTGGCCGAGATCATCCCTTTCCGCAAGGCATCGCATGATGCAAAGCGGGAGAAGGAAATCCAGGAATATTTCAAGCTGCTCGACAAGGGCCTCCCACTCGGTGGTGGAAACGCGCCGACCAAGGACGAAATGCATGAGTGGTGAGCGTTACAGCCTGGACGCCAACATCCTCTTTTATGCAATCGATACAGACGCAGGCGAAAAGCATGGTCTCGCGCTCGAACTGGTGAAAGCTTCTGTTCGACGAAGTTGCATTCTCACCGTTCAGACTCTGGGCGAGACGTACAACGCAATTACCAGGCGGCGGCCGGCGCTTGCAGGTGACGCTGGGAGACTGCTTCGGCAAACGCTGGCAGTAATGGAGGTCGTGAGTGCAACGGCCACTGACTTCAGTGAAGCTTTGCGCTTAAAAGAGCAAAGACAGGTCCAGTTCTGGGACGCAATGCTCTGGGCGACCCTTCGCCGGAATGGATGCACAACCATCATCACTGAGGACCTGCAGGACCGGCCAGTAAGCGAGGGCGTCCGGTACCTGAACCCGTTCACCGAATCCACCGGCGAAAGCGTCTCCGCCTTTCTGCTCTAACAGAGCTACCTGCTAAACGCCCTCGTAGACCAGATGAATGTACGACTCCACCGGTCCCACGGCAGCCTTGAACTGGCTGTCGTAAGCTGCCGTCGGCTTGGCGGCGACGATCTCGTCGAAGCTGCGGCCCTGCTTCTTGAGCTTTGCCACGTTCTCGCGGGTGCCCGCCAGCATGTCGTGAAAGCGCTGGAAGTCTTCGCGCGTGCCCACAGGGCCATGTCCCGGGATGAGAATCGTCTTTGCCGACGTGGCCGCGAGCGTGACGCGGGCAGCGCGGATCATGCCGTCGATGCTGCCGCCGGTCGAGTAGTCAATGAACGGGTACAGACCGTTGAACCACGTGTCGCCCGCGTGATACACGTCTGCATTTTGAAAGTGAACGGACAAATCTGTGTCGGTGTGCGCGGGTGCAAAATCGGCCAGGTGCACTGTTTCGCCGTTCAGCGTCAACGTGCGTTTGCCGTCGACCAATTCGGTGGGGAGAGCGCCCGCCGGTGCTGCCGGCACGATCATGTTGTAGTCGGCGATCACCTGTTGCGTGCTCAGGCGCTTGAGCGTGTTCGTGTGCGCCGTGATGTTTGCGCCCGCGGCGTGCATCCACCCATTGCCGTCGGTGTGGTCAAAGTGCCAGTGCGTGTTGACCAAGTGCGTCATGGGGTCGGCGCTAAGGGCGGCGAGACTTTCTGCAATCTGCGGCTGCGAGCTCGCGAAGCCCGTGTCCACCAGCAGCTTGCCGTCCTTGCCCGGCAGCACGGCGATGTTGCCGCCAGAGCCCATCAGCACGCTAACGCCGCCGCGCAAAGGCTGCGTAGAGATCTTTGCCTGCGCGGCAGCAGCCTTCATCTGCACGAGCCGCGCCGTGCTTGGCGAGGCAGGTGCGGCCTGGCCCAGCAACGCCTGTGGAGCATAGTAAGCGGCGGCCACCGAGGTGGTTACCGCGGCGAGCGAAGCCTTCAGAAAGCGGCGGCGGTCCATGCGAATCATAGATGCTCCTTTGGGCAAACCAGGCCCACCTCGGGGCTCGGTCGCAACATGCGAGCTGCCTGCGATGCAGCCTGAGAATAGCAGCCAGCGCGGTGCGGCAATCACGTCAGGAGCATGCGGCCGCTGCATCCGCCGCCCAGGTCCAGCCTTCCAGCTTGTACTTGGGGTCGCGCGGCTGCGGCAGGTCATAAAACGTTTCGCGCTGAGCGGCCATCACCATGCAGCTGACCAGCGCATCGAAGGCGTCCTCGCCCGCTTTAGCCTGAGAAAGAGCCGCCCGGCTTAGAGCGGCATAGGCCGGGTCGGCCTTGCGCTTGGCTGCCAGATACGCGACACGTGCGGCCGGATTCGATTTGTATACCGGCCCGGTATTCAGCCGCGTGTACATTTCAACGGCAAGTGGCTGCCCGGGCATGGGTGTATCGAAGGGCCAGATGTGAAAGCCGGCGTCTCGCAGCTTGAGCAGTATCGGCATGCCACGCAGGCTGGCCGTGCCCACGGAGCCGGCGCCGCCAATCTGGAATACCGATTTGGGCGTAATGCCCTTCACCCGCAGGGCACGTTCCTCATCAGGGATGTGTGCGGCGAGCTTGCAATCGATGTCGGTGGCGCGCAGCATGCGGTGGATCTGGTCTCCGCTGAACTCGGCGGGGCGCTTGTGCGGCTTGCCCCAGAAGCGGCGGTCCTCAGTCGCGTGACTGAGCCACTCCTCGCTCCGCTCCTGAACAATGCGCCAGAATTCCGGCCCATCCCGCGCTCTCGCTTCCTGCACAAACCAGGCGGGGAAGCCGAAGCAGAAATCGAAGCCGACGATGAGCGCCGGAGTCTTTGCGGCCACTTCGACCAGCCACGCGCCGACCTCGTCCCGCGTGCGCCCGCTTTCGATCCGCACTTTTCCGTCGCACCAGATTGCCGCGACGATATGGCGGCGCTGGCCCGCCGCGTCCATACGGCCCGACCAATCAATGGCAATCACGGTGGTTGGAGCGGACGGGATCACATGCGTTTCGATGCAGCTATACGGCCGGGTGCCCCGCCTTCGCGAAGCTAAGGTGGGCTTTGCTTGCCAATCAACGTTCGTGCCACTCCAAATCCCACCTTAACCGCAAAAGCGCGGTGAAGGTGGGGCACCCACACGCCTAAACACACTCCTTGTCGCCGTGTGCGTGCGCACCCCAGCGAGTCTATGACTCGTCCGCGCTGGAAGCCTCCGCCGCGTCCAGTACCTCGCCGGTGCGGAGTTCGCGCAAGACCTTGAAGATCGACTTTGACGAAAATCCCGCTCCCGTCAGCCTGCGCAACACACGCGCGGTGCTCTTGTCGTCGGTCGGCGGCTTCAGGCGCTTGCGGTCGATGTACTGGCGCACCAGCGCGGCCTCGTCCACGTTTTCATAGGCAGTGTTAAGCGTGGCCGTGATGAGTTCGCCGCCGATCCCTTTCTGCTGCAGGTCCTGCTGCACGCGGCGGCGGCCGAAGCTTCGGTTCTCCTGGCGGAGTTTGGTGAAGTCCGCCGCAAATCGTTCGTCGGAGAGGTAGTGCAACTCTTTCAGCTTCGCGATGACCGCATCGGCGTGCGCAGCACCAGCGGGGCCCGGTTCGGCGCGATCCAGCAGCTTGCGGCGCAGGTCACGTTCGGATTGCATGCGCGCGCCAAGGGATTTAGCGGCGTAGTCCAGCAGCTCGGTCTCGTTCAGGGGTTCGCGGGCACGCTTGGGTCGGCCAAAGGGCATGTCACATTCTGGCACCTACAAACGCAAGAGCGTACGCAAAGGGCGCCAAGTTTGCGCAAAGTACGCATCGGCGGCATCGGCGGCCTGCACTCTTCCGACTCATTTCGTCGTCTAAACAGGTATGGATTCGTTCGGAATGCTTCGCTTTTTCGGTCTGGGTATGCTGGCCATCGCCGTGGCGGTGAGTGCCGCCGCGCAGGAAGGTTTCGGCAAGCTCGATCCCGCGCCGCCCACAGGCAAAAGCGTCGACCAGATCATTCAGGCCATGGGACAGAAGGAGTCGGCCTTCGCGCAGGCGCGCGACAACTATGTCTTCAAGCAATCCGTGCGCATGCAGACCATCAACGATGACACCAACAAGCCTGACGGTGAGTACCAGCAGGTCACCGACATCGGTTTTACCAAGGACGGCCGCCGTACGGAGAGCGTTCTGTTTGCGCCAGCCAATACCATCGAGCGTGTCATTCTGACCCAGGAAGACATGGACGACATTGAGCACCGGCTGCCGTTTGTGCTCACCGCCAAAGACCTGCCCGATTACGACCTGACTTACCTGGGGCGGCAGAAGATAGACGAACTCGACACTTATGTTTTCGAGGCTGCTCCAAAGACGATCGAAAAGAACCGCCGGTATTACAAGGGCAAGATCTGGCTCGACCAGCAGGACCTACAGATTGTTCTGGTAAGTGGAAAGAGCGTGCCGGATGATGTGCGCCGCGGCCATGAGAACCTATCGCCACCCTTTACCACTTATTACGAGCAGGTGGACGGTAAATACTGGTTTCCCACTTATACCAAGGCCGAAGGTACCCTGCACTTTGCCGCAGATACAGGCACGGCGGGCCAGGATGTTCATATCAAGTCCGTGGTGAAGTACACGGATTATCGCCAGTACCGGTCGAGCGCCCGCATCATTTACAACGGGCAGGAGATACAAAAGGACACGGCACCGGATAAGAACGCCCCAGCGACACCGAAGGCGAACCCACCCAAGTAGGCGCTCCGAAAATTCCAGGTGTGCAGCGATGCAAGAGGGGTAAGCGAGACAGAAGCGGTTTTCTTCCGAGCTTGTGACGAGGAATTTACTTTCTTCGAAAAGTAATCAAGTCTTCCAAAGTAGATGATCCGGGTGGCTCCAACAACCAAGCCTTGCTTACACAAACTCACTTACATCCCGCAACAGGTTCCGCAGATACGAACGCCGGTTCAGCAATGCGACCATCTCATCTTTCGCCGCATCCTTCGCGCCGTCGTCGCCGCTTTCCACGGCCGCATCCCAGCTGTCCCACTCGCCTTCCAGCGACTTCTGCGATGCTTCCAGCAGCGCGGTGAAGTTCGCCTTCGCGGCTTCCAGATCCTTGCGTAACTGGGGATCGTCGTCGCCCATCCTGCGCGCCATCTTCATCTCTTCCAGCTGCATGTTGAGTTCGAAGGCTTCCTCCAGCAGATCGGGCGGCACGATCTGCTTTTTCTGCTGACCGGAGGAGCGCGCGGCTTCGGTCGCCTTGACTGACTGCTCCTCGAGCTCGATCCCCTCCTGTTCCAACAGGTATTCGGTGCGGCGGATTGGATCGCGCAGTACGCGATATGCATCGTTCAGCAGCGAGGAGCGCTCGGTGGCGGCGGCCTGCTCGTCTGCGGGCTTCGATGCGAAACGGTCCGGGTGGTATTCGCGCGAAAGCCGGTAGAAGTCCTTCTCCAGCGTGGCTGTGTCGATGCGGAGCTTGGGCGGCAGCGAGAAGACTTCAAAATAGGTCATGTCACTCTAGATTCTAGGCGGTTGGTTCTCCGCTGCGATGGTACCCGGCAAAGCTTACCAATCCACACGCAAGCCAAGCTGAATGCGCCGCTGCTGTGTGAGCGGCGCATTGCCGGCAAGCGGCACACCGAAGGCCCGGCTGGTGAGGCCCTCCGCGGCAATGGCGGCCGCATCCTGATAGAGCAGCGGCGTCACCCCATTCGCGGGCGTACCGGCCAGGAAGGCACGCTGCTGCACGCCGGTCAGATTGCGGTGGTTCAGCAGGTTGAACGCCTCTGCAGAGAGCCGCGCATGCACACCCTTTTCCAGCGGTATGGCTCGCTGCAAACGAAGATCGAGCGTTTCCGTCCAGGGCAGCCGCAGCGTGTTGCGACCCACCGTGGGCAGATAGGTTGCCCCGCCCGAGCCGTTGATGCTGAGGCGCCCGCCGGCTAGCTGAGAGCCGCCCTGGACCAGATAACTGTACGGGCGGCCGGTGGTGGCAAAGAGGATTGGCGACACGCTCCACCCGTTGGCCGCCGCTTGAATGAGCCGTTCGCCCGCAGTTACTCGCGGGGCCCACACCGCGCTGAGCACCAGCTTCTGCTGCCGGTCATAGTTGGAGAGGCCCTTGTCGTAGCTCACGTCTTTGGGATCGAATTGCGCATCCTGATCCACAGAGGATCCCGTATACCTTGTTGAATCCACTGCCTTGCTGAAGGTGTACGCCGCTCTTAGCGTGAGCCCCTCCGCCGAAACGTGCGTCACCTGCAAGACTCCGGCATGGTCCGTTCCAGTTGCGTTGGAAAGCACCGTTGTCACCGGCCCAAAGAGTGGCGAAATGCGCGAGGTATACAGCGGCAGATTGAAGATGGTCCCGTTGCGCAGGCCAGCTTCACCGCCGTTGTCGCTCCGCTGAATCTGGAAGGCAGCACGCGAGGTCGATGGTGCGATGTTCACATCAATGGTGTTGGGCAGTTCGCGCTCCAACGAAAGTGCATAGCTCACGCTTACCGTCAGCCCATGCTGCACACGATGCTCCAGCGTCAGCTCAGCCTGCTGCACCATGGGCAGCTGGAAACGGCGGGCCAGCAGCGTGGCCGAGCTGGTACGCGCGACCGTGCCCGTTGGTGTGCAACTGTACGTGGCCGGATAGCCGAAGTTCGTGCCAGACGAAGCGCACTGCGGTTCCACCTCAGTCCGCGGCAGCAGGTGAATGCTCAGGTTGGTCAGCGGCTGTGCGGTGTTTTGCAGCACCGACTGCAACACGCGGCCGGTCACTCGCCCAAAGTGAAGGCTGTAGCCCAGCCGCGCCACCGTGTGCTCGCTCAGGCCATACGCAATTCCAAGGTGAGGCGCGAGATTTCCTGGGTCGCCCGGCAGGTCGTTGGTCGCCGCAAAGCCGCCAAAGACCGCGTCAAGTGTCGCATTAGGGTGCTGCGGCAACGGCATGCGAAAGTACTCATAGCGCGCGCCGGCGTCCACACGCAAACGCGGCGTGAGCCGCCATGCATCCTGCGCAAAAAAGGCACCCTCGGCCGTGTGGTAACGCACAGCCTGTCCTGCACCGAAGCTTTGCGTAAAGCTGGAAAAGCAGAACAGGTGCACCACGGCATAGATGGACGGGCAGCCGCCGTTCGGGTACGCGCTCGAGTTGTAAGTGAAATCCGTGATGAAGTCGACCAGGCCGCCCGCCCGCCCGTTGGTGGCCCCGCTGGCGAACCGGTAAGCTCCATTCGTGGCGACGCCGGTCTCAATGGAAGTGTCGATCAAGCTGCCGCTCGCCCCCAGCGTGACGG
>CAXTRR010000039.1:0-34929 GCA_964246795.1 uncultured Terriglobus sp. | reverse complement strand
GCCGATGCTAGCAAAGTGGCAGATTTGGCCGATGCCACGGATGCAGGCAAAATCGCCGATGCTGAGAAACCCGTCGAAGCCGCAGCAAGCAGCACCGGAGAATCGACCGCGCTAGACCAGAGCACAATTGATGAAGTCAGATCCATCGAGAAAGGACAAAGACCAGACCCCTCCACATACATGTCGCAAGAGCAAATCGACGAGCATTTAGCTCAATTCGACGATGGGGCGACTCGCTTCCAACTAAAAGATGGACTGGACAAGTACGGCCCTGCTCAGAAAGACGGTACGTCTTTTGTGATGCCTAAAGGGGAAGCGGATAGTATGCTGGGATCTGCCGCCGGTGACAAGAGAGCGCTCGAGCAATCATTGGGTTTACCTGAGGGACAGCTGGATGGTAGTGGCCAATTGATGAGGGTGGATATTCCTGATCCGCGCAGGTCTGGTCTCCGAATGCCTTCCGGCAATGAGGCTGGGGCTAACTCGCAATGGATACCAGGTGGTAAGCTGCCGAATGGCAACTCGGAGGCGGTCATTGATCTTGGAGGGGCTACGGACGGTGGGGCTTATACAAGTACACCTGTGACGTTTTAAAGAGGAGCTAGTTTGAGATTCCAAGATATACGCGTTTTTCGGCAAGATCGCTTTTCTGTTGGTAAAGATACTCAACAGAACATGTATTACTTATCGATTCCTGTGAGCAGTGGCATTGTTGATTACGACGAGTACTACACGATTCCTAGTGAGTGGGCTACTGCGAGTGATCAGCATCAAAGGGATCTCGATAACTTCGCTGAGGAATGTCGCCACCAGAAGCATGATGACTTACTGATTCTTAAGCCCGGGACCAATCGGGGTGTGGCCGTCTAGCTGGAGACACGATGAATCTTGCACCCGCCTGATAGCGTGACGCGGCAGTCAGCGTGACTGGTTCGCAGCGCATAGCAGTACTTTGGCGCGGACGCTGACATTCCGGACAACAACGTGAAGCCGATCTTTACCCAAGGTGGGCAATCGCCTCCAGCTGGTGGACACGCCGGGCCGGCAGACGGCGATGCTGGCCACGCCGCATCACTCCTCTCTCACTCTGAGCGAAACGCACGGTGCCATGGGCCGTCCAATGGTGCACCTGCACTCCGACAAAGACCGCGGCTGGACCATGGAAATTGCCTACCCGCTGAACGCATTTGAAGCACGGCAGCACGTGCCGCCTCCGGTGAACGGAACACAGTGGCGCCTCAACTTCAGCTGCGTCAAGTGGAAAGCCGGCCAGCCCAGAGAGGACAACTGGGTCTGGTCGCCCCAGGGCCTGATTGACATGCACGTGCCGGAGCACTGGGGCTACCTGAATTTTCGTAAGTAGGTTGCGGTAGATCATCGCATAGCCTTCGCTCTCAGACTGACCACTAGTCGCAAGATTCCATCGCCGAGATCAAGGTGATCACGGCGAACGCTCCTGCCACCTATGGCAACGTGAACGGCGGCGACATCGTAAGTGTGCTGAAGAGCGGCACCAACCAGTTTCACGGCTCGGCGTACGCCTATCTGGAAAATCAGAATCTGAACGCCAACAGCTGGGCCAACAAGCACCAGCCCGACCCCGCGAACATCCTTCCCGTCAACCCGTTCACGCAGACCATCGTTGGCGGCACGCTCGGCGGCCCCATCCGGCGCAACAAGCTCTTCTTCTTCGTCGATTACGAGGGCATCCGCGAACACAACGGTGGCAGCGCCACCGCCAGTGTGCTCACCGCGGCCATGCGCCACGGCGACTTCTCCGCCGTGAACACCCAGCTGTTTGATACACAGAACAATTTTGCTCCGTATGCCAATAACCGTGTCCCGGTCACCAGCCCCGTGGCGGCCTACCTCTTTGCGCATCCGGCACTCTATCCGCTGCCAAACAACACGCCGCTCGACGGCCTCACGCAGAACAACTACATCGGACCCACGCGCACCTTCCGCGTTAACAATCAGGGTGACCTGAAGATCGAGTGGGACCCGCGCTCGGCCGACAAGATCACCGCGTTCTACGCGCAGTCCACCGCCAACGACGGCAACACGGCCATCCTGCCCATCTTCTTTCCGTCCGCTAGTTCCTTCCCCACAAAGCTCGGCGGCGGCACCTGGGTGCGCACCTTCTCCTCCAGCATTGTGAATGAAGCGCGCGTCGGCTTCACACGTGTGCGTTGGGATCAGGGCGTGCCCACCGATCCCAGCGGCCTCTTCGGCCTGACCGGAAACAAAACGGTCGGCATCCCGTTCGGCACGCAGCAGTATGTGGGCTTCGCCTCACAGAACTTCAACAATGCCCAGCTGAGCGGGGTGGGCACATCTGGTGCGCCCCAGATTCTGCGCGACAACACATTTCTGTACACAGACAACCTCACCATCCAGCATGGGCGCCATCTCTTCAGCGTCGGTGCACAGGCCGTCCGCTACCAGCAGAACTACGCCTTGCTGGGTGCGCAGGGCTCAACGGGTGCGTTCACCTATGACGGCACCTTTACCGGCGACGGCACCAATACCGGATACAGCGGGGCGGACTTTGTCTTGGGCCGGGCCATCGGTGACAGCATCGCGCTGCCCGGCGGCACCGGCCTGGTGGGCAATCGGCAGTGGCGCACCGCCGGCTTCTTTCAGGACGACTGGAAGGCGACGGATAAGCTCACGCTGAACTTCGGCCTCCGGTACGAATACGATCAACGCTGGAATGAGGTTCACAACAAGACTGCCAACGTGCTGCTCACCGGCCCAAATGCCGGCAAGGTGGAGTACGCGGGTTCTGTTCCATCAGGCGCTCCCGCCGGGTCCATCGTCTGCGACAACATCTCCTGCTACCAGCCGACCAAGAACCAGTTTCAGCCACGCTTCGGTTTCGCCTACCAGGCGGCACAGCGCTTGGTTGTGCGCGGCGGTTATGGCACCACCAGCTTCTTTGAGGGTGACTCGAACAATCAGCGGCTCACCTACCAGAGCCCCTTCCTGGTCTTCTCCCAGCCACAGGCCGGCAAGCCCGTGCCCGCCAGCGGTACCACGCCGTACAGCCCGGGCGCACCGCTGCAGGTGGCGAATGGCTTTTCTGTCAGCGCCGTCAACAACACCGGCGCGGGCTTCGGCGCATGGCCGCAAAATATCAAACCCGCCTACATCCACGAGTTCAATCTGACCACGGAGTACGAGGTCACCAACAAACTATCGGTCGCGCTGAGCTATGTGGGCGAGAGCGGCCAGCACCTGGCGGACTACCGCAACGGCAATCAATTGACTCTGGCGCAGGCGCAACTGCTGGCTGCCAATGGTGGCACGGTCACGGCAGCCACCACGGCTCCCTTCGCCGGCCTGGTGGGGCAGGGCGGCAATCTGCTGATCACGGAATCTGCGGCAACGGCCAACTACAACGCGGGCTCTGTCACTGTTCGCGACCGCGGCAGCTACGGCCTGACGTACACCTTCAACTACACCTACTCCAAAGCGCTCACCAACAGCGCCGGCAACTACACCCCGGCCAACATCAACGGGCAAAATGGTGCCTACCAGGACGGCTACAACAATGCTGCAGACTATGGCCTGGCCGGCACCGACCTGACACACAACTTCTCCGGCCTCATCACCTATGACTTTCCCTTCGGCCGTGGACGCCAGTTTGGCGGCGGTGTAAACCGCGCCGTCGACCTGGCGCTGGGTGGGTGGTCCGCTTCCAGTTCCGTGCTGGCATACTCTGGCTTTCCAATCACCATCAACGGTCCAAACAACCAGAGCAACACCAACAGCTTCGGCAATGAGCGCGCCAACCGCTACCGCCGACTCAACGGTGCGGGCCGCAGCGTGAACAACTGGTTCGGCATTGGCCCTTCCGCCAAGCCTTGCCTCGGCGCAGACAACGGCATCTGCGCCTACGGTGCACCATCCGTCAACACCTTCGGCACCGCTACGGTGGGCACGGAACGCACCCCGCGCTATCTCACCGTCGACTCGTCCGTTTTCAAAGACTTCCACATTGCCGAGAGCCAATCCGTCGGCTTCCGCGCGGACGCCTTCAACGTCGGCAACATCGCCAGCTACGGCAACCCGATCAGCAGCGTCACTAACCCTGCCTTCGGTCAGATCAGCACAACCCGCAGCGCCTCCCGCGTGCTGCAACTCCAACTGCATTACAGCTTCTAAGAAGGCCCTATCTTTGCTGTTGTTTATGAGTGTCATCCTGAGGAGCTCGCGACGAAGGATCTGCTTACTTTCCGGAGCTGTAAAGCTTCTGAAAGCAGATCCTTCGCGAGGGCAGATAGTAGTGTCTAGGCATGCTGCACTAGCGTAGATTGCTCCACGAGGTTCAATGCGAAAAGCAAGGTCAAGTGACCCGATCGCCTCGGATGCCCGTAGAAGACAGAGCAATGTGCTGCCTCCTGATGTGATTCGAAACGATCGTTCCGTCGAAGACGTCCTCTGGGGCGGTCCAGCTGCTGGGTCAAAAATACAAATAGCGGGAGCTGTACTAATTGGAACGACGCTACTCGCCTGTGGCTTTGGAGCTATGCAAGTATCAATCCAGCATGGTGCCTGGCTGGGTATAGTTCCGACGGGCGCAATCGCAGCCTTTGGACTCAGGATCTTATACAAGAGTGCCACAAGCCGAACGAGACAGAGATACTGACGGTATACCTGTCAAACTCGTACTTGCCGGGTGCCCCATACATCGCGCTCTCTGCGATGTGTGGGTTCCACGCCCTGTCAAGCCCATTTCTCGCGAAGTGCTTCATTCCATGCCAGATAAAGTTGGCATGATCTATATCTCCAGCTTGCTAAACTGAACTAGCACATCTAAGAAGCGCCAGCCTGGGTGGGCTGGCGCTTCTGCCTTGCAAGCCCATCACAACTACTTCAAATCGAGGAACTTAGCCGCAAGCCCAACTGAATGAAGATCTTAAGCAAATCAACAGCCCGATCCAATCGAATGAAGAACATAGCCCAGCAGGAGAGGGGTGCCCCTGTCCGCCGGGCATAGAATGCTCCCAGCATGCCCGCCCCACACTTTTCGCCCGCCGGTCTCAAGTTCCTGCAGCAACTGAAAAAGAACAACGACCGCGACTGGTTCAACGCGCGCAAGGATGTCTTTGAGCAGGAAGTCCAGACTCCGTGGATCGCTGTGCTGGACGCGCTGAACGCCGAGTTCGCCGGCTTTGCGCCCGCCTACGTGAAGCCGTCGCGCAAAGCCGCCATGCGCATCTATCGCGACATCCGCTTCAGCAAGAACAAAGATCCGTACAAGACGAATGTGGCCGCCTGGTTCTCTCCCACAAAGGTGGAACGCACCAGCGGCGGCGGCTTCTACGCACACGTCGGCGCAGAGGAGGTCATTATCGCCGCGGGCGTCTACATGCCCATGCCTGACCAACTGCTCAAGATCCGCCGCTACCTGCAGACACACCATGCGCCGATGCGCGCGCTGCTGGACGACAAAAAGCTGCGCAAGCTTCTGCCGGACCTTGACAGCAACCCGCTCACGCGCATGCCTAAAGGCTTTCCCCCGAATGATCCCGCCGCCGACGTGCTGCTGTGCCGGCAGTGGGCGCTAAGCATCCGCCTGCCTGCCGAGGCCGCCATCACGCCCGGCCTGGTGAAAGAGATGGTGAAGCGATACCGAGCCGTGCTGCCATTCGTTGATCTTCTGAACACACCGTTGCTGCAAGCCCGCCCCGCGCGCAAGAGCATGTTCTGAAGCGTACGCAAAGGCGCAAAGGGTTCCGCAAAGCGCGCCCCGCACTCCGTCGCCTCTTGGCGTAGAGTTTGCGTCTCTGCGTACGTTTTGCCTCTTTTCCCGGCAAAAAGAACCAGAAAAAGCACTCTTCCACAGGTCTGACCCAGAAAACCCAACAAAACCCGAAGAAAACCGAAATGAGGCATTGACATCGGTTGCGAAAACGCCGAAGGTGATAGGCGGAACGCGCGGAAAAGCCGCATAAACACTGAGGAAACCGACAGGGTCGATGCTCTCCCAAGGGCATTCATCTGGCGGGCCTGAGTCCCTGATGAACAGGCCTCCGCCTTCGACGAATCAAGCCCCGTCCAACGGGCGGGCGAAGGAGCAACACTTATGGCAAAAGGACTCACCAAAACCGCACTCATCCGTACGCTGGCCGAGCAATCAGAGCTGCCCACCAAGAAGGTTGGCCAGTTTTTCGAGCTCATGTCCGCGACGGCCGTGAAGGAAACCAAGAAGAACGGCGAGTTCACCATCCCGGGCATCGGCAAGCTGGTGAAGGCGGAGCGCAAGGCGCGCACCGGCCGCAACCCGCAGACCGGCGAAGCCATCAAGATCAAGGCAAAGACGGTCGTGAAGTTCCGCATCGCGAAGGCCGCCAAGGATGCCATCGCTCCCGTGAAGAAGTAGTTTCCTTTGGGTTCAGAGCAGCAAAGGCCGCGGCAAACGCCGCGGCCTTTGTTTCATACCTGTCGCTTCACTTGGCGCCCTTGGCGAAGATCTCCTCGGCAAGGTAGTTCTCCACCTTGGCCTGATCCCGCACCATCTCCAGATACGCGCCCTTCAGCAGCTGGGAGCGGCTGTTGCGCAGCTCATCGCGAATTTGCTGCTGCACGGCTGGATTGGTCAGGTCACGCTGCCCGGCGGACTCGCGGGAGATCAGCTTCAGGATGGCGTAGCCGATGGGCTGCTTTGTGCCAGGCGCGCTCATCATGGGCAGAATGTCGGTCGTCTCGCCTGCCTTCAGCCTGCTCACGGCGGCAAAGGTCAGCGGATCCTGCCGGAGCTGCGACTCCGCGGGAAAGCCCATATCCCCGCCGTTGGCCGCGGTTTGCGGATTCTCAGAGAAATTGGCCGCAATGGCACCAAAATCTTCACCGGCGTCAATGCGGTTCTTGAGTGTCTGGATTTTCTTCCGGGCATCCGCGTCGTTGGTCGCCTTGCTGCCCTGCAGGTTGCTGGCGCCCTGTTCCGGCAGGCTGGTCACCACCACCTGGGCCAGGTGGTACCGGTTCTCAATCAGATTGAAATCGGATTTGTGCGTGTTGAAGTAAGCCACGACCTGGGAGTCGGTGACGTTGATCTTGCTGTTGATTTCTTTATTCAGCAGCTTGTCCAGCGTGATGGAACGGCGCAGGTCCCGCCGCACCTGGTCCAGCGTCTGCCCGCTTTGCCGGAGGCGCTGCTGAAAAATGTCCTCGGTGTAGGGCGCCTTCATTTCGGTCAGCTTCGCGTTCACCTCATCGTCGGTGGCGGTCAGGTTCATCTTGGCCGCGCGCTGTTCGATGATCTCCTGGTCGATCAGACCACGCAAGATGGTGAGGCGGTCACTGTCGGCCTGCTCGGTGGTCACGGGCTGCTGGTCCTGCTTGCCCTTCTCCTGCTGGTCGTAGTAGTGGTCCAGGTCGGCCCGCGGAATGGCATGGCCGTTCACGCTCGCCACCACGTCCGCCCCATGCTGCTTGTGGCAGCCGGCGAATGTGAGTAAGAGCAGTGCCGTCAGGAGAGCGGGGAGGCGGGCAGGCTGAACGTTCAACAGCGTGAGATTGCGTACGTGCGTCACGTAGGTATGGTATCGCGGAGAGCTAAAGCCATTGCGGATGGCTTTAGGAAGATGGAGAATCATCTCTCTATTTGGTGCGTGGTGGCATCGGAGCATTGCTCTGAGCGGGAGTGGACGGTGCCCGCGGCGCATTCAGATCCGGCAGAGGTACCGGCGGAGGCGGCGTGATGCCTTGCGCCAGCAATGCCTGATCCACCGCGCGGTACACAAATTCCACCGGAGCCGCGCCATTGATCGTTTCGCCGTTGATGAACAGCGCGGGCACGCCGTTAATGTTGAGTGACTCGCCCTCGCGCAGGCCGGCGGTGACTGGCGCTTCATCCTGCTTGGCCATGCAGCTTTGCAGCTTTGTGCCGTCCAGCTTGCTATGCATGCCGGTGTCGGAGGCCAGCTTGTCCAGTTGAATCTTGGCCGCGGTGAGGCTTTTCTCCTGGCCGCCGATCTCCTCCGCGTGGGCGTGCAGGTAATCCACAAAATTCCAGTAAGCCGGAGCGCTCTGGCTGCCGATACAGTCCGCGTCCACCGCTGCATGGATCGCCCACGGGTGCTGTGTGAGCGGAAAATCCTTGTAGACGATACGTACTTTGTCGCCGTAGCGGTTCAGCAGCGCGGGGAAGAGCTGCGCATGCATCCGCGCGCAGAAAGGGCACTCCAGATCATCGAAGACGACAATGTGCACGGGTGCGTTTTCCGCGCCGCCGCGTGCTGGACGCCCGGTGTCCAGCGTAATCTCGCGGGGATCTTTGGTCAGGTCAAAGCTGGTGAGCTGCGCCAGCGTCTTTTCATCTTTGGCCAGCAGAAAGGTAGTCGCCTTGCCGGGCTTGCCGGGCTCACTCACCAGCACGCCGACCTCGTCATAGCCGGGCAGCTTTTCGCTTGGGTGCCGGTCCGTTACGGTCACGTCATAGGTGAACGGAATGCTGGCCCGGCTGCGGATGAGCACGCCGATGCGCCGCGCCAGCTCCGGCGAAATGTTGGCCGCGGCTTTCGGTGCGGTGGTGGCCGGTGCCGCCGTTTGCGCGTGACAGCCGGAGACCATCATCAGCGGTGCGAGCAGAAGTGTGGGGAGAGCTTGCAGGAGCGCGGCGCGTTTGGACACAGTACTTCGATCATCGCAGATGGAAAACGTAAGCCGGTACGGGAAGGGGAATCCCTGCGCCGAAAACCCACCTTAACGACGGTAAAGCTGTCGTGAAGGTGGGGCACCCATTCTTAGCTGCCAGAAGATAGGCAAAGATGACTGACAGTCTCAAAGCTGTAGCCGCGGCGTTTTAGCTGTGGCACAATTTGCCGCAGTGCTGTCAGCATCTCGCGAATGTCCGCATCCGGCTGGATGTCACGGCTGTCATGCAGGCAGATCACGCCACCCGGCGCGGCATTGGCCAGCACGTGCTCCGCGATGCGCCCGGCGTTCCACTCCCAGTCATGGCCGATCACGGTCCACATGACGCCGGTCAGCCCCAGCCGCCGCTGCGTCCCCCGCAGGCCGAACCAACGCATGCCGTACGGCGCGCGAAAGAGCCGGGACTGTACGCCCGTCGCCGTTTCAATGGACTGCTGTGCCTGCGTCAGCTCGCGAAGAATGGCCGCAGGCGATTGCAGGTTTAGCTTGTAACCGATGCGCGGACAGAGCCGCAAGTGCGTGTCGGTATGATTGCCGATCTCGTGGCCGGCCTCGGCCACCGCCCGCGCAATATGCGGCAGCCGCCGCACATTCGCACCCACCAGGAAGAACGTCGCGGTCACACCCTCCTGCTTCAGGTACTCCAGCAACTCGGGGGTTTGCTCGCTCGGTCCGTCGTCAAAGGTCAGCGCGATGCGACGGCCCTGCTGGGAGCCGCGATGAAGGGAGCGCCCGAAGATCTGCGAGGCGCGGCCGTGAATGCCGTAGAGGATCGTCGCCAGGATGGCCATGAGTGTAGTGATGACGGAGATGGCGACGGCCCACATTCCTTCACAGTAGCGGAACCCATGTCCCAAAGGCGGGACATGGGGCACCCATGCGGGATTACGCGGCTACGCGGCTTAGCTCGTGTGATCCAGGATGATCTTCCAGCCGTCGTCTCCCTTTTCGAAACCCAGCGAGAAGATGCCCTCGGCGTTGCCGCCGCCTTTTTTCGTGCGCTCCAGCTTAAAACGGCCGGTTACCAGGGCAAAGCGCTCGTCCAGCAGCCGGGGCTCCAGATCGCTGAAGGAGAGCATCCCCATAGTTTCGCGAGTGGGGTAGCTGCCGCGGTAGTGTGCGGCCATCTCCTCCGAGCCGTGCTGGATATTGCCACTTAGAAAAGTTGTCTGCGGCGAGTGCTTGTAGCTCTTCAGGAACTCGTTCAGATTGCCGTCGTTCCACGCCCGCTCCTGCGCCACCAGCACCTTGATCACTTCCAGCTCAGCCTGCGGCAGCACCTTCATCGTAGTGCCTTCCCGCTGAGCCGTTAGCGGCACGCCGGCCAGCGGCAGAGACAAATACAGCAGAATAGCAAGGCAGCGGCAACGATTCATGAACGGTCCTCTCAGGCAGCTGCGGTACGTTTGGGCGCCGGACGTAGCGGCCTTCTCGATAGAATCATCCCATGGGGACAGGGCTTGCCGGGAATGAGAATGCGCGCCCAGTTTCGCCGGACGCACAGAAGGTGCCGGAGGAGACTCCGACCGAGGGTGGCCCGCGCGCAACCCGCCTGCACTACACCACCTGCTCACTGGATTGCCCTGACTCCTGCCGCGTGATTGCGACGGAGGATGCCGCCACCGGCAAGCTGGTGCGGCTGGCGGGTGACCCCGCGCACCCGGTCACGCGCGGTTTCCTGTGCGGCAAGGTAGCCCGCTTTCTGGACCGCGTCTACGACCCTGGCCGGTTGCTGTACCCCATGAAGCGCCGCGCAGGCGTGCCCAAAGGTACGTTGCCGCATGGCGGCGAGCCGGAGAGCTTTGAGCGTATCGGCTGGGACGAAGCGCTCGACACCATTGCACGGCGCTTGCAACAGGTCAGCGACACGCATGGGCCGGAGAGCATTCTGCCCTACAGCTATGCGGGCACCATCGGCCAGCTCGGCTACGGATCGATGGACCGCCGATTCTTTCATCGGCTGGGTGCCTCGCAACTGGACCGGACGATTTGCGCGGCGGCGGGTGGGGCTGCGCTGACCGATGTGTACGGCGTGCGGCTCGGCATGGAGCCGCAGAGCTTCGCCAAAAGCCGGCTCATCCTGGCCTGGGGCGCGAACGTTCACGGCAACAACATTCACCTGTGGCCCTTCATCGAGCAGGCGCGGCGCAATGGTGCAAAGCTCGTCGTCATCGACCCCTATCAAACGCGCACCGCAAAGCTGGCAGACCAGCACCTGGCCATCCGGCCCGGCACGGATGTGCTGCTGGCCATGGGCATGATGCACGTGATCGTCCGCGAAGATCTGCACAATTCGACGTACATCGAAGAGTGCACCCACGGCTTTGCGGAGCTGCGCGAGCGCGTGCTGGAAGAGACTTACGCGCCGGAAAATGTGGCGCGGGTCACCGGGGTTTCGGCAGATACGGTCGTCGATCTTGCACGGGCGTATGCCGCCACGCCCGCCGCTGCGATCCGCGTGAACTACGGCGTGCAGAGATCAGAAAGCGGCGGCACCGCCGTACGCGCCATCGCCATGCTGCCGTTGCTCACCGGCGCGTGGCGTCAGCCGGGTGGCGGCCTGCTGCTCTCAACGTCGGGCGCGTTCCAGTTCAACCAGGCCGCGCTGCAGATGCCCGAGCTGATGCAGGCCTCGCCGCTGGGCCGGGCCGCCCGTGTGGTCAACATGAGCCGGCTGGGCCATGCGTTGACCGAGCTCGGCTTCGACACTTCTTTACAAGAAGGATCGCAGGCCGATGCACCATCGCCGGAGAAGTCTGCAAGCGGGCCGCCCGTCCACGCACTCTTCATTTACAACAGCAACCCGGCGGCGATCGCGCCGAATCAGAACGCCGTGCTGCGCGGCATGCGGCGGGCTGACCTGTTCACCGTGGTGCACGACGTGAACTTCACTGACACCGCCGACTACGCCGACATCCTGCTGCCCGCGCCCACCTGGCTGGAGCAGACCGACGTACAGGGTGCCTACGGCCACCACTTTGTGCAACTTTCGCCCGCCGCGATTGCGCCGCTGGGTGAGGCAAGTCCGAACGTCTGGCTCTTCGCGCAGCTGGCCCGGCGCATGGGCTTTGCGGAGCCGTGCTTTCATGACACGGAAGCCGATTTAATCCGGCAAGCGGTGCACGTGGAACATTCCTGGTTAACAGGGATTTCGGCGGAGACCTTGACAGAGTCGCTGTCTACCTCTGGGAGCAGCGGGAACGGTGGACGCGGCTTCCTTCCCTTGCATCTCCCGCGCAACGCACAGGGCGAATATCTTCCCTTTTCAACAGCGGAGTGGTTCCGTACACCGTCGGGGCGAGGCGAGTTCACCTCGTCTGTCCGCGCGGCCGCCGGTCTGGATCCGTTGCCGGCCTACCTGCCGGGTGAGGAAGGTATCGAGTCCGCCAGCGCAGATTTTCCTCTGCAAATGCTGCCGCGCAAAGCCGATCATTGGATGAACTCGACCTTTGCCAGCCTGCCCCGGCACCGTGCGATGCAAGGCGATCTCCTGGACGGTTTGGAAATCCATCCACTCGATGCGGCTGCACGTGCTATCCAACACGGCGAAGAAGTTATGGTTACAAGCAAACGCGGTGAAGTCAGACTGCGCGCGCTTCTGAGCGACCGTGTGGCCCCAGGTATTTGCTCAGCGACGCTCGGCTGGAACAAACTCGCACCTGGAGCCGACGGCATCAATGTGCTCACAAGTGAACGCCTCACCGACATTGGCGGTGGCCCAACCTTTTACAGCACGCGTGTTCAGGTGGCAGGCCTGGCGGAATCCGGCACGCCGCTTGCCGTGGAAAACGTTCCATCTTCGCAAAACGTCGCAGCCGATTGACGCACGCTCAGGCAGGGCTTTCGGCCCTTCCTGCATCCCATACACCAGCGAGGCGATGCATTCGCACGCGCCAATTACGAAGGGAAACAACACATGGCAAAGAATGACAAGTTGGAACTGAAGAAGCCCAAGGGCCGCATGTACAAGAACCGCGTGGCTCTGCCCGATGATGTGAAGGAAAAGGTCGTCGAGATTGCGAATGAGCGTCTGGCTGCCGCGCTGGACATGTACTCCCAGGCAAAGTTCGCCCACTGGAACGTGAAGGGCCTGAACTTCTACCAGCTGCACCTGGTCTTCGACGCTACCGCGAAGGTCATTTTCAAGCAGATTGACCCCATTGCCGAGCGCATCACGCAGCTGGGCGGCGTGGCCCGTGGAACGGTGCGCCAGTCGGCTGAGTCGTCGCCGCTGTCGCCGTACAACACGCAAGCCGTTACCGGGCCGGAGCACCTGAACGCCCTGGCCGATGCGCTGGGTGTGTATTGCAAAAAGCTGCGCAGCGCTTCCGACGAGATCGACGAGGCAGGCGACGAGCCCAGCGCCGACTTCTTCAAGCAGCTGGTGGTGGAGGCCGAGGAAGAGCTCTATTTCATCGAGTCACACCTGGAAGCAGGCGACGTCCAGTAACAGCTAGTTTAGCAACAGTGCCGTACAAGGTGGGGCGGTCCAGAGATGGACCGCCCCACCTTGCGTGGGCCCAAGAAGCTTGACATGCCCGAAACGGAAAATCGGCGCGGTAGGCGTCACTCTCAACCGCGGGAGGTCAACGTAACACTTAGAAGCAGCAGAAAGGCAATCACAGCAGCCCACACGCCTGCCATGTGAAACCGCTCTGCCCGTGCCACAAGCTTCTTCCAGCCCTCCGGCGGCGCCCCCCGCTCCCCCTCCAAGGGGGCGCCATTGATCCGCACCGTGGCACCCCCCCCGGTAGCGATCCAAACAACCAGAAGGGCGATCGCCGCACCACGCAATTCGACCTCTCTTCCAACCCGGTGCAGCCTCATCAGGAGGGCCGCCGTCATCAGCGACGGTAAAAACAGGAGGGGCATCAGCACGCGTAGCCGCTGCGTCATGGATTGCCGTATCTGTAGCTGTGCTGTATCGGTCAGAAGATGATGCGGGATGATGGTGCCGTAGTGCACTGCGATTTCCGCACCGGCAAGGAGGCCGGCAAAGAAAAGGTTTGCCACAGTCAGGTAGCCGATCGAGTTCATGTCTTGATTGAGTGGAGCATACCTGGCGACCCAGGCGGTCAACGCACCGAGGGATCGTACGTCACGATTGACGAGCACATGAGCGCCGGTGCCGCAAAACAACTACTTGGTATCCTGATCATCAGGATGCTGATGAAGTGGTATGCGGACTGGATGATCCGCTGGGAAACGGCGCTGACGACGCGCGACACCAACCGCGTGGTTCGCCCGCTGGAGTGGGGTTTTGACTGGCTTGCGGACTTTAGTGAGACAGCGCGCGTGTGGGCTGCCATGCCCGAGTTGAAGTTGGACACGCGCGAAGCCCGCGATGCCATGGCCGCTGTCAATCGCGAGATTGTGAGTCGCGGGCCGGAGTTCTATGGCTACCAGGTACCCACAGACTTTCGGCTGGAGGAGCGGCATCCTGAGCTGTTCCCCACCAATGTGCGGCCGGAGACGCTGGAGCAGGAGCGCCGTTATCGCGCCGCCGCCGCCGCAGGGAAGCTGGAGCCGGCACGGTTTCTGCGTTTTACTTCTCCCGTGCGGACCCGGTATCCCGAAAACGACCAGGTAAATGCGCGCTGGTATCCCGAGCCCGCGCACAAGCCACCGGCAAAGGGCGAACCGGCCCGCAAGCGCCAGGCAATCATTGTGTTGCCGCAGTGGAATGCCGACGCCTTCAGCCACAACGCCCTGTGCGGCATCTTCAACAAATTCGGCATAGCCGGGCTGCGGCTTTCGAAGCCGTACCATGACATTCGCCGGCCCGCCGAGCTGGAGCGCAGCGACTACGCCGTCAGCAGCAATGTGGGCCGCACCATCGCTGCGGCGCGGCAGGCCGTGGTGGACATTCGCAGCTGCATCGACTGGCTGCAATCGCAGGGCTACGAGCAGTTTGGCGTGCTGGGCACCAGCCTGGGCAGCGCCTACGCCTTTCTGGCCGCGGCCTTTGACGACCGGCTGCAGGTTTGCGCCTTTAACCACGCCAGCACGCAGTTTGGCGACGTAGTGTGGACCGGCCAGAGCACGCGGCATGTGCGCGCGGCCTTTGAGGTCAACGGTCTGTCGCAGGAGGATGTGCAATCGATCTTTACCGGCATCAGCCCCATCACGGTTATGGACCGCTATGCCGCGGCGGGCTCGCGGCAGTCGCTGGTCATCCACGCCACCTGGGACCTGACTTTTCTGCGCGAGTTCTCACTGGAGGTGCTGCGCAACTTCCGCGAGCGCCGCGTCCACTTTGTGAGCCGAGTGCTGCCCTGCGGCCACTACACCACCGGCGAGACTCCGTATAAGTACCTGGACGGCTGGTACATGGGGCAGTTTGTGTGGGCGGCTTATCGAAGGATGCGCATCAGTGCGGTATGAACACGCAAGAAGGCGATTCATGTCCTGCCAGAGATGCCGGCGGGAGTCGGAGCCTATTGCGGAGAGGCTTGGGCCAAATTTTCACCCCCCGTGTGTCACTGGGGCTCAAGTTCCGATTACTGTAATCGCTCCAGGCTTCCTCTATCTTCCCCGGCGAAACAATATCTGCTGTTGCAATTCCTGCGTCTTCCCTTATCGTGTTTGGAAAAGGGGATTTGTATGAGATTCCGTATCTTTGCAAGTGCGCTGGTGACCGTGTCGCAGCTCTTCGCGCAGAAAGCTGGCGCACCCAAATCGATCACCAGTGTGACGCCGATCTTTCACCAGCTGCTGGCCTCTTCAATCCCGACCCGCTTCGATTTAACCTCGCCGGAGCACGCGAATCAGAATTTCTATATTCATGAGTTGGTGCCGCGCGGCCAAAGCGTGGAGCAATGGACGGAGATGATCACGCTCACCGGAACGCGCGATGCCAGCAAGAAAACGGCGGCTGGTTCGATCGATACGGCCGCGGCTGGATACAAGCAGGCCTGTGCCAGCACATTTGCCTATAAGCGTGTGGGCACAACGAAGATTTCCGGCTGGCCGGCTGCCACCGCCATCATCAGCTGCGGCAGCGCTGCGGACGAGCATGGCAAAGCTGGCGCGGTGCACAGTGAAACGGCGCTGTACATCGCCATCGCAGGGGAGCAGGACCTGTACACGATCCAGTGGGCGGAGCGCGGGCCAGCCTCGCCGAAGCCGCTCTCTCTGGATGACCCGAAATGGAGCGTACGCGGACGTGAACTCAGCCCGATTCGGGTTTGCCCCAGAGTCGACGGGGAGAAAGCGCCCTACCCCAGCTGCGTTGGATGACCCAGTGACAATCGCGCGAAGGCAGCTTTTCCCCGCACCCTGGCGCCGGCAAAGTGAAATAATTCAGTTATGGCTATCGACCTGAACAGCACGCTTGCAGCGAGTGACCCGGAGATTGCGGCGCAGATCCAGAATGAGATTGCGCGGCAACATGAGGGGCTGGAGATGATTGCATCAGAGAACTTTGTTTCGCGCGCCGTGCTGGAGGCGGCCGGGACGGTGTTCACCAACAAGTACGCGGAGGGCTACCCAGGCAAGCGCTATTACGGCGGTTGCGAGTTTGCCGATGTGGTGGAAAACCTGGCGCGCGACCGGGCGAAGCAGCTGTTTGGCGCGGAGCATGTGAATGTACAGCCGCACTCGGGCTCGCAGGCCAACGCCGCCGCGTATATGACGCTGATTCAGCCGGGCGACACGCTGCTGGGCCTGGACCTGGCGCATGGCGGCCACCTGACGCACGGGCACAAGCTGAACTTCAGCGGCAAGCTCTACCGCATTGCGGCTTACCAGGTGGAGCGCGAGACCGAGACGATCGATTATGACGTGCTGCAGGCACTGGCGGAGCGCGAGCGGCCGAAGATCATTGTGGGCGGCGGCAGTGCGTACTCCCGCACGTGGGACTTTGCGCGGATGCGCCAGATAGCGGACAGCGTGGGTGCGTACCTGATGGTGGACATGGCGCACTTTGCCGGGCTGGTGGCGGGCGGCGCGCACCCGTCGCCGGTGCCGCATGCGCATATAGTGACGACGACGACGCACAAGACGCTGCGCGGGCCACGCAGCGGGCTGGCAATGTGCTCGGCCGAGTTCGCCGCCGGGTTGGACCGGTCGGTTTTTCCGGGCCAGCAGGGCGGTCCACTGATGCATGTGATCGCGGCCAAGGCGGTGGCTTTTCGAGAGGCTCTGCAGCCGGAATTTGCGGTGTACGCGCGGCAGATTGTGCGCAACGCTCAGGCGCTGGCCAGCGCGTTGCAGGACGAGGGCTACCGCATTGTGAGTGGCGGCACCGACACGCATGTGCTGCTGGTGGATACTTTTGCCAAAGGCCTTCTAGGCTCTGAAGCGGAGGCGGCGCTGGGCAAGGCTGGCATCACTGTGAACAAGAATGCAATCCCCTTCGATCCGAATCCTCCGCTGAGGCCAAGCGGGGTACGCTTCGGTACGCCAGCACTCACCACGCGTGGCATGCGTGAGGGCGAAATGCGGCAGATCGCGGTGTGGATCGCGGAGGCATTGACGCATCGCAACGACGACGCAAAACTGCGGCGCATTCACGGGGAGGTGACGAGGCTGGCAGACCGCTTTCCGCTGTATGAGTGGCTGCGGGAGGGTGCGGCGGCACCGGCGCGGGCGCGGGAATTGGTAGCGGTTTAAGGCGCAAATAGAAGCTTCAGCAAGACAGGCGGGAGTAAGACAAGATGGCCCTCTTTGAACGAGAGATGAAAGTTTTCAACAGATGCCTCCCGCAGTGGCGGAAAGAGCGGCTTCACCAGTTCGTGCTCATTCATGACGAGGAGGTAGTCGGTTTTTATCCGACCTGGGGTCAGGCCATGCACGAGGCCTATGCCCACTATGAGCCAGGTGACTTTATGTGCAATGAGATTCAAGCGGAAGATGAAGGCATCTTCATCACCAGACTGGCTGTTCCAGTGGCATCACTCGACCGCTAATGCCACACTTTACGCAGTATCTCAGTCAGGGTGCGCCGTTCCTGAATGTCCTGGTCGGTCCGAACTACGAAGCTGTAATCCGGCTTGAGCGGCAAGGCAGAGTCGCCCCGGCCGCGCTTCGGGTGCGTGGCTTGATTGATACCGGAGCGAGTCACAGCTCGGTCGACCCCAGCGTTCTATCTGCCCTGCGGCTCTCCGCCGCAGGGTTGGCACAGATGCATACGGCGTCTACTGGTGTCACGTCTTCGCGGGTTGAGGCGTTCGACATAAGTCTGCTCATTCCAGCTGCGAATACCAATCAAGAAGCTTTCGTTCTTCCTAACCTGCGTGTACATGCAGTTGAACTCACGGCCACGCAGAATTTTGACGCTCTGATCGGCCGGGATGTGCTCCAGCATTGTGTGCTCACTTATAACGGCGCTATGGGCTGGTTCACGCTGGCCTACTGAGTGCTGATTTGCTGCTGGCGTACTGAGTGCGGTGAACGGCCGTGCGTACACAGTTTGTCCTATGCTGGTGCTGAGGCCTTTTGCAGATGCAGGATGAGCGGTTTGACGCGGTTGTGATCGGTTCCGGGCAGGGCGGCAATCCCCTGGCCAAGGCGATGAGCAAGGCCGGATGGAAGGTTGCCGTTGTGGAGCGGAGGTATGCCGGGGGCACCTGTGTGAACGATGGCTGCTCGCCCTCAAAAACAGTGGAGGCGAGCGCACGCGTGGCGTGGCTGGCGCGGCGTGGCGCGGACTACGGTGTGCACACCGGCGCGGTCACGGTAGACATGCACAAGGTGTGGGAGCGCAAGCAGAAGATCGTGCTCACCTCCCGGCAGAAGAATACGGAAGGCCTGCAGAAAGCCTGCACACTGCTGTTTGGCGAGGCGAGCTTTGCGGAAGAGAGAGCCGCGGACGGATTGCATGCCGTAACTGTCCGTATGAACGATGACGGCGGTGAGCGCCGGCTGATCACACCGCGAGTGTTCCTGAATACGGGCGAGCGGCCAGTGGTGCCCGAGGTCAAGGGTCTGCGGAGCGTGCCGTTTCTTGACAGCACCAGCATCATGGAACTGCAGAGCGTGCCGGAGCACCTGGTTGTGCTGGGCGCGGGGTACATTGCGCTGGAGTTTGCCCAGAGCTTCCTGCGCTTTGGCTCAAAGGTGACGGTGCTGGAGCGAGGCGAGCGAATCGCCGCGCATGAGGATGCAGACATTGCCGAGTGCCTGCGCGGCATTCTGCAGCAGGACGGGATCGAGATTCTGACGTGCACCTCCGTGGATGAGGTGAGCGGCTCGGAAGGGGATCTGACCCTGCAGGTGACGACCGAGAATGGGCCAAAGACCCTGCATGGGTCGCACCTGCTGGTGGCCACGGGACGCCGGCCGAATGTAGAGCCGTTGCAGTTGACGTGGGTGGGTGTGGAGCAGGACAAACACGGAGCGGTGAAGGTGAATGACCGGCTGGAGACGAACGTGCCGGGCATCTGGGCGCTGGGCGATGTGAAAGGCGGGCCGGCCTTCACCCATGTGTCGTACGACGATTTCAGGGTGTTACGAACAAATCTGCTGGAGAGCGGGAACACCTCGATCGCAGGCAGATTGTCGAATTACGTCATGTTTACCGACCCGGAGCTTGGCCGCATCGGTTTGTCGGAAGACGAAGCCAGAAAGCAGGGCCGCGCCGTGCGTGTGGCCGCCATGCCTATGTCGTTTATGGCCCGGGCGGATGAGACGGATGAGCCGCGGGGCATGATGAAGGCGCTGGTAGATCCGGCAACACAGCAGATCATAGGCTTCACGATCGTGGGTGTGGATGGCGGGGAATTCGCCGCACAGGTACAGATTGCGATGATGGGTCGCCTGAAGTACACGGAGCTACGCGATGCGATGTTCGCCCATCCGACCCGGGCAGAGGCACTCAATACTCTCTTTGGGAACTTCCGAGATGGGAAAGAGTAAGCTTTTTGAGGGAGAAATAGGCCTTTTACCTTGCTTTCCACAAGTCTCGATCTTAGTTGCATGATACTCCGGCTAGGACATTTGTCCATACCACTTCCGGCGGATGGTGAGTCGCATGCTGGAGCTTTATTCTAGGAGTGTTGTTAGGCCGGGGAAGAAAATGGCCAGGCGACGTGCAATGCAGTATGGAAAGATTCTCTTCACGCTTTTGATGGTCGTCCTTGGTTACAAGTTGATGATCGTCGCGTTGCCGCTGATGAATAAGCCGAGCGACCGTTCGCTATATCTTGGAGCGGTGTTGCTGGTAACTTCAGTGGCTGGTACGGCAGCAGTCTTACGGCTCCTATGGAGAAGGAGCTAAACCCATGGCAAATTTAGGTGAAGTCCTTCGCGGTACACGCGGAGGCGGCAACGAATACTACGACGGCGCAGCGGCGGGCCGCCAACTGATCAAGCTGGGCGCGTTTGCATTTGCGGCGTTTGTCGGCCTCATCGTTTTCTTTAATTACATCCTGTCGGTTACGCGCATTGATGCCGGGCACGTGGGTGTTGAGATTGTGCTGAGCGGATCGCAGCGCGGCGCGAATGAAATACCCATCCGCACGGGCTGGGTCTTTTACTCGCCGTTGCGCTCGCAGATCATTCAGTTTCCCACGTATGTGCAGACGGTCAAATGGACGCATGACCTGAACGAGGGCAATCCGAATAACGAGGAAATGGGTTTTAACTCAAAAGAAGGTCTGGAGATTTCTTCCGACGTCAGCCTGAGCTACTCCATTGACGCGGCGCGGGTACCTGACTTCTATGTGAAGTACCGCGTGAATGACCTGAGCCTGTTCACACATGGCATCCTCCGGGACATTGTAAGAAATTCGCTGAACCAGGTCGCTTCCAACTATCCCGTGGAGCAGATTTATGGTGAGCAGAAGACGCAGTTCCTGGGCCAGGTGCAGAAACTGATCCAGCAGCAGCTCGACCCGGTGGGCGTGCAATTGCAGCAGTTCGGCTTTATCGGTGCGCCACGTGTGCCGCAGGTGATTGCCAGCGCCATCACTTCCAAGGCGCAGGCCATCCAGGATGCGGAGCGCGCCCGCAATGAGCTCGCGAAAACGCAGGCTGAAGCGGCTAAGCAGATCGCGGCGGCCGATGGTGAAGCGAAGAGCAGCGTGACCCGTGCGCAGGGCGAGGCAGAGGCAAACCGCATCCGCCAAACCAGCATTACGCCTCAACTGCTGGAGCTGCGCCGGCTAGAGAACCAGAAGGCCTTCATCGATCGCTGGAATGGCCAGCTGCCCACGGTACAGAGTGGAAACGGCGGTGGCATGATTCTGCAAATGCCGGTGCCGCAGGAAAAGTAGAAGACGAGAGCCCGTCCTTTCATAAGAGGGCGGGCTCTGTATGTCCAGAGCGCATGTGAAAGAGACCTGCCTGGGGGAATTGCCATCCTATCGGCTATGGGATATGAATCGGTGTTGCTGCTGGGTGTATGTACGGGGTCAAGAACGCTGACGCCGATGGCTGTATTGAGTTGGTTCGCCTACAGCCACACGGGAACAGGCGCGCCGGCACTGCCGCTCGCAGGCTGGCGCTCGTTCGCCGGTAATCCTATCAGCGTAGGTGTCTTTACGCTCATGGCGCTGGGTGAGTATGTGGGCGACAAGCTCCCGAATACGCCATCGCGCACGGCGCCGGTGGGAATCGCCGGCAGGGCGGCATTTGGCACGGCGGTGGGTGTGATCCTGGCACCGAAGGTTGGCGGAAACCCGGTGCTGGCCGGATTGGCCGGCGGTGTGGGCGCCTTGCTTGGGACGTTCGGTGGATGGTGGCTGCGGACCAAACTTACGAAGCGTGTCGGCAAGGACTGGCCGGTGGCCGTGGCTGAAGACTGCATCACCATTGCCGCGAGTATCCTTTTGCTGAACGCGATCACCCGGACGGACCTTGTCCGCTGATCCTGGCCTGACGCACCTGGCTGCGGATCTGCCGCAGCGGCGTGGCATCGTGCAGAGCCTCTTTTTAGCACAGATCTTTTCCACGCTGGCCATGTTTGGCGTGATCTGGTTCGTGCAGGTGGTGCACTATCCGCTGTTCTCAAAGGTGGGCGAAGCAGGCTTCCGGGCATATGCCGCCTCGCACGCAAATCGAACGACTGTGGTGGTGATGCCGCTGATGGTGGCGGAACTGCTGACGGCTATCGCGCTCGCCCTTGCGCCGCTGCGGCCCGGCGTTGTTTCCGCCATGGAGAGCTGGATCGGTCTGGCGCTGGTGGGCGTGATCTGGGCTTCCACGGGTTTACTGCAGGTACCTCTGCACGACGCGCTGCAAAAGGGCTTTGCTCCGGAACTGGTCACGCGCCTGGTAGCAACGAACTGGGTGCGTACCGCGGCCTGGACTCTGCGAGCGGGCCTGGTGGTGCTCTGGCTGAGGCGAAGCATGTTTGTCTAAAGGATGTCTCTTCCAGCTAGTTTGGACCGGGGTTGAAATTTGACGCGGGCCTTCAGCCCGCATGTCCCTCTGCATCTGCTACCTGGGCGTAAGCCCAGGCCAGGGATTAGCCCGGGCCACCAGCGCCGAGGAATCACAGCTAAATATAAAGCAGTATGCTCCCGAGAAATTGCAACTTGGGGTGTGGTTCTCAGCGAGTTTTCCTGAGCAGCCTGGTCCGAAGGATCCACTATCTTCTGATTCGCTATATCGGTTCCCAGAAAGCATCCTTTACCTCTCCAACAGGACACATGGGAGAAGGAAGCTTAAAGCGGCAACGCCGGGCGCAAGAAGACGAAGCGGCTTATGCCAACTTTCCGTTCCTTTTGTACTTGGGGCGGGTGTATGCTTCCGAGCTATGAACGGACATGCCATTGCGGAGTTCCTTCTCTTTGCGGCAGCCGGCACCCTCTTCATCGGGGCTCTGATCGTTCTGCTGTTGGCAGTGACACGGTGCAGTCACGCGCTGCAGGGTTGTAGAAAGCATGTGCAGGCGATCGCGGCGATCTGCTGCATTGGCCTGCTGTGCGGATTGATTGTTCAGCTCGTAAAGCTGTAAATGGCGACAGAGAAAGAGCAGGCGGGCCTGTAAGCCGGGTTCTGTCGAGAACGATCATTCCTCTAGGCCGGGCATTGCTGCCGGGCTCAAGCGACCTACCCGCGAGTTTGGCGCACCGGGCCGATGCGCTCACCGTTGTCTCCGGCCCGAAGGCTGTGAAACGCAGGATCTTCCCGCCTATTTGGTCTTGCTCCGTGTGGGGTTTACCATGCCGCCTGCATTGCTGCCGGCGCGGTGCGCTCTTACCGCACCTTTTCACCCTTACCCTGTCTGCTTGCGCGGAGCAGGGCGGTATCGTCTCTGTGGCACTGGCCGTCTTTCTGCCTTTACGCAAAAATCCCGGGCGTTACCCGGCACACTGCCCTGCGGAGCCCGGACTTTCCTCCCCCGCACGCACTACTCCGCGTACGGCAGCGATCGTTCAGCCCGCCTGCTCTGCTGAGTATACGTAGTTAGAGCGGCCTCTTTCCACGGGGCTCTCACTTTTCGGAGTTGCGACTCCCGCGGCGCCGGTACTGCTCAGCCAGCAGAAAGAAACCGAAACCGGCGCTAAAGGGCAGAAGGATGCCGAAGATGAAGGGCCATGCTCCGTCACCCTGTCCGTAGTGAAGGATCTGCCGTGCCGCAATGAACAGGAACAAAGCGCCAAGTACAGTGCACGTCCAGTAAGCCGCTTTGGATTGCATAGGACGCCTTTCTGGCCAAGGGTTAATAGTTGCCGCGAAAACCGATGGAACGCAGCTGGGTGCGGGTGACAGTCGCCTGGATTGGATCCACGGGAAAGCTGGTCCAGTGGCCCACGCCGGCATCGTGCAGCGCGCGCAGGATATCGCCCTCACTCCGGACGCGCATGCGGTGCACGTGATCCATGGCAAACTGCTGCTGACCGCCGGGCACCGGCTCTGCGTCCAGCCAAAGGCCGGAGCCGAGGCGGCGAAAGACGAATTGGACGAGCGTGGTTTCCATGGACAAAGTGGGCTGGTTAGAAATCGAACAAGAGCAGCAATTTATCGAGCAGCTGATCCAGCAAATCATCTGGAGTTCGCTCCAGCCATCTCGCTTTGCGTGCCATCAAATCGAGCGAACGAGGCTGGTTGCAGGGCACTACACCCGTGGTCTTCGTGCCTGCGCCTGGGAGCGATACAGTAAAGCCGCGTATTCGTTCATAACTTCCACCGCATGGAACTGGAACGGCGAGAGGTTTCCCGAGGAGTTGAATTGATCCGGTGAGACGCCAGCGTGTAGCGCGATTTGCGTCTCCGGTGCAGTCGCAGATGACCTCCTTCAGCCTCGAGTGTCATCTGGACGCCTGCGGCAAGATGCAATTGTTCCACAACGTGCGATGGCAGCCGGACAATCACGCCACCATCGAACTCTCTCCAATTTAACTGTGTGCATTGGTTAGTCCTGACCCACAGTATATGGCTGACTTGAGGCGTTTAGATTGGGGCGCGGAAGGCCGGAAGTTGCTCTGCTACTTGCCATATCAGATTTCCGATTCACGGATTGATAGCGCCGCCACCAGAGACTGTTGTCTGCCTGACCGGTGAACTCAGTCGGGCGGCCCGGCTCCGGCACAAATAAAGGCATGTGCGTGGCTTCGGCTATTTCCGTCAGGCGTTCGGCCGGCTGGTCCCACGCGTGGAAGGCAAGATTAAAAAGGCCCCAGTGTATGGGCATCATCGCCCCTGCCCTTAGATCCTGGGCGGCCTGCAGCGCCTGGTCGGGGCCCAGGTGGATATCGTTCCACAGCGGGTCCCACGCACCGATCTCCAGCAGTGCAAGATCAATCGGGCCAAAGCGGTCACCGATCTCGCGAAAGGCGCCGTAATAGCCGGAGTCGGCACCGTGATAAACGTTGTGCCGTTCTGTGTGCAGCAGAAACGACGACCACAGAGAGCGATAGCGCTTGGGGCCACGGCCAGAGAAGTGCCGCGCGGGCAGGGCTGTGAGCGTCAACGGAGTATTGCTGGCCGACGGTACCGTGAACTCGTCCATCCAATTCATCGCGTGAACGGGGGTCGTGATGCCCCATCGCCGCAAATGCGTTTCCACGCCCATGGAACAAATAAAGAGCGGCGTGCGTTTGCTCAGTTGGCGGACAGCTTGCGTGTCCAGGTGGTCATAGTGATCGTGGGTCAGCAGGACGGCGTCAAGGGGCGGAAGATCGGCAATGGCCAGCGGCGGTGCAAAGAAACGTTCCGGCCCGAACCACTGCACCATGGAGGCACGCCGGGAAAATACGGGATCGATGAGCAGCGTGGTGCCGTCCACCTCAAACAAGACAGACGAGTGACCCAACAGAGTGATACGCAAACCGCTGGCAGGTGGCGTTGGATATAGAGAGATGTCTGTATGGAAGGGACCGAGTGAACGGAGCGGAACGCGTTCGCCGTGCTTGCGGAATTGCTTTTCCAGGATGGGCAGCAAAGTACGGGCGGCTGCGACCATGGTCGGGACGGGGTTAAGCCAAATGCCGTCACGGAATTCGGCTGGTTTGAGCAGGGTCATCAGCCAAGAAAGATGCGCGCGCGGGCCGCTACGATGCGTCAGCCGTGCGTGTCGGAGTAGTGTTAAAGGCGACCAGTGAATTTGTGAGCAGTTCTGCGTGACGCGCCGGCAACGGCTGCGAACGGGTGGAGAGCGGAGAGAGTCGAGATGGATTGGAAGGAAGGTCTGAAGCTCGCGCTGCAATCGCTGTGGGCCAATAAGCTGCGCACGGTGCTCACACTACTGGGCGTCGTCATCGGTGTTGCCGCTGTTATTGCTGTGGTCACGCTGGTGAACGGGGCTAATGCCTATGTTGCAACCAAGGTGAACAGCTATGGCGCGGATGTTCTGACGGTTTCGAAGTCACCCGCCATCGTCAACAGCTACCTGGAACACATGCGCTTCTTGAAGCGCAAGAATATCAAT
Source organism: uncultured Terriglobus sp. (assembly GCA_964246795.1). Classification (GTDB taxonomy): domain Bacteria; phylum Acidobacteriota; class Terriglobia; order Terriglobales; family Acidobacteriaceae; genus Terriglobus. Next base: position 9,449 of record CAXTRR010000039.1, on the reverse strand, counting down.
CTGGACGACTACCGCTACCTGGCGGAGAACTGCACGCGCTGCAGCGGCGTGGGTGCGCAGCAGGCGACTGTCGGCAAGATCGTCAATGGCCGCCACTCCAGCACCGATACCCAGATTCGCGGCAACACCTGGATCATGCCCCAGCTGCAGAATCAGACCGTAGTTGCCGGCCGGGGATTTACGCCCTCTGACGATGACCACGCCGCGCACGTTTGCCTGATCGGCGCAGCGGTTCAAGAGAACCTGCTCCCCGGGGAGGACCCGTTGGGCAAGGAGATTCGCGTGGACGGCTCGCCCTACACGATCATTGGCCTGGGCGAAAAACAGGGCAACGGCATCGGCGGCCAGAGTCAAGACAACTGGGTCGCCATCCCGCTCAGCAGCTTTCAGAAAACCTACGGCACCGCTAAAACCGTCACCCTGTACGCCAAGGCCGGGCCCGGAGCCCACGGGCTGGAAGACGCGGAAGACCAGACCCGTGTGCTGATGCGGGCCGCCCGCCATGACCGGCCCGGCGAGGAAGACAGCTTCGCCATCGAGACCAGCGACACGTTCATTACGCTCTGGAAAAGCATCAGCTCCGGCTTCGAAGCGGTGGCCGTCGCGATTGCCGCCATTTCACTGGTGGTGGGCGGCATCGTCATCATGAACATCATGCTGGTAAGCGTGACGGAGCGCACCCGCGAGATCGGTGTCCGCAAGGCCCTGGGCGCCCGGCGCCGCGACATTCTTCTGCAATTTCTCATGGAAAGCGCGGCGATGGCGTTGGTGGGCGGCTTCATCGGCGTTGCCGGGGGCATTCTGGTGGCACAGTTGGTGACCGTTCTGCTCGGCTTTCCATCCTCTTTCGTGTTGTGGAGCGCCATCGCCGGCCTGCTGGTGGCTACCAGCACCGGAGTTTTCTTTGGCGTTTATCCAGCCAGAAAAGCGGCCATGCTCGATCCCATTGAGGCCCTGCGGGCGGATGGGTAGGTAAGCAGTAATAACTGGTATGCGGTAGGTGTTAAGAGTGGTCTGATTCGCCTACTTCGAATGAATGTTATGAATCACCTACTCTGGACCGCCACTGCACATTGTCTCCTCTGAAGTATCGACTACTAAGTACTAACTACTACCTACTCCCGCTGATTGATCTGCTCCAGAAAGGGCATGCCATGAGCTTCCGCAGTTCGTTGTCACAGGTAAGAGAACCCATTCATATGGCGATGGATCAGCTTCGCGCCAATAAGCTGCGCTCGGGTCTTACCATTCTTGGCATCGTGATTGGGGTCGTCACTGTGATCGCCATTTCTTCAGTCATCAACGGACTCAATAACAATGTGGGCGAGATGGTGGCCTCCATGGGCACAAACGTCTTCTGGGTTTTCCGTTTTCCCGTTATTGCCACCCGGCCTACGACCGAGATGCTCACGCGCAAGCAACTCACCTATGACGATGCCATGGCAATCAAACAGCTGCCGCACATTGTGAGCGTGGTGCCGTCGCTGCGCTTTCAGGACTTTCAGTGGGACGGCGGTTCGGTCACGGTTAAGGCGGGTAAGCAGAAGAGCGAAGGCGTCTCACTGGAAGGCGTAACGTCAGACAATCCAATGGTCTATGACCTGACCCTGACCCAGGGCCGTTACTTCAGCCAGCGTGAAGAGGAGCATGCGGACAATGTGGCGGTGCTGGGCCATGACACGGCGGTAGATCTATTCGGCACCGGCAACGCTATTGGCAAAGAAATTACCGTTGACGGCAGTTTCTTCACCGTTATTGGAGTACAGGACAAGGTAAAGAACGCCTTTGGCGGTGGCCGCAGTGCTGAAGACAATATCGTTCATATGCCTATCCCAACTTTCAAAAAAATCCATCCGGAAATACTGGATTACTGGATCTCCGCGAAGTTTGACGACCAGAAAAATAAAGGTATCGCTGAGGATGAGATTCGTGAATTACTCCGCCGCCGGCGTAAGGTGCGCAACGAAGCGGAAGATAACTTCGCCATCTTCGGCGCAGACTCCATCACCAAGTTATGGGGCCAGATTACCGGTTCACTGTTTTTGCTCATGTTTGGACTGAGCGCCGTAGGCCTGCTGGTAGGCGGCGTGGGTGTGATGAATATCATGTTGGTCAGCGTAACTGAGCGGACGCGCGAAATAGGTGTGCGCAAAGCCATTGGTGCGAATCAGCGCACGATCCTTATGCAGTTCACCCTGGAAGCCATGACACTGTGCGCTCTGGGCGGCCTCATCGGTGTGCTGATCGGCTCGGGCTTCGGCATGGTTTTAAAGTTCTTCCTGTCGTCCAGCGTCTCCGTCTTTTGGGTGGTACTCAGTTTTTTCATCTCCTGCGCCATTGGCCTGGTTTTTGGGATTTACCCTGCTTGGAAAGCAGCCAGCCTGAACCCGATTGATGCACTGCGTTACGAGTAGCGCCGCCGCAAGATACGTCGGACCACTTCTGTCACCACGCCGTAAAGCACATGCGTGAAGAGCTCACTCGTGTGCTCGCGCATCGGCTGGCGTGGTGCCGGCACATCCAGGTCGGCAGCGGGCACAAGCGTCTCATGGGTGAGCAGTTGCAGCACCACGCCGAAGACACTGCCGTAGCCGACCGTCACGATCGGAGCGATCTCGGCGACGACCCCATAAACCGCGCCGGAGCCGCCGCCAAAGACGTAGTGAATGACCTGTGCGCCTGCGCCCTCCTGCAACGGCGTAAGCGGATGGCCGGCGAGTTTACGTTCCAGTACGACCGGCGGCGGTGTTTGTCCCTGTATGCGTGGCGGGTATACCTTTTCGCCGAGATCCTTTGCAAGTGAGCCGGCAAAGCCGCCGAGCAGTCCAAATAGCAGACCTTTGGCGAGACTTCGTGGCCGGCGGGGTGCAACGGTTTTCATCTCCGGTTGGATGCGAGCCGCACACCGAGTCCTTGTTCCGTTCACCGGACAACTCTGCGATGCGCACGGTCTCACGGCGCGGCGGGCTTCGTTATGCTGGCAGCAGTGCTTCCTTCGCTTGCTCTTGCCGCCGAACTGCTCACGCTGGTTTTCACGCTGGCTGGGCTGGCCTTTCTACTGATGAACCTGCTGGCGCTGCGCTCCTTTACCCAGCAGCCCGCTCCGCCGCTATTGGGCTCGGCACCCACGATCTCGGTACTCAAGCCGGTGAAGGGCAGCGATCCGGACCACTACGGCAGCTTCGCCAGCCATTGCCGGCAGCAGTACAGCGGCCGTTGGGAGCTGCTGCTGGGAGCTTCGGCCGAGGCCGCTTCTGCTGAAACCCAAGCGCTGGAGCGTATGGCCGCGCAGCTTCGTGAGGAGTTTCCCGCAGTTCCGGTGCGGGTTGTGCTGTGCCCGGAGCGGCTGGGGTTGAACGGCAAGGTGAGCACGCTCGCGCAGATGGTGCCGCACGCGCTGGGTGAAATCCTGGTGGTGAATGATGCGGACATCCGCGTGGGGCCGCGTTATCTGGAGGCGATTGCCCGCTGGCTGCAGGAGCCCGGCGTGGGCCTGGTAACGGCACCGTATTTCGCGCGGGTAGTGGGCGGCGGCAGCGTATGGGCGCGGCTAGAATCGCTGGGCATTGCCACGGATCTGATGATGGGCATCCTGACCGCACGCTGGATTGAACGCGGTGTGCGCTTTGGACTGGGTGGGACGCTGGCGTTGCGGCGGGAGACGCTGGAGGCTGTGGGCGGTTTCCAAGGACTGCTTGGGCACTTGGCCGACGATTACGAACTGGGTGCGCGCGTTCATGGTGCAGGTCTAAGGGCCGTGCTGATGCAGGAAGTCGTATCTACCAGCGTGCCGAATTACTCGGCGGCGCAGTTCTGGCAGCACCAGGTGCGTTGGGCGCGCACGATTCGCGATGCGCGGCCGGTGCAGTACGTCGGCGTGGCTGTGACGCATGGTCTACCGTGGGCCATGCTGACGGTGGTGAGCAGCGGTCTGGCGCTGTGGAGTTTCTCTCTGCTCTCTGTGGTGCTGCTGTTGCGCGTAACGGTCGCACTGCAGTGCGGCGCCGGCATACTGCGGGATGAACAGGTGTTGCGCGACATCTGGCTGCTGCCCCTGCGCGACAGCATAGCGCTGCTGTTATGGGCATGGAGTTATGCGAGCGACGACGTCGTCTGGCGCGGGGAGCGCTTCCGCGTGGTGCGTGGCCTGCTCCGGCGGCTTTAAGTTAGGCTGGTGCTCACCATGGTTTGGTTCTGGCGAGTGGTTCTGTATTCCTTCTTTGCCGTGCTTGTGGCGTATCTGGCGGATACGGCGGTGTGGGCCGCGCGCGGGCAGCAGATTGGCCAGCTGCAGATTCGCGAAGTCACTGCCGCCTTACAAAAAGGCGGCAAAGAAGAGTATTTCGTGGATCAAACGACCACTGCGCCGTGCGGACAGCGATGGCTGCCCATGCCGACGACCGCTGGCGTGGTAGCGCCGTGCTGGTGGCTTCAGCGCCATCGCGAGCACCTGCAGCGGCTCTAATTCCGTTCCGTCTGCGTGGTTGTCCTATTCGGAAAAAGGCATGCCGAAGCTCAGCGTTGCGGTGCGCGGTGGCCGGTTGGCTTCGCCGATCACGTGGGCGGATTTGCCCATCTCACGCCAGATGGTGAGCGCTCCGGCGTTCATGTACAGTGTGCGCGTATGCGCGGGCGTGCTGCCAGTTTCGGCGTAGATGCTGATCGAGTTCAGCATCTGCGTCTGTGCAGACTGCAGCAGATAGGGCCACATGCTCAGGCTGGGCGAGTTCTGCAGGTCGCGCAGATCGTCGCGGCTTTGTGACAGCATCGTGTAATGTGGCGCGGCAAACCGCGGCTGAGTCGATCGCGCCTTTGTTGACACTGGACTGACAGGAAGCGTTCCGGCCGGAGCGGACAGCGCACGTGGAACACGCTTCTCTGGTAGCGTGAACCGCATGTGTATTTTGGCAACGAATTGCGGATTGTGCGGCGAATCGGGCTGCAGAACGGAAAAGGAATACATGCGTCAGACTCCGGAAGAGACGTTGCGTACCTGGAAGGCGCTCGTCTCGAGCCGGGCTCGAAGTCACAACGAGTAAATTGCTGCTTGTGAATTGGTTCTACCTGCGTTTGGACGCGAACGGTTATGGAATGGGTGCTCTCCGCGGTCTCCTGAGCAACCTTCGGCTGAATCAGGGCTTCGATGGGAGATTCAGTCAGGCTTTGAGGACTATTCGGGAAGCGACCAGCGCCGCTGACGCTTTCTACTCCGCGCGGCTGGCGGGCTGGGTTCCACCCCCCCTCCCCCTCCTTCCCCCTTGCAAGTTCCTCATTTCAGGTCTCGCGGGAGCAATTTCTGCCAAGTTCCTCATTCTATGTAGCTGCGACTGCGCGAGATGGCCTAATGTCTTGACGACGAGTGCTCTTATCCCTCTTATTCCATTATAGGTGGCCTGTACAGGAAAGCTGCCACACGTAAGTACCTCAATTGCTTTGGTTTACGCCCGATGGGGCTTGACAGGATTTTAGCCCTTGTATTCACTCTGGACGAGGCATGCGAAGACTGCGCAGCTCGCGGATGGCTGAGGCCGTCCTACTTGCTGCCGGCCAGCCGGCAGCAAGATCGGGAAAAGCAGGCATGCGCCACCGCTTGCTTACCAAGTCTCCGAACGGAATTAAGAGTTGTGCGCCTACCTCAACGACCGATGGACGACGAAGAGTCCGATCCGCCTGGCAGCTTATGCCATGTGGAGGCTGAACTGGATTCATCCATTCACCGAGGGCAACGGACGCACGTCCCGCGCCGTTTCCTATTTGGTCCTTTGCCTTCGGTTGAGAGCGCTTCTACCCGGCAAGTTCACCATCCCCGAGCAGATTGAGCAAAACTGCACGCAGTATTACAAGGCTTTGGAAGCGGCAGACGAGGCTCTAGCCGAGGGGCAAACTGACCTCTCTGCCATGAAAGATTTGCTGGCGAGCATGCTCGCAAATAGCTTCACGCCATTTATGAGCACTCCGCGGGCGGCGAGGCGTCGCGGGTTCGTGCTCTGCGCGAAATTCAACAAATCAATGAAGCGCGATGTATGAGGCACCCATTCATTGTTGGGCCGGATGTATGGGCCACCCGCCGCCGCTGCCTATTGGGAACGGGGCTGCTCGCCATGCTTTCGCGGCAGCGGCTGATGCGCCGGGCTTAGAACTGCCGAGCTGTGCTGGCTGGTGAGGTGTTCAGGGTCAAACTGTGTCCGAGACTCCGGACATAGGGCACTCGGCTTATAAGAGTGGACGGGTGATGACAAAGACGTTCTTCTATACTTTCGCGGGGCCTAGCCCTATCCGTGAGGACAGAAAAAACACAATTGCAAACACAACTGCTGTGATGATGGCAGTTGATGGTTTCTGAACGATACCGTCCCATCCCCCCGCTATGGCCTGAAGGCCATTCATGCTCCGCTGCACGTGCCTCTGAAGCATGAAGCCCTCTAAACACAGAAGCGCCGTACATGCAAAAAAGGCTGCAATTGCAGCAAAACTGAAAGCCTTGAAGAACAGACCCATATCATCCCTCCTACTTTGTGCATCGTCCTAGTGCCGGATCATAATTTGGAAATGCATTGTTTCCAGGGGGTATAGCAAAACAATTCCAAGGGTACGAGGAATCACTCCGCTCGGCCAACCAGTATGTTAGATAGTAAGACTGACATGTCGGAGTACCTCCCACCATAGTGGGTTGCTGGTACACGTAAGACGGATGACAGATCGGAGGGGTTGATTGAGGAGTGCAGTACGTCTTCAGGCCACAATAGACACCACCCGCACCATTTGTGGTGTTAGTTGACGAGTCGTTGCAATTAGTTTCCGATTTCGTGGTCGCCACTTTGAATTGAAGAGAAGTCAAAAGAATAGTTCCATAACCATCGCAGCCGGCCCAGCCGAGTTCATGCCTTGAATCTATAGTGAACACCTCACTCTCCTGGCTCGTATCTACCGGGATAGATAAGTGAGCCATGGCGTAACCGGCTCTGGTAGAGTTGCCGCCTGAGAGCTGCGATCCGTTAGGCATTGTGACAGTTGTGCTTGTCTGCACAGAAGCGGTGGCAGAGTACTCAGACAGATCCTGTGAAGCAGCGAAGGCTTGGATAGTTCCATCGGGCATGACTGCCGCATCAGAGTAGGTCACAAAAGCAGTGCCAAGGTTAACGCAGTTGTTTGCAGGCACCGGTTTTTAGGTGATCTGCACTGGTCAACAACATAGGGGTAATCTGAGCTGTGGAATGTAGAAAACCACCCTAAATTGTACCCCTCACACTGACCCCATTGGCCCCTCGCACACGTAGCTGCGCTGAATATCAGAATCAAAGTAAACCATCGGCGATAGCTTTTCATTGCTCACCTCTGTGATGTATTTGCATCCGACTGCGCTTCTCCTCGACGTGTGCACGAAGTGTTGCAATTCCTGCACTCGACATGTCTTGCCTAATGTGTTGTACAGCGGTCACAAACGCCTGCTCGCTCTCTTTCTGAGCTTTAGCCTGTTCTGCTGTGTTCTTAGCTGCCGACACTCTTACTGTGACGTCGCCGTAGCTTCTTGCGATAGAAGTGAAAGCGCTTTGATCGCCGCTGCTTAGGCCAATCTTCGCAATCATAGACGTTGACATCGCCTTCTCTAAATCGGTCCCTGTACTTGGCACAGCGATTGTCCTGAAGAAGATGTAGAAAGCCACTGGTGCAGGAACAATGGGCGCTGTGGATGTGTGAGTTGGGGGTTGGGTTGTGTTTCGCTGACCGTTGGTGGACAGTTCAGGAGGACTAATCTTAGGCAGGTCTATGTCTATGACGCCGTCACGCTCAGAAGTAGGAGAAGAGATACCTGGAATATGAATACGCGGCTCTCTCTGTGCTACCGCCAAACGAGATTGCTGACCTATAAATAGGAAAGCGACACTCAGGGCGCATTTCAAAGACCTGTTCAATGTTTACACCCCTATCTGCTCATCAGTGGGCGACGTAGAACGAATAATTGCCAATTGTCAGAATGTCAAGACAAAAATTGCCATATTCCACAATTGCGCAATTTGGCGCGTTTGCCGTCTTCCGATCACTTGATCAGGTGGCTAAACCGAGGCACCTGATTGCAGGACACATGAAGCATCAAAAGTCGCACGAGACACTGTAGGGCCAATCCGCCCTTATGCTACTCCTCTCTACCGTGACGCTTGGCAAGTTTGTGAGCTGATCGACTTGGCAATCGGAAACGGCAACATAGCAGTTTGGAATGGGTTCGAGGACTAGAAAGCAGGGCGGAACGTTCGTCTAATGAGCGGAAGCGGCTTTGGTGGCTGTGCCGGTGCGGGGATCGAAGGCCGCTTTGGCGTTCCTTGGGCGTCTGCGTGGCGGAGCGGCCGCTTGGATACTGTCGCCGATTGCGAGGAAGGCGTGCAGGCGCGGTTCACGGATTCGGAGTCGGGGAAATGGGGCATGAGGTCTGGGTTGAGGATGACCAGGTTTGTGCCTCTGTGCATTTGATTGAAGTACTTGCCGCGCACACTCTTGCTGAAGTTGGGGTTTGGGCGCTTCGCACGTGGGTGTGGCTCGGCTTGCTTCTTCATACAGGGTATGCTCGGGCGCTGTGGCGACACGTGCACCTATCAGGCGCATGGTGTAGTTGGTGCAGTGCAGAGAGTAAAAGTCGTAATTATTGATTACTTCACGACTTCAGACTGTTTCGGTTTGGCAGAATCTCGCTGCTGCTCTCCAGAAGCTGCGCCTTCGAAGCCTTTGATGAATTGCGTGACAACACCGAGAGCGGGGGCGGCCACGAGAAGGATGGCCAACGGAACGTCGTGGAGGTACATGGCGTAGAACGCGCCACCGACGAATACCAGTTGGGAGAAGATGCCGAAGATCTGACCGCGCTTTGCGTATTGAAGCCAGCCGTCTTTCCTGGCGGAATCGCCGGTGGCCAGTTCTGCAAGTTTCAGGTCCATTTGCCGATCATGCGTGCGCTGGGCAAGGTAGTCCCTGGCGATATCTGTCCCGAGTGCATGCGCGACGCTGTTCAGCCGTTCCAATTCAATGGCGCTTGGGATGGGACCGTGTGCGTATTCCTGCACGATCTGAACTGCCCGAATAGCGAGATCGGCGTCGATGCCCACTGCAGCTGCAACACGCTCACCAATTTCTGGAACTGAAAGAATGTTCTCTTCTGATTCCTGCGCGGCAGTGATCGCGGTTACGAACCCCGGTTCTTCGAGAGCCTGCTTAGGATCTGGGGTGCTGTTCAACGTTTTGTTCCGGAGATTCTATTAAGAACCGCCTACGGAGATTGCGCTTGTACACTGCGAGGCCTTTGCGGCTGGTGACTGCCGGCGCGGTGAGCGTCTCAGACTGAAAGCGGCGGACAGCGGGCAAGTCGTAGACTTGGCCAACATTGCCGAAGGCGTCGAGAAATCCGTGTGTGAATGCTTTCTGATTCGCCGTCATAACTCCATTATCGTCCAGACTTCATC
>CAXTRR010000038.1:24337-35682 GCA_964246795.1 uncultured Terriglobus sp. | reverse complement strand
CAGGAAGGCGAGCGCTCGCAGGCCATCAAGGGCGGGGTAGTAAACCCGGGGCGGGGACATGCGCAGAGTATAGAGGCCGAAAACTGTGCATTCGGTCCCTGGTTCCGCCAGCGCCCGAGCGCCAGAGATGGCGGTGGGCACGATATACTTACATGTAATCCGGGGCGTCATGCCGCCCACCAGCGACCTGCGGTGGAGCGGGTCAAAATTCGCCACCGCATCGTGCTGAGCACCCTCAGCAGCAGGGACATAAAGCTTTGATTAACACGGTACTCGCCAAGGTTTTCGGCACCAGTAACGAACGCGCGGTGAAGCGCATGCAGCCGCTGGTCGATCAGATCAACGGTTTTGAGGCTTCGCTTGTGGATTTAAGCGATGAGCAGCTGCGCGGCAAAACTGCTGAGTTTCGCGAGCGCGTTACCACACGTACCAAGGACCTGACCGACAGCGATGAGATCATGGCCGCCGAGAAGGAGGCTCTGGACGAGTTGCTGCCCGAGGCCTTTGCCGTGGTGCGCGAGGCGGGCAAGCGCGCCGTGGGCATGCGGCATTTTGACGTTCAGATGATTGGCGGCACCGTCCTGCATCAGGGCAAGATCGCCGAAATGAAGACGGGCGAGGGCAAGACACTGGTGGCCACCCTGCCCTGCTACCTGAACGCGCTGGCCGGCCGTGGTGTGCACGTGGTGACGGTGAACGATTACCTGGCCAAGCGCGATGCCGAATGGATGGGCAAGATCTACGGCTTTCTGGGCATGACGGTTGGCGTTATTGTGCACAACCTGGACGACCGCGAGCGCCGCGCTGCCTATGCCGCCGACATTACTTATGGAACGAACAATGAGTTCGGCTTCGACTACCTGCGCGACAACATGAAGTTCGAGCTGAGTGAGCTGGTGCAGCGGGGGCACTACCACGCCATCGTGGATGAGGTGGACTCGATCCTGATTGACGAGGCGCGCACACCGCTCATCATCAGCGGGCCGACAGACCAGACGACCGACAAGTATGAGCGTGTGAACCTGATTATTCCGCAGCTCGAGCTTGGGGAGTTCACCGAAACTCTGGAGGAAAAAACCTACACCGGCGATTACGTGGTGGATGAGAAGCACCGCTCTATCACCGTGACGGATGAGGGCTGGGAAAAAGTGGAAGGCCTGCTCGGTATTGGCAACATTGCCGACCCGGAAAACTGGGACCTGAAGCACCATGTGGAGACCGCGATCAAAGCGCACTCGCTCTACCGTCGGGATGTGGAGTATGTGGCCAAGGATGGCGAGATCATCATCGTCGATGAGTTCACCGGGCGCCTGATGCCGGGCCGCCGCTGGTCCGACGGTCTGCACCAGGCCGTGGAGGCCAAGGAGGGCGTCCAGATCCGCAAGGAAGACCAGACGCTTGCGACGATCACCTTCCAGAACTACTTCCGCCTGTACCGCAAACTGAGCGGCATGACGGGAACGGCGGAGACCGAGGCCGCCGAATTCGACAAGATCTACAAGTTGGAGATTACAGTCATTCCGACCAACCGCCAGATGCTGCGGATCGAGAATCCAGATGTCGTCTATCGGACCGCGCGGGAGAAGTATATTGCCGTTGCGGACGAGATTGAGCGCCTGCACGATGTCAAGCAGCCGGTGCTGGTGGGAACGACTTCCATTGAAAAGTCCGAAGTACTCAGCGGCATTCTGAAAGAAAGAAAGATTCGCCACGTGGTGCTGAACGCCAAGTTTCACGAGCGTGAGGCGGAGATCGTTGCACAGGCGGGCCGCCTTGGCATGGTAACGATTGCGACCAACATGGCGGGCCGTGGCACCGACATCCTGCTCGGTGGCAATGCCGAATTTGTAACCCGGCAAGATCTGGTCAAGAAGGGCGCGGCACAAGCTCTGAGCGCCGTTGAAGGCGAGATTGCCCCTGTCGCTGGTCCGGGCATGATCCGCTTCTACTACTCGAACCAGGAGTATGAGATAGGCTTGGCGGAGTGGGAATCGACCCTGGAGCGCTTCACCGCGGAAACTAAAGTCGAGCATGAAGAAGTCATCGGCGCGGGCGGGTTACACATCCTTGGCACCGAGCGGCACGAGAGCCGCCGTGTGGACAATCAGCTGCGTGGCCGCGCCGGCCGTCAGGGTGATCCCGGTGCATCGCGCTTCTTTCTCTCGCTGGAAGACGATCTCATGCGCATTTTTGCGCGGGACTGGGTAGGGCCCATGCTGCAGCGGCTGGGCATGGGTGAAGGCGTACCGATCGAAAGCGGCATGATCACCAATCGCATCGCCGCCGCTCAGAAAGCCGTTGAGACGCAAAACTTTGAAAGCCGCAAGCATGTGCTTGAGTATGACGACGTGATGAACAAGCAGCGCGAGGCGGTTTACGGCCTGCGGCACTCGCTCCTGGTCGGGATCGATCAGAAGGAACTCATTCTGGAGGATTACGTTTCGAACGAACTCAGCAATGTGCTGGACGCGGAGGCACCCGCCAACGTGCATCCCGACCAGTGGAAGGTGGAGGAGATGCGTGCGAAGCTGGCGGATGTATTTGGCTCCAGCTTTGAGGACGTGGACGCCGCGACGCTGAACCGTCATGAGCTTGGCGAAGCGTTCTATACGCGTCTGCGCGAGCGGTTTGAAGTGAAAGAGCAGATCTTGGGGCCGGACACGCTGCGCTACCATGAGCGCGTGGTGATGCTGAGCGTTCTGGACGGCTTATGGAAAGACCATCTGCTGGCGATGGATCACCTGAAGGAGGGCATCGGCCTGCGTGGCTATGCGCAGCAGGATCCGCTGGTGGCCTACAAGCGCGAAAGCTTCGAGATGTTTGAAGTCATGATGAACCGCTTTCAGCAGGACACACTGCGCAACCTTTTCCGCATGCAGATTATGGCGCCGGACGGCACACCCATCGAATCCATGGAGCAGTTGCACGCACTCCAGAACGGTGCCGCACAGCAACAAGACTCTGCCGCGCCCATTGCACCTGCCCTGCCGGCCCTGCCAGCCGACCCGTTCCGGGGTACCCGCGAGCAGCGATTGGAAGAACCCGCTACGGCGAATCCCGATCCGGAGTACGGGGGGCAGTCGTCACAGGACGGGCATATGGCAAACGGAAATGGTAACGGTCAGTACGCTCCGAACAAGGGACGGCGCAGCCAGAAGCCAAAGCGGACGAGTCGGCAGTGAAAATAAGGCACGCCGCCCAGGAAGCCTCGGAGCAAGCCGGCTGGGTTGAACCAGCGTAGGAGCTTTCAATTAGAGGCTGTTCCAGACGGTACATCTGCAGAAGCACCTGTACGGTCATCCGGCCTGTATCCTGAGCGTCTCTCACTTGCGTGTGTCCCGGGAAGAGAAGGCATCTCTCACACGGGGACACACGCGCAGCCAAAAGCTGCTTCGTTGCCTTGCTCATGATGCCGCACGATGAACGAAGTGGTTAAAGCTCGTCCATGCTGCTGGCCCCAAATCTGGTGTACCAGGGCGTTGCGTGCTTCAGGGCCTGGTTCACGTTCTGTATGTTGGCGACGCCTTGCGTTTCCAGCCACTTTTTGAAAGCCGGTTCGCCCTGCTTCGCGTAGATCGGCACGGCGTCGGCCCAGGTAGCGCGGCCGCAGAGCACTCCGTTGAAGCGGGTGCCGGATTCGGCTGCCAACTCCAGCGTTTCAATGAAGACGGGATTGGTGACACCGGCCGAAAGATAAATGAACGGCTTGTCCGTGGTGCTCTCGGCTTCCTGAAAGTATTTCAAGGCTTCAGCGCGGGTGTAGGCACTGTCACCCTTGAAGGCCTGGGTGCCTTCCACAAAGCTCATTTCCACGGGGACTTCCACCTTGAGCACGTCCACTGAGTACTGCGGCTTGCTGAACTCCGCCATGGATCCATTCACGATGGAGGGCTTCTTCTTGGCATAGGCGCACGTCTTCTCACCCTGTTCGTTCTCGTCGTAGCCGACGGTCTCCAGGAAGAATGGCAGGTCGTTGTAGTTGCATTCGTCGCCGATGCGCTCGATCCAGGCGTGCTTCAGGTCGTTGACGCGGCTGGTTTCAAATGGTGTGTAGTAGAGGAGGATCTTAACGCAGTCGGCACCGGCTTCCTTCAAGCGGCGCACACTCCACATGTCCAGCAGGTCGGGCAGGCGGCCCTTTGTGTTGCTGTCGTATCCGGTCTTTTCATAGGCGAGCAGCAGGCCGGCCTGGTTGCGCTGCTTTGCCGCGGGCAGGCCATACTCCGGATCCAGCAGAATGGCGGATGCGTACCGCGTCAACACCGCCGTTACATCGCACTTAAAGATTTCCAGGTCCTTGTCATTGGCATCGCCGCCACGCGCGGTGCCGATGGACTTCTTCAAGGAACCGCGCTGGTCCATGGCGGCCGCTGCAATGACGCCGCGCTGGTCCGATACTGCCTTCAATCCTTTAAGCTTGCCTGCGGTGGGCTTGGTGGCCATTCTTCCTCCGTAACCTGGTGCTTTGATGGTACAGCGGCCTGCGGGGATGGCGGACCACTCGCAGGCCGCCTCCATGAAGCTTCGATGTACATTCCCCTTTCGACGCTTTCGGCATCCGAGCCTGTGTGACTTCGCTTGCGGAGCTTATCTGGCCGTCGGTTCGCTTTCGAATAGAGCGAACGCCCGAGGCTCTGCTTCTGCATCGCGCACCGGACCGTAGCTGGTGGAATGTTATCGTCCTGCCCGTAGCGATCGTGGCAATTGCAAAGGCGGACTACAACACTGATGGACATGGGCCGATCGTGCAAGCCCTTGTGAGATATGGTGTGCCATTGGGTTTGACCGCCCTGAACCTGCAATTGCTCTTTCAACAGGAGACGGTGCGAGTTGACGGCGAGGCACTCAGCATCGAATCGCGCCTGTTTGGCTGGCTCAGAGCGCGGCGAATTCCGCTGCGTGAGATCGAACGCCTGGAATACGATTCAGACTCGACCAGTTCGGAAGGATCCACTCCCACGCTGCGGTTGAAGCGCGCGGGCCGCATGCTGCTTATCACGTTTGCCAAGGGCATCTCTGAAAAACAGGCAAACGAGTTTCTGATTGCGATCCGTTTTCAGATGCCGTCCGAAGCATAGCGGCTTGAGCGGAAGCTCAACGGCCAAGCATGGCGCGCTGCAACCCAATCAGTTCGCGCACGCCTTTCGTGGCAAAGTCCAGCATCTCCGTGAGTTGATCTCGCGTGAATACATGGCGCTCCGCGGTGCTCTGGGTTTCCACCAGTCCGCCGGAAGCGGTCATCACGATATTGCTGTCGACTTCCGCTTGCGAGTCTTCCTGGTAGTCCAGGTCCAGCAGAACATGGCCTTCCACAATGCCGACCGAGACGGCGGCCACCAATTCGCGCATGGGCGAGGCGGGGAGTGTACCGGCCGCGACCAGCTTGTCCAGGGCGAGCGAAAGAGCCGCAGCGGCACCGGTGATGGCTGCAGTGCGTGTGCCGCCGTCCGCTTGGAGCACATCGCAGTCCAGGATGATGGAGCGCTCGCCTAACGCACGCAGATCCATGACGGAGCGCAAGGAGCGGCCGATCAACCGTTGAATCTCATGGGTACGCCCGGTGATCTTTCCACGTTCGCTCTCTCGGGGAGTCCGGGTGAGAGTGGCGCGCGGCAGCATGGAGTACTCGGCTGTGACCCAGCCTTTTCCACTGTTCCTCAGCCAGGCGGGAACTGTTTGTTCAACCGTTGCGTTGCAGAGCACACGCGTGTGACCGAACTCCACCAGGACTGAGCCTTCTGCCGTCGGAATGAAATCAGGGGTGAATTGAATTCGGCGGAGTGCGTCCGGAGCACGGTCTTCTGAACGATAGGCAGGGGAGTCGGACACCTGCAAAGTATACGGTCTGCAAGTGTGAGTCACATCGACTTGAAGTCAGCTGTGTAAAAAGTTGCACACAGGTGCTTCGCAAACTCGCGAATTTATGCAAGGATGGGGAACGTTGCAGTTTTTGACGGGTTTTCCACCGTCCGTACTTCCATCACAGACTGGGCCAGCAGCGGAAACGCGCATGGACCGGCAGGCTTCGCACTCTTCTTTACCCACCCTCTGTGTACGTTTTGCGCATAGATGTTTGTGCGCATCGCAGGGAAGGTGATATGCGAGCAATGCAACACACAGCCGCAACCGGCACAACGTATGTTTTGCCACACCGGTCTCCGGGATTACCAGTCCCCACGCCGTTGGGTTTAACGGCATCTCCGCTGGGCCCGGTGGCGGTGCCAGCCGGCAAATTCAGTCATACGGTCCTAAGTGACATTTCAGTGCCTCCGCCGCCCTCGGCTTCGGCCACCATGGGTACGGGAGAGGTGCTGGTCCGCAATTTAAGGCTCGCCAGGCCTGTCCAATCGCAGCAGGTTCTCTCCAGCGCAACGCGGCTTCAATTACTTGTGGTCGATGAAGACGAGCCGGTGCGTTGTGCCATCTGCGAGATTGCCGCGAGCATGGGATTCAAAGTGCACTTTGCCGCAAGTGCTCACGAGGCGACGGAGATGATGGCCAAGCACACTTTGGACTTGATCCTGATGGATCTCCGGGTGAGTGACGGCGGTCTTGGCCTTCTGGAGCGTTTGCGAAAGTCGCTGCCCCGCGTTCCCGTCGTGGTGATGACCGCTTTTGCAACAGTGCAGTCCGCGGTAGAGGCACTTCGGCTTGGGGCCACTGACTATTTGACGAAGCCTTTCGCCCTGGAAGAACTGACCACCACCCTGGAGCAGGCTGCTGAGCAGCGTAACTTCGACCTGGAGAGCCGCCGCCTGCAAGAAATGCTGCGTGGCGATGCCGTGGCCAGCGGGCTGCTTGGGGAATCCGCTGCCATTCAAAAGTTATTGCGCATGGCGTCCAAGGTAGCGTCAGCAAGCCATCCCGTGCTGATCACCGGAGAGAGCGGCAGCGGCAAGGAGACCCTGGCGCGGAGCATTCACCGCGTCGGCAAGCAGGACGAGAGCTTCTCTGTAATGGAATGTGCGGCGGTCTCTCCGGTTTTAATGGAATCTGAGCTCTTTGGTTATGTGCGGCACGAAAACTCCGCTTCACGTGACGAACGCCGAGGCCTGCTGACTGTGGAGGGCGGCGGAACTTTGCTGCTGGATCAAGTGACGGCGTTGCCGCTGGAGTTGCAGGCGAAACTGCTTCGGGCGTTGCAGGACCGGAGTGTGAGGCCGGCGGGAGGCGCGGTGGCGCTGCCCATCACCGTGCGGGTGATCGCCTCCACTTCGCGCGACGTCTCCGCGCTGGTGGATGGCGGCGCTTTCCGCAGAGACCTGTATCTCCGGCTGGCCGTCGTCCACCTCCGCATGCCGTCGCTGCGGGAGCGGCGTGAGGATATTCCGCTGCTGGCGTTGCACTTTCTCAAGCGGCAGAGCGGGGAGCGTGGCATTTCTTTCTACTTTGTGGATGACGCGGTTCGAGTGCTCTGCGCATATGACTGGCCCGGCAACGTACGTGAGTTGGAAATGGTGATTGAACGCGCCTGCGCCGTCGCCAGCGGGCCCGCACTGAATGTCGTGGACCTAACGACGCAACTCCAGCAGCAGGTCCACGCGGAGACGGCGGCGTCTCAATCGGTCCTTTTCGATGCCCGGTTGCTGGCCAGCGCCATGCCCCTCCCGCTCAGTGGAGATGGCCCGATTCAGACGATCGCGGACGTGGAGCGGGAAGCCATTCTGAATACGCTGGAAAAGCTGAACGGCGACAAGCTGATGGCCGCACGCCTGCTCGGCATCGGAAAGACGACGCTGTATCGCAAGCTGAAGGAGTATGACATCGACGACGGCTCACCTGCTCCCTTGTGATATCTCCCCGAAACGGGGCGGCTGTACGACTTATGCGGGATTGCAGGACTTTGTGGCTGGTTTCATGCTGTTGCCTGGTTCATCTTTTTGAGGTGCGGAGTATGCAGAAGATCGTGGGACCGGCGCGAAAGGTGCTGTTGATAACGGCCATCGAAGGATCAGCAAACCTGGCGGCGCTGCTTTCCCAAGGGGCCAATGTGGTCGTTGAGGTGGTCAGGAGCCGCCGAGCCGCGCTGGCGGTGCTCCGGCGGGAGTGCCCGACTGTGGTGCTGATGGATACTGTGTTGCCAGAAGGGGAGATGACTACCTCTGAGATGATCTGGCAGAATGCCGCTGGCGCGGTGCCGCTGGACGTGAATGTGCGGGCGATTGGCGCCGCGGGTCTGGTGCGGCTTGTGCAGAACCTGCTTGATCGTTGGGAAGGTATCGCACTCTCGCTGCGGCACGATGTGGAGCAGAGTTACGCGGCGCAACTGCGATCCATGGTAACGGGCATGCTGTTGCAGAGCGATATGGCCCTGCGGGATTCGGCTCTGGCTCCGACGGTCGAAGAGAAGGTGAGAGCAGTCCGGGCGCTTGCCGATGCGCTTCGCAGCCGGCTTCTTCCAGCTTGAGGTCGCGGCGGCATGCTCGTCCAGAGATGCAGGCTCTGGTATGCTGCCGCCATAGCCCATATCCATCAGGCGACGCACCTTCGCGCTGTTGCCTATGTGGAGCGCGGCTCGGGAGAGTGTTTTGGCAGATGCAGTCACCATCACAGTGAAACGGAACGGCCCATTGCGGGTAGAAGGCGGCGTTCGGCTGATCGATGCGGATGGAGCGGAGTGGGATCTGACCGGCAAGCCCGCGGTTTCACTGTGCCGTTGCGGCGTAAGTGAAAAGCGTCCTTTCTGCGATGGTTCGCACAACAAGATCGGCTGGCAGTGCAATACCTCAGCCGGCAATTTAACGGGTGGCGAAAGTGCCGCTTCCAACATCATGCAGCCAGTCTCTGGGAACCTGACTGGGCAGTAACCACTCGGTGGTGGTGTGCGGCGAGTGCCGCGCTGTTGCTTTGCGGCGGGCCCGCGTGAAGGATCTTGCATGATTCAGAAATGGCTGTGGTGTGCCGTTTGTGCCGCCTGGCTCGGATCGACCGGCTTTGCCGGTGCACAAAGGCAACAGGCAGCACCGCCGCCGGAGTCAGCCGCCATGCAGCTTTCCGCGGCGGCGCTGAGGGAGTATGCCGGGCGTTACCAGTCCAGTGATCCTGATAGCCCGATTGCGGTGTACCTGAAACAGGGCCAGTTGACCATGGACAGTGAACGAAGCTTTCCCGTCCCGCTCAAAGCCGAAGCGAAGGATCGCTTCTTTGTGCCGGGTGCTCCGCTGCGCCCGCTTTTTCAGCGAGACGCGAATGGGAATATTCAGTCGTTGTCCATCACGATGGGCAGAGGGGCGAGCTCGCCAACTATTTACAAGCGGCTGAGCGGGGATGCAACGCCGCTGAACCACGGCCAGTTCTACGTCAGAAGTGAAGCCATGATTCCGGCGCGGGACGGGGCCAAGCTCCACGTCGTCATTCTGCGGCCGGAGGGATCGGAGACGGCCGGCCCACCGTTGCCCATGCTGCTGGACCGGACGCCTTATGGCGCGAACGGCAGCAACAGCAGCGTGAATGCGAGCAAGCCGGAGCTGGCCGCCAGCGGCTACATCTTCGTGTATGCGGACATTCGCGGCCGGTACGCCTCGGAGGGCCAGTTTGTGATGAACCGGCCAGTCGTTCATAAGTTCGGCGACCACACCGACCCCAGGCTGGTGGACGAGAGCAGCGATTGCTATGACACGATCGCCTGGCTGGTGAAGAATTTGTCCAATAATAATGGGCGCGCCGGTGTGCTGGGCATCTCTTACAACGGCTTCACGGCGATGATGGGCGGCATCGATCATCACCCGGCGGTCAAGGCGATCAGTCCGCAGGCACCCATGACCAACGTTTGGATAGGCGACGATTTCTTTCACAATGGGGCTCTGCGCGAGACGTATGCCTTCGACTATTCTCAGCAGCTTGAGCGTAGCAGCAGCGACCAGAGGGTGAGCATGCCGGACGACACCTTCAACTTTTTCTTGAATAATACAAACTTCGCCGGTGCCTCTGCCGCCGCAAGATCCAGCGAACTGCCGACCACGAAGCACATCATCAATGAACCGGAATACGGGCCAAGCTGGCAGGCGATGGCTGTGGAGAAGCATCTGACCGCGCCCGAGGTGCCGACTCTTGAAACCGGCGGCTTCTTCGATCAGGAGGACATGTGGGGCACGCAGGCGGAATACATGGCGCTGCGCTCCCATGAGAATGCGTCGGATCCCCAGCACAAAGTCTTTCTTGCCCTCGGCCCTTGGAATCATGGCGGTTGGTCCGGATCTGGCAGGACGCTGGGTGGGTTGAACTTTGGCGAACCCACTGGAGACCAATACCGTAAGTCGATTGAGGCACCTTTCTTCGAGTATTACTTGAAAGACAAGCCTGGCTTCCTGCTCACGGATACGGCCAGTTTTCGCACCGGCGTCAATCAGTGGCAGCACTACGACGTATGGCCACCGGTAAGCGGCTTCCGTCCGGCGAAGCTCTACCTCGGCACGGACGGCTCGCTCGGCTTTACCAAGCCCGCCGGACAGGCGCAGGCCGTTTCGTATGTAAGCGACCCCGCCGACCCGGTGCCGTACCGCGAACGGCCGATTCAGTCGACGTATGGCCAGGGTTCCAAGTGGAGAACCTGGCTCGCGAGCGCCCAGCAGTTCCTGAAAGCACGCCGGGACATCGCGCGCTTTTCCACCGGGCAGCTCGATCGCGATACGACCTTCACCGGGGACGTGCTTGCCGACATTTATGCCAGCACCACCGGAACCGATGGCGATTTCATCGTGAAGCTCATAGATGAGTATCCGGCGGACGCACCGGACGGCATGGGAGGCTTCCAGAGGATGGTGGTGGACGAAATCTTTCGCGGACGCTACCGCAAGAGCTTCGAAAAGCCTGAGCCAATCCCCGCGGGCAAGGTTGAAGAGTATCGCTGGAGTTTGCACGCCGCCGATCACACTTTCTTGAAAGGCCACCGCATGCTGGTCACCGTGCAATCTTCCTGGTTCCCGCTTTACGATCGCAATCCTCAGACGTTTGTGCCGAAGATCACCACCGCTCCGCCGGACTCGTATACGCCTGCGACGATCAGCATCCAGACTTCGGCGGAATACCCATCCCACCTGGAAGTACTCCGGCCGGAAGCGGAGATGGAGAAAACCGTGGCGGCAAAGTAGTGACGATGCACTCCCAGAAAGACACGTGGAAGAACATGCCGACCGGTCCATGTGCACCGGCAGACGCGCCAATTCAGACGCTCGCCTCGCGCGTCGTGTATCGAAACAAGTGGACGACCGTACGGGAGGATGAGATTCGCCGCGCCGACGGCAGCGAGGGCCTTTACGGCGTCGTCGATAAAGATCCGGCCTGTATTGTGATTCCATTGCATCGCACGGCAGAGGGCGATGCGCTGACTCTGGTCCACCAGTACC
>CAXTRR010000038.1:8170-24327 GCA_964246795.1 uncultured Terriglobus sp. | reverse complement strand
GTACCGTTACACCGTGCAGGGCTACTACTTTGAACTGCCGCAGGGAGGTTGGGAGGACCCCAATGCCGACCCCGAGGCGCTCGCTCGGGGAGAACTGCGCGAGGAGACCGGTCTGAGCGCGGGCAGACTGACCCGGCTGGGTGAAAACTGGATTGCCTATGGTGCCATGCACCAGCGGCACGCCGTGTGGCTGGCGGAAGACCTGACCGAGGGCGAGGCCGATCTGGAAGCCGAAGAGCATGGGCTTACTGTCCATCATGTGCCAGTGGACGAGTTTGAACGCATGATTCTGGACGGCCGCGTCCGTGATAACTGCACCCTGGCGGCATGGGGTACATATCTGGTGTGGTTACGGCGGAACGGCTGAGGAGAACTGCTCTAAGCGGGGTTCTCTTCCTTTGGCGGGTTCTTTAAGGCGAAGCACAGGAGAGCCGCGAGAACGCCAAGCCCGGCCAGAGCGAAGAGTCCACCAGCGTAGGAGTTGGTCCACTGCTTCAGAACGCCCGTGACATAGGGTCCCAGGAAGCCGCCAATGCCGCCCACCATGGTGATGATGGCAACGCCGCCCGCCGCAGCCTGGCCGCCCAGCGTGCGGGTGGGCAGCGTCCAGAACGGGCCCATGATGCTCCAGTTGCCCATCGTCGCCAGTGTGAGGGCGATGAGTGTAGCGGCAAAGCTGTGCGTCATACCCGCCCAACCGAAGCCGATGATGCTCAGCACAAAGCAGAGCATGATGTGGAAGCGCCGTTCGCCGGTGCGATCGCTGGACCAGCCGATGGCCACCGTGAAGATGGCCGCCGCCAGGTAAGGAATGGCTGCCCATCGTGCCACCAGACTGGCATCGCCCGGTGCCAGCGTGGCCCCAGCCTGTGCGCCGCCATGCAGCAAACTATTCAGGATGAGCGGCATCCAGAGATTGATGGTGTAGACACCGATCTGCTCCAGGAAGAAGACGCCGGCCAGCACCCAGACCATCGGCGTCTTGAATGCGTCACCCAGCGAGTGTTTCTGATCCGCTCCACCCGCCTTGCGGTCGCGTTCCAACTCACCGTCCAGCCACTTTTTTTCGTCGGCGGAGAGCCATGGCGCATCGTCCGGACGATCGTGCAACAGCCAGATCACCGTGATGCCCATCAGGAAGGTGGGAACGCCCTCCACCAGAAAGAGCCACTGCCAGCCGTGCAGCCCGAGGGACCCTTCCAGCTTGAGCAAGCCGCTCGAAATTGGTGCGCCGATGACACCGGCGATGGAGGTGGCGGTGAGAAAGAAAGAGATCGCTTTCCCTCGTCGTGCGGAAGGAAACCAGTACGTCAGATACAGGATCATGCCGGGGAAGAAACCGGCTTCCGAAACGCCCAACAGAAAACGGAGGGCGTAGAACGAGTAAGGCCCCTTCACGAGCATCATGCACGTGGCGACAATGCCCCACGTAATCATGATGCGGGCAATCCATTTGCGCGGGCCCACCTTGCCCAGGATCAGGTTGCTGGGCAAATCAAAGAGGGCCGAGCCAATGAAGAAGATGCCCGCGCCCGTGCCGTAAACGCTATCGCTCAGGTGCAGGTCACGCTTCATTTCCAGCGCGGCAAAGCCCACGTTCACGCGGTCAAGATAGGCCAGGATGTAGAGGAGGAAAATGTAGGGGATCAGCCGCCAGCCGATCTTTGCGTAAACGGTTGCGCCCAGGTCGTTCTTGTCTTGCGATTCAGGCATCGAGAGTGTCTGATGCGCGAAACATTGTCATGGCTTCGTTTTCGGTCGGGGCTATTCACTTAACACAGCAGAGCTGCTCAGCTTTCTTGCCTCCCACACCTTGACGTATTTCCAGTGCACATAAACGGCATGATTCCAGTGAAAGACCAGGCCTTCCGGACCATCGAGAAAACCTCCCCGGAAAAGATAGTTTTTGATGAAACCGAATGCGGGATTGCTGAAGGCCTGGAACAGCAGGAACATTCCGCTCTGGCGCGCGGTCTTCCGGCCCAGCGCGGTCACTGTTGCGGTGGAGTACTCATTCATATGGTCCAGGTACATGGCGAAGTCGGGGTAGCCATAGTGCAGGAGGTGGTGCGTGAGAAAGCCTTTGCCGAGGTTGTACCGCGGCGTGCCGTGCGGCCCAATGGACTCGTCCACCATGGCCACGCCGCGGCGGAAGAGCCTCAGCTTCTGGTCGGGGTACAGGCCGCCGTGCCGCATCCAGCGCGTCAGGAAGATGTTGAGGCGCGGTATCCAGTACGCCTGTTTTCCTGTTTCGGTGTTGCCGGTTCCGGATAGAACCTGCTGGATTTCTTGGGCGAGCTCCGGCGTGACGACTTCATCGGCGTCCAGCAGCAGAATCCAATCGCCCGTGCAGCGCCGGAGGGCGACGTTCTTCTGCTCGGCGTGACCCTTGAAGTCGCGGTTGAAGCTGTGTTCCGCGCCGAACTCGCGTGCGATCTCCGGCGTGCGGTCCACGGAGCCGGAATCGACGATGACGATCTGGTCCACCCAACGCAACGCTGCCAGCGTTCGTGGCAGATTCTCCTCTTCGTTGCGCGCGATCATGGCGACGGAGAGGGTGGCGCGCGGCGGTTCAACAGGCAGGGACATCAGCAACGAGGATAACAATTTGTATAAAGGCGTTCCCTGTCTCCTGGAGCTGGAATTGTCTGGACTTCAACGGAACGTAGGGTCAGTCCCGTTCGGGGACTGCGGCTCCTGAGAAGGCTTTGGCCACTCCACTTCTCCGGCGAAGGAAGCGGTTCATGGGTTCTGCATAGATGATTGCGACAAGCCAGCCCAGTACCCCGGCGACCAGAATGCAGGAAAGAAACAGGAAAGGAACTGCACGGAGCGGCTTGCCAAAGTGAAGGAAGGCCGTAAACAACGCCAGTACCGCAAAGATATGGGTGAGGTAGATTTCATAGCTGCGCTGTCCAAGAACCAGGAGAGGTGAGAGAAGACGCGGAGACTGCCAGCGAGACTGAGATGCGGCCGCGATGAGCAGGCCGACCCCGAGGCCCAGAAGTGTGAAGTTCAGACCATTGCGCCCCAGACCCCACTCATAGCCCTGGATGGAAAATCCTAAGCAGAAGATGAGCAGAGATGCTCCGCCAGCCGCGCATGCTGAGATCCAGAACCGGGAGAGCTGCCTGCCGGAAAGGATGATTGCGGTCAGGCAGCCAAGCGCGATTCCGTCCATGCCGCCCAGGTACGAGTACTCGCGCCACACAGGGTTTGGGTTGAGGACCTTCAATCTTGCAAATGGACCTGCCACGATGAAGGCGGCAAGCAGTACCGCGAGAAGCCCGCGTTTGCGAAGCAGCCGCGCCAGAAGCGGAAAGAAGAGATAAAAGATTTCCTCCACGGAAAGCGACCAAAGGATGTCCCAGCCTGCCGGAAGGTAGCCTTTCGTGGCTTCCAGGTAGCCAATGTGGAAGGTAAGAGCCGCGAACAATGCTCTGCCGAGACCTCCGGTCTTTTCCGTCACAATGTAGTCCTTCACATGAGCCAGATGCAGGCCGCTCAGAACCAGCAGTAACAGCAGCAGGAGTGGCGCGATCCGTGAGAAGCGGAGAAGATAAAAGCCTTTCACGTCTAGTGCGCCAGGGCTCTTCCAGCGCCGGATGCTGGTGGACGTAATCAGGTAGCCGGAGATCACGAAGAACATCTGTACGGCGAACTGGCCGTTCCAGACGAGGCTGTAAGTGAGCTGAGGCGGCCAGCCCTTAGAGTAGGGGACATCTGCCCCGAGCAGCCGCATGTTGACGTGGTTCATCAAGACGAAAAGGATCGATATGCCTCGCAGGAGGTCGATTCCATCGACGCGGTCCCATGATCGCCTGGAAATCGGCAGTGGAGTAAAGGTCACCGGCTTAGTATGGCTTGCTCGGCTGGATTGGATGGTGTCGGTGCGTGTACGTTCACCGGCTTCAAGAAAAAGCTGCCGACCGATGCGAGCAGCTCCACGGTTATCAAAGGTTTTCCAGAAGCGCTTACTCTAGGTGCCCGACCGTTCGATCAGACTCGCGACGGCGCGATACGCTCGCGTATTTGCATCAGGGGCGCGAACAAAGCGCAGTGATGCATGGTGACTCAGGTAGATGCCGCAAAGCTCCCAGACAAATTGCTCGATATCAAGGCCCGCACTGAGCTGCTTTGCTCGCACGGCTTCCCTGACAAGCGAACCGAGAAACTCACGCCAACGGTTTTCCATCTCGAGCAGCCGCTCCCTGACCGGGTTTTCCAGGTCGTCGAGTTCAAAGATGCCTGCGGCCACTGGGCAGCCGCCGGAAAGGCCTGCCGCCTGACTCCAGCCGAGCCAGTTTGTGATGACAGCCTGAAGCCGGGGAAGGCCCTCCGGGAAGCGCATGGCTGGTTCGACTACCGTTTTTCGAGCCGCTGCGGCAGTTTGGTCTAGAAGCTGCAGCTGCACTTCTTCTTTGGAACCGAAATGTGCGAACAAGCCACTCTTTGACAGGCCGGTTTCGATCGCGAGCGTGCCCAGCGTCAGGCCAGAGATGCCCGATCGGCTGATCAGATCAAGTCCATGCTCAAGAATGCGTTCACGTGTGGACGGCAATCCGGTCTCCTGACTGGCAATCTCCCCGCACTCGCGGCACGATGGGCTTACTGAGCCAATGTGAACTTATGCTGAGACGTGTGCGCCGCCACTGTTTGGACGGGACCACGAGAAAAGCGACGGCGCGTTTCGCAAGTACCAGATGGCGATCACCGGGTCGCAAATGGCACAACCTGCGGAGGACACTGGAGCGAAAGGCACGATAGGATTTCCATACAAGTGGTGGGCGACATCCCAACCCGCGTGCAGCATCCAGGCAACTCCGATCCAACGGTACTGCCGCAGACCCTGGTAGGCGAGGAAAGTAATCAGCGCGCAGAAGACAAACTCCCACGGACCAAAGCCGCCGTTCAGGTACGCTGCACCCGCACCGGCAATCATGATGGCGCTGAAGTTCCGCCGTGCAGGTTCTTTGAGCAGTGAGAAGAGCACGATCCAGACTAAGGCGACAAAGAGAGGCGAGATCCACTGAGCTACCGTTAAGTTCTGTGGCATTGGATGCATAGGCAAATAATAGCACGACCGGTCGTATTATTGCTACCGAGTGCCTCGTGTACTGCGGCGGCTATTCAGAACTCAAGCCGTGCCCCTATCTGCAGCTGCCGCGAAGTCGTCAGCGTTTGCGTGATCAGGCCGGCGCTGGCGACAGCTCCAGCGGGCGAAAAGACATTGCGTTGGCTGGGAATGGCGAAGTTCGGGTGGTTGGGCACGTTGAAAAGTTCCGCGCGGAGTTGAAGGCGAAAGTTCTCCCGGAGCGTTGTGGTCTTATTCAGTGCCATGTCCAGTGACGCCAGCCCCGGCCCGATGATGGTGTTCCGCGGAAGGTTGCCGTAGAAGCCGGGCGCGGGCAGGGCGAAGGCCGAGGCATCGAAATAATGCTGCGCGCCGCCACGAACGGGGTTGGCGCTGCGACCCGTCACCAGGTTGGGCCGCTCCGGCGACGGCCCCGTGCCGAAGCGGGCACGCGCACTGTCATAGCTCACGAGCGGTGAGAAGGGATTGCCCGAACTGAGCACCAGAATCATGTTCGTCTGCCAGCCATTGCAAGCCCGGGCCTGATGACAGAACTGCGGCCAATCGGAGACGACGGTGCCGGCGAAGTAGTGCCGCAGGTCGTAGTTGGAGAGGCCCTTTTCCGCGCGGAGGCTGTCCGGGTCCTGCGGTACGTCGTCCTCGCCGCCCTGCGCAGTGACCAGCGATCCGGTATCGAGCGACTTGGACCAGGTGTGCGCGCCGCGCATAGTGAGCAGGCTGCCCCGGCGGTACTCCACGGTCGTGGTGAGTGCGTTGTAAGACGACAGTCCGTTCGTCTGTTTGAGCCGCAGCGCGGTGAAGTTTGGGTTGCGCACGGCCGAATTCACTGGAAAGAACTTGCGGCCGTTCACGATCTGCGGCAGCGCCTGGTTCGCGTCCACGATGCGCGTGTCATGCACGCCGCGGTTACCGCTGTAGGCTACGGTGAGCCGCAGGCCATCGTGCAGCTCCTGCTCCACGCTCGCGTTCCATTGCAGCGTGTAGGGGCTTGCCGGGTGGTACTGCAGGATGTCGATGCGGCCGGGTATGAAGTTGCTGCCGGAAATCGCCGCGTTGGGAAAGCTGGGCGGCGTCTGTGTGCCGCCCACGTTAAAGAAGGGCGGCTGGCGGCTGCCGGCGTTGAGATAGAAATCCGTCCACAGTGGATCGAAGAAGACGCCGAAGGCACTGCGCAGACTCGTTTTTTGCGCGCTGCCTGGCGCGTACGCAACGCCTAGGCGAGGCATGAAGTTTCCGCTCGCCGGATTGCTGTAGAGCGGTCCGACGGTGGAAGCCGTGTCATGCAGCGGATCGCGCAGCATCGCCGACAGCCCGTCCTTTTCTGACGGCACACTTGCCCGCTCGTAGCGAACACCACCGGTCAGGGTCAGGTCGGTACGCACGCGCCACGTGTCGCTCACCCACGTGGCGTCCAGGTGCTGCCGCCAGTGCCGGCGGGCGACGGAGCCGGGGAGTGCGACCTCCACCGATGTGGGTGTGCCACGCAGAAAGCTGCTGACCGAGTTAAAGAGATAGAAGCCGTTCTGCGACTGGGGAGCCTGCTGGGGGAAGAGAACCTGCTGTTCATCCACGCCTGCGGTGAGCACATGGCGGCCGTGCGTCCAGGTAACAGTGTCCAAACCTTCAAAGAGATTCAAAGCGTTCAGGGTCGGCCCAAAACGCTGCGGGCCTACGGGTGCCAGGCCGGTGATGCTGATTTGGCCGAACGGCCTGCCCGGTATGAACGAAAGCGACGGATCGATCGGCTTCAAGTAGTCGAAGTCAAGCGAGAAGAAGCTGCGGTTATAGCTCGCGCTTGCCGCATTGACCAGGTTGGGCCGCAGCACTTGCGTGCCCAGGAGTGTCGCGTATTGATCGCGCGACCGGTTGCGGTTGTCGCTCAACAGCAGCAGATCCGGCAGCACGACCTGGCTGGCGTCGATCTGGTAACGCACAAAGTATGAGATCCGCTCGGAGCGTTGCCAGTCCATGCGGCCCATCGCAAAATCTTCATTGGCCGGAGTGGTGGCGCGGGAAAGATACTGGCCGGTGCCGTCAGTGAAGACGACTGAGTTCGGCAGTGGAATGATTGCGAGATACGGCCTGACGCTTGCCACGGCAGTGGTGCGGGCCTGCGCATTTGGCACGATGGCGATACGCGTCTGGCCAAGCCGCTGCCGCAGGCCCTCATAGTTACCGAAGAAGAAGAGCCGTTCCGTGTGCGCACCGCTATTCAGAGGCCCACCGAGCGCGCCGCCGAACTGGTTGCGCTGGAAGCGGGGAATGGGTGCGGCTGGATCGTCGAAAAAGTTCTTTGCATCCGCGGCAGAGTTGCGGACAAACGCAAGCGCACTGCCATGAAAGCGGTCGCTGCCAGAGCGGGTAATTTCGCTGACGATGCCGCCGGCGGTGCGCCCGTACTCCGCGCCGTAACCATTGCTCAGCACGCGGAACTCGGCAACGGCATCCGCTCCCAGCAGCACTCCGGCGGCGCTGCCGGGTGTGTTGTTGTAGGCGTCGTTCGCGTCAGTGCCATCCAGCAGAAAGCTCACCTGGTTGGGCCGCCTGCCCTCAATGGAGATTTGCCGTGCATTTCCCTGGGAGTCGCTCACGACGCGGCGCGAGGGCACTACGCCGGGCGAAAGAATTGCGAGCTGGGTCAGGTCGCGGCCGTTGAGCGGGAGCTGCTCGATTGCCTGCTGGCCGGTGACCGCGGAGATGGTAGCCGACTGCGTTTCCACCGTGAGCGGATTGCTTTGGACGGTGATCGTCGCGCTCTCTGCGCCGGGCCGCAGTTGCACGTTGAGCGTACGCTGCTCGCCAACACTGAGCACGATGCTGCTTTCCAGGTCAGTTCTGAATCCGGCTGCTTCCACCCTGAATTCGTAGCGGCCTGCGGGCAGCTCCGGCAGGACAAAAATGCCAGCTCCGTTTGCGTGCACGCGCCGCGTCGCCCGAGTGGATTTGTTTTCTACACTGACCATCGCGCTCGTCAGCCGTGAGCCGGTTGGGTCAGTGACGGTTCCTGAGAGAGATGCACTGTTTGCCTGCGCGGGCAGCGTGGTGGAGGTCAGCAGTGCCGACGCGATGAGCCGGGCAACGCCGGCAAGAACGCTCGTCTTACGCATGCGGCTGCTTACGCATGCCGGTGAAAGGTAACGGAGTTTGCCTGGTCAATAGAGGTGAGCAGGAGTGAGGAAACATTCACATGAAGTGGACGTGTGACTGCCCATCGTATGGCGTCGGCTACGTCCTCTGGAGTGAGCGGGGTGATGTTGGCGTAAACCTTGGCCGCACGCTCCTTGTCGCCCCGGAAACGGACCTCGCTGAAGTCCGTTTTGACCATGCCGGGATCGACGCTGGTGACGCGGACGGGCGTGCCTATGAGGTCAATCCGCAGTCCGTCGCTGATGGAGCGCTCCGCCGCCTTGGTGGCGCAGTACACGCTGCCGCCGGCGTAGGCAAGCCAGCCAGCGGTGGATCCAAGGTTCACCACATGGCCCGCACCGCGCTCCAGCATGCCAGGCACCAAGGCGCGCGTGACGTAGAGCAGGCCTTTCACGTTGGTGTCGATCATTTCTTCCCAGTTTTGCGGGTCGTCCAGGTAGAGCTTCTCTAGACCGCGCGCCAGGCCAGCGTTGTTCACCAGGATTTCGATTGCGGCAAACTCCGAAGGCAGGGAGGCGATTGCCCCTTCCACCTCGGCACGCTTCGTCACATCCACGGCAAAGAGGTGCACACCGGCCGCACCCGCCTCCATAAGTGGTTCGCGCAGCTCTTCCAGCTTTTCCGCTGACCGCGAGCAGAGCACCAGCCGCACACCCTCCGCCGCCAATGCCAATGCCGTGGCCTTGCCGATGCCGGCGCTCGCTCCGGTGACCAGTACAACCTTGCCTTGCAGACTCAAACTCAACAAAACACCCCACTGTCTTCCAGTGTTCCATGCAGGCAAAAGGGCCGTCCACAGAGAGACGGCCCTTTGTCTGCTTTTTGCGTGCAGTTATTGGGGGGTATCGACGTGCTGCTGTGTTTGTACGCCGATGGAGGGACCGGAGACGATCATTTCGACACGGCGGTTCTGAGCCTTGCCCGCCGCGGTGCTGTTGTCTGCCACGGGATTCGTCTTGCCGTAGCCGACAGCTGTGATGTTTGCGGCGGTGACGCCGTTCTTCACCAGGAAGTCCTGCGTGGACCGGGCGCGATTGTCACTCAGCTTCTGGTTCAGCTCGTCGCTACCCACGGAGTCCGTGTAGCCCTCAATCTGCAGCTTCAGGTCAGGGTACTGCTGCAGGATTGCGGAGACCTTTGCCAGCGAAATCTGGGCATTCTGCTTGAGCGTATAGCGGCCCGTGTCAAAGAGAACGTCGCCCAGTGTGACCACCAGGCCGCGAGCGGTTTCCTGTGTCGCCAGCACAGAGTTCAGCTGTGCCCGCAGCTTTTCGCGGAGGGCCACAACGGACTGGTTGGCGGCATCGGCCTGCGCCTGGGCATTGGCTGCGGCGGCGTTTGCGTTCGCTGCTGCAGCTTCAGCACGGGCACGCTCCGCAGCTTCACGGTCGGCTGCGGCACGTGCGCGCTCAGCATCCAGGGCTGCCTGCTGGGCCTGCAGTTGCGATTGAGCCGACTGCGTCTCCGCTGCCTGCCGGGCCGCGATCTCGGCCTGCCGGCGCTCATCGGCTTGCTTGCGCAGGGAAAGGATGCGGGCATCTTCACTGCGCTGCACGGCTTCGCGGGCATAGGTGATCTCCATCTTGCGATCACCCTTTTTGTTCTGGTCGATTTGATCGGCATTCTGCAGGCTCAACTTCACCTGGCTCAGGATGTCCGGCGCATACTTCTCCGCGCCCGCAAGACGGGCGATGTTGTAAGCATTGTGCGCCTGGTAGAGCTCCAGCGGGCTGCGCTCATTGCGTGTGATTGGATCGATCACCGTCTTGGAGCCGGTGGTCTGGCCGTAGATACCGCGCGGCAGCAGGCGGAAGTGCGCGTTCACTTTCTCCAAAACGCCGTTGGTCTTGTCCTGGATGATCTCGTTCTGCGCGATGACGACGTCACTCGGGACGCGCACGGCGAAGTATGGCTCGGCCGTGACGATCATGCCGAAGGACTGCAGATTGGTGGTGGCGTGCAGGTCGACTTTCTTGCCGTCGGGCAGCACTTCGCCCAGGTTCGACGGCGTGCCGTCCGGCGTGATGGCCCAGAGCACGTAAGTGAAGTACTCGGCACCGTAGCCGTTGGCGGGCGTCAGGCCGTCCAGGTGCATGTCGACCGCGATGCGGCCCTTTTCACTCTGCACCTTGGCCTCACCGCGCACCTGCGCTGCCAGCGGAGTGCCGCGGAAGGCGATCTTGGTGGAGCCGCTGCGATGCAGGTAGTTCACTGCATCCAGATCACGCTGGACCACGGTCACGCGGTAGAGCGGAACGCCGTTGATTTCACCGTTCTGTTGCGCGCCCTGACGAGCGGTCTGGGGATCGGCGGTGGGGTTCATTTCCTGCTGGGCATAGGCGGTGGTACCGCACACCAGAACGGCCGTGCATACGGCAGCCAGAGTGCGGGGAATCCATAAAGATTTCAGAGACGATTCAGTGGACATGTTTGCCTCTCCCTCGGGGCAAGCGCGGGAGAGTTCGCCCGCACTGCATTCGATGCATGTGAAGGAGGGCAAAGAGGCTCACGTGTGACAAAACGAGACAGGGAGACATGGCGAAAAAGTTGTAGTGAGGGGTGATCCGGGCGTGAAGTGCCTGCTTCGAGATGAAGTCCTGGTCGAGATCCGGCGGTGCGGCAGTAGCAACTTTCGCGGCCCGCTCGTCGTTCTTTCGGACGGCGGGTGTCATTTCCTGGGAGAAGAACTCCTGGTGAGATTGATGACCGCCCCGGCAGCACGCCAAGGTCCGTGTTGCGCAGCGTGAGAGCGGCACCGTCGCGGCCGCTCGCCGGGCAGTAGAAGTTGGAGAGGCCAGCCGCGGGACTCTCATGGGATCCTGGAGAAAGTTCGGCTGCTGCTTGCCATTGCTGCTGCTTGCCAATATCTCCGCGGGTAATGAGGACGCGCGAGCTGGCATAAGGAGGACGCACACGTGTGGTCCGGGTGCCTTTCCAAAAAGGCCCCGGGTCCTGGTGCACGAGGATGGTAAAGACCATGCCAGTCATGGGTGGTGTTGATTGCCGTATCCGCAAGGGATGCTCCCAAAGCGTTTGGCGTGACCCTCGCCCCTTGGCCGTAGGCACTGTATGAGTGGCCGGCTTGCTCCAGGCCGGCAATCGCGCCCATCGCGGAAAATTACCGGGATTTAAAGGCGGCGGAGAAGACCTAAACGCCGCCTTACCTGACAGCCTTTCCATCTTTGCCGTTAGAGCGTTTCCACCAGCTTGTGGGAGATGGCAAACAGCGCCAGTTCAAGACGGGTCGAAACGCCCGTTTTGTCGAAGGTGTTGGAGAGATGACGCTTCACAGTCTCTTCACTGATGTTGAACTGTTTGGCAATGTCCTTATTGCTGCAGCCTTCCACGATGCTTTGCACCACTTCCAACTCGCGGGGGGTCAAGCCGTAGGTCTTGCGCTCCGGTGCTATGGCCGCCTGCTGCATGAGCTGGTTCAGCGCGTGCAGCAGGTTCACCACACGCTCACCGCCGATCCAGTAATCGCCGCTGTACACCGCGCGGATGGCCTCGCCCAGGTCGCCCGCGACGGACTCTTTCTTGATGATGCCGCGGGCACCGATCTGCAGCGCCTCAATCACCTGCTCGTGAGAGATGGTGCTGGTGAGAAGGATGATCTTGACGCGGGGCGACTTGCTCATGATCGCCTTCATGGCGTCAAGGCCAGGCAATCGCGGCATTTGCACGTCGAGCAGCAGAATGTCCGGCTCGTGATCGATGACCTGGGTGATGGCCTCGTCACCGTCGCTGGCCTCGCCGACGACCTCCAGGCCGGGCTCCTGGTTGAGCATATTCTTCACACCAAAGCGGACCACCGGGTGATCGTCCGCCACAACCAGCCGAATTGCCGGCATACGGGCCGCGCCCGTTCCGTCCATCTTTCCAGACATCAACACGTTTTTAAGCTCCAGGGGTGAAACTTACGGGGTACTGCCGGTGCATCTGCGCAATGAGCACGCGACGAAAACTTACTGGGGGAATAATGTCACCAGCATAAGGTGTAATTGCTTCAAAGCGTCATGCAGGCTTCGCACTTTCTTTTGTGACAGCGCTGTGAAGCTTACTGCATCGTGGGGCAAGCGCTCCGCATCGTCCGCCACTTGCCGGAGCGCCCTTGCGCCAATGACACCAAAGCTACCCTTCAGGGAATGCGCTTCCCGGACGAACGCCGCATGCTCTCCGTCCCGTGAGAAACCCGCCATGCGCTCAATCCGGTCTTCAGCATCGGCAATGGCAAATGTAAATAATTCCCGCAGCTGGCGGGGCGGCATGCTTCGCCGCAACTGGGTAAGGACGGTTTCTTCCATCACGGGCAGCGATTTGGCCGGGGCCTGATCGGTGGAAATGGGCTGCAGGTCGGGGCTCGCAGGTGATTTCTTCAGAGGGTCTTCCGAGCTGGACAGTGCCGTGCGCACGCTTGTTGCCGGGAAGGGCTTCAACAGGATGCGAGCGTACCCCGGCGGAGTCTGCCGGCCAGCGGTGGCCGTCATCGCCAGCAAGACAGTTTGATGTGATTGAAAACGGCTGCTCAACGCTGCCTGCAGAGCCTGCGCCAGCGGAGCGCCGCATATGCCCGGCAGCTTCTGATCGCAGAGCACGACGCCTGGTGCGGTGGATGCCGTATCCAGCCAGGTCAATGCATCTTCTCCGCTCTCCGCGCCCTGCACCTGCCAGCCGTCGCCGGCCAGCATCAGGCTCAACACCTCCCGCGTGGCCGCGTCATCCTCGACCAGCAGAAGGCCTTCGTTGTGTTTCATGCACCACACTTTACACGCTGCGGCCCTGGAAAGTCAGTTCCACGGACTCTTTTCTATACATCGGCAAAGCCCGGGTGGAACAATAAGGACTGGTGTTTCCGCGGTCGTCCGGTTTTCATGCTCAAGCTTCTCGCCATCACCGCTGTTGTTCTGCTCACACCGCCGGGTACACCCTCGGGCGGCTTCCGCTGGCAACGCATCATCACGCCACCCACTGCCGGTGCTTTGATACCGGCATGCGTGGCGCTCGATGCCGATACCTTTGCCAATGCCGCGCCCGCACTGCGTGATTTGCGGCTGTTTCAGGACGGTAGTGAACTCCCCTACGTGATTGAAGAAAGCTACGATGAGCGGGCGCTTGCTTCAGGGGTCACGCCGGCGGATGACCGGTCCGAGTATCAGGCATCGGCGGCGACCGGTTTCCTTCCCACTCTTACGGCCGGTGTTGCCGGTCATTTCCGGGGGGAAAGTGTTGGGGCCCAGCCGAATGAGAGGCTCGACTACCATGCCGGGCTCTTTCTGCCTGCTCACGTCCCGGTGGAACGCGTGCGCATCGAACCCGCTCCGGACAGGGAGGAAGAGATCGACATCGTGGCGCACACTTATCAGAGTCTTTCGCCAACCATGACCGAGACAGGCAAGGCGACCATCGGCCCGGACCGTCCGAGCTTTCCTTACACCATCGGCGCGAACCTGCAGCAGCGGGCCGAGGTCTCGGTCGGCATCTCCGGCGCCCATCTGCCTCCGCAAAGAGTGATTTTGGAGATGCGCCGCCGGTCCCTTTGCTATGAGCCACGTTCCGCTGCGCCGCTGACACTCTACCTGGGCGGAGGCGAGGGGATGGCTGCGAAGACCTATAGCCTGGCGGGCAGTTTTTCTACGGCGATCGAACGCCCGCTTGCCACCATGGGACCGCTTATCCCGAACCCTGAAGAGCAGGGGACCGCACCGATGCGCAACTGGCACCGGGCGATCTCCTTGTTGATGATCGTCTGTTCCGCGCTGCTGCTGGTCCTGACTGGAAGAGCGTTGCTGCGGCACGCGTTCATGAGGCAGCCGGCGACTCTGAAGAAAGAGCGCCGACCGCGTCACGCCTGAGTAGGAGAGACCACATGAACGACGACGGAGCTGCCGCAAGGCCGGGTCTCCCGCTCCAGACGTTTTGCAGGTCGTTATCTGACCGCCTCGTCCACTTCGCGGTAGAAGTCAGGAGACTTCAGGATCTCCCGGGGTCTGGATCCGTCGGCAGGACCCACCAGCCCATCACGTTCCATGAGGTCGATCAGGTGGGCGGCCCGGCCGTAGCCAATGCGTAGACGCCGTTGCAAGAGGGAAGTGCTGGCCTTGCCGAATTCAAAGACGAGCCGCACGGCGTCGTCAAAGAGCTCGTCGCCATCTTCTTCGGCTGTGCCGTCACCCAGTTCACGGCCGGTCTTTTCATCTTTCGGACCTTCCAGGAAGCCCTCGACATACTGAGCTTCACCCTGCTTTTTCCAGAAATCGACGACGTCGGAAATCTCCTTTTCCGTGACGAAGGGAGCGTGCACGCGCTGCAGGCGGCTGGTGCCGGGCGGCAGAAAGAGCATGTCGCCGCGGCCCAGCAGGCTTTCCGCGCCATTGGAATCGATGATGGTGCGCGAGTCTACTTTGGTGGCCAGGCGGAAGCTCATGCGGGTGGGCACGTTGGCCTTGATCAGGCCAGTGATGACGTCCACGCTGGGCCGCTGGGTAGCGAGGACGAGATGGATGCCGACAGCACGCGCCATCTGCGCAAGCCGCGTGATGGACTCTTCCACGTTGGCCTTGTCGAGCATCATCAGGTCGGCCAGTTCGTCGATGATGATCATGATGTAGGGCAGCGGTTCCTGCTGCTCGCCGTCCTCGTTGAACAGGTCGCCGCTGTCAAAGAGCTTGTTGTACTGGTCCAGATTGCGGACGTGCCGGGAGGCCAGCAGCTTGAGCCGGCGCTCCATCTCGCGGACGGCATTGCGCAGGGCATTTGCAGCGAGCTTGGGCTCCGTGATGATGGGCGTGAAAAGATGCGGGATGCCCTCATACATGCCCAGTTCCACGCGCTTAGGGTCGACCAGAATCATGCGCACCTGCTCTGGCGTGGCCTTGAAGAGCACGCTCATGATCATCGCGTTGATGGCGACGGATTTACCCGAACCGGTGGAGCCGGCGATCAGGACGTGCGGCATGGCGGCCAGGTTGGCGGTGACGATGCGGCCGTTGATGTCCTTGCCCATGGCCATTTCAATCTTGCTCTTGCTATTGACGAAGCCTTCGCTTTCGACCACGTCGCGCAGCCAGATGGTTTCGCGTTCGTGGTTCGGAACCTGAATTCCCACGGTCGACTTGCCGGCCATGCGCTCAATGAGGATGGACTCTGCCGCCATGGCGAGGCAGAGATCGTCGGCCAGGCCAGTGACGCGGCTGTACTTCACGCCGGCGTCGGGCCGGAACTCAAAGGTGGTGACCACTGGCCCAGGATTGATTTGCGTGACCTGGCCATCCACGCCAAACTCGCCACATTTTTCCACCAGGACGCGCGCCTCCGCCCGGAGTGCATCTTCACGCACGGCTGCGTGCTCCTCATTGCGATAGAGCAGTGAAGAGGGCGGCAGCTTGTAACCGTGCACACTTTTCGCGGTCATGGCGACTGGCTGAAGATTCTCATCCGCGCGCCGGCCAAAGGAGATCTCCTTTGCCGGTTCTGGCATGTCCGCGGTGGTGGCGGTAGCCAACTCTGCCGCCGCCGCGTTCCGCCGGGCAGGGAAGGGCACCACGTCGGCCATGGGCGGGCGCGCGGGTTCCGCCTTGGCACCTTGCCGGCTGGAAGCTTTCTGCCGGGCCGCGGCAGCTTCCATCCAGTCGAATGGCTGTTCTTCCTGCACAGGTTCAGGTAGATCCGGCGGATCCCAGGCCTGGAAGCCCGCCTGCACCGGCGCCTCATCGTGCTCGGCCAGTTCGCTGCGCAGGTGCGCCTCAGCGGCTTGCTGCAGGTGTGTGGGCAGGGGCGCAAATTCGGGGGGCGGACCGGCATCCACGTCGGTCCGCGGGATTTGTGAGAAGAGGCTTCGGGAAACCGGCTGCGACTCGTCAGTGACGCTGCTGTCCGCCCGGATGCCCTTTCGCCAGAAGCCCCACTTGCCCAGCAG
>CAXTRR010000038.1:0-8160 GCA_964246795.1 uncultured Terriglobus sp. | reverse complement strand
GCAGGCCGGCAAGCAAAGAACCATTTCGAGCGGCACGCCGGGTTTCCTCCGCCTTGTGCTCTACCGCCTGCTGGCGGGCAAACTCGCGCTCACGCCGGGTCGCGTAAAGTTCGGCT
Source organism: uncultured Terriglobus sp. (assembly GCA_964246795.1). Lineage (GTDB taxonomy): Bacteria > Acidobacteriota > Terriglobia > Terriglobales > Acidobacteriaceae > Terriglobus. The sequence goes on along the minus strand of CAXTRR010000038.1, from coordinate 8,044 downwards.
TCCTTCGCACTGCTGCGCCGGTTACGCCAATTGAGCCAGCCCTCATGCAGCCGGCCCACCAAACCCACGCGCTGCGTTGCCCATTCCTGCGCTGTATTGAAAGTAAAACTCGTGGAGAGATAGATCGACAGCGCCAGCAAAAGTGCCGCGCAAACACACGCGCCGGGATAATTCACCACCAGCACAAGGCTGCCTGCCAGCAGACTGCCGGCCACGCCGCCCAGCGGCAACGCGCCCTTGTAGCGCAATGCACCAGGGAGCAGGGCAAAGGCAACCGGCGCCGCCAGAATCCAAAGCACCAGCCCAATCGACTTGGCCAGCGGCGAGCCTTGCGGCCGTGAACCGATCCAGCAGATCCCCAGCCGCGCGAGCAGAAGCGGCAGCGCGAACGCCGCCACACCCAGCAGCTGCAGCAGGATGTCGCTCAGGCTGGCTCCGGCGCGGCCGGCCCAGTTATGCACATGGCCAGAGGTGTTCGCGGCGATGGTGTTCAGAGACGGATCGCCCGGTTGGTAACTGGCCAGCGCCAGCAGCAGCATGATCCCTGCCACGACCACCGTCATGCCAAGCACCTCATTCAGGCGCTGGTTGCGGGTGGGACTTGATTCCAGCCGTAGGGACTTCATGCAGCGGCACACTCCTGGTACTCCGCGCGCAGAGGCAAGTGGCAGCGCGGAGATCACACCATGATTCTCGCCCGCGAAGGGAATGCGAAACCGAACAATCCGCGGGGGGAATCTGGCGAGCAACCCGGGCCTGCACAGGAGCCTCCTATCCAGCAGCGGCAACGTCCCGGCAGCCTGAGCGGCGCGGTTTGTAGAACGAGGCGAATTGGCCGCACTCTTGGTTGCCCAGTTTGCTACCGACAGTGTGGACCCCAGCCTGACCGGCGGAACCCACTCGAGGCCGGCCGTCTTCTTAGGCGGCGAGTTGTTATGTAGGATCCAGCGGCGCGCGCGCTGCACAACGTTTAAGCTCGCCCGCTTGTGGCGAAGGAAAGGGACGCAGCACCATGGCAGAGATGTTGAAAGAAACACAGGAAACCCTGAATGGTCTTATCAAGACGCTGATCGACAGCCAAGCCGGCTTCCAGGATATCGGTGAGCATATTACTGACGAGACCCTCAAGAAATACTTTCTGGCAGAGAGCCTGAAGCGTGCTTCCTTCCGGGGTGATCTGGAAGACACCCTCCACAAGGAAGGTGTTGCGGACATCAAGGAATCCGGCTCAGCTCTGGGCGCTCTACATAGGACCTGGGGCGACTTGAAGGCCAAGCTTGGCGGTGGCGATCATACGCTGTTGGACTCTGCCGAGCAGGGTGAAGACACGATCAAGAAGGCATACGCCGAGGCTATCAAGCACGATCTGCCTCTACCAGTTCATCAGCTGCTGAGCACTCAGGCAGCCCACATCCAGACGTCCCATGATTACGTAAAAGCTGCACGAGACAGCCGCAAATAGCCCTCCCCCATCCCTGAAAGACGGGAAACTCATTCCTCAGGAGTGTTCGAGTAAAAGGCCCCGCCATGAAGCGGGGTCTTTTGCTGTGAGGGGCCTGGCCATCCGCAGAGTCGGCACGCACCTCTGCGTACGCATCCAAAGACCATGTCCAGCAAACTTCTAAGAATAGGGCTTGCCGCTCAGGGCCTGATGTATACCGCCGGCGGGATCAATCACTTTGTGATGCGCAAGGTGTACACGTCCATCATGCCGGCGCACTACAGTCATCCAGCAGGATGGGTGGAGTTTACCGGCGTGGCAGAGATCGCCGGTGGTCTCGGCCTGCTGCTACCCGCGACTCGCAAGCCTGCGGCGTGGGGACTCATCGCAATGCTGATCGTTTACTTCGACGTGCACTTTGACATGCTTGCGCACGCGGACCGGTTCGCGCCCATTCCAAAGTGGGCTCTGCAGGCGCGTATTCCGTTGCAACTCGTGTTGATTGCATGGGCCTATGTGTACACGCGGAAACATGCCGCCACGCTTGGTGCGTGAGTTAGGCCTGGCTTCGCGGCGGGGCGGCTGCTGTGGCACTCCACACCAAGGTTCTAGCCTCGGCATATGAAATGATTGAGCCGAACTTTGCAAACCGGGAGACCGCCCTTGCCTCTGCGCCGCTGTTTTTATCTTCTTGCCATGCTGTCGGCGGGTCTGCTCTCCGCTCAGACAATGACCATGCCCACCGGAAACTCTGGATTGCAGGCAACGCCGACGCAGTTGGCGCCGCAAGCGCCGAACAAATACCAGGCCGCCGCAAAAGATGCGGAGTTCATGATTTCGAATTTTCGCTTCGGCACGGGCGAGAGCCTGCCAGAGCTGCGGCTGCACTATAAAACGCTTGGCACGCCCCACCGCAATGCCGCGGGAAAGATCGACAATGCGGTTCTCTTGCTGCACGGAACGGGCGGTTTTAGCGGCAATTTGATCGTGCCGGTCTTCTCGGAGCCGCTGTTCGGACCGGGCGAGCCGCTCGATATCGCCCGGTACTACCTGATCTTTCCGGATGACATCGGCCATGGTCAGTCGTCGCGGCCGTCGGATGGAATGCACGCGCGCTTTCCGCACTACGATTACGCCGACATGGTGCGCAGCCAGCACGAGATGCTGCACGGCCTGGGCGTGGACCATTTGCGGCTGATTCTGGGCACCTCCATGGGCTGCATGCAGACCTTTGTGTGGGGCGAGGCCTATCCGCAGGCCGCAGATGCTCTGATGCCGCTCGCGTGCCTGCCCGTGCCCATCGCCGGGCGAAACCGCATGATGCGGTACGGTGCTATCGAGGCGATCAAGACCGACCCGGCCTGGAACAACGGCGAGTACACCGCCGAGCCGCCCAGTGTGCACACTGCGGACCTGCTTCTGTTTGTTATGGGATCGGCGCCGCTGGTGCTGCAAAAGGCCGCACCGACCCGGGTCGAAGCGGAGCGGTATCTCGATGCGCAGATGGCGAGGACAGATGCGGTGACCGATGCCAACAATCTGATCTACTACTTCGATGCGTCGCGGAACTACGATCCTTCCCAGCACCTGGACCGTATCACCGTGCCGGTGATGTGGATCAACTCAGCCGATGACTTCATTAACCCGCCGGAGCTGAAGATTGCGGAAAAGTACGCGCCGCAGCTGAAGCTTGGGAAGTTTGTGTTGCTGCCCATCACTGACCAGACGCGCGGGCATGGGACACACACGCAGGCCATTGTATGGAAGAGCTATTTGGCGGAGTTAATGAAGGAGTCGGAGCCACGTTGAGTGCAGACTGACGTCTGCGTTGACTTCACCAATTACAGCATCAGGTTATCCTTTGCGTCGGAGGATTGCTTGTGCGCATGCTTCCTCCTTCGGCGTTATAGTAGGCGAGAGGATGGACGAAGATGACCGACCCGTTGGAAAGGCTAATTTACCTCGACCGGAACGCCGCAAAGCTCTTCGACCTGCTTAAGTCCAGGCGTAACCTGAAAACAGACCGGCAAGCGCTTCAGTATTGCCTCAGTGAAGCCGCCTTCTCTCTTGCCGAACCTGAAGACCTGGCCGATGAGGACGATCCAAGCGCCGAGAAGGTTTTTAATCACGCAGTTGAACATCCGGAAACCCTGACTTCTCTGGACAACGCGTTCGCGCTACTGCGGCGAGAGCTTGAGGAGGAACATCCTGGCACGTACGCAGATCTCAGGCCGGTGCGTGTAGTCGCTTGACGTTCGAAGTTACCCTGTCTCAACGCGCGTTGCGTGACGCACAAAGACTTAGCGGTTACATCGCCAGAGTGTCCGGGCCACAGGTCGCCTCAGAATATCTGGATCGTTTGTACAAGAGTTTCACGGCGTTGCGCGTCTTTCCTCATCGGGGAACCGAACAGCCGGATGGTTCCCGCCGTATCGGCTTCGAGTGAAGGATTCAGGTGGAGTTCCAAGTTCACAATCAGACCGTGATTATCTTGAGAATCCGCTACGCCGGGTATACCCGATGATCCTGCGCGTTCACTGCCAGGAAAGTGAGAGCACGTTGCCGACGGGATCGGCACACCAAGCCACATGATTGCCGTTCAGCGACGCCCAGATACCTTGAGCATAGAATCAGCCGCGAGCGTTATGCTTTCGTAATGAAGATGAAGGCAATGAGCGGGCATTCCATGATAATTTGTTGTCGACATGTGCCATGACTCATCGGTGCAGGTGCAGCCAGACCAGCATGCCGGCGCCAACGATAATCCGGTAGACGGCGAAGACGGTGAAGCCGCGCTTACGTACCCAGCCTAAAAACCAGGCGACCACAACGTAGGCCACGATGAATGAAACGGCCATGCCGATGATGAGCACGATCCATCGTTCGGGGCTCATGGTGAGTGGCGCGATCGCTTCCGCACCGACTTCGGTCGCTTTGGGATGGAGTGCCTTGAGCAGGGCATAGCTGGTAGCCACGATCATGGTGGGAATGCTGAGCAGGAAGGAAAACTCCAGCGCCGTGGCGCGGTCCAGACCGGAGAGTTGCCCGGCTGCGATGGTGGACATGGAGCGCGAGGTGCCCGGGATGACGGCACTGATGACCTGGCACAGGCCAATCCAAATCGACTGGCCCAGAGTCATGTCCTCCACGTGGGTGGTACTTGCCTCACGGCGTGAGGCCCAGGCATCCACCACCCACATGATGATGCCGCCGATGAGCAGCGCGAGGGCAATCACGTTCAGGTCTTCCAGGTTCTGGCCCACGATTTTGGTCAGCAGCTTGGCGGGAATGGCGGTGCAGACAAAGGCGATCAGGGTGAGGGAGATCGGGTGCGTGAGCCAGGTTTTGTTGCCGCGCTCGCCGCCCGGGAAGGTCCGGAAGAATGCCGCAATGCGCCCAAGAAACAGCAGCAGCAGCGCCAGAATCGCACCTAGCTGGATGACGATGGTGTACATCTTCCAGTACGGATCGGTGAGCGGGATGTGCAGCAATGCTTCCGCGATGCGAAGATGCGCGGTGGAGCTGACAGGCAGAAACTCCGTCAAGCCTTCGACGATGCCCAGGATGACGGAGAGCAGGTACTCGTTCAAGATTTCAGAACCTCAACATTCAGGGAAGGACTAGTCGCGGTCGGAACCATAGATCGCGATGCCCTGTTCCACCCTGTATACCAGACTGGCTGCCCGTGCCGTGTAATCGGCTTGCGGAAACCTTGCGATCATCTGGTCTCGCAGGGCATGTGCGCGCTGACTCGCCTGGTCGGCTTTTTTGCGGTTTTCCTCGGTTGTGTACATCGTTACCAGAACACCCTGGCGGTAGGCCGCGTTCCACAGGGCCTCGGCTGTTTTGGGGCCGTCTGGGTACTGTGACACGTACTTTTCGTAAGCCTCGCTTTCCAGCGCGGGGCATTTGGGCAAGCCCTGCCAGTCGCCGCACATCTTGGCGTCCAGCAGGTCATAGGCAGCCAGCGCCGCGTACTTTGTACCGGCCTGTTGCTTGACGACTTTCTTGAGCTGCTCGGGGTAGATTTTGGGCCGCGAGTTTGGGTCGGGATCCTTATAAGAGGGCAGCGTGCGCGCGTCAAACTTCTCTTCCTGCCAGCGGATGTCGGCCGATCTCCAGGCGCTTTCGCCCGCCAGTGGGGAACCCGGAAAGTACTCCGCGACGCGGCGATAGAGTAGATGCGCGGAGCCGGCGGCGCTCTTGGGCGCGTGTGGCTCGTTGGCCTGCGCTTCTTCAGTAGCGGCCGCGCCAAAAAGCAGTTGATCGCCGTTGGGCGTGGCATTGCTCACCACACCCTTGTTGCGAATCCAGCCGGAGCGGGGCAGCGCAGCTTCTTCGACTGAGAATTCGGGTTCGTCGTCGGTCTGTCGCTCCTCAATGTCGGTATTGGCGAAGACTTTCATCCAGGGCCCGGAGCGCTCGACGATCACGACCTCATGTCCGGGCGAGACCTCACTGACCTTTTGCGAGTTCGCGTCGGGGCCGACGTACACATTCGCGGTGTGCAGCACGGTGGCGCGCTCGCCCACGTGCTGATTGGCCTGAGCAAGGAGAGTGGAAGAGAGCAGAGCTGTGCAGAAGACCGACAGGATGAAGCGCATACAGCGATTAGACGATGTATGCCTGTTCACGGTCGCGTTCTGTATAGGTTCATGAGATCTGGGTACCGGATCTGGGTGCCCTCTCTTCGCGACGGTCTCATCGTCGTTAAGGTGGGATAGGAGTGGCACAGAGTTCCCATGGGAAGGAGAAACCCACCTTAGCTTCGCGAAGGTGTGGCACCCGGCCTTTGCGGCTCTTAAGCCTCTGCCATCAGGAGTTCTTCTTTCAACGCGGGATCGATGTTTCCCCCACTGATGACGCAGACCAGGTTCGCGGTGCGGGGCAGGGCCTCGGCGTGGAAGAGGGCGGCGGCCAGCGTGACGGCCCCACTTGGTTCCGCGACGATGTCAGTGGCCAGCAGCAGCATGCGGGTGGCTTCCAGGATTTCGTCTTCAGTGACAGTGACGATGCCGTCAACGTACTCCAGAATCTGCGCGAAGTTGCGCTGACCGAGGCTCTGTGTGCGCAGGCCGTCGGCGATGGTCTTTGTGGTTTGCGAGCCGGGCCATTCGACGAGCTTGCGGCCGTAAAAACTCTGTTTGGCGTCGCCGGCCAGCTCTGGTTCGGCTCCCCAAACCTGCACGCCGGGTTTGGTGAGTTTGGCGGCGGTGGCGATGCCGCTGAGCAAACCACCGCCGCTGACCGGTGAGAGGATCAGCTCCACCTCGGGCAGCTGCTCCATGATCTCCAGCCCGCAGGTGCCCTGCCCGGCGATGATGTAGGGGTCGTCGTACGGTGGCACCAGCACACCGCCACGCTCGGCGATCACCTGGTTCGCCATGTCGATCCGCTCCTGGCTGGTGGGCCCGCAGAGCAGCACCTCAGCCCCTAGAGCGATGGTTGCATCCCGCTTCACGCGGGGAGCCGCCTCCGGCATCACGATGGTAGCGTGCACACCGCGCGCCCGCGCCGCGTAGGCCACGCCCTGCGCATGGTTGCCGCTGGAGTGCGCCACAATGCCGTGCCTGAGCTCGTCTTCGCTCAGGCTGGCGACTTTGTTGTAGGCACCGCGAAGTTTAAAGGAGCCGATCGGTTGTTCGTTTTCCGCCTTGAGCCAGATCGAGGGTGAATCCTCAGAAACAGGTAAGCCCATGCGGCGTAAGTGCTGCGGCTCCAGGCGGTGCAGGCCGGTCCGCACTGCGACGCCCACGATCCGCTGTGCCGCTGTGCGGATTTCTTCCAACGTCACCAACGCCATGTGTTCATTTCCCGTACGCGAGCGAAGAGGATTGTGCGCGAAAGGGAGAGATTTGTGTATCTCACACCCTCCTGCCAGGGAAGAGCCTACCAGGGCACTGTGCCGTTTTCGTCGGTGAAGCTACCCGTTGGACCGTCGGGATCAACGAGGGCCATTTTAACGATTTGCGTGGCTCCCTGCTCCACCGTGCGATAGCCGGTATTGTTGTTCATGTCTGTGGCCACGTACCCCGGGCAAACGACATTTACCTTGATATTCGTCTTCTCCAATTCAATGGCGAAGGCGAGCGTCGTCGCATTGAGGGCGGCCTTGGATGGACTATAGGCGGCACCGAAGATATTGCGATATTGGAAGGCCGGATTAGCGTTCATGGCAAGTGAGCCGGCCGAGCTGCCCACGTTGACGATGCGTCCGGCTGGAGCTTCGCGCAGCAAAGGCAGCATCGCCTGTGTCACCGCGATCACTCCAAAGACGTTTGTCTCGTACACCGAGCGGATATAACTGAGCGGTGACTGGCTTGGTGCGTTGAACTTGAATCGCTCCTCAAACGGCGTATCCACGGAAAACTCGCCAAAGATACCGGCATTGTTCACCAGAGCGTCCAGCCGGCCGAACTCTTTGCGGACGCGTTCTGCCGCAGCGGTGATCGAGGCCTGATCCGTCACGTCGAGCTGAATGGCGCGGGCACTTTCGCCGATGGTGGCGGCCGCCGCTTCGCCGTTTTCGAGTTTTCTGGAGCCGACAAGTACGGTAAAGCCTTTGCCGGCGAGGTCCTTCGCGACTTGCAGACCAATTCCTTT
>CAXTRR010000037.1:0-38243 GCA_964246795.1 uncultured Terriglobus sp. | reverse complement strand
CACGAGCGTAAGTGTCGGTGTACGCAGTAGGATTGGACGCATTCGGGTTCGAGAACGCGAGAGCGTTGCCGCAAGTGCCGCCTGTCACGCCTGGCGCAAAGGCGGCCCGATCGATGATCTGCGAATCTCCATTCACATCGGTGCCAGTGACAATGCTGTACGGCGAACCGGAGTTCAAGATCATGAACGGGCTGACGGAAAGCTTCAGGGGTGCGGTCCAACTGGCGAAGGCAAACAGGCTGGAGCGGTTCCCCGTCCGCCCATAATCCGTTTGCGGATTTAGCGGGTCCGTTTGGAAACTGTTTGCCCCACCGGTATTGCTGTTTTGAAAACGCAACGAGTAGAAGCCAAACAGTGAAAGCTTCGGCGTAACCTGGCCTCGTACATTTACGAGTAACTGGTTGGAGCGGAACGTGCCGCCTGATTGGTATTGGTAGCGCAGATTTGTATCCGTCGGGTTAGCAACGGAGCGGGAAAAATATTGGTGAAGACCAAGGGTGTTCAGATACGTTAGCGACAACGAGATCTTTGCCGGCAGTTGCTGGTCTACGCCCGCGGCGAACTGCGAGTTATAAGCGCTGCGCAAGCCGGGGCCGAAGGTGTAAATCGTATTCTTTGCTGCCTGGTTTGAGCCGCAAGGCGTAATGCTGCCCGGGCCGCAACCCACCGTGGGGGCAAGAAAGTTCTGTACCAGCTCATTGCTGCCGTTCTGCACGATCGTATTAATTTCGTCGCCAACGTTGAAGCGGTTGTAAAAAACTCCATAACCGAGCCGGACCACTGTTTTAGGATCACCGCCCTTCCGCGGCACGCCGTAGTTTACTGAGACGCGCGGCGCCAGATCATGTGCGCTGCGGATAGCGCCTTGCGCCTCGTACCTCAAACCATAAGTGAGCGTCAGGTTGGGACGAACCTTCCAATCATCCTCCGCGTAAAAACCCACGTCCGTAAGATGGGTACCCACCCGCGCGTTATTGATCAACGTAACGCGATACTGAAACGGGTTGCTGTTCCGGTAATCCGCAATTGTTCGGTATGAAAAGGTCCCGTTGGATCCGGCAGTTGAGAACTGCGCCTGGCGGTTGATGCGGACGCGCATGCCGGCGCGGATGAAGTTCTTCGCCAACTGCACCGAAGTATAGTTCTGGACCTCAATGTGATCGAAGGTAGACGTCTGCGTTCCGCCGGCATTACCGCCACCCACAAAGTTACCCACCACCGCTACTGTGGGGGCGAACGAATTGGGTAACTGGGAGGACTGATCGCGCGAGAACTGAAAACGCGTTTCATTGATCAGTTTGGCGCTTAGGATCTGCGAATCGCTGATCTGCAGGTTGTTTTCACGGGAGGTCGTGAAATACCCGGCGGAGGGCAACGTAAGATTCCCGACACCTGCATTGGTCTGGTCATTGTGTTCAAACTCGTAGCGCGCCGTGAGTGTGTTTCTTTCACTAATCGCATAGTCGATGCGCGGTGAGAAATCGTACCGCTTGCGAGGCGCAAAGACGGCCCTCGAGGCATCCGGATACGGATTATCCACACAGGTGATGTCACCGGGATTGCAAAGTGTGGCTGAACCTGCGGAACTACTAAGGATTCGTGAGCCGCCAAATACGTTGTTGTTCTGAATATTACGATAGCTTCCCGAGAGGTTGAAGGACGCTCCTTTGGAGATTGCGCCACTTACCGAGCCGATAAAAAACAGTTGGTGATAAGCGGGCTGGACGTTTGACTTACCCAGAAAAGGGTTCGACGTATTGAATGACTTATTCATGCCCTGCACACTGAACTGGCCGTGCAGCTTATCCGTTCCCGGTTTGGTCAGAACTTCAATTCGGCCAAAACCCGGCTGATCATACTGAGCGGAAAACGGGTTCTGATTGATGCGGATTTCCCGAATGGCTGACTTCGGCGGCAGCTGTCCGCCGGTAAAGCCATCCACGTAAATCTGTCCTCCGTTCGGACCCGCCGCGGGACCGGCCAGCGCCGTGAGTTCATTGGAAAGTTCATCCGGATCGTCCGACAGCGCATCCAGATCAGCACCCTTCACCACCACGGCACTGGCGTTGTTGTCCGGGTCCACAGAGACAGCGTTGTCATTTGCCGTGACAGTGATCGTAGTGCTTTGCTCTTCAATGCTGAGCTTCACGTCCACCTTGACCGGTGAGGCTCCGAGCCGGACATTCTGCCTCACAAATGTTCCGAAACCGGGCATGGTGACCGTGATGGTATACACGCCCGCTGAGACGGCCTGCACGTTGAAGCTGCCATCCGGGCCGGATTTTGCGGTGATGGCCCCGCCTTTGGGTGGCGTGAGCAGGATGGTGGCGCCGGGAATCGCCGCGCTCTCCGGATCTAGTACCGTCCCGGTTACGGAGCCGCCTGTTTTCACGCCAGTCTGCGGCCCTGCCGGCGCACCGGCCTGCGCATACAGCGGCGGATTTGTATTCGATAGAAGGGCATTCCCGGCACACAACAAAGCGACGGAGCAAAACGGCAGCAGGTGACAACGGGACATTTAAACCTCAGAGATGAAAAGTCACGCCCGTGTGCGCGTGCGTTTTGCGATGCTTCTTACCTAGGCTGCTGCGGACCGCCACCGGATTCACCGCCGGCACCTTCACCGGCTCCGCCACCGAGATTCCAGTTAGACGCGTTGAAGCCCGCACCCCCGCGAGGTGAGGCTGCAAGCAACGGTTCCACGCCGGTCAACAAAGTCACGGCGACGACTTTGGGGGATCCTGCCTGGCCGGACGCCACAATCATGAGGGCCTCACCGGTCTTTAAATCGCCGAGGGTGGTTTTCGGCAGGCGCTCGATGACACGCGACAGATCTCCGCCGGTACCCTGGCCGCGGCGGCCGCTTTCCATGGCGGTGCCTGAGTCACTCCCCGCGGCCGCACCAGCCTCTCCGCCCAAGTTCCCACTGGCTGCCGCAGGCCGTGTTGCCGGACGGGCGTCGTTCACTCCAGCCTGCGCTTTGCCTGCCAGGGTCCCGCTGTTCGGGCCCCCAGCTCCGGCGGCCGTGCCCTGCGGCCGCGCCACAAAGCGGGCCGCAACCTCCGGCGGCAACGAGCGTAGATCCGACTCATCGCCCACCGCTACGGTTACATCTTTTCTAGTGGCAAGGTCCTTCAACACGAACGTCTTCGCGGCAGCATCAACGGAGGTAACGGTTCCGGCCAGATTCAGGAACGAGCCGGAAACGATTTCATCGGCGGAGATGCTGCTGCCATCCGCGGACTTTTCACCTCGCACGCGCAATTGGTCGCCCGGCTGCAGAGCTGCCACATTGCTCGGTGTCGCCTCCTCAAACTTGATGGAGCCGGGTGCGTAGCGGCGAAAAGCCGTCTTGCCGGAAGTCTGGATAGCCACCTCTTTCGCACCGGACTTCACCTTCACCATGCCGCTGGCGGAGTCAACTGCCGTCACGATGCCGCCGGAGCCGCGCCGCTGCCAGTCCGCCTGCCGGGTCGCATTATTCTGGGCAATGGCAGCACTCTTCATTAACACCACACGCGTGGCCGTAAGTGCGCCACTCTCTGCCGCTTTCGTGATTACCAGAATGCGGTCGCCCGTCGTGATGTCAGCGGCCGTAGCTGGCTGAGCCGTCTTCAAATCCGTGCTGCCTGGTGCCAGTTGCTGGATGCGTGCGTTGTCACCCAGCGTCATCTCCACCGCAGAACCTGTGTCCGTGGTGATGGTCAGTGCGGCCCCGGAAACCGACTTCACCGTGCCCATCTGCCGTGCTGTACCGGCGGATGGAGCCGCTAATTGGGCAGGCACTGATTTCGCCGTTATCCAGATCGGGAGCAGCAGAGCCGATCCAAGGACAATGCTGTGGAACGGCAGAAAGATCGCTCTCTTCATAGCCAGGTGCCTTTCAATTTGCGCGAACAGGCCACCCCCTTCGTGGAGGGAGCGGCATGGTTGTAATACGGACGGGCTCCGCGAAAGTTTCCCGTGGTTATTCCTGTTTTTGTGACGGCGACTTCAGGCTCGCTTAAGCACGCTTTCCGTTAAATCGCGGAAAACGGCTTGGGCGAAAGCACAAGGTTTGTTATGCGGGAAACCAGATCCTGAGAGGCAAACCGGGGTGAAGCCGAGAGCGTCTTCCAAGCCGGATTTGCCCGGAAGCGTCCCCACCCGGCCTCCAGCTCCGCCAGATTTTCAAAGCACAGCAGGTACGTCAGGCTGGGCAGGTCTTCACCCAGAAGTGTGGAAGCATAAAAGACGGCCGGCATGCGGCACGCAGCAAAGATTTCAAACTCCCCGGAGTGGAACATCTCCACCTTGCGCAGGTGATCTGCCGTGGACGGGCTTTGATACGTTCTGAGCTGAAAGATCCGCTTGCCTTTTGCCGGCACCTGCAGCGAGGGCCTGCCTGCAAATGCCTGCAGCAGCGTGTCGTCCACGCGGTCAAAGGCAGGCTGTTCCGCCCGAGCACCGCCAAAAGCCGCAGCCGCGGAGACAAACTCCGCATCCGCTTGCAACTCGGTCTGAAGTTGCATCAGGCGCGCAGGATCCATATGCCGAAGCAAGAGGTAGGTCGTGGGAGTTGCCGGACCGTACTCAAGTCCAAAAACGCCCGGATCGCGGTAGCCCAGGCGCTGCAGAGCGGGCAGCATGGCTTTTTCCAGAAAGGCGTCACATCCGGCAGCCTGAGCCCGCGTGAGCCGGTACCGGCGCAGAAGATAGAAGTCACGCAGCGTTTCGCCCGCAGCCGACGCAGTGGAACCCTGCATCGCGATTGCCTCACCGCCAGACAGCGCAGCCACCGCACCCACCATGGCACCACCCTGCAAAAATGACCGGCGTTTCATCATCCGTGGCTCCATTCGAAGTGTAGAGCAGGCCGCCCGCACGTATGCTGAAAAATATGAAGCGATGGACCCTTGCCTTTTTGCTGAGCCTGATTGCTTTTCCAACTTACGCGTGGGGTCCGCAGGGGCACAAGCTGGTGGCGATGGTTGCCATGGACCACCTGACGCCACTGGCCCGCCGCAACGTAAAGGCGCTGCTTGGACCGGAAACCCTGGCTGACGTTGCGTCCTGGCCGGATGCGTATCGCCCACTCGAGACGCAAACCGCACCCTGGCACTACGTCGACCTGCCCCTTGAGGCGACGACGTACAACCGCGACCGCGACTGCCCACCCCAGCCCAACGTGAAGCTCGGTGCTCCGAACGACAAGTGGCGCGACTGCGTGGTGGACCGCATTCTTTTCTTTGAGAACCGGCTGGCAGATACCTCACTGGACAACACCGACCGAGCCACCGCGTTAAAGTATCTTGTGCACTTTGTGGGTGACATTCACCAACCCATGCACGCCTACGGCGGCGAAAAGGGCGGCAACGGTATTCATGTCGTCGTCTTCGGCTCCAGCAACTGCGGAGACGGCAAGTACCCCTGCAATTTACATTCTGTGTGGGACAGCGGCCTTCTCCTCCACCGCAACCTGACTGATGCGCAGTATCTTGACACGCTTGAAAAGCAGATCAAGCTATCTTCCCCAACGGCCACACCGGACGACCCTGCGGCCTGGGCTGGCGAATCCAAGGTGGCCGCCGACGCCGCCATCGTTGCAAACGGCGGTGCTGTGGATCAGGCCTACTACGAGCGTGAGTTGCCGGTGGTGGATCAGCGTCTGGAACAAGCAGGCCTGCGGTTAGCAGCCGTACTGAACCGCATCTTCACCACGCCTCCGGCAAAGTTCAAACCGGCTCTGCTGAATACACGCCAGCCCTGACGCGGATACAGCAAAGCCGCCGCGACAAGAGTTTCTCCGCGAGCGGCAACCCGGCTTCCATACTCGCAAAGCCAGGTACGAAATCGCAGGAGCCCTTCCTGCTGCTTACGCTCGTCTCTGCGTCCGCCCGCGCAGCAGGACAGACCATGCTGACGGTAGCGCGCCACGCAGTCCAGGCTGGCATCCACGCAGTCCAGGCTCGCATCTACGGGCACCTCCAGGGATACTTTCGCGTGAAAGGCCCTATCGTCGTGCAGTCCGCCGAACCGCTCTTCAAAACCACCCAACCGGCCGGAAACGTCAGCACGCACCAGCACGCTGCAAATGCAGGGCACCATGCTTTCATCCACGAAAAAGCGATTTTCCTCCCCCCTTCCGCCGTTGCCCTTCGCACAAAGCTTTCGTCTTCACGGCGTCGTTCTTCACTCACCGCGCGAATCCTTCCCCCTCGGTCACAGAGCGAAAAGAGCTCAGGCACGATGCTGTGGTCGCTCCCGGTTAAATGTTAACAATCACCACTTCCACGCACGCGCGGAGCAGCGATCGTGGCGCCACAGGAAAACGTCGTACTGTCCCGGTGCGGCGACAGGATGGCAACCCGGAACGATGCACTCAGTGCGCCGGTGTGTCAGTGGCCTTTGCCTCACTCCGCTTGGCGATAAAGGTACCGTCATAGCCCATCGGCTCCACATCAATGGTTCCGCTCAGCGTCCCGTCCTTCTGCATCTTGCCCGCAAAGGTGACAGTGAGCGCTTCGCCCTGGTACTCCCCAGGATGTTTCAGGGTGAGTGTCGTGCCATCAAAGGTCGCCGTCGCATCCACGGTTTTCTCACCCACACATGTGCCGCTCAGTTTGTCATCTGGCCCGCTCAGCTTGCAGGTTTCCACAATTGCATGACCCTGGACATCACCGTCGATCTTCCAGGTGCCCGCCGCCTTTGAATCGTCGGCTAACGCAACTGTCGCCGTTAGCAGCATCGCCGCACACATCCACCGCACCATAGCTAAACCTCTCAGGAACTTCCTGCACACTGTAGTGGTCCGGCGCATGCGGCGGCAAGCGCAATCGTAAGCCGGCCACTGGGTCAGCAAACCCGTGGCATCTCATGGCGCGTCTTTGCGACAGGCGCGTTTGGTAGAGCGCATCAGATGGAGAAACGTTGGAACAGGGAAGAGATGAGGGAGGAAGCATGAAAGAAGAACGAGACGGACTCTACCGCAATGCCAGCATCACTCCGGTAGTTGTTGGATTTTTGATCATCATTCTGGTGGCGCTGATTGGTGGCTGGCTATTCTTCCGTACCGGTCACCCGGCCATGCCGGTAACGCCCCAGCCAAAGAACAATAAAGGCGCACTGCCCCTGTATCGCGGCATTCACCAGGCCTGATCCGGCCGTGCGAGCTTGTGCCGTTCCTCAACACTATGCCGCGCAAATTCAGCGGGTCAGTAATCGACTGCGCTTGCAGTTGAGGGGAGCGCCTTGGCACGCCCATCGAGGGCGCCGGTTCATTGAGCGTGACGCTTCATACTTCGCAAAATGAGAGCAGCCCACCGTAGCAAAGATAAATTTCTACCAGAGCCAAAGTTCTTCTTGCCATTGCACCATGCGCGGTGCACCATAGTGCTGTGTTGCACGGAGTCTTTTTGTTGCATCCTATGGGGCATCGCACCGCTGGAGGGATCCACCATGCTGTATGAAGACGATGACCTGAAGCTCTTTGCCGCCGCCGCTGACGGAGAAGAGTACGACGACGATGAAGCCGAGGATGAGGACACCGACGACGACGAAGAAGACGAGGACACGGAAGACGACGTCGAGGATGACGACGACGAAGACGAAGAAGTCACGACCGCCGATGACGACGACGAGGATGAGGACGATGACACCCTCGATGACGAAGAAGACGATCTGGACGACGATGACGAGGAAGACGACGACGAGGATGAAGTCGGTGCCAGCAAGCTCAACGCGGAAGGCAACGATGCCATGCTTCACAACGAGCACCACTCTGAACAGGCGACGCTGTATGCGTCGCCTTCTTCACAGGTCGATCCGTACACGCCTCCTGACCGAGAATCCGGTGAGCCGGAATCAAATCTGGCAGAGACCGAATTGAACGAAGCCGGAGCGTTTTCCGAGGTGGTAGGGGCAGATGTGCCGGGTGAGTCTCACAGCCAGAAGGCCAGGATCATCGATACAGATGAAGAAACAGACGGCGGCCACAATGAGCCGAAGGTGAAGAAGCCTGCCGATGTGAGCTTTGGCAGGGCAAATGGAAAGAGCAACCCGGTAGCCGGCGCCAAGTCCGCTCCCGAAAAGATTTCTGCGGCCAAGAAGACTGCCGCGACCAGCAGCGCCCCCGCGAAGAAGACGGCGGCCAAGAAGGCGGTCGCGAAGAGCTCCGCAAAGAAGGCCAGCGCGAAGAGTTCTTCCCAAAAGATTGCGCCCGCAAAGGGCGCGAAGAAGTCTGCAACGAAAAAGCCGGCGCTGAAAACATCGCCGGTTCGGGGCGGCAAGACTGCAGCAACCAAGGCAGTCAAATCCACGCAGCGAGGTAAGACGTTGGCAACCAAGAAAGCACCTGCAAAGAAAATAGTGGCGAAGAAAACAGTGGCGAAGAAAGCGGCTCCGGCCAAGAAAACCGTTGCCAAAAAGGCACCGGTAAAGAAGACCGCCGCGAAGAAAATCGTCGCCAAGACACCGGCAAAGAAGACTGCCACCAAAACAGCAACCAAGACAGCCAGCAAGAAAACAGCGGCGAAGAAGACCACCAAGTAGCCGTAAACGCATCACCGGCAACCCGCGCTAATTTTATTGGAGCGGTGACAAAAGTAAGTCAGGCAAGCAAAAAGGCCCGGCATCTCTCTACGAGGTTCCGGGCCTTTTTGCGTCCGCATTCGCAAAGCGATTCATCTTGAACGCAGGACTGCCGGAACGGAGTAGGCTGATAGAACAAAAGGTCCTGACCCGGCCCCCTCATTACGATCGTATTCACGCTGGCTTGCGCGCTTCGGCTCAGCGAAGGAGCAAAGACCAGCCTTGAGTCAAAGTGAGTTGCCGCAAGTCTCTGTCAGCCGGCGGGCTTTCCTGAAATCGACAGGGGCCGCGGCCGTCGGCACCGCCGTACCCGTCGCGGTAAGCGCCACTGCGAGCACGCCTGCATTGCAGAGCACTTCTGCACCTGCCGGCCGCCCGGCACTTGAGTATGTGAACCTGCTGCAGGGCACTGCGTCCACACCCGAGGTCTCCCTCGGCAACACATTGCCCATCGCCGCGCTGCCCTTCGGCATGGCTCACTGGACGCTGCAGAGCGATGGCCGTAACGAGTGGTTCTTTCATCCCAGTACCCGGCGCGTTGAGGGCTTTCGCTGTACCCACCAGCTCAGTCCGTGGCTCGGCGATTACGGCCAGGCCGTCTTTCTTCCCTTTCGCGGGGAGATCCTTCCAGAGCCCCGCGCACGCGCCTCCTCATACGCCGTGGAAGATGCGCAGCTCTCGCCGCACAGCCTCAAGCTGCTTCTACTGCGTTCTCGCGCGCGGGCGGAGCTGATCCCCACCGAGCGCTGCGCCCTGCTAACGACCGAGTTTTTGCAGGATGGCCTGACCGGCGAGTGCGGTCTGCTGATCGATATACCGGGCGACAAGGGCGAAGTCGTCGCTGATGCCGCCAGCCGCCATATCACTTTTGAATCCCGCGCCAACACCGGTGCGGTGCCGGATAATTTCGCCAACTATTACGTGGTGGAAACCGACGCGCCATGGCAGCGCTTTGAGACAAAGACGATCCATGGCAGCCGCGTCGCCATCCTGCACTTTGGCCAAGCGACACACATCACCGCTCGCATTGCAACCTCGTTCCTCTCAACCGAGCAGGCGAAACTAAACCTGCAACGTGAACTCGGCACGCAGACGCCGGACCAGCTCCGCGCCGCCGCGGCAAAGGTGTGGACCGACCACCTGAACCGCATTGAGATCAAAGGTGCGACTGAAGAACAGCGCCGCACGTTTTACTCCTGCCTCTATCGCACGCTGCTCTTTCCGCGCATCTTTCACGAGCCGGACGTCAACGGCAAACCCCACCACTACAGCGCCTTTACCGGCCAGCCCACACCGGGCGTCATGTACGCCGACCACGGCTACTGGGACGTTTACCATGCCTGGTACCCGCTCATGTCGCTCCTGTTTCCGGAACGGCTCAGCGAGATCCTGCAAGGCTGGACGAATGCTTACAAGGAAGGCGGCTGGTTCCCGCAGTTCCCCTCCCCCGGCTACCGCGCCTGCATGACCGGTTCGCTCATTGACGCCGTCTTTGCCGATGCCGCCGTGAAGGACATTCCCGGTGTGGACTATGCCACGGCCTATGAGGGCCTGCACAAGCATGCCACCAGCGCCGGCAATCCTGCCAAGGGGTACGGCCGCGTGGGCTTTGAGTACTACAACCGCCTCGGCTATGTGCCCGCCGACCGCGTGGAACAGGCTGTGGCGGAGTCGCTGGACGGTGCCTACGGCGACTTCTGTGTAGCACAGGTTGCCACCAAACTGGGCAAGGCAGAGGACGCCAGGTTCTTCAATGACCGCTCTGAAAACTGGCGCAAGCTCTTGGATCCGAAGACCAACTTCTTCCGCGGAAAGAAAGAAGATGGCTCCTGGCTCGAGCCATTCCACTCCTACCGGTGGGGCGCACCCTACGTGGAGGGCAGCGCCTGGCAGCACCGCTTCGACGCCGCGCAGAACTATGCAGGCCTTTTCCAGGCCATGGGCGGCAACAACGCCGCAGCCAAGGCCTTGCACCAGCTCGTCACCGCACCACCCGTTTTTGAAATCGGTATTTACGGTTACGAAATTCATGAAATGTCAGAGATGGCGGCGGTCGACTTCGGCCAGTATGCTCACTCCAATCAGCCGTCGCATCACCTGCTCTATCTCTTTGCACTTGCGGGCCGGCCAGAGGAAACAGAGCGCTGGGTACGCCGTACGCTGAATCAGCTTTACACGCCCGACACCTTCGCCGGCGATGAGGATACCGGCTCCATGGCCGCGTGGTACATCCTCAGTTCGCTTGGCTTCTATCCCACCTGCCCGGGCAAGCCGGAGTACACCCTGGGCAGCCCGCTTTTCCCGTCCGCGGTCGTTCACTTGCCTAGGGGGAAAATACTTCAGGTGGAAGCCGAGAACAACACGCCGGCCAACTGGCGGGTACGCGGCGTCAGCTTCGCCGGCAAGCCGGTGGGCGGGCCAAACATCGCCCACAGCAGCCTTATCCAGGGCGGCACACTTCACTTCACCATGGCCGCTGGAGACCCCGCCTGACTCGAACTGCTCGGTACGCAAGTCGGCTGGACCACAAGTTCGCTTACGAAAGTGGTTGCCCCACTTCCACGACCCTTCTATCGTCGTTAAGGCGGGTAGACCGCCTATCAATCCACCGCTATAGCAAGCTTTGAATGCGCCATACTTCCAGTATGAACAAACCCACGCGCCGCGACTTTCTAAAAGCCGCAACCGCGGCAACCGCAGCCGGGCTCCTGCCTGCGACCGTCCATGCAGCACAGCCGCCCATGCAGCAGCACAGCGGAGAGGGTGTGCAGTGGATCACCACCACTGAGAGCAAACCATGGCAAGTCGGCTCGCCTCACCCGTACGCATTCCAGTAGGATGCGCTGGAGGTGCGGCTGCTGCCGGAGCCGGCCGGACCGCCTGTCCAGGGCTTTGGTGCCTGCTTCAACGAACTCGGCTGGGATGCCCTGAGCCAGCTTTCGTCCGCAGACCGCGACAGCATCATGGGGGATCTTTTCTCACCCGGCCAGGGTGCGAACTTCTCCCTTTGCCGCATGCCCATCGGTGCGAACGACTTCTCGCGCGGCTGGTACTCCCATGATGAAACGGCGAAGGACTTTGCCCTGCAGCACTTCAACATCGGCAACGACCAGGCCACGCTCATTCCCTTTATCCGCGCGGCGCAGAAGCACCAGCCCAGGCTGCGCCTGTGGGCGTCACCGTGGAGCCCGCCGCAGTGGATGAAGACGAACCGCTTCTATGCGGAAGCGCAAAACTTTCCCGGGTGGCCGCCCAACGGCATCCAGCCGGACCAGTTGCGGCACGAGGGCCAGGACGTCTTCATTCAGGATGAGCGCTACTTCAAGTGCTACGCGGAGTACTTCGGCAAGTTCATCGACAGTTACCGGCAGAACGGTATCGCCATTGAAGCTGTCATGCCGCAGAACGAGTTCAACTCCGCGCAGCCCTTTCCTAGCTGCACCTGGACCGCCGATGGTCTTGGGAAGTTCATTCGCCACCTGGGCCCCGCCATGCAGCAACGCGATGTTCAGGTCTTCTTCGGCACGCTGGAACGCGGAAATCCGGAACTGCTCAACCAGGTACTCAGCGATTCCGAGGCGGGCCGCTGGATCAAAGGCGTGGGCGTGCAATGGGCTGGCAAAGGAGCCATTCGCGCCGTGCACACACAGCACCCTGGTCTGAGCATCTGGGCCAGTGAACAGGAGTGCGGCGACGGCAAGAATGATTGGAGCTACGCAGGCTATTGCTGGCGGCTGATGAAGCACTACTTTGACGACGGCGCGTCCGCTTACATGTACTGGAATCTCGCGCTCGAAACCGGCGGCAAGAGCCACTGGGGCTGGCCGCAGAACTCGCTCGTCACGATCGATGCAAGGGAGCGCAGCTTGCACTATAACCACGAGTACTATGTTCTGAAGCACGCAAGCCACTTTGTACAAAATGGTGCCCGCCTGCTGCAGACAGACGGCACCTTTACCGACCTGCTCGCCTTTCAGAACCCCGATGGCAGCCACATTCTCGTCGCCCGCAATGAGTTGAAGACAGCCCGTCTGCTGGATATTCTGATCGGCTCGGCCCGGCTCTCCGTCACGCTCGATCCAGATTCGGTCGCCACTCTCTCGGTGCCCGCCGCGTGACACAAAAGGCATAGAAACATCGCTTTGAATGCACACAGGCTCTATGCTGAAGGGGCTATGCCTTCACGGTCGATTGCTACCGAGCCGTTGCGCCATGCAGGCCCAATCGCCGGAGGCGAAAAGGCACAGGCGGCCGCGGGAACTCTTAACAACACACCACATCTTTGGCCAGTCTGGGCTGTTGCCCTGATCGGCCTTCTGCTGAGCCTCCGCTTGCATTGGCGGCTCCGTGGCATGGCGTTTGACGACACCTACATTCACCTGCGCATTGCACGCAACCTGCTCCGTACCGGCCATGCATGGTTCAACCTGGATGAACGGGTCATGGCCACCTCCTCACCGCTGTGGACACTGCTCATCGCCCTGCTGCATTTGCCGGGGCAACCCTCGGCCTTGCCGGTTCTTGAAGCTGTCCTGCTCTGGGCTTCCGCCGTGCTGGCGTTCCGCGTCGCTTTCGCCTCCCTGCCCTTGGCACCACGTGCGACTCGCAGTGCGTTCGCGAGCGTCGCTTGCGTCAGCACCGTGGTTCTCCTGCTGCCCAGTTCCGTCGGGCAAATGGAGACGCCGCTTGCCATTGCACTCCTGTTGGCCGCCTGGCTCTGCACTCTGCGCCAACGTAGTGCAGCCCTGCCGCTTCTTGCACTTGCCGCATGTACCCGGTTGGAATTGCTACCCGTCCTTTTCCTTGCAGCAGTCGCGTCTCTGCTCCTGCAACGCGGGCGGGCGTTGCTGGGCGTCATGGCGTCAGTAGCGATCGTCGGTGCTGCCGCCGGCTGGACTTACGCTCAATTCGGCGTGCTGTTGCCAAACTCCATTCGCGCCAAGCAAATCACCTACAGCTTCAACCTTGCCCAGGCCGCTCACCAGTTCCTTGCCAGTCGTCTACGTGATGAGTTCTTTCTCGTACTGCTGCTCGGGTTGCTCGCGGTTACGGCGGGGCGCGCACGACTCTACCCGGAAAAACGCCAGCGCACGCCGGGGTATCTGGCGCTCGCTGCTTCCGTCACGGCCCTTCTGCTGGCAGGCAATTACATCATCCACCACACCGTCATCTTTGATTGGTACCGGCCGCTGGTCTACGTACCGCTTGCACTCGGGCTTCTGTTGTCTGCCGCACTGTCAAAGGCGTCAGGCGCAGTGCGGTGGACACTCGCGGCCGTCACCGGCGCCTGCCTTGTCTTTTTCCTGGCGGAACCAGTTCTTCAGGCGGGGCATATGCTACGTGCGGGGATCCATCCCGACCCGGCAACGGAGTCAATGGTGGATGGCGGTGACTCCTCGCGCGTGCAGGGCTATCTGGAACTCGGGACCCTGCTGAAACAGCTCTGTCCACAAAGCCGCCTTCTCACTCCGGAAATCGGCGCCCTGGGCTGGGCTTTTGACGGCTATATCTACGACAGCGTCGGCATCGCCTCACCAGCAGCACTACGCTACCAACCGCTGGACAGGCACTTTCCCCGCGGGGGTACGCCAGCTGCCTATGTCCTTGCCGTCCAACCGGACGTCATTGTCGCTTACCGTGTGCTCGACTGGTCGCCGCACGACACGCCCGGCGTGATCGCCCGCTACGACCTCATGGAGTTGGCCCCCAGCCCGCGAAATCTTCGTGGCGGCCTGCTGGATCGCGGTTGGCGCAGCAGCACCAGCCTGGATGTATGGTCAGCGAAGGGCGGGAATTGTCCCCGCGGTACGCTGGAAGCACCCCTGCGGAAGATGTGGCAATAGCCCAGGCACGCAGCGACCCTCGCGTCTAACGCGGAGCATCCAGCCGGTACAGGATCAACGCCCTGTGGTCGGGATCGTCAAAGACCTGAAAGCGCGCGGCCTCATGCATACGGTACAACGTGCTTA
This sequence comes from uncultured Terriglobus sp., assembly GCA_964246795.1. Lineage (GTDB taxonomy): Bacteria > Acidobacteriota > Terriglobia > Terriglobales > Acidobacteriaceae > Terriglobus. The sequence continues at coordinate 23,706 of CAXTRR010000037.1, read as the reverse complement.
CCTCTTCAATATGCTTGTTGTCCCAGGGTGTGTAGGCCGCGTACCAGCCCGGCTGCGTGTGCCGCACCAGCGCTGGAAGGCCATCCAACGGCCACTCTGGATTGACCGACCGCATCCCAGTCAGGAGGCTGATATCGTCTGCCGAACTCGCCATCAACACCTGCGGGTGCAGTGCATCGCCTCGCACCAGAGCGGCGATGGAACGCGCGGCACTCAGCATTGTGTATCGCGGATGCAGCAGGTATCCGGCAGTCTGCACCAGCATGAGCGCGGCTGCCACCGCCAAAGCAAACAGACTGACATGGTGCACCACTCTCCATGGCTTCCCCGCTGGCCGACACATTCTGGATTGCACGGCCCGCAGACCCATCGCCAGGACCATCGCAAACGGCAGCACGCACACCAGGTAGTAGCGAGGCTGGAACCAGGTGTGCCATCCGATAAAGCCGATCGACCCTGCTAATGCCAGCACGCTTGCGCCAAACAGCGGGGTGCGCCAAAGTTCGCGCAGAAAGCGGAAGGACACGGCGATTACGAGCAATGCCAACGGCACAAGGATGCTCTGGATCCAGGTCGCATCGCCCACCGCGCGCGCCGTTACCTGCAGCAGGATGCGTCCATGCGCATGATCATTGTTGATCGCGAACAACTGGCGGTAGTCCGCCACATAGTGGGGCCGTACCAGCAGCGAAAACCAGAGACACCACAATAGCAATGCCGTGATTGCGGCAACTGCTGGCGGCCACAAAGCGGAGCGGTCCCGGCGCACGAACCGCGGCAGCCTGCGCAGGCTGGGCTCTTGCCGGGTCTCCAACTCGGGCGCAGCGTTATGCATCCAGCCTGGCAGCACCGCCGCTGCCCACATCTGGTAGAGGACGGCAGGTGCCAGGACTACGGCCGTGGTCTTGGAGAGCACAAGACCGGCGATCAAAGCGCCCGTCAGTATCGCGCCCACAACAAGCGGCACCTGGCGGGACCGTGGAGTGTGAGAACTCCCTGTCACAGTCGCGCACCACAAGGCCAGCGTGAACAGGAAGACAATCAGCGGTTCAAGAATGGCCAAACGTTGAAAGCTGAAAACGAAGGGATTCACCAGCACCAGCGCCGTTGCTGCCAGGGAAAAGTACGTCCCGCAAACAGGCCGCAGCAGCCGGTGCATGAAAATGAGCGACCCACCCAGCAACAGGACCGCAAGCACCCGCGCGGCCACTATGCCTGCACCGAAGACGCTGAACCAACCGGCCAGCAGCACCGGCCACGCGGGCAGGCCGACCGCCGGGTTAAAGCCACCTGGCACGTACCACTGGCCCGTGAGCGCCCGGTGCAGCGCGGCACCACCGTACCAGCCTTCATCGGTAAACTTTGCCCAGTCGTTCCACGGCGAGCCGTTCGGGAAATCCGCGCGCAAGTGCACAAAGTAGCACATGTAGAGCACAAGATTTACAAAGACCAGGATGGCGGGACTGCGTGAGATCGACCAGGATCTGCCTGCTCGCCCGGATGTATGCCTCCCCGCCGCGCTCACCTGTCCACCGCAGCATGTGAAGCGTGGAGCGGATTCGCGGGTAACGCACCTTCCGCGTGAACCGGAGAAGCTGGCGGCCTCCAACGCACTTCAACGATCGTGCCGCCTAGTGCCTTGCCCAGCGTTCGCACCTCAGCACCCTCCTGGGCAAGGGCATCGCGGCCCCAATCCCACCACTCGTCCTCGGTCAGCACAAGGTAGTGCGGAACCGGCCCGAGCCTTTCATCCGTTGCGCGCATCTGCTCCCATGAGGTAATCGGAAAGCCGGTGAAGACTCTCATATGGTCGGCAGTCAATGCGTTCGTGTCGCGGTGGCGTAGCTCCAACTCCTTGCCGTAGGAGTACAGCAAAGTCAGCCTGCGCCGGATCTCCGGGTCCGGTTCATAACGTGCATGCGCCTCGTACGGAAAGACATTCAGCATGTACAGGTGCGAGTCCGCGGCGGAAACCAGAGTCTGACGAATGTCCTCAGGCACGAGCAGGTCCTGCATGACCTTTGCACGATGGACAACTTCCCGCCTGATATGGAATGCACCCATCCCTGCAATGGCGCTGAGCAGTATCACCACCGAAGCGATCCGCCATGCCCGGCCATGCAGCAAGGGTGATACCGAGCACGCAATCACGACAGAAAACCCGAAAACCGCCGGGAACACATAGCGGATGGCCATGGTGTGTGTGGCCGCGACCGCCAACATGTACCCAAAAAACGGCAGCGCCGCGATGCAAAGCATCAACACCAACTCGTTCAATGGCACATCGATCTGTCGCCTGCGGCGCAGCAGGATGAATCGAGCAAACAAGGTTGCCATCCCGAGCACCAGCAGCGTCATCACAGCGCGCTGCATTGACGACCCAAATTGCTTGTCGCTCAGGAAGAGCACACGGTAGCAGAGTGTAAGCGTATGGGGCGTGACCGTGCCGTCCGCGTAGTAGTGCAGACCATAGCGCGCCGTTGCCGGATAAAAGGGGAGCACCAGGGCGATGCCTGCCGCACCCAGCGCAAGCGCGCCGGCCAGCGGCAAATCCATTTGCCGCCTCTGCACTGTGCGAACCACTTCCGCAATGCACAACGGCACCAGTACCAGCACTCCAAAGTAGTGGAGGTTGATTGTCAGCGCGATGCCCGCCGCCAGACCGGTCAGCGCCAACCGACGCGCGCCCGGCTTACGCGCGGCTGTCTGGTAGCTCACCAGTACCAGGCCATAGAGGCCCATCAGCAATCCATACGGCCGAGCTTCCACTGAGTAGAGCAGCGTGCCCGACAGTGCGGGCAGACCGGCCGCAAGTACGCCCGCCAACGTTCCAGCGATGCGCCGCGCGAAGCTGAACAGGCATACCTGCAACAGTACGAATCCGCAAAGCGCCGGAAAACGCACTCCCAAAGCCGTCACCCCCAGCACCCGTGTCGAAAAATGCGTGATCAGATGGTAGGCAGCCGGATCGAGCGAGATCGGCACGTGCCGCTGAATCGCAAGCACCTCACGCGCGGAGCCGACGCCATCCGTCTGCAACTCCAGCAGCTCATCGAACCACAAAAGCTTCTGGTGTGACCACAGCAGCGCCACGGCGATCGTGAGCCCGAGCACGGCCAGGAGCCACCATGCCGTGTCGTCACGCTTGGCAGGAGCATTTGGCAGCGGCATCACCGCTTGGGCGGGCATCGCCTCACTTATCATGCGGGCTGCTCCCCCCACTGTTTACCCGTAGTAAGTCACCGGACAGCGCCTTGCCCAAAGACTCCTGAGGAACCGCCTTGCTTCGCAGATCAGGACGGACCCACTCCCAGCCACTGCGGTAGTCCAGCAGCAAAGCATCCGGCTCCTTCAGGAACGTGGCATAAGGTGTGACCCGCAGCACCGAAAACCGCGGCAGGTATACCGCCGTCACAGCGTTGGTATTGTGGCCAAACCAACGCACCTCTGCATCTTCGTCATACAGCAAACTTAGCCGCGATCGCACCAGCGCATCCGGAGCATAGTAGCTCCCCAGGAAGAAGTCGTTCAGGCTTTGCGTGTACAGCAGCTTGCCCGGTGTGCGCGCCAGTTCCGCGTCCAGCGGTGCCGGGGCACTTAGACCCGCAAGAATCGCCTGGCTGTGCCGGCGCTCCGCCGCGATCTGCACTGTGTTGACCGCCACTGCAAACAGCACCAGTGCCGTAATCAGGACTGCAAAGAAGCGATCGGAGCGAAGCTTTCGCTGCAGCAGAAGGGCAATCGTCACGGCAAAGGCGATCAGCGCTGCAATCACATAACGCACCTCCATCGTATGCGTCACGAACTTCCCGAACAGGTAGCCGAAGAGCGGCAGCAGCGACAAGCTCAAGAGCCCCCACCACAGATATGCAGGCTCGCCCGCGGTCCGGGTCCGCGCGCGCCGCACCGCCAACACCAGCAGCAGCAGTGTCGCAGCAGCCATCAGCAGCGCCGTCAATCGTTGCGCCAGCACGGGCCACGCGTTATACCGGAGAAAGAGTTCGCGGTAGCCCTGCGACACATCATGCACGTTTACCCGGCTGGTGTAGTAGTGGCGCTGATACGGTTCAAGCGCATGCTTAAACGGAAGAATGATGCCGATCGAGCAGAGGCCCAGAATCATCGCCCCAAGCACCGGCAAATCCAGTCGCCGGCGCTCCACTGTCCGCGCCAGTTCTCCGAGGGCGATTGGTATAGCAATGAGGACGCCGAAGTAGTGGCTTGTCAATGCCAGAGCGATTGCCAGCGCCAGACCGAAAAGTGAAGACAGTCTTCGTCTCGAAGTTGCAGAAGTATCTTCTTCGCGGGCGGCCGCATACCAGCACACAAAAGCCAGAGCATACAGCCCCAGCAGCAGCCCATAGGGACGGCCCTCCACTGAGTACCGGAACGATGCTGTGGACAACGGAAGCAGCATCGCCACCAGCCCGGCGCGGTAGCCGGCCAGCCTGCGAACCAGAAAAAACAAACACACCTGCAGCATCAAAAAACCAAAAAGCGCCGGCAGCCGCAGCGCAATCGCGCCAGCGCCCAGCACATCCATGCTCAGGTGCGCTAACAGATGATATGTTGGCGGGTCAAGAGAAATCGGCGTCTGCAGTTGTACCCGCCAAACCTCACCAAGCGTTGCCGTGCTGTCACCGTAGAACGACAGAAACTCGTCGTTCCACATCAGCCGCGCATGCGACCAGACCAGCGACAGGAGTGCCGTAGCCAGGAGGATGGCCAATGCCGCTGGGTAACCGTCACGGCTACCTGCGCCACCGATGCCGCGTTCAACGGCCGGCGCTCGCGGAAGATCCACCATCGCCTTGCGCCCGGTCAGTGTGCCGCCCGGATGACGGTAAGCGTGGCGACCGGCGCTGGCACGGCAACCGGAGCCGCCGGCGCGCTGGGCAGTGTCGGCGTGAAGAATTGCTCCAGACGTGGCATATGGATGAAGAGCAAAAAGCCCATCACCAGGCTCGTCGCCACGAAGGATGCCATTAGCAGCGGCTCACGATACAACTTCTCAGGATTCTGCACCGCCGACTGCGGCTTGAAGGCAATCTTCAGGTAGATCGCCATGGTGAGTGCAACCAGGGGAAAGCCGAGGATCAGCTCCATGCGGTAACGAATGATGAATGCCCCCAAAAAGAGCATGGCAGTGGATGCGTAGAACAGCACAGAGACCAGTAGCGACTCCGGCGTATAACGCTTGAATGAAGCGCGGTAAGAGCCCGCCACCGCGCGGTCCCCAATCTCATTCAGCTCGCTGAAGCGCTTCAGCGCCATAAAATAGCAGCCGATCATCCAGTACGCAATCAGCAGAGATACCGGTGGCACCAGCACGGCCGTTACCGCGTACCATCCCAGCAGCATGCGCAACGGATTGTTGATGCTCTCCGTCAGCACATCCAGATACGGCACGTCTTTGGTGCGGATGGGCGGAAAGTTGTAAAGGCAGCCCATGATCCACAGCACCAGGGCCATCAGCGCGAACATGCGGTTGATCAGCAGGCCGATGCCGATGCCAGCCGCCATCATCAGCAGCCATTGCACATAGGCCGCGCCCACATGCACCACGCCACGAGCGGCGGGCCGGTTCTTCTTGATCGGGTGCAGCCGGTCAAAGGGCGCGTCCAGCACCTCATTGATGACGTAATTGCTGCATGCCACCAGTGTGATGGACACAAACGCCAGCAGCAACGTGGGAATCAGGTGTACGCTCAGCAGCCGTGGGTCCACGCTGAGCGGCACAATTACGCCAGGCAGCACGAACAGGTTCTTGATCGAGTGATCGAGCCGGGCGATCTGCAGATGCGCCTTGAAACGTTCCGCGAAAGGGACGGCCGGCATGGCAACTTCTGTCATGGTGTGTCGAATCCTTCGCGACATTGCTGGCGCCTTGGGGGGTGGCCAGGGGGCATTGGTGGGACAGGCAACAGGCCTACCCAGTCAGCGCGAGTATAGCAAAGCACACCGCACAGGACGTTGAACGGAAGTGGCATGGTCACCACGCAGAGACTGTGTCACTCCCTCTTCCGTTCGGCTTCCGAAGGCCCACGAAGTAGAGCAGTCGTAGGCGCGTCTGCTTATCCCGACGGACCCGTTCTACTTTCAACGTTCCTTTAAACAGCACCTGCCAGCGGGTCCGTCATTAGCGGCCGCCGGGCTGCGGCAAAGCCATACACCGCGATGAATATGTAGCAAAGCGCGGGCACAACGAACGCGTGCTGATAACCGATGCCGTCGGCCAGTTTGCCGTAGAGCAACGGAAGCAGCGCTCCACCGACAATGGCTTGTACCATCAAGCTGGAACCTTTACTGGTGAGCTCTCCCAGGCCAGTCAGGCCAAGGGTGAAGATGCTTGGGAACATGACGGAGTTGAAGAGGCCCACTGCCAGAATCGTCCACATGGCCATGTGGCCCGTTGTCAGCATGCTCGCTCCCACCAGCAGGAAGGCAACCGCGGCACAGAAGCCCAGCACGGTGCCGGTGCGCACCCTTTGCAGCACAGCCGAGCCAATGAAGCGGCCGACCATGGCACCGCCCCAGTAGTAGCTCACGTAACCCGCGGCCTCTGCGGCAGTTAAGTTGCCAATTTCTGGACGACCGAAATAGCCGATCAGAAAGCTGCCGATCGACACCTCAGCACCCACGTAAAGGAAAATACCGGTCGCGCCAAGCAGGAGCCATTTCTGTCCCCAAATGCTTCCGCCGAAACCAGCGATCGGCCGGAAATCCACGGTTTGATCCACGGTGCGGCCCAGCTTGATCACCGCAAGAACTGCCGCCAGCAGCAGCAGTACACCGGTAATTACCAGGTAGGGTGTTCGCACGGTGGACGCCTCATGCGCCCGATAAGTATTCAGTCCATCGGGAGACAGGTGACTGAGCTCAAGCGCGGTCAGCGCCACTGCTCCGGCAAGGATCGTATGCTTGCCAATCCACGGGGCCACGGTCGTGCCCAGGGAGTTGAAGGCCTGTGACAGATTCAACCGGCTGGAAGCAGTCGGTGCTGGCCCGATGCTGGTGACATAAGGATTGGCCGACACCTGCAGAAACGTGATGCCCGCCGCCAGAACCACCTGTGCGGCCAGAAACAGCGGATAAGACGCCAATTTCGCCGCTGGTATGAACAGCACCGCGCCGACTGCGGCCACCAACAGGCCAATGACCATGGTCTGCTTGTAACCTCGATACTCCACCAGCTTGCCACCCGGAATCGCGAAGAGAAAGTATGAGCCAAAAAAGGCAAACTGAATCAGAGCCGCTTCCGCATTGCTCAGCGAAAAGATCGATTTCAAGTGCGGGATCAGAATGTCGTTCAGACTGGTGAGAAAGCCCCACATGAAAAACAGGGCCGTCGCCACAGACATGGCTCGATAATCAGTCGTCGCCCGGCTGGGCGCGTTCATCGTGGAAACAGGTGCGGAAATGGCCATGGACCGGTTCGCCTCAAATGCATGCAGTGGCAGCGTGTACGAGAGTATCGCGTTCGCGGCAGTGTCGTCACGACTTCTGTGCCGTGACTCGATTACACTTTCACGAGAGGTAGGCCGTGTTGACTATTCGTTTGCCCGAGCTTGTCGAATCCGAACTGACCGCACTCGCCCGACATGATGGCATTTCTCCGAGCAACTTGCCAGCAACGCGCTCACAGAGTACATCGCCGAGCGACAAATGGACGCAGCGGCTCGGACGCTCCGAAGAACTAAATCGAGGCGAGTCTTACTCGATTCCGCTGGCGTACATTATGGACGAATATGGCTTGGAGCGTCGAAATAAGTAAACGTGCCAGCGATGATCTATGCACGTTTGACCGGACACAATCAAGGCGCCTTCTCCATCTCCTCGCGAGAAGGGTCGGTGTCCTCGAAAGTCCACGATTGCTGGGCAAAGTCATGCAGGGCAGTTCCCGGCATTGGATATATCGCGCTGGAGACTATCAGGTGATCGCTGATCTGAAAGATGAGCTCTGGGTGGTGATATTGGTAGCCATCGGACACCGACGTGATGTCTATAAGCGGTTCTCAGCTTAGTGATGCAGGCCATTTCCATTATTGGAACCGTTCTGAATGAAGCCGCTGAATTTTCCGCTTTACTCGAATCGCTGCGATGCCAAAGTCTTCAACCGGACGAAATCGTCATTGTCGATGGTGGATCGACCGACGGTACATGGGAACAGCTCGTCGCGGCACAAGCTGAGCTGCCAGCATTGCGCCCCATTCGCGACGAGACTTGTAGCCGGCGTTACTCTTCCGGACCCATCGCTCGCGGCCGCAACGCCGCTATCCTGGCCGCACAGCATAACCTGATCGCCTGCATGGATGCCGGCTGCCGCTACGATCCGGATTGGCTGCAAAATCTTACGGTACCTTTGCGCGAGGGCACCGCGGATTATGTTCTCGGCGGCTCCCGGCTCGATCTCGCCACGGCGTCGCTTTGGGACATTGCGGCTGCCCCTTTTCTAGGAATCAAGCTCGACCCCGTGACTCCGACCAAGTCCTGTACCGCACGCTCCATGGCCTTTACGCGACATGCCTGGCTGCGCGCCGGCACCTTTCCCGAAGCCTTATTTATTGGCGAAGACGTGCTATTCGACCAGCAGATGCGGTCCACGGCCCGGACCATCTTTGCCTCAGAGGCGAAAGCGATCTATACACCCCAGAACAATCTACGGACTGCCCTGCGGCAGATCGGCAACTACGCCATAGCGGATGGCGTGGCCGGGATGCGGCCCATCCGGCTGCTGCGCAATGTTCTGCGCTGCTCGGTGATGCTGCTGGCTGTTGTGCTGCTGCCTTTCTTTGCATGGGCACGATGGTTCGCGCTCGTCACCTTCCTGCTGGAAACCTACTTTGCCTTTCGTCTTGACCTGAGGGAGATATTGCACCAGCCGAAACTGCGAACCCGGCTTGCTGCCGTTCTGCCGGCCCGCTGGCTCTTCTCCCTCCTGGTCCCGTGGATAGTGTCTTCGCACCAGGTTCTTGGCAAGCTGCGCAAAACGTACCGCACCAACCGGCAGAACAGCTGACATCTGCGGGCAGGCGCTACTTGCCTGAGCTCCGCCGGTGAAGTTTATCCTTCGTACTGCATCCGGAACTCACGGCACACGGCCCACGGTGCGGCGCCGACATCGCCGCCCTGGGTGGGCGTGCTGCGAGTCCGGATGCAGCTTTTTGAGCAGAAGCGCTCCACTTCGCGTAAGTTGCGGGCTTCGCCACCGTATCGGCAACGACCCTGTCCGCACGCATTCCGTGATGCCTCTTCTGCTCACTCTTTATTTCGTCCTATCTCGTCGCTCCAGGATTTAAGAGAGGCTTGGGCTCTCGACCTCTCTTCGCTTTATATTCGCCCCTCCTCCTTCGGATTGCAAGTGGAAATTGGAAGGAGTTTGCCCTGGCGGCGCGATACTGGAAACATGAGCCAGCTTCTCCCCTGTCAGGATGCCCTCGACCTCGTCACCCGCTATGCCGGCTCCTGTGCTCCGCCGCCCACGGAGGCTATTCCGCTCGCACAGGCTGTGGACCGCATCCTGGCCACCGACCTGCACGCCGACCGCGATCAGCCCCCGTTTGACCGCTCCACGCGAGACGGCTACGCGCTCCAGACCGAAGATCTTGGCCGAACACTCAACGTCGTGGGTCTGTTGCGGGCGGGCGAGCAGTGGAGCGGCCCGGCCCTGCAACCTGGCGAAGCGATCGAGATCATGACCGGCGCACCTGTCCCCCGGGGTGCGAACGCCGTCCTGATGGTCGAGCACGCCAGCCGGTCAGGAGCCGTTATCACGCCGCAAGCTGGGCGCAATCTCCGCTCCGGCGAAAACATCGTGCCACGCGGCGCGGAGGCCGGGCAGGGCGACCGTGTTCTTGCCGCCGGCACCCGGCTTGGCGTCGCGGAGCTTGCACTCGCAGCCTCCATTGGTGCCGCCACCCTGCAGGTTTTCCATCAACCCCGGGCCGCCATCCTGGCCACAGGCGACGAACTCGTGGATGTGGCAGAAATACCCGGGCCCATGCAGATCCGCAATTCCAACTCGCACGGACTGGCCGCGCTGGTCCGGCAAAATGGCGGCCTTCCGCAGGTGCTGGCGCCCGTCGCGGACACGCGGGAAGCTCTGGATCGCGCCATCGCGGGCGTCCGCGGTGCCGGGATGCTGCTGCTCTCGGGCGGCGTTTCCGCTGGAAAGTATGACCTGGTAGAGGACTCCCTGCTTGCCCAGGGTGCCGAGTTCTACTTCACCGGAGTCGCAATCCAGCCCGGCAAGCCCGCCGTCTTCGGCCGGCTGCCTGCCACGCCGGAACATGCCGAGCAGTGGATCTTCGGCCTGCCCGGCAACCCCATCTCCACCCAGGTCACGGCCATGCTGTTTGCCATGCCTCTGCTACGCACCCTCGGCGGTGAGCGGAACGCCCAGCCCCACTTTGCCCAGGCCACCTTGGGCAAAGACGTCGCGGTGAAGCCAGGACTGACCCGCTTTCTACCCGCGCGCATGGAAGCCACGCTGACGGGAGCCACCGTCATTCCCACCGGCTGGCAGGGCTCCGGCGACCTCCATTCCAACGCACGGGCCAACTGCTATCTCGTCGTTCCACCGTCGGCTGAACAACTGCAGGCCGGCCAGATCGCCACGGTCCTGCTGCGATGAGCGTAACGGCAATCTTCCTCAAGGAGGGGGCGCGTCCCGGTATCCAGGTATATTCCGTATTATTCGCCACGGAAAAGGCTTAAGATTTTAGGCCTCAGCCAAATAAGAGGAAGCGCATCTTCATGAAGACACCGGCAATCCTGAGATACGCCTCCAGCCTCGGATGTGTCATGCTGGCCTTCAGCAATTTGGCCGGATAGCAGCGTCAACAGCCACAGCTCCTGGCTTCTGTCGTCGATGTCACCGGTGTCGCGCTTCCCGGTGCGACGGTCATAAGTGATTCGCTCGATATCCGAGTGAGCGGCACCGTTCGAACGAGATCCGGCAGGCCTGTCACGTCCGCACATGTGCAAATACGCTTCACCAAAGCGGATGGCCTGTGCGCTTGTAAGTGGCCCACGCAGACGCTTACGTCCGACAGCCGTGGAGAGTTCAGCCTGCGCCTTCCCACACTCGGGCAGTTTGAATTTTGCGCCAGCGCTGAAAACTTACGTACGCACTGCCTGACGGTCGATGCGAGGCGCGGTGATCCAGAGCAGAAGGTAACCCTGACCCTGCTACGGTAAGCGGCATGGAGGACTCGCGAGAATCAGCCGAAGCTGTAGCTGCCAGTGCGACAATACAAGCCGTGGCACGCAGCTAGCTGATGCTTGAAGAGCGTCGCTTTGCCGCCCCGGAGCATCGCATTACCATGGCTGAAAGTTCGCGCGTCGTCGGCATTGACCTTGGCACCACAAACTCCCTCGTCGCTTATCTCGCGGACGGCAAGCCCGACGTCATTCCCGGGGAAGATGGTGCCGCGCTCGTGCCCTCCGTCGTTGCCATTGAGAACGGCAAGATTACCGTGGGCAACGGCGCGCGCGGCACGCTGCTCACCGCTCCGGGCAACGCCGTCTACTCCGCCAAGCGGCTGATGGGCCGCGGCATCGAGGATGTCCGCAACGAGCTGAAGCTCTTCCCCTTCCACGTCGTGGAGCAGGCCGCCACTGAAGGCAACGTGAACGAGACTGCAAGCGCTCCGCTCAAGCTCCAGGTAGGGGACCGCACACTAACGCCGCCGGAAATTTCCGCGCTGGTCCTGCAGCAGCTCAAACGAAATGCTGAGCGCTACTTTGGCTCACCCGTCACACGCGCCGTCATCACGGTTCCGGCTTACTTCAACGACGCGCAGCGCCAGGCGACCAAGGATGCCGGACGCATCGCTGGCCTGGAGGTGCTGCGGCTCGTGAATGAGCCCACGGCAGCGGCGTTGGCCTACGGCCTTGACCGCTCAAAGGCCGGTACGGTCGCGGTGTACGATTTTGGCGGCGGCACCTTTGACGTGTCCATTTTAAAGCTGCACGACGGCATCTTCGAAGTCATCAGCACCAACGGCGACACGCACCTGGGCGGTGACGACATCGACCACCTGCTGCTTGCCATCGCACTTGACGAAGTCAAAGCAGAGTCGAAGGCGGAACCCTCACCGATGCTGGTCCAGGCACTTCGCAAGGCGGTGATCGAGGTCAAAATCGCGCTTTCATCTCAGGATTCCGCCCACTTCGATGTCGATCTAAGTATTGCCGAGGGCGGCGCGGGTAAGCGCTACCAGCGCGAGATCACACGCGCCCAATTCGAAGAACTGATCGCCCCGGTCATCCAGCGCACCGCCGCGCCCGCACGTCAGGCGCTCAAGGACGCAGGCTTTACTCCAGCAGCTATCGACGAAGTCGTTCTGGTCGGTGGATCAACGCGCATCCCGGCCGTACGCAAGCTGGTCGATGAGGTCTTTGAACTCTCCGCACGCGGCAAGTCCGCCCACACCGAACTAAAGCCTGACGAGGTCGTTGCCCTTGGTGCCGCCGTGCAAGCGGACATTCTAGGGGGCGGCAGCGCGGCCACCAACGATCTCCTGCTTCTGGACGTCACTCCGCTTTCCCTCGGCATTGAGGCCCTGGGCGGCGTGGTTGCCAAGGTCATCCAGCGCAACAGCACCATCCCGGCCAGCGCCACAGACCACTTCACCACCGGTGTCGACGGCCAGACCAACGTCGCGATTCACGTGGTGCAGGGCGAGCGCGAACTCGCAAAAGACTGCCGCTCGCTGGCCCGCTTCGATCTGAAAAACATCCCTCCCATGACCGCCGGTCTACCGCGGATTGAGGTTAAATTCCTCATCGACGCGAACGGCATTCTGCAGGTAAGCGCGCGAGAGCAGCGCAGCGGCCAGCAGGCGGAAGTGGAAGTCAAGCCAAGCTACGGCCTGACCGATGAACAGGTGGAGACCATGATCCTGGACAGCTTTGACAATGCAGAGGCAGATTTGAGCGAGCGTCAGGCAATTGAGGCAAAGAACGAGGCGGCCACCATCCTGGAAGCCGTCGAAAAGGGCGAGAAACACCCGGCCTGGCAGCAGCTTTCCTTCAACGAGATCCAGGACATCCATGCCGCGGTGGACGAGTTGAAAGCCAGCGTCAAGGGTGGCGAGTACCAGCTGATCCGACGCGCCATTGATCGGCTCGATAAGAAAACCCACCGCTTTGCGGAGCTCATGATGGACAGTGCCGTGGGCAGCGCGCTCACCGGCCAAACCATGCAGGGTGCGGGCGAACAGCTCGGTGAAGGTCCCACGGCGCCGCATCCCTTTGCCGCGCCCGAGTTTACCTCCGCGGTGCCGGCGCCCATTGATCCGACGGTGCCCGCCGCAGACTCGGAAACAGCAAAAAGAACGGACCACCCAACAAAATAGGACCGCATCCGTCCACTCAAAGGAATCACTTCAGAGCAAGGTTCACATGCGCACGCACCTGTTACCCACGATGCTTGCCGTTCTCCTGACAGCTGCCTTACTTACGGCGGCTCAACCCTTGTATGCGCAAATTTCTTCAGGCGTCGGTGCTTCCGCGGGAGGATATTCCGTACCCACACCGGTGCAGAACTCCGCACCTCTCTCCACCACGGAAGCAACCTACCACCTGCACGGCAGCGTCGCGAACGGCATCACCAATGCTCCCATCAGCCGCGCGCTTGTCTTCAGCATGGATCGCCGGCTCGCGACGATGACCGACAGTGAAGGCCGATTCAACATCGATGTCGTCGTGCCTCCCCGGACCAATAACTCAGCCTCCGGGTCGGCTCAGGCTGGCGCCATCAGCTACATCGGCCCGTCCGCACAGTACGGTGGCGGCATCATTCAGCTCACCGCGCAAAAACCCGGCTTTACGATGCCGCGCACACCCCTCCTGCTTACGCTGGACAGCAATCTCGACATCCACGGCAGCGACTTCCGCCTGATGCCCTCCGCCAGCATCAGCGGCCACATTGTCGCACCCGGCACAGACGGAGCGCACAACGTGCACGTCACACTGCTGCTGCACCAGATTCAGGACGGTGAGTACACATGGACGCAGGCCGGCAGCCACCAGACTGACAGCCACGGTGATTTCCACTTCACGAATCTTCGTGCCGGCGAATACACCGTAATGACCGACGAGTGGGCCGGCGACCAGCCCGTCCTGCCGCAGCAGCTCAAAACCGTCACCCGCGAGTTTCCACCGGACTTCCTCGGCGACACCGCCGGCATTGCCGGTGCAACTGTGCTTCACCTGCGCTTCGGCGACAATCCGCAGGTGAACTTGCACCTGCACGCGGCTAACTATTACCCGATCGCGATTCCGGTGAACGGCCAGCCGCCCAACTCAGCCATCAACGTTCGCGTGCTGGACAGCGGCGCCATGGGCGGCTTCCGTCTTGGATACAACATGCGGACGGGCAGCGTGGAAGGTAGTTTGCCGAACGGCAGTTACACGCTGCTCCTCGCCAGCTTCGGCCAGCAGCAAAGCTCGGCGCTTCTGCCCATCACCATCGCCGGCACGCCGCTGGTCACCGGCGCGGTCGCGCTGGCGGCGGCTGGCAGCATCCCTGTTCATATCCACACGCAATTCAGCGGCACCGGTGAGACCACCTATGCGGCCATCAGTCCACAGGGCCGTTACAGCAGCCCGCCGGAATCCTTCCCGCCGCTGCAGCTTTTCCTGCGGCCAGAGGAGCAGGGGGGCTCCTTTGCCAACAGCCAGCACCTGCCCGGCACCGGTGCGAACGAGCTGATGGTGCAGAACGCCCAGCCCGGCCGGTACCACGTGCAGGCCACGCCCAGCCGCGGCTATATCGCCGGCCTGACCTCTGGCGGTGTGGACCTGCTTACCCATCCGCTGACGGTGAACCCGGGCGGCACCGCGGACGCGATCGAGGTCACCATGCGCGACGACACCGGTACACTCACCGGCAAAGTCACCGGTGCGCCAGACGGCCCGGCTCAACCCCTGTATATCGTGCTCGTGCCAGCCGAGAATGCCTCACGCGTGACTCAGGGCTTTGCCGGGGCCGACAGGAAGTTCAGCATCAACAACATCGCTCCGGGCAGCTATCGTGCCTTCGCGGCCGCAGACTACCGTAACAACATTCCTTTCCGTGACGCGGAAGCCATGCACCGCTACGACGGCAAGGGCGCTACCGTCACCATCACCGCCGGCCAGACCGCGGACGTGACTGTCCCCGTGCTTAACAGCGCCGACGAGGAGAGCGAATGAGCCGCACGCGGATCGTGGCAGTTCTGGTCTGTTCTTCGGTATTGCCCATGCTCAAGGCACAGACCGGCCCAGCGGCCACCGCGGAGCGCGCCGCCGGAACGGTTACAAGTACCCGTGATGGTCATGGCGTTCCCCACGCGCTGGTGACGCTTAGCCCGGTCGTCACCGGCACAGCACGTGAGCCAGCCAGTAGCACCCTTACTGACAACGAGGGCCACTTCCGCTTTGACGCAGTGCCCGCCGGCAAATATCACCTGCAGGCCTCGGCGACCGGCTACACACCGTCGGCTTACCAGGAGCATGGCACCTTCTCTACGGCGCTCGTGCTGGGCCGCGGCTTCTCTGTCGATCATCTCGATCTGAAGCTCACACCCACCGCGCTGCTGCATGGCCACATCGTTGATAGCAACGGAGACCCAGCGCAGCGCGCCCAGATCAGCGTCTATCGCGAACGGACCCCGACGGACCAAGCTGGCACCATGGAGCGCCTTCTGCGGGTGCGCGACGTGCAGACCGATGACGACGGCCTTTGGGAGATTGGCGACCTGCAACCCGGCAGGTTTTACATTGCTGTCACCGGCACGCCCTGGTATGCCGTCCATCCACGCCCGGAATCTTCCAACAACTACCAGTCGTTCCGGCAAAACATCGATCCCGCGCTTGACGTTGCGTACCCCACGACCTTCTACCCGCACGCCCCCAGTGAGCGGGAAGCCACACCCATCGAACTGCATGGCGGCGACCAGGTGGCAGCTAACCTTACGCTGCAAACGGTGCATGCGGTCAGCATCACGCTGCAGGTATCCTCTCCGGAACCTACCCCGCCGCTATTTCCACCCCAACTGGTGCATAGCGTTTTTGGCGAAGTCCACTTCTCCGGCGCGGCTGTGGAGCGCGACAACGATGGTTGGCATCTGACCGGCATCGCGCCCGGCGAATACATCCTGCAGCAGATGCGGCAGCGCACCACCATGCAGCCCTCCGGCCAGCAAATTACCGTTGGAGCTTCGCCACTCACACTCACCCTGCGTGCCGATCCCGACAACGTCAAACTCACTGTCAGACCTCACCTGCTCAGCGGAGGCGCAGTGCCAGCCAATCTGCAGATCAACCTGCGCGCCGTCGGCAGCGAGGGAGTTTTGTCGCAGGCGGTCAATGAGAAAAGCGAGAAGCCCACGGCGGAGTTCACGGGCGTACCTGTCGGGGAATACCGCGTTGAGGCGTTCTCCCCGAATGCTCGTCCGCTTCATATCGCATCGCTCACGGTAGCCGGCCAGCCCGCCGCAGACGGCCGCCTGCATCTCACCACCGGCGGGGAAGTCGCTGTTGACCTCACACTCCAGACAGGCAGCCGCATCCTGAACGGCGTCGCCTCGCGCGACGGCAAGCCCACTGGTGGTGCCATGGTGGTCCTTGTGCCTGCCGGTGCGGACACCGCGAGTGCCCTTTTTCGCCGCGACCAGAGCGACATGGACGGGACCTTCACCCTGAGCAACGTTGTACCCGGCAATTACCTGCTGCTCGCCCTTGAGGACGCCTGGCAGATGCGCTGGACCGATCTGCCCACGCTCACCCCGTACCTGAATCGCGCGATCCCGGTCAGCGTCGACGGCACCGGCTCTGGCAAGGTCGACATCCCGGAAAAAATCCCAATCCAGCCGCGTTAGATTTCCTTTCACACACAAGATGCGCTTCGTGCCGAATGCAGAGTCGTCCTTACGGGCCGTTGTCTTCGTAACCCAGCGCCATCTCGACCAGAGTGGGGCAGCTCTATCGTCCCCCAGAGCGGAGAGACCTGCTTCTTGGCAAGCCAGCGAAACCATATGTACTTCGAAGCAAAACCGGAAACCGCTTGCCAATGCACCACCATTCATGATCCGTTGGAGAGCGCAGCAGGCTGCAAGCCCAAGCCGCAGCCAAAGATCTCCAGGAGTCCCCATGCTTGACGGAACCACCGTGCGCCTTTCCGCCCGCACCCTTGCCCTCTCGGCCACTCTTCTCCTTCCCGCACTCGCGCGGGCACAGGCACCGCACCAGCTCACTCCCGCGGAGCAGCAGAAGGTGGACTCTTTGGTGCAGCGCATGTCCGTCGAGGAAAAGCTCGACTACATCGGCGGGACCGGCTTCGCTATCCGTGCCGTGCCGTCCGTCGGGCTTCCCGCGCTGGAGATGTCCGACGGCCCCTACGGCACGCGCTCCAACGCCGGCCTGCCCAGCACCACCTACGCCGCCGGCATTGGACTGGCCGCAACCTGGGACCGCGACCTGGCCGCGAAGGAGGGCACGGCGATCGGCCGAGACGCCCGTGCCCGCGGCGTCCACTTCATGCTTGGGCCCGGTGTGAACATCTATCGCTCACCGCGGAATGGGCGGAATTTCGAGTACTTCGGTGAGGATCCCTACCTGGCCGGTGAAATGGCGGTCGGCTACATCACCGGCATGCAGACGCAGGGTGTCAGCGCGACCGTAAAGCACTTCCTCGGCAACAACTCCGAATTCCTGCGGCATGACTCCGACTCGATCATCGACGAGCGTTCCCTGCGCGAGATCTATCTGCCCGCCTTTGAAGCAGCGGTGAAGCGCGGCCACGTCGGTGCCATCATGGACAGCTATAACCTGATCAATGGCGCACACGCCACCCAGAACAGCTACTTCAACACGGAAATAGTTCGCAGGGAGTGGGGCTATCCTGGCATTATGATGTCCGACTGGGACGCCACCTACAGCGGCATAGGCGCGGCGAACGGCGGGCTCGATCTGGAAATGCCCACCGGCAAGTTCATGAACAGGCAAAACCTCATGCCCGCGCTCGCTTCCGGTGAGGTCAAGCAGGCCACCATCGACGAAAAGATTCGGCGCATCCTGCTCACCGCGCAGAGCTTCGGCTGGCTCGATGATGGCCGTCAGCAGCGCGACCTGTCGGTAGGCCTGGTCGACGCAAAAAACAACGAGGTGGCACTCCGTTCCGCGCGTGAATCCATCGTTCTGCTCAAGAACCAGGGCGGTCTGCTGCCGCTCAATAAACAAAGTGTCAAAACGATTCTGGTCGTTGGGCCTGACGCCTATCCGGGCGTCGCGGTCGGCGGTGGCAGCGCCGGTGTTGTCCCCTTCACGATGAGCAGCCCGTTGGCCGCGATGGCAAACGTTCCCGGCGTGACGGTGTTTTATGATGCCGGGATCGCCAGCCTCGGCGAGCTCGCCCGCCAGACCAAATTCATGACGGACAGCGCCGGCGGCAAGCCCGGCGTCACTGTGGAAGCCTTCGACAACGACACCCTGACCGGGGCGGGGCAACAGATACCGGCACGAAACATCAACGTCACCGGCATGGGCTGGGATAGTATCGGCGATGACTTTGAGGCAATGATGGCCCTCTTCAGCGCACCGCCCAGGGCCCGTTCCCACCGCATTACGGGTTTCTACAACGCGGAGACTGCCGGTCCCTACCTGGTTGCCATGGCCGCCGCCGGTGAGGGCAATGGCGAGCGCCTCTACATCGACGGCAAGCTGATCATTGACAACTGGGATCTGGTGCGCGCCTTTGAGCCCCACCTGACCACGCCTCTGAGCGCCGGCATGCACAAGGTGGTCGTGGAATCAAAGCAGCGTGGGCCGATCGGTGGCAAACTGCGCGTGGCTATCCTGCCGGAGGAGCAGGCGGTCAATGCACGTGCCAAAGCACTCGCTTCCAAGGCGGATGTGGTGCTCGTGACCGCGGGATTTCAGTCCAATAAAGACCATGAAAGTGAGGGCGAAGGCGGCGACCGCACGTACGACCTGCCCTATGGGCAGGATGCCCTCATCCGTGCCATGACTGCGGCAAATCCAAAAACGATCGTGAGTCTGACCAGCGGTGGGAATGTGGACTCGACGACGTGGATTGACCGCGTGCCTGCGCTGCTGGAAAACTGGTATGGCGGGCAGTCCGCCGGCCAGGCTCTGAGCGAAGTCCTCTTCGGCGATGTCAACCCATCCGGGCACCTGCCGGCCACGTTCGAGCGCCGCGCGCAGGACAACCCCACCTTCGCCAACTACTACCCGGCTGAAGCTGAGGCAGAAGCTTTTGGCCAGCAGAAGAGTGCCGGCGCGACAGACCCGAAAAATCCCCGTGTCCCCTACAAGGAAGGTATCTTCGTCGGCTACCGCGGCTATCAGCACAACCGCACGGCACCGCTCTTCCCCTTCGGCTTTGGCCTGAGCTACACGACCTTCAGCTTCGGCAAGCTCACCGTCGCTCCCTCTGGCAACGGCCCGCAGATGATCGCCAGCTTTGACGTGACTAACACCGGCAGCCGCGCCGGCGCACAGGTCGCACAGGTGTATGTGGGCGACCCGCACAGCAAAGTCGCGCGGCCCATCCGTGAGCTCAAAGGTTTTGAACGCGTCGAACTCGGCCCGGGTGAAACCAGGCGCGTCACCGTTCCTCTTGACGCGCGGGCTTTCGCCTACTACAGCGTTGCAGCGAAGAAGTGGGCGATCGAGCCCGGCAAGTTCACCGTGGAAGTCGGCGATTCCGTAGACTCCTTGCCATTGAAGGAAACCGTCAACATCACCAGGGAAGCCGCAACCTCTGCGACTTTCTAACGGCATAAACAACGCGGGGGAGTATGAAACCCACCTTCCAGAAGCAGTAAAGACGTGGGTGACCCACCTTCACGACAGGTCCATCGTCGTTAAGGTGGGTTTCACACTCCCCCGCAGCGTCCACCTTCTAGGTTCACTGCATCTTTCCGCAGTGCCAGTCCCCGGCGCACGAGGTCATAGAAAAGATCCTGGCCTGCGGACTCGTCCCGTAAAATCAATCTGCGCATGCCACCCACGGTTCAACATCTCCTGCAGCAGGGCGTCGCACTGACCGATGAGGCACTGGAGTGCCTGCTGCCCGGCCCCGAAACGCCGCCCCACTCCATCCACCGGGCGATGCGTCACAGCATTTTTGCCGGGGGCAAGCGCCTGCGCCCATTGCTGGCCATGGAGAGCGCCCGCCTGATTGCCGGCGATCTGCCGGCCGGCATCGCCAACCTGGGAGCCGCGATCGAGATGCTGCACACCTACTCGCTGATCCACGATGATCTGCCCGCTCTGGACAACGACGATCTTCGCCGCGGCAAGCCCACCTGTCACGTCGTCTACGGTGAAGCCATGGCCATCCTGGCGGGCGACGCTCTGCAGACACTCGCGTATCAGACCATGAGCAGCCTGCCCATGGCCGCCGAACAAACCGTGCAGATCGTAAGAGAGATCGCCATCGCCACGGGTACCGGCGTTGGCGGCACTCCAGCATCTGGCGCAAGGACTGAACTGCCGCCTGGCATGATCGGCGGCCAGGTCATGGACCTGGAAGGCGAACACCGCAAGCCCACCGCGGAAGTTGTGGAGGCGATTCACCGTGCCAAAACGGGCGCGCTCATCACTGTCAGCATCGTTGCCGGCGGCATTTACGGCGGGGCCACCGCGGACGAAGTTGGGCACCTGCGCCGCTTTGGCCAGGGTGCCGGCCTCGCCTTCCAAATCGTCGATGACATTCTGGACGTGACGCAAAGCTCAGAGGAACTCGGAAAAACAGCCGGCAAGGATACCGCAACGGAGAAAGCGACCTGGCCCGCCGTGTTTGGGGTGGAAGCATCCCGACAGCATGCCGACACGCTCATCCAGCAGGCCTTTGCCGAACTGGACCGCTTTGGCAACCGCGCCCAAGCTCTGAAAAGCATCGCCGCCTACCTGGTGGAACGCACTCACTAAAAGGATCCAGCAGAAACCCGGGTGCCCCACCTTCGCGCAGCTAAGGTGGGTTTAGACCCAGCGAATATTCCACCGAAGTCCGTTTCGGAAGGGCATAGCTTCAGCTATGCCAAAAAACAGCTCATCCGGCAAGGGGTTCAGCCCCCTGAGGTCAGATTTTTGACCAGATGGGACCGCTGCTCATAACATCCGCGTGAAATCCCTGAGCCATAAGCCTCGATCGCTCGGAAGCACTTCGAGCAGAGCATCAACCCTTCGCCACCGGCGCATGCAGCCGCTCCAGCAGCTTTCCCACCACCTGATGGCTGCGTTCCGCCGCCTCGCCCCGGCTTGCAGCCTCAACTGGAGCCTCGGCAAAGATCACCTGCGCCGCGATACCGTTCAATAGCATCAGCCGCAACAGGTGCGGCCCAAACACCCTATCGCCCCAGTAGCACACGTTGTCGCGCACACCCTGGTCGCTGCCGTTTAGCGTGTACCGGATCGCCACCGGATGGATCGGCTGGTGCGCCTTCACGGCCCCATCGAACAGCGCCGGCTGGAACGGCAGCAGTTCGTTGCCGCCGGTCGTCGTGCCCTCCGGAAAAAAGACCACGGGCAAGCCATCACGCATCGTCTTCGCGACCACCCGGTTCACCTCCGCCGCGGCGCGGATGCTCTCCCGCTTTAAAAAGATCGTGCCGATGGCGGCGACCAGCCCACCAACGAATGGCCAGCTCCGCACCTCCTCCTTCGACACAAACGCCGAGCGCACCAGCGAACCCAGCACCATCACATCCAGGTAGCCAAGATGGTTGGAAACAATCAGCCCCTCTGCCGGGATCGGCCCCTGCACCGTCACCGGGATCTTAGCCACCCGCAGCATGCGCTCTGAGCTGAACCGCATCTGCTCCGCGTTGGCAAACAGTGAGCGCTCGCGGGTGGAGCGAAAGTGGATCCACGCCCGGCCAAGCACCGCCGCAATCCGCAGCAGGCGCCACGCGCCGCGCATCACACCCAATGGACCGCTTCGCAGAGAAGGCCCGGGTTGGGCCGCGGCAATGGTCGGTTCGGTAGTTGCTTCAGTAGCTGCTTCGATCACGTCGTCCTTCGCGTGCATGCGGGTTCAGTGTAGCCGTATCACCGCGCCCTGCCACTACACCACCACCGGTGTATTCGCCAGGCCTTCCAGCCCAAACACCTCACGATAGTGCTGCACCAGCGGCCCGGGACCGGAGGCTTTCAGGTAGTTATCGGAAAGCTTCACGGCGGGCCGGCCACCCGCGCTGGTCAGCTTGCACACCAGCGAGATCGGCTGCAATCCGTCCTCATTCCGCGGATGGCAATCGCGAAAATCGTTGGTGAGCAGCGTACCCCAGCCAGACGAGAAACGGATGCGTCGCTCCGCGCCCCATTTGCGGTTGTCCAGAAAGTCGGAGGCATCGCGGAAGTCGCGTGCACTGATGCCGGGCTGGATGTTCCCGGCGAAGTACGCGTGCAGGCTCAGAATCTCCTGCACGTCCAGGCCATCCGACGCGATGATGAGCTTATTCCGTGGGTCGGCACCGCGGCTTTTCAGCCAGGCGATGTACTCGTCCCCGGCCAGAAAAGGATCCTTCGAATCGATGCGCTGGCCGGTCCATTGTGTCACCCAATCCGGAGCGTTCTGCAGGAACTGTGTGGTGCCGTAGGTGTCCGGCAGCATCACCAGCAGCGCGCCGCCATAGGTCTGCTGCCATAGCTCGAGCATGCGGTATTGGGCCTGCCTCAGTTCGTCATCGTCGGCCGCCATGGCCGCCAGCGCCATGGGGATCTCATGTGCGTTGGTACCAATGGCTTCCATGTCGTGCTTGTACGCAAGGTAGGTGTTGCTGGTGCCGCTGAAGGCACCATCCAGCTCCGCATGCATCGCCTCCACCACGTACTCCTGCCAAAGAAAACTGTGGCGGCGTCGTGTGCCGAAGTCCGCCACGGTCAGGCCGGGTACGCCGCGCATCTTTTCGATCTTGGTCCAGAGCCGGGCCTTTGCGCGCGCGTACAAAATGTCGAGTTCAAACTCGGTCATCGCCTTCAACGCGGCACGGGTTTTCATTTCATTCAGGATGGAGAGTGCGTAAATCTCCCACATGGTCACCTGCGCCCAGGTGCCCATGAAGCAGAGTTCAAATTGGCCTTCGCGCTCGGAGAGTTCATAGTCGCTCAAGCGGAAATCGTGCTCGAGCCAATCCAGAAAAGCCGGCTCAAAAATGCCGCGCGTCGAGTAGAAAGTATTGCCGGCCAGCCAGATCAGTTCCGACCGGCGGAAGCGAAGCTGCTTCACATGCTCCAGCTGTGCTACCACTTCCTCGCGGCGAACCATGGTTCCCAGCCGGAAACGCGCAGTGCGGTTATGCAGGCCAAAGGTCACCGGCGTCGCGCGGAAGTTCTTCCAGATGAACTGCAGCATCAACAGCTTGTAAAAATCCGTGTCGAGCAGGGAGCGGACGATTGGATCGAGCTCGAAGTTGTGATTGTGTGCGCGCTCGGAAAAATTGATGATCATGGCATCCCTTGCAACCTACCTTATCAACCCGCGCGCAGGATGCCCCGAATAGGTGCTGGTCAGCGGTAAGGCCAAGCGGTTACGATGCAGGCTGCATGGGACCGCGCAATTGGCTTGCCATGCACATGACTGTTGCTCCGGAAGAAGGAAATCGATGCCCGTATCCAGAAGAGATTTCGCCCGGCTTTCGGTGGCCGCCGCTGCCGCCACGGCCGGTGCCGCCGCCCTGCCCGCCCCTGCCG
>CAXTRR010000036.1:0-38301 GCA_964246795.1 uncultured Terriglobus sp. | reverse complement strand
ATGTCGAGCCGCGCCAGCGCCATCACCGCGGCGGGCATGTTCTTGTCGCAGCCGGCGATGCAGACCAGGCCGTCAAAGCTGTTGCCGCGCGTGACCAGTTCGATCGAGTCGGCGATGACCTCGCGCGAGATGAGCGAGGCTTTCATGCCTTCGGTGCCCATGGTGATGCCGTCGGAGATGGTGACGGTGTTGAACTCCATGGGCGTGCCGCCGGCTTCGCGCACGCCCTGCTTCACGGCCTCGGCCACGGCGCGCAGGTGGAAGTTGCACGGGCCAATTTCGGTCCAGGTGTTGGCGATGCCGATAATGGGTTTGGCGAGGTCGTCCTTGCTAAAGCCGACACCGCGCAGGTAAGAGCGTGCCGCTGCGCGGGAAGGGCCTTCAGTAAGGACAATACTGTTGCGTTTGCCGGGATCAGTCAAGATTGTCCTTTGCATGTCGCATAAGTTAGAAGCGGAACATATCCCATGCACTTGCAGGTTGGGCGATGTAGATGATCGAACCGCGATGCGGTTCGGGTTTGTAATGCCCGCAGTCATTTCGAGTTACAATCCCGTGATTAACAATGGATGGGACAAGATAGTTTCGTTCATGCGATCCAACTGGACGCTCTCCACAAGAAACCACGCCGATAGGTCTTACCTGAATCGTTGGTGCCGTCGTTGTCTCTACGTTGATTTCTCCTTGCTTGTTTGTGATGCTAGTAATCTGCTTCTGCTCTTTTGGATCGCCCAAGATTACGTAGACGCGGTAGCTGGATAGCGGCTTGCCAGTCTTTCCATTTATGAGCTTGACGACGATAGTTTCGGCCTGCAAAACGAGAGATGAAGAGCAAACCGACAGCATCACAGACAAGAATCTGCGTGAAAAGCTGCTCCGGATCGCCTTGTCCACTCTTGCCATCACTTGACCTAAAAGCCCGCAGCTTTCGGTGCGGACCAGAACTCGCTCTTGTAATTAGCTTCATAGGCGTCCAGATCGGCGGCGTACCGCAGGGTCAGCCCAATGTCGTCCAACCCGTGCAGCAGGCAGTCTTTGCGGAACGGATCGATTTCGAAGCGGGCGTGAAAGCCTTCGTCGTCGGTGACGGTCTGGCGTTCGAGATTGATGGTGATCTGGTGGTCAGGGTTCTTCACTGACCGTTGTAGGAGTGTTTCAACCTTGTCGTCATCGAGGCGAACCAGCACGATGCCGTTCTTTCCCGCGTTGGAGTAGAAGATGTCTGCGAAGCTGGGCGCGATGACGACGCGGAAGCCGTACTGAAAGATTGCCCAGGCGGCGTGTTCGCGGGAGGAGCCGCAGCCGAAGTTCTTTTCGGCGATCAGGATTTCGGCACCGTCGTATTCGGGTTTGTTCAGCACGAAGTCTTGGTTGGGTTGGCCTGCCGCAGGGCCTTCCTGGATGCGCCGCCAGTCGTAGAAAAGGAAGTCGCCGTAGCCGGTGCGCTCGATGCGTTTTAGGAATTGTTTGGGGATAATCTGGTCCGTGTCGATGTTGGGCAGCGGCAGCGGCGCGGCTTTCGAGGTAAGGATATTGATGGGAATCATGGTGTCCGACGGCTCCTGTGCCCAGGGCTTGACCCTGGCTTTGATATGTCGGGCTTACAGCCCTCGGAAGTTCGATGTGTCTGTACCCAGGGTTTCACCCTGGGCTGTTATATGCCGGGCTTACAGCCCTGAGTGATACAGAAATTGACTCCAATCATTAGAACTTAGAAGCCAGTTCCTTCCACTTTCGAACGTCGGTCAGGTGTCCCGTGATTGCTGCCGCCGCGGCCATCACCGGGCTGAGGAGATGCGTGCGCCCACCACGGCCCTGGCGGCCTTCGAAGTTGCGGTTGCTGGTGCTGGCGCAGCGTTCGCCGGGTTGCAAGATGTCCGGGTTCATGCCGAGGCACATGCTGCAGCCGGGTTCACGCCACTCGAAGCCGGCGGTGGTAAAGATTTCCTGCAGGCCCTCGGCTTCAGCCTGACGCTTCACCTGTTGCGATCCCGGCACGACTATGGCGCGGACCGTCGTTGCCACCCGATGGCCGCGCACAATTTTCGCCGCGGCACGCAGGTCTTCAATGCGGGCGTTGGTGCAGGAGCCTAAAAAGACCGCATCGACTTTAATCGATTCAATTCGTGTACCCGGTTGGAGGTCCATGTACTCCAGCGCGCGGGTAAAACTCTTACGGTCGGCATCGGAGAGTGCGTCTTCCGGGCTGGGAACCTGGCCGTCAATGCCCGTGACCATGCCGGGCGAGGTGCCCCACGTGACTCGGGGTGAGAGCTGGGCGGCGTCAATGTGGAGTTCACGGTCGAAGGTCGCGCCGGGGTCGGTGGGCAGGGTTCGCCAGTGGGCGACGGCTTCGGCCCATTTGGAGTCTGAGCCCACCCATGACGATGAAGCTGTCATGGATGGGGCACCCGGTGTTTCGACTGAACCCACCTTAACCGACGAAGAAGCTGTCGGTGAAGAGGGGGCACCCGCTGTGTCGGAGGGGCTGAAGCGGCGGCCTTTCAGGTAGGCAAAGGTCGTTTCATCCGGAGCGATCATGCCCGCGCGCGCCCCCGCTTCAATGCTCATGTTGCAGATGGTCATGCGGCCTTCCATGCTGAGCGCGCGAATAGCAGAGCCGGCGTACTCGATCACACAGCCCGTTGCGCCGTCCGTACCAATGCGGCCGATAATGTCGAGGATGATGTCCTTCGCGGTCACGCCAAATGGCAGCTCACCCTCCACGTTAATGCGGAAGGTCTTCGGCTTGTCCTGCGGCAATGTCTGCGTGGCCATCACGTGCTCCACCTCGCTGGTGCCGATGCCGAAGGCGAGCGCTCCGAAGGCACCGTGGGTCGACGTGTGCGAATCACCGCAGACGATGGTCATGCCCGGCTTGGTCGCGCCCAGTTCCGGCCCAATCATGTGCACGATGCCCTGTGCCGCGTCCTGCACGTCAAAGAACTCCACGCCAAAGTCCGCGCAGTTCTGCCGCAGCGCCTGCACCTGCTTGTTGCTGATCTGGTCGGCGATCACCAGCCGGTCCTGCACGCTGGTGGTGGGCACGTTGTGGTCCACCGTGGCAATGTGGCGCTCCGGGCGGCGCAGCTTGCGGCCTGCCAGGCGCAGGCCTTCAAAGGCCTGTGGACTCGTGACCTCATGCACCAGCTGCAGGTCGATGTAGAGCAGCGGCGGCTCGCCCGCAGGCTCGGCCACCAGGTGCTGCTGCCAGACTTTTTCGAAGAGTGTTTTCGGTGCATTCATTCGTATTCCTGCGTTGCTCAGTCGCGCTTGATGATGTTTTGCCGGCCGGCGGCCACCAGCAGAAAGTTCATGAGAGGAAAAATCAGAAACGATGCGATGACTTTGAAGAGGACTGACGAAGTGCGCCAGTACACCATCGCCAGCGCCAGGAGTACGGCAACGTTGGCCAGTGCAGCTTTGGTTCCATTTGCCATTTGGGGCTCATATTCAAAGTGCCGTGAGTGGGACGGTGGTTTCGGCGTCGGCGAGCTTCTGATTGACACTGTCCAGGATCAAAGCGCCCATCTGCGTAGTGGAGAGCGTGATGCCGCCGGGGGAAAGGTTCTGTGCAATGTCCGCGGTGCGATAGCCCTCGTCTAACATCTCAACAACGGCATTCTCGATTATCGTCGCCTCGGTTTCCAGGCCGGCAGAGTAGCGCAGCACCATGGCCGCGGTCAGAATGGCACCAATGGGATTAGCCTTGCCCGTGCCCGCAATGTCCGGCGCAGAGCCGTGCACCGGCTCATACAGGTTCACCTTGCCACCAAGCGTTGCCGAAGGCAGCATGCCCAGCGACCCGGTGATGACACCGCTTTCATCGGAGAGAATGTCGCCGAAGAGGTTCTCCGTCAGCACGACGTCAAAGTCGCGCGGCCGCGTCATCAGGTGAATGGCCATGGAATCAACAAGCTGATGTTCCAGCATGACGGAAGGAAACTCCCGAGCGACATCGCTCACGACCGCGCGCCAGAGCTGCGATGTTTCCAGCACGTTGGCCTTGTCCACGCTGGTCACCTTGTTGCGTCTTGCAGCCGCAAGTTCAAAGGCGATACGGGCGACGCGCTCCACCTCAGCCCGCGTGTAAACCATGGTGTTGTAGGCACGGTCGGCGGCCTTGTTCCATGCGCGCGGTTCGCCAAAATAGAGGCCGCCAAGAAGTTCGCGGACAAAGAGAATGTCTGCATCTTTCGTGATCTCCGGCCGCAGTGGAGAGTTGTCGGCCAGCGCGCGATAGGCAACGGCAGGCCGCAGATTGGCAAAACCGCCCAGTGCCGCGCGGATTTGCAGCAGTCCCGCTTCCGGCCGCTCACCGGGCGCCAGGGCATTGAAGCGGTTGTCGCCCACGGCACCCAGCAGCGCTGCATCGCACTGCAACGTGGTGCGGAGCGTCTCGTATGGCAGCGGCTTGCCATGTGCGTCGATCGCAACGCCGCCAATCAGCAGCGGGAAAAACTCGAGAACATGGCCGCCGTGATTGGCGACAGCGTTCAGCACCTGAACGGCCTGCTCCGTCACTTCCGGCCCGATGCCGTCACCCGGCAGTAGTGCGATTTTCAGGTGCATACATCTCCAGCGTTCGAGCAAACTCGGAAGGCCAATGCGCGAGCGGTCAGCTCTGGGCTTTGCGCACATCGGTTGCGTCAGCCACTCTGATCCGGCTACCTGGCCGGCAAGGCTCCAGGCAATTTCACAACTTGTTAGGCGGGCTGTGGCAGCAGCGCCACAACGTCCTGGTCGTAGATCAACTTCTTCCGGTCCGCAAGTTCTGTGAATCGTGTGTACACCTCATTCAACTCGTCAGGCGTGAGGGCATACCCGAGTTCATGCAGGCGATGCTCCAGCGCCCGCCGGCCCGAGTGCTTGCCCAGCACGATCGTATGCGCGTGCACGCCAAAGCTGGCGGCGGACATGATCTCGTACGTGAGCGGGTTGGCCAGCATGCCGTGCTGGTGGATGCCGCTGGCATGGGCAAAGGCGTTCTTGCCCACGATGGCCTTGTTGGGTGAGGGCGTGAACGAAATGATCTCGTCCAGCATGCGGCTGGTCGCACCGATTTCGTCCAGCTTCAACGTGTTCGTGAATGGGTAGCGATCATGCCGGATTTTCATGAGCGCCGCCACCTCTTCCAGAGCCGCGTTGCCGGCGCGCTCCCCAATGCCGTGCATAGAGACCTCAACCTGTCGAGCTCCACCCTGCACACCGGCCAGCGTGTTGATGACGGCGAGCCCTAGATCGTCATGGCAATGCGTGGAGAGCACAACCGCATCAATGCCCGGCACGCGTGCGCGTACCGTCTCAAACATCTGGCGGTACTCCCCCGGCGTGGAGTAGCCGACAGTGTCTGGCAGATTGATGGTGGTAGCTCCTGCTTCGATGGTGGCGCGGATCAACTCGATTAGGAAGTCGAGGTCGGAGCGGGTTGCGTCCTCCGCGGAAAACTCCACGTCCTCGGCATAAGTTTTTGCCAGCCGCACGCACTCGGCCGCCTGCTCCAGCGCCTGCGCGCGTGTCATGCGCAGCTTTGCTTCCAAATGCAGATCGGAAGAAGCAATGAAGGTATGAATGCGGTTCCGCTGTGCACTCTCTACAGCGGCGGCCGCACGCTCAATGTCTCCTTTGCGGCAACGTGCCAACGCCGCGATGCGTGGGCCATGCACTTCCTGCGCGATCGCCCTCACGGAGGCGAAGTCCCCATCGGAGGCAATGGGAAAGCCGGCTTCGATGATGTCTACACCCAGTGTTGCCAACTGGTGCGCGAACCGGATTTTTTCTGCGTGATGCATGGTGCAGCCGGGCGACTGCTCACCATCTCGCAGTGTGGTGTCGAAGATCAGCACCTGATTGTTTACCGAACTCATGTCTGCCCTCTTCTTACGCAGTATAGACATAAGCCCGCCTTATTCGAACTGATAAGCAGATTCAATTTGCTTATGCTTTCGCCGAGTCTTACGTTTGAGTCATGGACCTGTTCGCACTTGAGACGTTTCTGGCTGTAGCAGAGGAGCGGAGCTTCTCCCGCGCAGCCATCCGCCTGCACCGAACGCAACCGGCAGTGAGCCAGGCGATTGCCAAATTGGAAGCACAATTGGGGGAATCCCTACTGGAACGTTCTGCCCGCGACGGTTCTCTTACGGATGCAGGCGAGGTGCTGCGTGAGTACGCGCAAAAGTTGCTCAACCTGAGAACCGAGGCGACGGAGGCCTTGGGCGAACTGCGATCACTGCATCGCGGCCGGCTGACACTCGCCGCCAATGAGTACACCTGTCTCTCACTGCTGCCGGTGTTGGACCACTTCTGCCGCACGCATCCCCGGATCAAGGTGACAGTGCAACGCTCCTTTGCGAGCCGGATTCCGGACGAACTGCTAGCGCGCTCTGTGGAGATAGGGATCGTCAGCTTTCGCCCGGACGATGTAACGCTCCGGTCGGTGGTGATTTACCGCGATGAGTTGGCTCTGATCGTCAATCCGCGCCACGCACTCGCAAAGGAGGGCGGTGTCACCATCCGCCAACTCGGGGAAGAGCACTTCATCGCTCACAATGTTCCCTCGCCCCAGCGCGCCAAGGTGCTGGAGGCGTTTCGCCGATACGACACCAACCTGCGGATCGACGTGGAACTGCCGTCGTTGGAGGCGGTCCGGCGATTCGTGGAGCAGGGCAACGGCGTGGCCCTGGTACCGGCGCTGACCGTGCAGCGGGAGCTTGCCTCCGGTGTGCTGGTGCGTGTGCCGGTAAAGGAGTTGCAGATGGAGAGAAAGTTGCGCCTGATCCATCGCCGGGAAGCAGTCCTCTCGCATGCTGCCGTGGCTTTTCTTCAGCAGGTGGAAGCATATGCCGTCCGCATGGGTGGTGCCTATTGCTTTGACCCTGAGCGCGATCGTTGAGGAACTGAATGGCTCGATAACGCTGACCGGCTGGTGAACGAGCCAAGGGAAAAAAGATCAGAAGCAACGAGGGCATGGCGACAGCGCCGGCGATCGCTTCCAGAAGCAAGGATTCCGCGGGAAGCCGGGAGTGGCATCACGAGGATCTCCTCAAGGGTATGGATAGCCAGAACCGCGGGAAAGGGCATGTTAAGCGCTACAAAAGTCATGGATGCATCCGCATGTTCGGAAGACGGTTTGAGCGCGCAGCTCCAGCGTAGGAGGATTCTGCGTGGAAGAAAAGAGCCCGGCCGCTCACAATCCGCTTTTGGCAGAGTCGTACAGGTACAATTAGCGAGGTAACGGAAGCCACGAGCGCCCGGTCTGCCAATATATAAGGCCGTGTGCGGCTTGCGCTCGCGCAGATTCAGCTTTCGAGGGTTTGGATATTTCTCGCATGAAGAAGACACTTTTGTTGTGCGCTCTGCTGGCCGGTTCGGCCACCGCAGCGTTCGCGCAGGAAAGCCGCCAGGACGTCAGCATCAGTGGCACTTTCCTTTTCGCTCCGCAAGTCAATGGCAATGGCGTACAGCTGAACACCAACACAGCTTTGGGAGCGCTCGCAAGCTACCGGTACATGCTTACGCCACGTTCAGCGCTAGAAGCCAATTACGGCTTTGCCCAGTACACCGATTACCTGCGCAACAGCCGCGAGACATTTAAGGTACATGCCCGCCAGCAGGAATTCTCGCTCGGTTACGTGTATAGCCGGAACCACAGGAAGCTGAACCCGTATTTAGAAGGTGGCGTTGCCGGCGTTTTCTTTTCGCCACTGAAAGACTTTGGCACAACCACTCTTGACGCCAGCCGGCAGATCGCCCTTGGCGGCATGTTCGGCGGGGGTGTTGCTTATGAGATCAGCCCAAGCTTCGATGTGCGTCTGGGCTACCATGCTGTGGTCGTGAAAGCTCCAAGCTTCAAGATTGAGGGAAGCAACTTTAGTACGAACCGGTATGAGGTCATCTCCACGCCGGCCCTGGGCGTTGCATACCACTTCTAATGGCGCTTTACCGCTACTAGAAAGGCCCCAGATTTTTCTGGGGCCCTTCTATTTTGCGATCACTTCACTTTATTGAAAGTGGTAAGCGGCCCCGATCGTAAACAGTGAGGGCGAGAGTGTGCTGGTGGAGTTGGTGATGCTGGTGCCACTCACCACACCTTTGAAGCCATACCACTGCTGATACTCAAAGTCTGCCCGCACGTTCACGCGACGGCTGACGTTTACGTCTGCGCCCACGCCAGCTGCCGCAATGTTGTAGGCCAGATTGGCGATGTTGTTCTGGTAGTTGAAAACGCCGCGCCCAACCATGATGCGAGCGTACGGATTCACAATGCCGTAGTGACGAACGTACCGGCCACCGACTTCATAGGTCCGCTCATAGTAGGTGGCTGGGCTGGGAGTGTTGAGTTGGTGGAAGTCGACCTCGACGCCCCAATGTGGCTTGAAGTCGAAGCTGGAATAGATGTTATATCCCCGATAGGTGGGCCGGTCGTAATCGCCGTTGGCGATGGTAAATCCACCGCCGACCTGCAAATCACCGGAACGCACGGCCGTGGGAGAAGCCTGGGCCGCCATTCGTTGCGCAGGCACGCAGAGTGCAGCAAGCGCGCCAGCAAATAGGAGGGGACGGGTCCGCAGAGCATTCAGTGCTGCACGCATGGCAGAATCATCGGTCTGGCGCGCTCTTTTCATGAGCGGGACGCGGTCTGTTGTCCGGGCCGGTGGGGTACTGGCTTTCGTGTGCAATGGAACTCCTTGCGAGACGTAGGATTGTGCTTAAGTTTGGTCGGTACGAACAGGCCGGCTACTCACGAATGAGAGCCGGCCTGTTTTGAACTACTGCTGGGGAGGATTGCTGGTTCCGCTCGAGGCCGGTGCGGGTGCCGGTTGAGTCGCCGGTGCACCGTTGCCGGGTGCGGTGCCCGGCGCAGGCTGGGCCGTTCCGCTTGCCGCGGGATTGGTGTCCGCCGGTGCGGTTGTAGTGGGTGATGATGTTGCGGGTGCCGTTGTCGCCGGTCCGTTGGCGCTGGCATTGGCTGCTGCCGTCGCAGCTTGATCCACCGCCGTTGTAGGGGGCTTGTAGTAGGCGAGCTTCAGGTATACCGGTGTAACTTCAAACGGCATCTTGTCACGGGAGGACAGCAGAGGCTCGTAGGCTGCGTGCATCTGGATAACCTGATCTGTCCAGGGATCGAAGCGCAGGAACGAGCCCAACGGCATGGCGGCGTTCTGTTTCAGATCGTCCATGTTCAGCTTCTGGCCCTTGCCTACCAGCGCCTGCAGCCAGAAGGTGTTGGCTTTCGGATCCTTCAGGAGGGAATCTCCGATCATCGGCTCGTTCAGCGCTGTCAAAGCCTTGGATCGAGACTGTAGTTGAGCAAGGTAGAGGCCAAACTGGCCAGCCGCCTCCTGCAGTTCCTTCGGCTGCAGCAATTCGACGGTTTTCTTGGAAGCTTCCTCATTGTCCTTGTCGGTGTGGTGCATGGGGATGCGCACAAACGCCGAGGTGTCGGGGAATAGCAGTCGATCGTTGAAGGCATATTTGGTGTCCAGCCGGTGGCCCTGGATGATGTGGGCGAGCTGGAAAGCAATCACCGCGTACAGGTTATTTACCTGCTCGTTGTTGTTGCCGGGTACGGCAGTCGTGTCGATGAGGCTCTTGGAGAGAACAATTGTGTTGCCGATCGCCAGTGATTCCAGCGGTTCCGTGAGCAGCGTGCGTACACGGATAGGCCGCGCGACCTGGATATTGTTGTATGCAAGTACGTTGCCCGCGATCTGCTCCAGGATTTTGTCGAAGTCTGACGGCGCGTCAAGAAGGCCAGCCTGGAAGAGGCGGTCCAGTACGTTATCCTCTGCCTGCTGCACCCACGCGCGCTGCGCTCCCAGCGGGGAGGTGTCCTGTGCATCGTTCGATACATCGGTGGCACCCTGCACTTCCACGTCCACGTTCTCGGTGTCCTTGTTCGGCACCTTCAGGACGTAGCCCCAGATGTGGTTCACAGCCTTGAACTTGACGGTGTTCTCAGTGCTTTTCGGGTCGCTCTCTTCCACGTAGTTCGTGTTCGGCAGCCAGAGGTTCTCCTGCACGTTGGTGCGCCAGGAATCAAAGTGGTAGTACTCGCGGATGTCCTTCTCCGTTCCGGAAAAGCTACCATCGAAGCGGATGATGTTGCCTCCGCGGCGCTCTACCCAGATGCGGCCAAGGAAACGGCCGCGGGTGCGCTTAGTGGCCGGCTCGACGTCGAAGACCATCGTCGGCACGGAACCAAGAAAGTCATTACGCACGAAGCCGAATTTGTATTCGTTGCGATTGAAGTCTTTGGAATCGATCAGCAACATCTGCACGAAACCGGCTTCACTGAACTGCAGGTGGAGCTGCTTGTTCAGGCTGGTCACGTACCCGAGCGATCCCTTAAAGACGTTGACCTTGCTGAGCAGGCCCTTCTTCTCGCCGTGATCCGCGCCTCTGGTCTGATAGGAGTTGTCGCCGATGACCTTGTTAAAGTCGACGCGACCCAGAAAGTGCTGATCGGACTCCGGGATCTGCAGGAGTTTATCGTCCTGCTTCATATTCTGGATGTAGGTTTCGACCAGCGGAGCACGGTCTTTGACGACCTTCACAACTTCCGCCTCACGCGCAATTGCCTTATCGATCAAGGCATTCTGCGCAGGGGTAAGCTTGCGAGCTGGAAGATCGTCCTGCGCCTTCTTCTTGCCAAGCAGGGGAATGGCCGCATGGGCAGGCACTGCGCTGACGGCTAAGACGCCGGCAAGCAGGCTGGCGGCGGAAAGCCTGGAAAGCTTCATCATGGTTCGGTGCTCCTGAGCAGGTAAGTTGCAGTCATCCCAGTCTAGTGGCTGAGGTCCGGTTTGACTGCAACATAGCGAGGGGTTTGGATTTACTGGTCAGTTTAACCGGCCAGCTGGAAAGTGATATTGACGACACCGTCCCAATCGACGGGATGACCGTCCTGGGTGGCGGGTTGGAAGCGCATACCCTCGGCAACACGCAGGGCAGACTGGTCGAGTCCATGGCCAAGGCCGCTGGAAACACCGACAACTTGAACGGCACCGGCGGTCGTGACGTGGATTTTCACGTAAACCGTACCTTCAATGTGGTTACTCTTCGCGTCGTCAGTGTACTCAGGGCGCGGCTTGAAGAGCACCTTGGGTGCCGTCTTCGCGGCTGCCACAGGTTGCGCGGCAGCGGCCCGGACCTGCGGCGGAGCGGTGTTGCTGGCAATCTGGACCGCACCTGCCGGTCTGCCGTTCAGCGGTCCGGTGCCCCCTGGTACGCCGTTGCTCAGGCCTTTTATGGCGTGTGCGGCATTGTCGCGGCCGGCTAGATTTGTGCCATTCGGGCTACCCGAGCCGGAGATGGCGATCTTGGAAGGATTGCCGAAACCGGTGTTGGCGGCGCTCATGCCGGGTGCCCCGGATTGGCCGAGATTGACCGGCGATACAGCTGGCCCCGCCGTATTGTTGATGGGATTCGTCATGCTACCGAGTCGAACCGCGCTTGGGTGAGCACTGTTATTCGGCACCGAGGCTGCCTGGGCAATCTGGATCGCCACGGGCTTGGGAGCAGGCGGGGGAGTTACGGCTTTTGGCGGAGCAGGTGTTGCCACCGGAGTCGGGGCAGGCTTGATGACGGGCGGTTGTATCTTGGGCGGTTCCGGAACCTCAACCACCGGCGGCTGGATCATCGGCTTGGGTGGTTCCACCTTCACCACTGGCGGCTTCGGCAGCTTTACCGGGGGCTTTGGCTTGGGCGGCTCCTCGTGGTGGGTGGGTATCGGCGCCGTCAGAGTGGTCATCCGGGAAACCTGCACAACCTTCTTTGCGGCCATGCTGATCAGGATGAAGAGTGTAAGGACGCTGCTAAAGATGACCACGGCACCCGCGAGGGAGCGTTTGTCCTGCTTGCCGGTGTCCATCACGCCGAAGGTCTTAAAGGCCAGATCTCGCTGGGTGGAGGTCAGCGATCCGGCTGAGGCGCTGTTTACAGGGCGTTGGTGCTCGATCTGGCGGTGGGGCAGCTCGTTTGCCATACGGGTCAATAATCCTTGGAAAGGCAGTAATGGTGTTACAGGTCGTCGTCAATCGTTCAGTCAAGCGATGTTGCGCGCTGGCGACACACTAGCCTCGCCAAGCCGGCACACCCTATGAAGCACTCGATGGACAGACATTTTTGCCGCCCGCGTCGTGCAGAACCTCAACCCTGGTACTTTGGTGTACCGATTTAGGATCGGGGTCTTTGGTGTGTCTGCACGTATGATATGACGCCATTCCTGCTTTTGCCGGTGTTTCCTGCTGCAACTTTAGTTCCACACCCTGTACTTCTTTCTCAGCATTTCCTGGGACGGTGCTTTTTGCAGGGAGTTCCGTTCTCACACACGTGAAACAATCATCCCAAAGAAAATCATCCTCGGGGAGCAATTTCTTGCGAATTCTGGTAACGGGCGGTGCAGGGTACATCGGAGGAACGGTAGTGCGAACGCTGGTCCGGCAGGGCCATGCCGTCACCGTAATCGACGACTTCATTCACAGCCGCCGTTCCGCGCTCCCGCCGGACGTGGCGTTGGTGGAGGCCGACCTGGCCGACCGCGCTGCGGTTGTGCGCACTCTTGCCGACGGGAAATTTGATGGTGTGATGCACTTCGCCGCGCTGATCGAAGCAGGCGAGAGCATGAAGCGTCCAGATCTCTACTTCCGCAACAATACTGCCGCCACGCTCACTTTGCTGGAAGCCATGCACCAGACCAGGACCGAGCGGCTTGTTTTCTCTTCAACGGCGGCGTGCTACGGTGAGCCACGCAGCACCCCCATCCTTGAGGACGCTCCGCTGGATCCAACCAACGCCTATGGTGAAAGCAAGTTGCTGGTCGAGCGCATGTTGCGCTGGTTCCACTCGCAGTTGGGCCTGCGGTATGCCAGCCTGCGCTACTTCAATGTGGCGGGTGCAATGGAAGGCTATGGCGAGGCGCACGAGCCAGAGTCTCACCTGATCCCGCTCATTCTCGATGCGGCACTCGGGATCCGGGACAGCATCAAGATTTTTGGGCAGGATTACCCGACCAAGGACGGCACCTGCGTTCGTGACTACATCCACGTGCAAGACCTGGCAGACGCGCATCTGCTTGCCCTGGAGTCGCTCGACAGGCAGGAACGCGCCATCTACAACATCGGCAACGGCCAGGGTTTTACCGTGCGAGAGGTCATCGGGAGCGTGGAACGGGTGACAGGCCGCACAATCAAGGTGGTGGAAGAGCCGCGGCGTCCCGGTGATCCCGCGGTTCTTGTCGCTTCTTCTGAGAAGATTCAGCGGGAGCTGGGCTGGAAGCCGCATTTTGCTGAGCTGGACGCCATCGTTCAAAGTGCCTGGAAGTGGCACCAGCAGTTACGAGGCGTCACCGTCTAAGCTGCTCCTATGCTTCACGACATCTTTCATCTGTCGCTACCCTGGATTGAGAAGGCTTTACGGCCCGCCCTTGTCTATCTGCTGCTCATTTTGCTGCTACGC
Source organism: uncultured Terriglobus sp. (assembly GCA_964246795.1). Lineage (GTDB taxonomy): Bacteria > Acidobacteriota > Terriglobia > Terriglobales > Acidobacteriaceae > Terriglobus. The sequence continues at coordinate 24,843 of CAXTRR010000036.1, read as the reverse complement.
CTTTTCGGCAAGCGGGAACTGGCGCAGTTGAATCCGTTTGACCTGGTGCTGCTGCTCATGCTCAGCAATACCGTTCAGAATGCCATCATCGGCGACGACACTTCATTCACGGGCGGTGCTATCGGCGCGGCCTCACTGCTGGCCGCAAACTTTTGCCTGAACCGCCTGCTCTTCGCCGTACCCAAACTGGACAAGGCACTGCAGGGCACCCAGGCGGTTCTGGTGCGAGACGGCGTCGTGGATGCGGACGCGATGCGGCAGGAGATGCTGACGCGGGAAGAATTAATCCAGGTGATTCACCGCCAGAACATCACTGGTCTGGCGGATGTGCGGCTCTGCGTGCTGGAGCCAAATGGCACTTTCTACGTGGAAAGCACGCCGGACAGCGTGCCGCGCCAACGTCACGACGAGATGATGCAAAAGATCGAAGCGCTTACGCGAGAGGTGCAGTCACTACGCGGCCTGCCCAATCACCCGGGCTGATGTTCATCGTGCAGCCCACCGGAGTTGGTTAGGAAACGGCAGGACCGGATCAGGACTTTTGCACTTTGCGTAGCTGTTCCCGATACCGTTCAGTGGTGCCGCCGGCTGCGGCGTCGCGGACTGCAGTTCTGTACCCGCTCAGGAAGATGGTGTACATCACCGCGGCCGCACAGCCAACGCCGAAAAGAAACCCAAGCGCCAGACCGAAGATAGCCGCAAGTGGAAATCCGCCCATTGCGCCAGCCTAACCTGCCGGCCGTTTCTGGAACGGCCGCGGCGGCTTTCCCCCTGATGCGGGAGAAAGCTCAACCTGAATGAGAACCTAGATGGCCCATCTGAACGCAAGATCAACGGCCGCAGACTTCTTGAGTTTGGACAGCCCAGCCAGGGGTGCTGCAGCGCGGAAACGCGCTGAGTTCGGAGCGATGCACTCATGCCCTCCGTCCTTGGATGCATCACCCTTTGTATTTGGGGTGAGGGTCTCGTTGACCCGCAAGCCTGAACCTTCAACGGACGCGGGCATCTCTGTAGAATCGCAGCGGGTTGATGCGGCCTGTATCTTTGCCGCAGAATCCAGATCGTAGAAGTCCCTCACAAAGGAAAGCCGCACCTGCCATGCCTGACATCGCCGCCCATCCGCACATGCAATCCACCCTCCGGGAAGACCGGCTTTTTCCGCCGCCCGCGGAGTTCTCCGCCCGTGCACATGTCCGATCGCTGGAGGAGTATGAGGCGATGTACCGCCGCTCCATTGACGAACCAGATGCGTTCTGGAGCGAAGCGGCCGGTGAGCTGGATTGGTTTGCGCCATGGACACAGGTGCTGGACTGGCAGGTGCCACGCGCCCAGTGGTTCATTGACGGCAAGCTGAATCTTTGTCACAACGCCGTGGACCGCCATGCGCTTGGCAACCGCGCGCACAAGACGGCGTTGCTCTGGGAGGGGGAACCCGGGGAGATCCGTTCACTCACCTATGCGGAGTTGCATGCAGAGGTCCAGCGGTTCAGCAACGCCCTCAAGTCCGTCGGCATCCGCAAGGGCGACCGGGTGGCGATCTACATGGGCATGTGCCCGGAACTGGCAATTGCCCTGCTCGGCTGCGCACGCATCGGCGCAGTACATTCCGTTATTTTTGGTGGATTCGCTGCACAGGCTGTGGCGGACCGAACCAACGACGCGCAATGCCGCCTGCTCATCACGCAGGACACAAGTTACCGCCGCGGCGGCGATGTGCCGCTGAAAGCCATTGCCGATGAGGCGCTCACGCGCTGCCAGTGCATTGAAAACGTCATCGTCTACCGGCGCAGCGGCAAGCCGGTGAATATGCAGCCGGGGCGGGACCTCTGGTGGCAGGAGCTTGTTGCCGGCGTGGAGGCAGACTGCCCCGCCGAAGCCATGGACGCTGAGGATCCACTCTTCATCCTGTACACCAGCGGCACCACCGGCAAGCCAAAGGGCCTGGTGCACACCACCGGCGGTTATGGTGTGGGCACCTATCTCACGTCGAAATACATCTTCGACCTGCAGGAAGAGGACGTCTACTTCTGCACGGCCGACATCGGCTGGATCACCGGACACAGCTATGTTGTCTACGGTCCGCTGTTGAACGGTGCCACGGTGGTGCTATATGAGGGAGCGCCGAACTGGCCGGAGCCTGACCGGCTGTGGAGCATTGTGGACCGCCACAAGGTGAGTGTTTTTTACACCGCGCCCACTGCCATTCGCGCCTTTATGAAGTGGGGCAGCGAGTGCGTCAAGAAGCACTCTCTCCGCACGCTCCGGTTGCTGGGTACCGTGGGCGAGCCCATCAATCCTGAGGCCTGGATGTGGTACTACCGCGAGATCGGCCATGAGCGTTGCCCGATCGTGGACACGTGGTGGCAAACCGAGACCGGTTCGATCATGATTGCGCCCATCCCCGGTGCCACGGTGACGAAGCCGGGCTCGGCCACGCGGCCCTTCTTCGGCATCCTTCCGGAAGTTGTCACCAAAGAGGGTGAACCCGTGCCGGCAGGCAGCGGCGGCCTGCTCGTTATCCAGCGGCCGTGGCCGGCCATGGCGCGCACCATCTTCGGCGACCCTGAACGTTACGCCAAGATGTGGACGGAGATTCCCGGCAGGTACTTCACCGGTGACGGTGCACGGCAGGATACGGACGGCTACTTCTGGCTGATGGGCCGGGTCGACGATGTGTTGAGCGTGAGCGGGCACCGGCTCGGCACCATGGAGATCGAATCCGCGCTGGTTTCGCATACGCGGGTGGTGGAGGCGGCCGTGGTGGGCCGGCCCGACGAGATGAAGGGCGAGGGCATCATCGCCTTTGTTTCCCTGGGAGACGGGCATGAACCCACGCCCGCGCTGAAGGATGAACTCAAAAGATGGGTCGCACGGGAGATCGGTGCGCTTGCCCGTCCGGATGACATCCGCTTCACGCCGGCGCTGCCAAAAACCCGATCCGGCAAGATCATGCGCCGCCTGCTGCGAGAGTTGGCGATGACCGGCGATGTCAAAGGCGATACCACAACGCTGGAGGATTTCAGCGTCATTGCGCAGTTGAAGGAGAAGGACGAGGAATGAGCGGCCGAGGCGGCGTGAGAAGCGGCAGCATCCAAACTTACGAGAGATCCCGTCTCCCCTGAAGGAGTTTCATGCCCAGTCTCACGCCCGCCGACGTCGCTCTCCTTTTCATCGACATTCAGCCCGTCATCGTTGACAACAGCCATACGCAGTCGCCCCGGGTCCTCAGGAAAGCGACGGAAACATCTGTAAGAATTGCCGAGCTGCTGCAGGTGCCAGTCTTCGTTTCCGTGGTGCCTACGGGGCCAAAAGCGCCGGAGCCCGTGAGTGAGCTGGAGAAGCTGCCACTCTTCCCACGGCAGCACGCGGGTTCGCTCGATCAGCCGGAGCTCCGCCAGGCAATTGCCTCAACCGGACGCAAGACCCTGGCCATCGGCGGCATCGTTTCGGAGATTGCGGTACTGCACGGTGCGCTGACCGCCATTCGTGAGGGCTATCAGGTGCACATCCTGGTGGACTGCTGCGGCGGTGTTTCCGCTCGTACCGAGCACGCGGCTTTTCGCCAGATTGAGCAGGCCGGCGGCATTCTGTCGTCGGTTCCAAGCTTCTTCTCGACAGTTGCGGGTGACTTCAGCAAGCCGGAAGGGCAGCAGATGCTGGGGATGCTGCAGGGCTTGCTGGCGAAGGAGAGCTGACGCGTTCCCGCTTTGGGTGTCATTGCGCTGATCCGCCGTAAGGACGATGGGGGCTTCAACAAAGCAGGTTTATCCAATTCGCTTCGCTTCGGTCGAAATGACAGAGCTTTCCCTGTTCCGAGAAACGCTCGAAGGCTGGGTGAAAGCTGGAATGCCGGTCTATGGTGCCTGTTATCGCAGGGATGCCCCTTATCGCAGGGGCCCGTTATCGCAGGTTGGAGCTGGGCCGCGTTGGCAGCGTGATGAAGAAGCTCGCGCCGTGGCCCTGCTCGCTTTCCGCCCACAGGCGGCCCCCATGTTGCGTCACGATGGAGCGGCAGATGGCCAGGCCCAGCCCCGTGCCGCCCATGGAGCGGGAATCTGAAGCATCCACCTGCTGGAAGCGGCCGAAGATGTGTTCCAGCTTGTCCGCCGGTATGCCGCGGCCGGTGTCGTGCACTTCCAACTGCGCTTCCGTTTCGCTCATCTGGCGCGTGCACAGTGTGACCGTGCCGCCTTCCGGCGTGAACTTAAGTGCGTTGGAGATCAGGTTTGTGATGGTTTGCAGAATACGGTCGCCGTCCGCCCATATGGAGACTTTCTGGCAAGCGAAGGAAAACTCGATTTGCGCCTTGGCGGCTGAGCCTGCCATCAGGTCTGCGGCGCGGTGCATCAGCGGGGCGGCTTCCACCTGGCTGTAGTGCAACTCAGCCTTGCCGCTGCCGATGCGCTCCAGTTCCAGGATGTCGTTGACCAGCTTTACCAGGCGGTCCGTGTTGCCGATGGCAATCTGGAGCATCTGCTCCTGCTTGTCGGGCCGGGAGCTCAGCGCACCAGACGCGATCAGACCCAGCGAGGCGCGCATGCTGGTCAGGGGTGTCCGCAGCTCGTGGGAGACAGTGGAGACGAACTCATCCTTCATGCGGTCCAGCGCGCTGCGCTCCGTAGTGTCAGTAAAGGCCACCACGATTCCGGTCACGCTGCTGTCTTCCAGGATTGGGCACGCCACGTAATCCACTGGAAAGCTGGTGCCATCCTTGCGCCAGAAGACCTCCGTTGAGACGCGGATGGTGCGGCGCTCTTTTGCCGAATTCAGGATCGGGTCCTCATGCTCCGGATACGGTTCTCCGTTGACGTGGCTGTGGTGCACCAGGCGATGCACGTTCTGGCCGAGAATCTCCTCCGGTACGTAGCCCAGCACCTGTGCGGCGGCCGGGTTGCACACCGTGCATTTGCCCTGTAGATCCAGGCCAAAGATGCCGTCGCCCACGGAATCGAGAATGGAATTGGATTCCTGCGTCAGCCGCATCAGCCGCTCTTCCGCGCGCACCTTTTCAGTGATGTCGACACCGAAGCAAAGTGCATACTGCTCTCCGGACGCGGTTAGCAGCAGCCGGTTGCGGTAGGCCAGAATGTGTGTTTTTCCATCACGGTCCAGCAGATCGAAGGTGCCCTGGGCTTCGCCCGTATGCACCAGCGTGTCCAGGTACTCAAGAAACCCCGTGGCCTGCATTTCTGTCATGAACTCGGTCAAAGGCCGGCCCACCATCTGATTCAGGCCATAGCCCAGGTTTTCCGCGCCATAGCTGTTCAATGAGAGCAGCCGGCCGTCCAGCGAATGGGTGAATACGGCGCCGAGAGATCCTTCGATCAGGTGGCGGTAGCGAGCCTCACTGTCCCGCAGTGTCTGCTCGGCTTCGCGCTGCAGCGTGATGTCGATGCCGGTGGCGATGATGAAGGCAACGTCCCGGTGTCCGTCGGTCAGTGCCGTGGCGGTCCATTGGATCAGCCGAGAAGTTTTATCCCGCGTCAGCCAGCGGTCCTCATATTCGAAGGGAAAAGCACCCTCCCGCATCCGCGCGAAAGACTGCTTGGCTTTCTGCCGGTCTTCCACGGGCACCAGCGTGTCCCAAAGCGTATGTCCCACGATGGCATCCACTGGATAGCCGGAAATGATCTCGCAAATGCGGTTGAAGCGGACCACGCGGCCGGCGGTATCAAAAACAACCACCAGGGCACCCACGGTATCCAGCACGGCTGACACAAAGTTGCGCTCCACCGTCAGCTCCGACTCCACACGCTGCCGTGAGCGCGCCTCCCGCTCGTTGGAGCGCAGGCGCAGGTTCAACTCGAGCCGGGTGATGACGCTGCGGGCCAGCGTACGCAGCGTGTTTCCCTCCACCTCGGTGAGCATGCGCGGTTCGGGATCCAGAATGCACAAAGTTCCCACGGCCGAGCCGTCAGCCGTCACCAGGGGCGCCCCCGCGTAGAACTGAAAGGTCCGGTCACCGATGTGAATGCCGGTTTCGCTGAACTGCTCGTCATTCGCTGTGTCTGGAATGGAAAAGAGTTCCGTTCCGCGGACAGTCTCATCGCACGGCGAGTCCTGCCGCCGCATCTCACGCACGCTCAGGCCAACGCGCGATTTGAACCAGACATCGTCCGCCTGCACAAAGGTGATGGCCGCTGCCTGCGTGTCACAAATCTGCGCCGCCAGCCGGGTAATTTCGTCCAGAGCCGCGTCGCTCGGCGTTTCCAGCACCTCAAGATGCTCCAGCGCCCGCAGGCGTGCCGACTCCCGCAAAGCCATGGGCAGCTCCGCGCCCGCGGCCTCTCGAGGTTTGTTGCCGATGGTGGGGGTCATCGTGGACATGGCATCTTCACTCGTAGTCAGGGAGTGGGCAACTTGCTTAAATCGGCAACATCGTCCGCGCTTGCATCCAGCGCGACCTTCCACTTGCCGTCTGGCATGCGTTTCCAAACGGTAATGTAACGGCCGTCTTTCTTGACGGTCTTTCCTTCGCTGTCTTTTGTTTCGCTGTCATAGTGGCCCCAGGTGAACCCCATATCTCCGGCGGGGCCCATGCGTGCGCCTTCCGGTTGCCAGTTCAGCTTGTAATCCTGTGGCTTCCACGTGGCCTTTCCCCTGATGCGCTCACGGCCCAGCACAGCAGCCTTGCCGTTGTTCAGAGTCACGGCATCGTCCGCGAACCAGGAACTGAAAGCCGAACCGCCGCCTTTGGTCACGGATTGAGAGAATTCGCCGTCCAGGGTCAGCAACTGCACCTGTCCCGGGTCGATGGTAGGCTCGGCTGCCGGGCTCGCCGCCGGCACCGCAGGCGTACGCGAGGGAACGCCCTGCGTCTGCGCCCGCGCGGCATTGGCGGCAGGCAACAACGCGATCGCAACAGATAAGATAAGCTCTCGCATCCGCATGTGGCTTGAGTCTCTAACGAACCGTAGACGGAATGCAACTGTTGTGCCAAAGAAGGAACGATTAAATCCATGCAGTTGCACCGAAATGAAACTCCGCTGTGGATCGCCTTCGCCGGACTCTTCACCATCGGCTTGTTTCTGAAATTTCATGCACCTCTCCCTGGAGCGGTGGCGGGCGCTGGTCTTTGTCTGCGAGTGCTGTCCGTTTTGCTTTTGCTTGTCTGGGCGACCGCAATCCGGCGAGGGCTCACCCCACTCATTCTGGCCGGTATGGTTCTTGGCGTCGTTGCCGGTCTGGACGCGCCTGGAGTTGCGATCACACTCCACTTCCTGAGCGACATCTTCCTGCGTCTGGTAAAGACGATCGTCGCACCGCTCATTCTCGTCACGCTCATCGCCGGTATTGCGAGCCACGGCGACCTGAGAAGCGTGGGCCGCATGGGATGGAAGAGCCTGCTGTACTTTGAAGTGCTGACGACGATCGCGCTTGTCCTCGGCCTGGTGGCGGCCAACCTCTCCGGCGTGGGCAGCGGCATGGCGTTGCCGCCAGAGGTGAAGGGCAATCTCGGCAGCGTTGCGCCGCTCCAGTGGCAGGAATTCCTGGTCCATGTCTTTCCGGAGAACCTGGCAAAGAGCATTGCCGAAGGCCAGGTGCTCCAGGTGGCCGTCTTTGCCGTCCTCTTCGGTCTGGCGCTGGCCCTTCTGCCCCGGGAGAAGGCCGCTCCACTCCTGCGTCTGATGGAAAGCATCAGCGAGACGATGTTCCGCTTCACCGGGATCGTCATGTACCTGGCGCCGGTCGCCGTCGCCTCCGCGATTGCCTACACCGTGGCCGTGCTGGGGGGCGGCGTTCTTCTCCATCTGGGCAAACTGCTGCTGGTCTTTTACGCCACGGCGGCGGTCTTTCTGGTGGGCGTGCTTGTACCGGTGGCGCTGCTCTTTCGCGTGCCTTTGCGGCGTTTCGTCCACCACGTTTCCGGACCGGCGGCCATCGCCTTTGCCACTGCCGCCAGTGAGGCCGCGCTGCCTCGCGCCATGGAGGAGATGGAGGCCTTCGGCGTTCCGCGGCGCGTGGCCGCCTTTGTGATTCCGGCCGGCTACTCTTTCAACCTGGACGGCTCGACACTCTATCTGGCAATGGCCATGATCTTCGTGGCGCATGTGGCTGGTGTGCCGCTTGGCTGGGGGCAGCAGGTTTTTATGCTGGGCACGCTGATGCTGGCGTCCAAGGGAGTCGCTGGCGTTCCCCGCGCGGTGCTCGTGGTGCTGCTTGCCACCGCGTCCACTTTGCACCTTCCCAATGAACCGATCGTTGTGCTGCTCGGGATTGACGCCCTGATGGACATGGGGCGGACCGCGATCAACGTCGTCGGGAACTGCCTCGCGAGTGCCGTCGTCGCTCGGTGGGAGGGCGTCTTTGGCACCGAAATGCCGTCGGAAGCCGTCCAGACTCCCACCTAGGTTCAATGGCCGGTAAAAGACTTTGATGCTGTGCACAGAAAGCCATTCCGAAAGGACGGTGGCGCGCGTCCTATCGTTGAGCGGACCGAACTCGTAAAATACGGCATTGGGCCGTTCCTCGGCTGCGGAGGGCATCAGGACGCCGTTGAGTCAATATCTGCACAGCATCGTGTCGCCCGCGGACATCAAGGCGTTGTCGCTGCCGCAACTCGCCGAACTGGCTGAGGAAATTCGCGAGCGGCTGATTACTTCCGTGGCGAAAACCGGCGGCCACATCGGGCCCAATCTCGGCGTGGTGGAACTTACCATTGCGATGCACTACGTCTTTGACACGCCGCGCGACAGTTTTGTCTTCGATGTGAGCCACCAGGCCTATGTGCACAAGCTGCTCACCGGCCGGGCAGACCGCTTCGATACCATTCGCCAGCCGGGCGGATTGAACGGCTTCATGCTGCGAACTGAGAGCGAGCATGATAGTTTCGGCGCCGGCCACGCCGGCACTGCGCTGAGTGCCGCGCTTGGCATGGCGGTAGCTCGTGATCGCGACGGTGGTTCCGAGCACATTGTCGCGCTGGCCGGAGACGCTGCCTTCACCAACGGCATCTCGTTTGAAGCGCTTAACAACATCGCCTCACAGACGCGCCGGCTCATCATCGTGCTGAACGACAATGCGTGGTCGATCGACAAAAACGTCGGGGCCATCGCTTCTTACTTCCACAAGATTGTGACGCATCCCAGCTTCCGCTACCTGCATGAGCGGGCCACGGGACTCATCAGCCGCTTCGGTGGAAAAGCGGCCTCCCACGTCGCCCGCAAGGCGGAGGAAAGCGTGAAAGGCCTGCTCGGCCCGTCCATGCTCTTTGAGGAGTTTGGCCTGGATTACTACGGCCCCATTGACGGTCACGATCTGCCTCTGCTGATCGACACGTTCAAATTCCTCAAGGCGCAGAAACGCCCCGTGATCCTGCACGCCATCACGCAAAAGGGCCGCGGTTTCCAACCCGCGCTGGAGAAGCAGAAGAAGTTTCACGGTCTGGGCCCGTACAACCCGGATACTGGCGAGACAGTTGCTCCCGGCCAAAAGACTTACTCCGAAATCTTCGCGGAAACGCTCGTCAAGCTGGCCGACAAGAACGAGAAGGTCGTCGCAATTACCGCCGCCATGCCCAACGGCACGGCGCTTGATCTCTTCCGGCCGCACCACCCGCAGCGTTACTTCGATGTCGGTATCGCGGAGGAGCACGCCGTTATCTTTGCCGCTGGCATGGCCACCAAGGCCTATCGGCCGTTCTGCGCGATTTACTCGACTTTCCTGCAGCGCGCTTTTGATCCCATCGTGCATGACGTTGCTTTGCAGAACCTGCCGGTAGTCTTCTGCATGGACCGCGGCGGGCTGAGCGGTGACGATGGCCCAACGCATCACGGCCTCTTCGACATCAGCTACTTACGCGCTGTCCCGAACCTGATTCACATGGTGCCGAAGGATGAAGACGAACTGGCCGACATGATGCAGACCGCGCTCGAGTTCCACGGGCCAAGCGCCATTCGCTATCCCCGCGGCACCGGGCCGGGCACGCCGCTCAAGGCACAGCCGGTCGCGCTGGAGATTGGCCGCGCCGAAGTGCTGCAGGAGGGCTCGGATGTCGCCATCTTCGGACTGGGCGCGCTGCTGCCTCAGGCTCGGGAGATGGCCGCGCGCCTGTCGCGCCAAGGTCTCTCCGTTGCCTTGATCAATCCGCGCTTTGTGAAGCCGATGGACCGCGATACGGTCGAACGCTTCGGCCGTGGTTGCGGCTTGATTGTCACCTTTGAAGATCATGTGCTTGCCGGCGGCTTTGGCTCGGCTGTTCTTGAAACCTTGAACGCCGCCGGCCTGACCACGCCGGTCATCCGTATCGGCTGGCCAGACGAGTTCATCGAGCACGGCAAGGTGGACGACTTGCGCGGGAAATACGGCGTTACCGTGGATCACGCGATGGAATTAGCGCAGCCCTATGTGACCGCCCTGGCCAGAGAACACCTCGCGGCACAGTGATCTGGCGCGCCCGGCGTGTCCCCTGCCGGGAGAGGAAGATGCGCAGCCGACGCGTGATCCATGCCTCCTGTTACAGTGGCTGCCATGCCTCCGCGCCGCCGCGATCTGCTCAAGTTCTCCGCATTCGGCCTAGCCGCCTTTCATCCCGCTGGTGCCTTTGCCGGCAGCCGTCCCTCGCAGGCGGGATCACCGCCGGCATACTTTGATGTTCGTGTCTTTGGAGCAAGCGGAAGCGGCAAACACCTGGACACCCCTGGGGTGAACGCCGCCATTCAGGCCGCGGCATCCGCCGGCGGAGGAACGGTCGTTTTCCCGGCTGGGACGTATCTCTGCTTTTCCATCCGCCTCAAAAGTAACGTCCACCTGTATCTATCACCAGGCGCAACGATCCTTGCCGCGGCATCGCCCCTGCCCGGCCAGACCACCGGCGAACTGGGCGGCGTTTACGACCCGGCGGAACCCAACACCGTCTACGACGCCTATCAGGATTACGGCCACAATCACTGGCACAATTCCCTGATCTGGGGAGAAGACCTTGAGAACATCAGCATCACCGGGCCGGGCCTCATCCATGGCAAGGGACTCTCGTTCGGCGGGTCCCGGCGGCCAGGAGATACCCGCGGCAACTACGCCGCGTACATCGCAGAGCAGCCCGGTGTCGGCAACAAGGCCATCGCATTAAAGAACTGCCGGAATGTCGACTTTCGTGACTTTCGCATATGGAAGGGCGGTCACTTCGGCCTGCTGCTCACCGGCGTGGATAACCTGGACATCGACGGCCTCACCATCGATACAGACCGCGACGGCATCGACCTGGACTGCTGCAGGAACGCGCACGTTTCCAACTGCACCGTGAACTCGCCGTGGGATGACGCGATCTGCCCGAAGTCCAGTTTTGCGCTCGGATATCCGCGCGCCACGGAGAACGTCACGATCACCGGTTGCACGGTCACCGGCAACTACCAGCTCGGAACCGTTCTTGACGGTACCTGCAAGACCTTCCCGGAGACCGAGAAAGTCTTCCGCACCGGCCGCATCAAGTGTGGCACCGAGTCCAATGGCGGCTTTAAGAACATCACCATCAGCAATTGCATCTTTGACGGCTGCAACAGCCTGTCGCTGGAGAGCGAAGACGGCGCGCTCTGTGAGGACATCACCATCTCCAATATCACCATGCGCAATCTGATCAACGGGCCCTTCTTTTTCCGTCTGGGGGCTCGCCTGCGCGGGCCGGTGGAGACGACGAAGGTCGGCACGCTTCGCCGTATCCTGGTCTCGAACGTGGTGTCCTATAACTCCGCCGCGGCGATTGGAAACATCCTCTCCGGCATACCGGGCCACCCGATCGAAGACATCAAAATCGCCGGTGTGTATATGGAGCACAAGGGAGGCATTGGCGCGGATGCTGCCTCGCTCGTTCCGCCGGAGGCGGAGAAGAGCTACCCGGATCCTCCAATGTTCGGAGCGATGCCAGCCCAGGGCTTTTTTCTCCGCCATCTGCGCCATCTGGAGATGAGTCACGTGGAGATAGCACCCATGACAAAGGATGAGCGGCCCTCGTTCGTCCTGCAGGGTGTGGAGCGAGCGGACTTCCTTGCCATCACGGCGCCCACCGTTCCCCCTGCTTTTGCCTTGCGAGACGTCAAAGACCTGCGCGTGCAATGGAGCCGCGCGGCAAAGGACTTCACAGGTGATCCGGCCCACGGCCAGATGCTCTGAGCCACTCTGAATGGAGAAACGAAGGGGCACAGCCAAAGCTGTGCCCCTTCCGTATGTTGCCGCTCAGTTACTTAGAACAGAATCTTGCCCGAGAACTGGTATTGTCTTGGAAAATTCTGCTGCGTAGAGCCAATGGTGCCGTACCCATGGAAGGCACCAGGTGTACCAAAAGGAAGGCCTTTGTGATTGTCGACGACTGCCTGGTTCGGGTTTCCCGTATCTGGTCCACCGAAGATTGGCGTATTGGTGGCATTAAAAGACTCGACCTTGAACTGAAAATTCACCTTCTCAGTTATGGCGAACTTCTTTTCAAGACCTAAGGATTCCTGAGGCGCATAGGGTGTGCGCACCAGCGTTGTATTTGGTGATTGCGTCACCGCCGTGTATTGGCTAAAGGGAGTGAAGCATTGCGGATTGTCATTGTTGACGTAACTGGAGTAAGTGCGGTGCGTGGATCGGATCTGGTAATTACCGCAGTTGTAGTTAAGGCCGTTCGGAAAGCCGATCGGTGTACCTGCCTGATCGTTCACGATAAAGTCGAGCTGCCAGCCGCTGATAGCTGCATCGACCACGTGGTTTGTGTCGGCGAAGAAAGCCCGGCCACGACCAATGGGCAGATCCCAGAGGCCACTAAAGGCGATCGTCCAGGGCCGGTCGCCACCGTCAATGCCGTAATAGGGCTTCGAATCAGTGAGGCCGACCGCATTATTGTTCAGGAAGCCGTTAGCCGACATCAGCTTGGCCCAGGTAAATGAACCCAGCACGCTGACGCCCCCAATGCGCGTATTACTGCCAGAAAGCCGCTTTTCCGCACTGAGTAGAAGAGAGTGATAGTTGCTGTACCCCTGCGGATTGGTGTACGAGTACAGATCGCCGCCGAACTGTGGATAGTTCACCATCAGGTAACGAATCGGTATCCTCGGGTTTGAGCCGAGATAGGTCTGACTGGGGAGCACGCCATAGAACGGGTTTGTTACATCCTGATTGAGGTAGTTAGGATCGGCGTGACCCTTGGCGAAATCGACGGGGTTCAGCCCATTCAACTGTTTCGATGCGCGTAGATGGTAGGTATGCGTTCCCAGGTAGTCCATTTTGAGAACGATGCCCGCCGGCATCTGTTGCTGAATACCGAGCGTCCACTGCTGGACAATTGGAATCTTCCGGTCCTGCGCATCGAAGCCGATGCCATTGCCCGTCAGCGCCGTGGGACCGCCATTGGTACCCGCCGGAGCCTGAGCACCATTCGGGAAAGGATTTCCATCGCGGAAGAAAGTATTTGGGGTCTTTCCACCATCAGAAGTGGAGTTGTAGCCGGTTGTCTGGCTGAAGGGTGAAGCGCCGCCCAATTCAATACCAAAGGCCTTGCTTAGTGTGTACCCGGCATGAACAACGAAGTTGCCATTTGGAGCAAAGGAGAGACCCAGCTTGGGTTGCCAGAAACCAGTGTTATTCAAATAGGCCGGATTGCTGGAGGAAGCGTACTGGATGGCACCGCGGATTGGATTGGAAATCTGGGCACCGTTCGGCAGGGTATTGCCGGTGGGAAAATTCACCAGGCCGTTGAGTGGGCTGGAAGCGGTCAGATTGATTCCAGCCAGCAGCCGGTTGTGCCGCTCCACAGGAGAGCGTTCTTCATCCCAACGAATACCGGCGTTAATCGCCAGCTTGTTGTTGACCTTGTAATTGTCCTGAAAGAAAAAGCCGTAGTACTTGTAACTTTCGTATGGGGCGTTCAGCCACTGCACGCTACCTCCGTTGGGATAGCCGAGCAGGGCGTCCGCAAGCGCGGAACCATCCTGATTGCCAGTGGTGTAGTCCTGCTGCGTGAATCCTGTGCCAAAGCCAAAGTTGCCGTTTGGTTGGCCCACGCCGCCAGTGACATCATGATAAAGAGAGAACTCTCCGCCGTAGTGCAGCGAATGCCGTCGAATTGTTTGAGTAATAGACGGGCCGAGGTCATAGGTCTCAAAGATAGTTGCACCCACGGTATTACCAACAATTGTCGGATAACCATTCTCATTGAGGCTGAATTCGGGTGCAAGACTGCGACTGCTGGTAGGTATCGTAGGCATCGTCAGACCCAGGTCGGCAGGAGTGAGCGAGGCTAGTCCGGCCGCGACAGTTCCATCGGGCGACGGATTTTCGTAGCGATTAAAGGAGGCGCGAACGTCACCAACAATCGAGTTGCTGAAGGAGTGGGTCAAATCGAGAACGCCCGTCCAATCTGAACGGTGATTATTAATGTTCCCATTAATTGCCGCACCCACTAAGCCGTTGTTATTGCGATATTCCTGGCCACTCCAATAGGCGAGAATTCCATAGAACTTGGTGCGATCGCTGAAGTTATAATCAAACCGTCCAATCGGCATGTCATAGCTGTAGCGGTCTTTGCCGTTGAAGATGTAGTTGTTCTGGTATGTGGGCAGATTTGGCGACGGGAAAAGATTCAGGAGTTTTAGTCCGACAGCGCTGATACGACTCGCCGGAATGATGTTGTTGGCAAAGGGTAACCGAGAGTATGTTGTGCAACCCCCGGTGTTACTGGGCTTCGCGCAATACGTCGTCAGCGGATCGTAAATACCTTTTGCGTGCCCGATAGAGATAAGGTAGTTCGTCAGATCAATACCACCGCCCGGTCCAATCGTTTTCAGGTCTGCTGTCGGCACGGCTGTCAAAACCGGGGCCGGCAGCACCTCACGCCAACCTTCATGACTAAAAAATGCGAAAGCTTTGCTATTGCGCCATACCGGGCCGCCTACCGATCCACCATATTGATGACGGTTGTGAAAGGACTTTGCCGTATTGTTCTGATTCGATTGATAGGTATTCGCCTCGATAAACGAATTCTGCCAATAGTCGTAGGCTGTGCCGTGGACATTATTGGTTCCACCCTTCAGCGTGGTGTTGATGATGCCGCCGCCGGCGCGGCCGTACTGCGCGTCGAAGGTGATGGTCATCACCTTCACTTCCTGCACGGCATCGACCGTGGGCGCAATCGTCCAGGTGCCGGAGGGGCCGCCGCTCTGAATTGAAATGGGCGCGCCGTTCAGCAGGAACTGGTTGGTGCTGCCCGGCTGGCCGCTGATCTGGTAGGAGTTGTTTGTGTCCCAGGCACGGTTGCCGGAAAAGCCGCCCGCGCCGAACTGGGTCTGCGTGAAACGCACGCCGGGCGTGAGCTGGAGCAGTTGGTACACCTGCCGGCCGTTCAAAGGCAGGTTCTGCACCTTCTCCGGATCGATCACCGTGCCGCCGGAGGCGTCGGTGGTGGAGATCAGGAACTGGTCCGTGCTGACCGTCACCACGTTGTTGTCACCGGAGATGGTCAGCTTGACCGGGACATCCACCGTTGCGGATGTCTGCAGCGTAACGCTGGGGAAGACTTCCGTGGTGAAACCTGGTGCCGCGACCCGGATCTCATAGGTGTTTGGCTGGGCGAACGGGATGACGAAACGCCCAGAGCCGTCGGACTTGACGTTGTACGTCTGCTCCCCGCTTTTTGCCGTGACTGCCGCGCCCGGGATCACCGCACCGGAAGGGTCACTTACGGTACCGGAGAGGGTCCCTCGATACTCCTGGGCACCTGCGCAGGTGACACAGATAAACGCGATTGGTATGACTGGAAACGTTTTCCCTATTAGCCTCACTCGGCCCTCCAAAATTACAGCAGTGTGGAACGCTGCCATTCTCAAGGACACTCTGCACTTTCGTCAAACCGCGTGATGACCTTTGCCCTTACGAGTGTTACCGCCAGCCGCCCAGAACGAAGCTTAAGCCGAACGCGATGTGCAGCTTAGCAGCGACCAAGGAAACGTGGTCGTTCGGTTAAATCTAAACCTCAGGCGGAGCGACGCCTTGCATACAGCGGCACCAGTTTTGCAGTTTGCCGGTGCCGCACGCCAAATACATAGTGCAGCTGCAAGCGCCCACCTAGCGCATTGGCCACATCGCCGAGCGGGCCACCAGGGAACTCGTAGTGCACACGGTCATGCACGATGGTGCCATCCACGCCACTCCGCGTTTCTGCCCGTACGGAGTGACAGTGGCGCCAGAACGCAAATGGGCCAGACGTCTGCGTGTCGCAGAAGTGATCATTCCAGACGAATTCGGGAATCAAGGCGTGCCAGTTGAGACGCAGCGGAACAAATGGCACCAGGCGAAAGCTCAAAATCATCGTGGTTCCCGCGCCTGTGGCAATTCGCGCCGGCGAACCAGCGGGCGGTGGGGGCGGCGCCACGAAGATCACCTCTTCAATCCGGGCCTTTTGCCACGCCGGCATCAACGGTGGAAGGTTTTGTGGATTTGCGAAGAAGGCGAAGACAAGCGGCAAAGGAAAAGGGAGCCACTGCTCGGTCTCATAAACATGCCGCATAGCTTGTTAAGAGCCCTGCAGCTCTGTGCGGGTTGCGCCTGTGTGCGTCATGATTTTGCCTGCTTTGGTGTCATGCACTCCAGCAAAATTCGGCAACAGAAGTAGAAAAGGCGCACGCTCCAACGAATCTTGGCGGTGCGCCTTTCACGAGCGAAACTGCGGCGGGGATTAACAGCCCCTTAAGAGGTGCTTAGTTCGGCATCAGAACGGTGTCGATTACATGCACGACGCCATTGCTCTGAAACACGTCCGCTGTCGTCACTGTTGCGGTGCCGCCTTTTTCGTCAGTCAGAGTCACGCTGGAACCCGTCAGCGTGGCCTTGATTGCGCCGCCCGCCACGGTCGGCAGAGTGGCCGTACCGCCGCCCTTCTTGATCATTTTGATCAGTTCCTTGCTGCTGACCTTGCCCTTGACCACGTGGTAGGTCAGGATCTTGCTCAGCTGTGCCTTGTTGTCCGGCTGCGTCAGCGTGTCCAGCGTGCCCGCGGGCAGCTTTGCAAAGGCATCATTCGTGGGTGCGAAGACGGTAAACGGGCCGGGGCCGCTCAGGGTGGTTACCAGGTCGGCAGCCTTCACGGCGGTAACGAGAGTTGAGAGGTTCGGCGCGGCCGAGGCGTTCTCCACAATGGTCTTGTTGGCGTACATCGGTGCTCCGCCCACATCCGGGTCCTTCTGCGCCGAGGCGTTGCCAACGACAAACAGGCTGGTGGCGGCGAGAGTCAGTGCGAGTATTGCCTTGCTGAACTTCATGAAATCTCCTTGTAGAAGCGATCGGCACCGGCTCCGTAGCGGGCTGGTCAAGCCAACGTTCTAAAAGATGAAACGCCAGTTCTCGCCATTTGGATTTCCGCGTTAAAAAAATATTCTTGATAGCGCCTCTTCGCGCTCATGATTGCTCGCCCACCCAACAGAAATCCGTCTCCCTTGTAGTGATGTCACCATGCCTGGCAATTGACAAGCACTGGGGCGAACGGAAGACTACGGGTAGTGGCAGTGAGCACAACAGATCCGGCTGCGTTTCACCAGGTCCGCAACCCCGCGAACCAGCCGCACGATCGCGGCCTTCTCTTGATCGGTATTTTCAAGTTGTCCAAAGCGATCTTCTTTGCCTGCGTTGCCCTTGGAGCGCTGCACTTTATCCACCATGACCTGGCGCAAACCCTCATGCGCCTGCTCTATGACCGTTTCGACCCCGAGAACCGCTTTGTGGTTCTCCTGCTTGGCAAAGCGGAGTTGGTGACCCACCACAAGATACGCCTCTTCAGTCTGGGCAGCGCCATCTATGGCCTGCTCTGTTCCGTCGAGGGCATTGGCCTGATCCTGCGTAAGGTCTGGGCCGAATACGTGACCCTATGGCTCAGCGCGTCTTTCCTGCCATGGGAAATCTATGAACTGGTTCACCATCACAACCTGTGGCGGCTGGGCATCCTGCTCATGAATGCGCTAATCACGCTCTATCTGGTGTGGCTCCTCCGCCGCAAGCGCCGCCGCGTTGCTGACAGCATGCCTGCGCTGGCTCAGCAGCAAGCTTAAAGGCCGGCCTTTCCGCCGCTCGCTGGTCAGCCATCAACGTTGCACGCCCTCATGGTCGCGTTGCTTTTTCTTTGCACGCAACCGATGGGGAACCAGACTGGTTAATGCCCCCAAGCCGTATCCGATCGAGATTTG
Organism: uncultured Terriglobus sp.; assembly: GCA_964246795.1. GTDB lineage: Bacteria > Acidobacteriota > Terriglobia > Terriglobales > Acidobacteriaceae > Terriglobus. The sequence continues at coordinate 6,700 of CAXTRR010000036.1, read as the reverse complement.
AACCGGATTGAAGCACTTTTCCACATCTCTTCACGAAATTACACAGAAGTTGTAGAGATCGTCCTTGCGTTTGGCGCTGGAACCCGTCAGCATTGGGGCTGTTGGTGGAGTGAAGTGGAGCAAAAGGGAGAACAAGCCATAAGTTTCACTCAAATTGTAAGTCGCCGAGTGCGATCCGGTACACAAAGCGAACCTGAGCCGGTTCGCGGCAGAGAGTGACACAGGAAAAGGAAGATGTTCCGAGGCAACCATCCAGCGCGAGTAGACGATAAGGGCCGCCTGAAGCTGCCTGCGGAGTTCAAGCGCCGTGTGGATGAGCAGTACGGACCACAGTTTTACGTGACAAGCAGGGACGGCAAGCGCGCGGAAATCTACCCGCTTCACGAGTGGGAAAAGATCGAAGAAAAGCTGGCGGCAATTCCGTCAATGAACCCGGCCAAGAAGAAGTTTCTGGACGTGACGAATTACTACGGCCAGATGGCGGAGCTGGACTCGCAGGGACGGCTGCTGTTGCCGCAAATTCTGCGGCAAAGTGCGAACGCCACCGCTGAAGTGGTGGTACTGGGAGCGCAGACGTACCTGGAAGTCGTGAATCATGACGACTTCAAGGCAAAGCTGGAAGCCGAGCCGCTGAACGAAGCCGATATGGCAGCACTGGCGGATCTTGGTTTGTAACAGGAAGTAAAGCGGTGAGCACGGCCGCAAACAGGCCGTAAAGCCCCAAGGGGCGCGCATGGGAGGCGGAAAGTGAGTGATCCGCGGCATGTGCCAGTTCTTCCTCAACAGGTGTTGGACCTTCTAGATGTGAAGCCAGGCGGCGTCTATGTGGACGCGACGGTCGGACTTGCCGGCCATGCAAGTGCGATTGCACGCAGGCTGGGCGGGCAGGGAACGCTGATCGGTTTTGATCGCGATCCGCAGGCCCTGGAACTGGCGCGGGCTCGGCTGGAGGCGCTGCGCGGGGAACTCGGCACGGAGATGCCGGAGGTGCGGCTGGTACCGCAGGCGTTTTCCACGGCGGCGCAGCAGATTGCGCCGGGCACGCTGGACGGCTTGCTCGCCGACTTCGGCGTGAGCAGCCTGCAGCTCGATGAGGCACAAAGAGGATTCAGTTTTCGGCACGATGCTCCGCTGGACATGCGCATGGATACGCGCGGCGGAGAAACGGCCGGGCAAGTGGTAAATCAGGCGGACGAGGAAGATCTCGCGAACCTGATTTACGAATTCGGAGAGGAAAGGAGGTCGCGGAGAATCGCCAGAGCCATTGTCAGGGCGCGGCCGATATCGACTACGGCGGAATTAGCCAAAGTAATATTGGCCGCTGCCCCAGCAATGAAAGGCGACAAGCTGCATCCCGCGACATTGACCTTTCAGGCACTCCGGATTCGGGTAAATGATGAGCTGGGCGAGATACGGTCGCTGCTGGAAAGCGCGCCTTCGTTGCTCAAGCCGGGTGGGCGGCTGGTTACGATCAGCTTTCACTCGTTGGAAGACAGGCTGGTAAAAGATGTTTTTCGCGATGGCGCCAAAAGCGGCAGCTGGGAGGTCCTGACACGCAAGCCGGTAGTTGCGGAGGAGGAGGAACTCCAGCGCAATCCCCGCTCGCGCAGCGCCAAGTTACGGGCGGCGGCGTTCCGCGTGCCGGATGCAAGGCGACCGGTGAGGCTGCCTCCGGAGGGTGGGAGCGCGCGAGGCAGAAGGTAAAAGTAAGTGAGTGTGGATAAGTCTGTGGATGATGTGCATAAGTCACTTGCCACGGAAGTTGTAAGTCAAGGTTCTGGAAGTTGTAGGCAGCAGTGCAGAGGTGGAGTTATGGAACAGGTCATGTCGGCGGGAACCGGGATTCTTGGCCGTGCTCAGCGAGAGCGGGCCGAATCTTTTCGCGATCACAATCGCTCAGTCTTCGAGCAGCAGCGCCGTGCCCGGCGCGGGCCGACGCCTGAAATCTTTTTCACCAAGCATCTGGATAACAGCCGGCTGGTAAAAGCGGACGATCCGCAGCGCCGCAAAGAAGTGCGTTCTTTCACAACCGTGATGACGATCGTATTCCTGCTGGCAATGACTTATGTTTGGCAGCACTTCTCCTCCATAGAACTTGGTTACGCGGTGCAGGAGCAGAAGCTTCAGGTGACCCATCTTCGCGAAGAGAACCGTCAACTGCGGCTGACGGAAGCCCAACTTTCCGATCCGGACCGCATCGACAAGATCGCCCGGCAGCTCGGGCTGGATGTGCCGCAGCCTGGACAGGTGATTCGGCCGGACGCCTTTTACCGGCTGGACAATACCGTGGTGGCGGAAGCGAGACTGCCGGGTGGTATGTCTCAGCGCTAGATGGCGTAGCGCAGGATCGTGGTAGCGCTGGATCGTCGGGCCGCATTTTCGGCGCTCCCGCTTGTTATCGGGGACTTATTCCTCACAACACACACATGAAAGAGCAAAGTATGTCGCAGCAGCCACGGCAGACACTTACGGCGCCCATCCGGCGAGTCCGTTTTGTGCACGTGGCGATGCTGTTCATGGCCTGGACATTGGCCATAAGCGGACGCCTGGTGTGGCTGCAGGTGGTGCGGCATCATGACTGGGTGGAGCGCGCCAGCAAGCAGCAGCAGCGGACCTTTGAAGTGGCTCCCCGGCGCGGCGTGCTGTATGACCGCAACTTGCGAGAGCTGGCGCTCACCGTCCAGGCGGAGTCGCTCTATGCCGTGCCGAGCGAGCTTGGTGACAACCGCGCGATGGTCGCCGGCCTGGTTGCCAGCATCGTTCACTCCGACCCGACGGACAGCTTCACTTCCGAGTCGAGCATCCTGGCCCGCTTGAATGCCTCACGCAACTTTGCCTGGGTGGCGCGCAAGCTCACGCCGGAACAGGTGTTGCGCGTACGTGAGCTCAACCTGAAGGGCGTCTACCTGCAGAAGGAGTTCAAGCGCTTCTATCCGAACAGCGACCTGGCCGCACAGACCCTCGGCTATGTGGGTGTGGACGACACCGGTTTGGGCGGCCTGGAACGGCAGTTTGAAGACGACCTGCATGGCACGCCTGGCCATGTTCTAACCGCGGTGGATGCCAAGCGGCACGCGCTGGACTCCGAGGAGCGGGAGCCGCTGCCCGGTGAAAACCTGGTTCTCTCCATCGACGCGAATATTCAGTACATGGCCGAGCAGGCTCTGGATCACCAGATGGCAAAGGTGAAAGCCGCGCACGGCACAGTGGTTGTGCAGGATCCGCACACCGGCCAGATCCTGGCGCTTGCCATTGCTCCACGCTTCAATCCCAATGATCTGAGGCACCAGGATCCGGCCATCCTGAAGAACCTGGCCGTCAGTGATATTTACGAGCCGGGCTCAACGTTTAAGCTGATGACGTATGCCTCGGCCATCGATGGCGCGGGCGTGCAGCCGACCGACATCGTCGATTGCCAGGGCGGGGCCATGACTATGTATGGGCGCACGCTGCATGACGATAAATCCGATCACTTTGGCCGCGTGACGGTCAAGTACGCGCTGGAGCACTCCAGCGACGTGGGCGCGGCGAAGATGGCGCTCAAGCTTGGCCCGAACCGCTTCTACGAATACATGCGCAGCTTTGGTTTCGGAGACCGCTCCGGTGTGGAGCTGCCAAGCGAAACGCGCGGACTGCTGCGCAAGCCGAGCAAGTGGAGCGCCACCAGTATTCTTTCTCTTGCCATCGGTCAGGAGGTAGGGGTCACGCCGGTGCAGCTCGTCACAATGGTCTCCACGATTGCGAACGGCGGCACCTATCTTCCGCCTCACGTGCTCCTGAATGAGACCGAGCGGATGAAGGGCGATGCAAAGCTGCAGCCGGCAGCCTTTCACCCCACTGAGCATCTGGCGGCGACGCTGCCGGAGGGCGCCCATCGCGTGATCAGCGAGCTCACCGCGGCCAAGATGCGGAACATCATGGAAGGCGTGATCATTGAGGGTACAGGCAAAGCCGCCGCTCTGAATGGATACAGCGCCGGCGGCAAGACAGGCACGGCCAACAAGATTGACCCGGCAACGCACACCTACTCACACACCAAGCTGGTGGCGAGCTTTGCGGGCATTGCCCCGGTCAACAACCCGGCTATTACGGTGGCCGTGGTGATCGACACACCAACAGTCGGCTCAGGCTACGGAGCGGCGGTGAGCGCGCCCGTCTTCTCTGAGGTGGCGCAGCAGGTGCTGGAGTATTTGGGTGTGCCGCATGATCAGCCTTTGCGGCCGGTGAAGAAGGGCGAAGAGGCAAGGCAGTTGGTCGCCGAGGAGGATAGCCCCAGTGAGCCCGTGGGTGACCTGAACGCTCTTTTCGAGGAGGCCAATGCCCTGCCGGCGGACGATCCATTGCACGCATCCACTGACGCCGCTCTGGTGGCGCAAACCGCCACCGTCAAGCCCGTTGCCGTCGCGGTTGCACCCTCACGCAGCGCAAGTATTCTGGCCGCGCTGCCTGACAAAATCATGAAAGCCTTTCGCGAGCACGGCGGCTCCTCCTTCATGCCGGAGGAAGCAGAATCTCAACCCATGCCGCGGCCCTCGCCAGAGACTACGTTGCGAGAGGACGGCGGTGTTGTGGTCGACGCAAGCCGAAGAGTAGCAGTGCCGGTCTTCGAAGGGGCCGGTCTGCGAAAGGTGCTGGAGAGGGCAGCCGGGGCTGACTTGCGCGTTCAGCCGGTGGGCAGCGGACTTGCTCGCGAACAGGTGCCGGCCGCTGGGACCATGGTGCCCGCCGGCACACAGGTTGTGGTGCGCTTTACGCGGTAGCAGTGTGGCAGTGGCATCGCGGCAGCCGAGTACATAGTGCTACGAAGAGAAAAAGCTCCGGGAAGAAGAGCACCGGCCTAACGCTTGCCATGCAAGTCAATAAAGCCGGTCCTTTGTCTTTGCGCGGCTTACTTCACGTCGTGGCGTGTTTGTTGCGCGGCCCAGGGCAGGTCCTCGCCCATTCCACCCGGCTTCTCCAGATGAATGCGAAGCTGCCAAAGATTCTTGTCGATGCCGTATGCCAGATCCTGCAACTGATTGCTGGTCACCGGATCGGACTTCTCCGTTGCGTCAATGTCCTCATAGACTTCCTTTTGCAGCACAGTCACACGCTCGATCATGAGCTTGATGGAGTCATTGTCAGTTACATAGCCGGCCGGCAGATCCGGGAGCTTGGTCGTCTTGGCAACGGTGCTGTAGCGCCCGTCAATGCTGTAACCCACGTGCAGGCTGCGTTCGGCAAATATGTCGGCCTTCATGCGATAGTAGTCAGCCTGCTGTTGATAGAACTCATGCAGCACCAAATAGAGGGGTCCGTTCAAATCCCAGTGGACTTCTTTGTACTGGTTGAAGGTGCCTAACAGGTCAACGACGAGCTGTTGCATGAGCTTGCTCGTTTTCTGGCGGTCGGCTTCAGACTGTAAAGGATAACTGCGCTCCATGCGAGGCGGCTGGGGGAATTTCTCATTACTCTGGCCGGTAGGTGCCTGCGCGTGAACTTGGGTCAGACACAGGCAAACGGCGGCGAGTGGAAGAAGTCGGGGAACGATGCGCATAACTCTCCTGATAAGTAAATCAGTCGGAAAGATGCGGCTTTGCCGAACCCTGTTGGCCTCTGGCAGGTGACGATGCTGTCATGTGCATGGCAGATCGTGTATGGATAGTATCTGGTGAAGTTGCCGAAGGGTGAACCGGGATGATCTTCTCGAAGCTTTGTCGTGTCTCGATTGCGGCCAAATGGCTTGTTCTCTCAACGGCTTTGATACTGCCGGCCATCTGCTTGCAAACCGCGCGCACCGTCTCCGCCAAGACACAACCGATTCCCCGAGTTGTCATTCTGGGTGGTGGAAGCTCTCACAATTTTGAGGACATGTACGGCAGGCTTGACAGGCAGACACTCCTGGACGCGGGCGATGCCGTACGGTACACGACCAGTCTGGCCGGCTTGTCCTCTGAACTGAAAGCAGCGGACGTTCTGATTCAGACCAGCAACCAGGTGCCGGCACCGGGTGCTGCTGCGCGCGAGGCTATCACCAAGTTCGTCGACTCCGGTGGAGGTCTGGTCATGCTGCATGCGGGCGCCTGGTACAACTGGCCAGAGTGGCCTGAGTACAATCGCTCCCTTGTCGGCGGCGGAACCCGATCTCACGATGCTTACGGGAGTTTCGAGGTGACCGTGACGGCTCCGAACGATCCGGTGATGACGGGCGTTCCCGCCACTTTCCAAGTCTCTGACGAGCTTTATCACCAGGAGATCGACCGTCTGGGGCCAATGGTTGAGGTGCTTGCGACAGCCAGAAGTTCTGTCACCGGAAAGACGTATCCGAGTATCTGGGCAGTGCGGCGCGGGCGCGGCCGGATCGTGTGCATCGCATTGGGCCATGATGAAGCGACGCACACGGATCCGGCATACCGGCGCGTTCTGGTGAACGCCACCACGTGGGCAGCCCGTCACTGACGGAAAAAAGCTTCAGCGTGAGGGACTCGCCGGCACCTGGTCGTCCTCGGCCGTGTCACCGCTTTCTGTGTCAGTTGTGCTGGGCGGCACGATGGGTACAACTGGATGCTGGCCAAAGTAGGCGCGATTGCTCAGGCCGCGGTAGAAGATGCCGGTCAGTTCGGCTGCCTTGGGACCGAATGTCGGCCTTCCACCGGTGAGGAAGAAGACCGTCACGATACGACCGGTGGGGCCGTCTCCATAACCCGCGAACCAGCCATAT
>CAXTRR010000035.1:0-38759 GCA_964246795.1 uncultured Terriglobus sp. | reverse complement strand
AGCATGGGTAGCCGGCCCATGTGCGACTTCTCATACTGGCCCAGGAGCCGGCGGCGGATCAGGTCGTAGTGGGCTGCCGCTTCCATCACGGCGAAGTGGCTGCGTACCTTACCGAAGCCGTACACCATGCTCAGCTCCAGCCGGCGAACAGCCTTGTTCAGATGGACCGCGTCCAGCCGAATCATCTCAGAGATGACCGGTCCTTGAAAATCCCAACGCTCGGCATAAATGCAGAGCTCCAGCATAGCCTCGGCGTTGCTGCTCATCTGGCGCAGGCCCTTCAGGCCGCCGAGCATCTGCCACATCACTGGCGGCTCCAGCCTCAGCTGGTCCTTGGTGGGGTTCAGGAACATGTCCGCGATGTCGCGAATGCCCTCCAGATTGACTAGTTCAATGCTGGTGACAATATCGTCCCAGCTGCGGTTCAGCGACTTGCGTCTGCGCGCAAGGAAGCCGAACTGGTATACCGCCAGCACCACCACGACAATGGAAACAGCGCCAAAGAACAGCATTGCTTTACCCCTCTGTACTTACGTAATACAGCTACCGCTTGGATTGCCCATACTCCAGCCGTTCCGTGATGCGCGCCATATCCCTGCGCGCCGTCTCCGGGACGGGTACCAGCTTCTGTTCGGGTAACCAGAAAATCGCAATCCAATACACCGACACAAGCTGACCGGCAACGATTAAAGTATTCTCCAGCTTTCCAAACTCGTCAATGGTTCTCCAGTATGAGTGAAGCATATCCGTAACAAAAGATGTTACCGACCACACCACCAACCCCCAACTGAACTGGAGCACCCGCGCCCGCCAGCCGAGGCCGAGCTGGCGCGAGACCGCCATAACCGCCGTGCACATCAGGCAGATCACCGCTGTCATAAAAAGGTTGGCGCGCGCATCCCAGCGGTCGAGTGCGCTTTGCGCCGCTGGCGTCATGGCGGCGGCGAGCAGCAAAGCAGCAACGGGTGCCGAAGCCGCCAGCAGAAGAAACTTCCGCCGCGCCTCCGGCACCCATGTGCCCCTGCGATGAAAAACGTTTCGCGCTACCTCGAGAACGACCGCGACTTGGAGTAGCAGTTCCACTGCGGCTCCATACCAATACACGAGGAAGTAAGCGCGGTGGCGTCCAGCAAGCACAATGGTTAGGAGTCCCACAGCATCACGCACACTCAGAAACGTGATCCAAGCTGTAAACCATGGCACCAACCGCGCTTGCCGTCGAAAGAACAATACGAAGATGAGCGTAAGACTCAGAGAAGCACTTACAGCCCAGAGCAGCTTATCGACGAGCGTCAAACCCAAAGCTGCGTCCCCTCTCTACTGGTCGATATTGTCCTCCCTACTGGCCGGAAACGCCAAGCGCGGAGAGAACAGTCACAATAGTGCTAACCTGCGGGCGGGGCATGCCACCAAAGACGCCTTGGGGACGAGGCATTCCGCCGAACACACCCTGTGGCTTCGGGGCAACACCAGCAAAGGCGGGCACGGTCGCGCCGAAGAGGACGAGGGTTGCCACGGATGACTTCAAGAACTTCTGCATGTTGATCTCCTAAAGCGCCTTTGCGCTTGTACGAAGATTAGTCCGAAAGTGGGACACTTTTCGTTTTTCCTCAGTGAAAGGTGCTTGCTGCGCTTCTTACCCAAAGGTGTGAGCGAGAAACAGTTACCGCGGCAACGGAATTGCTTGCAGTGTTCTTCAGCTTATCGGCAACCAGCATCCTGCCTTCAACGGACGCGCGACTGGCAATCCGGACCAGCCGCGCTGCTTTCGCGGTTGAATCCTGAGACACGCTCAATCCGTTCAGGTGTGGATCCCACCTAATTTGTAAACAGCAGGTTTCTCCGCGGCGCTTCGTTCCGGACGAGGTGACGGTGAGGACCGAGTGGCTCGTATGCAGAGGCCGCATGTGAAGATTCCAAGCCGTATTAGGATGGGTTCATCTCTTTCAGGAGAGTTCAGGATATGGCCCAGCCCAGCATCGCCACTGTTTCCATCGGTTCCAACAGGTTCAATGCCATTGGCATTCATTTTGGCCTGGGTTCGCTGCGCGACGGCATGGCCGGCATGCCCGTGATGGGCAGCATGGCGTGTTCCATCGCGGTGGTGGTGAACCTGAATGATCAGGTGAACCTGCCCTTCGCCATGCTGAACGACATCTTCCAGCTCTCTCACCACATCACTCGTGACAAAATCCAGGACATCGTGCTCACCTTCTGGACTGACGATTCCAAGCAGGACGTGATCTGCACATACACTTTTCGCGGCTGGATCACGAACTACGTGACGGCCACGGGCGTGTCCCGGGGCTCGTCAGAGGGCGGCGACGCAACCAACCATCTGCTCACCCTCACGCTGGAGCCGGAACTGGACCAGCAGCAGTTTATCAAGGTGCAGCTGGGAAATTAGTCAGCACTTCTCTACGCGGCCCGGCACATTGGGATGGCGCAAAACAACCTGGGAGAATGCATGAGCTACGGCCCGTACAGGTATGTGAACGGTGAAAAGTATGTCTTCGGCGCGGACGGCCGCTGGTGGCGGGTGACCACCAGCCAGGGCGGCGACGACTACGGCGTTCCGGTCGCCTCGTCCGCGGTTACACCACACGCCGCGCACCAAGGAGCCGGCTTGCATGTGCATCCTCATGGACACAGCAACCACCACTATGCCAGCTACCCGCCCAGACAGAGTTCGCGGGTGCCGAGCGCAAGAAGAGTCAACCCGGGTGGAATGGCGTACGGCAGACATCCTGCTTCCGCTGAGGATGATCCTTGGCAAGGAAACAATTATGCACGCGAACTGTTTCAAGGGCAGGGTGGCAGATATTTCGTCGATGCCGACAATTCGGTAAAGATTCTGACTGAGTTCTACACTGCTGCTTACACGGCAGCATTCTTCGCCCCTGAGATCTTAGCGGCTGTGAGCCGCAGCGCAGGATGGGGCTTGAACCGAGTCGGTGCTTTCGGGCCTACGGTCAATCGACTATTTTGGTCAGGCAGTGGTTACTGGATGGCTCTCCGTTATGGGAATCAAATAGGAGGATATGCCGGACAAACTCTTGAAGAATCTTGGATCGGGTCTTTTGTCGGTTCTATGCAGCAATTTCTGCCCCAAAATGCTGCAACAGGTGTGATGTGGAACTGGCTTTCTACGTGGTACGCAGCCGGAGCTGAGGAGAGCATCTACTACTTCGAAGGACCGGCTGGGTATCAGGGCAATATCTGGCTGTACACAGAAATGCCTATCCTGGTGAAAAGAGCAGTATCTGTTACTGTGATGCCTTATCGGTGATATATGTTCCGATCACCTATATTCCGTTCCGGCACAATCATCTCCGATGAGGGCTTTCGGCTGCGTCTGACGCTCCCGTATGTATTGAGGTACTGGGAGGACGATCTCGTTGTTGACGTCAGTTGCGATGCCGTGAAACCGCACATCGACCTGCTGCACTCTTCGGTAAGCGCTTTTAAAAACGGTTCTTTCACCCGGCTCACCGCAGCAGAGGATAAGCAACTTTTCGACAATATAAGTCGAGCGCTGGAATGGAGAGGTTATAACGTCACTGTTGTAAGCTGACGCCAACTAGACGCGATGATCCATGGTGAGGTCGGAGAGAGAAATTCACCGGCGCCGCAAAGCAAATAGGTTCTGAATGTCGAGGGCTTCTAATCACGGGCGCATGGATGAGCTCACCTCAAAGTTGTGTGCTGACGTCCAGTTGACGTGGGTAACATTACTGCTGGACCACGCCGGAAATGTTCTGCCTGAGTTGAGCCATGATGGGAAAACCCATTTTGATTACGCGATGTGTATTGTGCAATTTCCTGAGGTTCGCTGCAGAGTCGTTCGGGGTAGGGGCGAAACCAGAGTTCAGTTAGCAGGTGTAAGTTCACAAGAACCTTGGGAGGAGTTAGCGCCAGTCTTGCTCGAATGCTCGGGCAGTTATCCCGATGGTTTGGGCTACCTTGGTTTACCGGGGTTAGAAAAAGTCCTATCGGATAAGTGGGAGATCATCGCAGCTTACTACCAGAAACGCTGCTGATATTACGACTGGACTTTCATCAAAATAATATGGCACACATCAGCGCGGCTTTAATCGAATCGCTTCAAAGGAATAGACCTAAGCCCGTCGTCGGTGATGGGTATAGCGTTGAGGTGCGGGGCCGCGGCGCGGTGCAATACTTTGAAAAAGGTGCAATCATCACGATGTTCAGTGACCTGATCGAAAGATCGAACGAGCCGCTGCATGGGTCATGGTTAGCGCGCTTGCTGGCACGGTATCTCGGTAAATACTGCCTCGGTGTGTATATTGAGTCACCTCTGCACTGGGACAATGATGACACCACCGAGATGTCTGAAGTCCAGGAGGCGCTTATTGTAAAGAGAATTGCTGCTGCCTTAGCTGAACGGACGAGCTGTTACAAGATTGAGCGCGGTCCCAATCCACAAGCGACGCAGCTCAGCAATATCAAATCCGTTCCACTCACTGCTGAATGGCCCAAATTCTGATGGATTTCTTCTTCGAAGAGCAAGCTGACTGGCCTGGTCCCAACGAAGCCGTCTTCACGTTTTTCATGGAAAGCAGTGTGGGAACTCCAGCTACTAAATTCTTCCATGCTCGATTTTATTCACGGTCAGAGTTACAGCCCTTTATGACATCGTTTCAGAAGGCTTTAAATAGGAACAGCCTCGATGGCGTCTATGTGACGCCAATCTCTTCCAAAGCATTAGTCCTGGCAGGCGGTGCCGCTTACTTGTTTGACGTTTCCGCAAGGACAGCTGCGTTGCTTCCCGCCTTTCCGATTCAGAGCGTCCTTACTCGGCCCAATCTAAATCTACTGCTCGCGATGGACTTTCCTACAGTAACGGCTATCACGCCATACGGATATGCGCGGTCTCCTAACCTGGTGGACGATGAACTTGAAGTTTCGCCTACTCAGGATGGCCAATTCAGCTTTACCGGCTTTGACAAGAGCACAGGCGAGGAGAGGCGGGGACGATTCGCTATTGAAGAAACCTCAACGACTTTCAAGTTCATACACTTCGATCGTTTCTAGAGTCAAGATCTTACGCGCAAGATGCATAGTCACCTCCTTAGCCTCACGTGTTATGGACCTATTACTAGACAGCAAGAAGTATTCCACTCTCCACTATTTCGCTGGGGGAACCATCATCTCGAGCATAGGCTATCGCGTCGTGCTCTCCGAGCGGTTTCGTTTGAGTTACGAGGAGAGGAGTGGTCTAGCCATCAGCGTGGAATATGAAAGCGTGCCGGGGACGATCATCGTCTTTCATGATTCCATGTGTTTTCTGGAAAGTGGAAAGCAAGTAGACATCGACTTGGAATTAGACCGGAAAGTTTTCTCAAATATCACAAGATCCTTAGAGTGGCGTGGGTTTGACGTTACGGTCGTCGGAACCGAACTACAGTCATCGCCAGGGCATAAGCAGATAGGGTTCTGAAGATGTTCAAACTTTCTAACCGTGCGCAATCGGAACAGCTCGCTTTGGGTCTAGGTGCTGACATCCACAAAACGTGGGCACGGCTGTTGAATTTACATGCGGGAACCGTTCTTCCTGAGCCAAGTCTCGATGGGAGATCTCACTTTGATTACGCCATGTGCGTTGTTGCGTTTGCGGAGCTGCGCTGCAGGGTCATACGGGGCAGGGGAGAAACGAGAGTTCAGGTGGCGAGTGTTCTTCCGCCGGAAAACTGGGACGAACTGACCATGGTTCTGCTTGCTTGTTCGGGAAAGTATCCCACGGACATAAATACATACGGATTACCGGAGCTGGAAGATGTTCTGATCGATCACTGGGTGGTGCTTCACCGCTATTACAAAAATCTTCTGCTGGATAGCTTGCCGCATTGACCCAAAAGCCGGGCGTGTCGCAAGGGACGGCAGCCCGACTGCAATATGCGATGATGCGAAGACATCCCCCCTGTTAAGGATTTCGCCTGATGCGTTTGTTCGCCCTGGTTGCCCTGTGTGCTGTTTTGCTGTCTGCTCCGTTCAACTTTGCCGTGCCCGCGCAGCAGCCTGAGAAGACGACGACCACGACGACTATGGAGCCGGCGGTGAAGCCGGCCGCTGAGAAGATGGCGGCTGATTCCGTGACGGAGGGCAGCATTACGGTGGGCGTCCAGCGGGTGAATTATCGGGCGGTTGCCGGGACGATTGTGGTAGGCAGCAGCGATCCTCAGGATGCGATGCTGGCCTGGGATGGGCGGCTGACCAGCGATGCCGCCACCGAACTGCCGCCCAAGCCGCAGGAGCGGCCGGCCACGGCGCGGATGTTCTACACCGCCTATACGAGGACGAGTGGGGGCAAGAGTGCCGCAGACAGCAAGAACAAGGGGATGGGCAAAGGTGATACGGAGACCGCCAACCGGCCGGTAACATTTATCTACAACGGCGGCCCGGGCTCGCCGACGATGTACCTGCACATGGGCGCGTTCGGCCCGCGCCGTGTCGTGTTGCAGGATCTGCAGCACCCCACGGGTGGTCCGTACACGCTTACCGACAATGAATTTTCACTGCTGGATGTCTCCGATCTGGTGTTTATCGATGCGCCAGGAACGGGTTTTTCACGGGTGCAGGGGCAGAACGCGATGACCGCCTTTTATGGCGTGGATGAGGACGCGCATGCCTTCGACCGTTTCATTCGCAAGTGGCTTAGCAAAAATCATCGCTGGACATCGCCCAAGTTTCTGTTTGGGGAGAGCTACGGCACAACGCGGTCGGCGGTGCTGGCGGATTTGCTGGGGCGCGGCACAGACCTGAACGGCGTGATCCTGCTCTCGCAAATCCTGAACTTCAACGACACGGCGGACGGGCCGGAGGGCAATCCTGGTACGGAGCAGGCGTACTACCTGGCGCTGCCTTCCTTTGCCGCGACGGCGTGGTTCCACAAGCGTGTGACGAATCCGCCTGCCGATGTGGAGGTGTTTCTGAAGGAGGTCGAGGCCTTCAGCCTGGGTGAGTATGCGGCCGCGCTGTTGCAGGGCGCGGAGCTGCCGGCCGAGCGCAAGCAGGCGATTGCCGCGAAGCTCGCCGGGTACACCGGCATTCCCGCGGCCACATGGATGAAGGCCGACCTGCGCATGAGCGGCGGGCAGTTCTCGGCGCTGCTGCAGGGCGATAGCGGCATTACGACGGGCCGGCTAGATTCGCGCTTTGAGGGACCGGCGCTGCAGCCGCTGGTAAATGAGTCGGAGTATGACCCGTTTGGCGCGGCCACCACGGCCAGCTTTTACGCCGGCATGAACCAGTACGCCCGCACAGAACTGCACTATGGTGAGGACCTGACCTATAAGCCGAGCGCGCGCGAGCCCGGTTTTCATTGGAACAACGCGCACCATTCGCCGATCAGCGCCGGTTGGGAGGGCACGCTGAACGTGATGCCCGACCTGGCCGACGCCATGAAGAAGAGCCCGCACATGCGCGTGCTGCTGATGGGCGGCTACTTCGACCTGGGTACGCTGTACTTTGGCGCGACCTACGAGATGAAGCACCTGCCCATGCCCGGCTCACTGCAGCCCAACATCAGTTACAAGTGGTTCCAGACGGGCCACATGGTCTATGTGAATGAGCCGTCGCTCAAGCAGCTGCATGATGCGACGGCGGCATTTATCGCGGCGAACAGCCACGGCCGGTGAGAGGCGTTCAAGAGCTGGGTGCCCCATCTTTACCGCGCTTTCGCGGTCAAGGTGGGATGGGATCGGCGGCCGGCTCTCAACGGCGCTGAGAACCCCACCTTCACGACGATGGGGCTGGCGTGAAGGTGGGGGCACCTACGTAATGCCTCGCCCGAAAGCCAGAGACAAGGAAAGGCCGGGAGTTTGCCCTGAGCGCGATAGCCGACGCGCGCGCTCATTTGCGCTTGCCTTCCAGCGCCGGCGTGTTATCGTCGCGTTAAAGCAAAAAGAGTGGACGTCACCAACGAGCCGCCGGAGTCTACGCTCCAAGCGGCCATCGCATTTGTGTGTGCGAGTTTGGCGGCCGTTTGTTCAGCGACACCGCAGGGTACGGATTAAAAGGAAGCCATGATGACTCAACTCGCACGCCGCTTTTACTGGTTACCACTGCTCCTTCTTATCCTCTCGCCGGCGCTGCTGGCGCAGGTGCAGGCCACCAACGGCAGCATCCAGGGCGATGTGTCGGACAGTTCCGGCAGCCTGATTCCGGGAGCGGTGGTGGATGCGACCGAGGTGGAGACGGCAAAGGTGTATCACGAGACGACCAACAGCTCCGGCCACTTCAGCTTTCCGTCACTGCCGCCGAATACTTACACGGTGCGTGTGAGCAAGGACGGCTTTGCGACAGTGCAGCAGCAGAGCTTCCCCCTTACTGTCGGCCGCGCGGTCTCGCTGAAGCTTTCGATGCAGCTTGCTTCCGGCAATGAAGTGGTGGAGGTAAACGCCGCTCCGCAAATCGACCTGACGACAGTCTCCGCCGCCAATACGCTGGGCGAGGTGGCGATCGCGACGACGCCGGTGCTGGGCCGCAAGTTTGAAGATCTGCTCACGCTCACGCCGGGCGTCAGCATCACGCAGGGGCCAGAC
This sequence comes from uncultured Terriglobus sp., assembly GCA_964246795.1. GTDB lineage: Bacteria > Acidobacteriota > Terriglobia > Terriglobales > Acidobacteriaceae > Terriglobus. Next base: position 30,195 of record CAXTRR010000035.1, on the reverse strand, counting down.
GGCGATGAGATCAACATCAACGGCCAGCGCGGCATTTTCAACAACATCTCGCTGGATGGCGGCGACTACAACAACGGCTTTTTCGGTGAGCAGGTGGGCGGCCAGCGTGCCGCGGTGGACATCACGCTGGAGGCGGTGAAGGAGTTCCAGGTGGTGGCGTCCGGCGCCAACGCCGAGTTTGGCCGCACCGCCGGCGGCGTGGTAAATGTGATCACCAAATCCGGCACCAACAACCTGCACGGCAGCCTGTTTGAGTATGAGCGGCTCGAAGCACTCTCCTCCCATACGTCGGACGGGCAGCCCCTGCGCGACTTCCATCGCGAGCAGTTTGGCGGGTCAGTGGGCGGTGCCTTCATCAAGGACAAGCTCTTTGGTTTTGGGGCGTCAGAGGGCATTACGGAGAACCTGACCCGGCTGAACCTGGGCCAGACCATTGGTGCGCCCTGCCCCATCGCCACGCCCGTTTTCGGCCAGAACATCACCGAGGCGCAGATTGCGGCGAGCGGCGATTGCCAACGCCAGGTGCTGGTGAATTTTTACAAATCGGCCTTCAACGAAACGGAGGGCGCACCAGTGAGCCACACCGTCCGCAACGGCTCGGCGATTGGCCGCGTGGATTGGAACATCAGCCCGCGCAACCTGCTGTACGGCTCCTACAATTTCGATTATTCCAAGAATGCGAACCAGACGTTTGATGTGTCGACCTATGGCAATTCGGCGAACGGCATCGAGGGCCCGGGCCTGGCCTCCACATTGAACGTCAACCTGGTAAGCACGCTCAGCGCCGACAAGCTCAACGAAGCGCACGTAACTTACTCACGCGAAAACCGCGGCCGCAGCCCCATCAATCCCACGTCCGTTCCAGACACCGGCATCGGCTTTGCGCCGTCCTTCCGCTTCGGCCAGCCGTTCTTTCTTGGGCCCGGTGCGACCGAGCTCTTCTATCGCTATGACTTTAAGGACAGCTTCTCCCTGACCAGGGGCAAGCATGCCTTCAAGTTCGGCGGGGAAGACCTCTACAGCCACAACACCCAGATCTTTGACGGCTTCGCGCTGGGCCGTTACATTTTTGGTGACGTGATCGGCTTTCTGCACTATGCCACGCCCGCCACGGCCGGTGCCGCGTATGGGCCGAATGTGGTGAGATGCTCCAACGGCAGCTACACCAACAGTGGCGTGTGCCCCAATGGAAGCACCAGCAACGGCAGCCCGCTGCTGCTCTACCTGCAGGATGCGGCCGTGCGCGCCGGCGAAACGGTGCAGCAGGCCGGCTTCTCTGACATCGGCAACCAGGAGATTTCGTTTTACGCGCAGGACACCTGGAAGCTGCGCCCGCGGCTGACCCTGAACTACGGCCTGCGCTGGGAGTCGCAGTTCTTTCCCAATCCGGTCATCGCGCCCTCGCTCACCGCCTATGGTCAGTACCTTGCCGACCCGCGCTTTCCTTCCACCGGCTATCTGCCGAACCAGAAGAAGGAGTTCCAGCCGCGCGTGGGATTCACCTATGACGTGACGGGTAGTGGCAAGTCAGTGGTGCGTGCCAACTGGGGGATCTTCAATGCGCGGCAGAATATGCTCACCCAGGTGGGTGCCATCACCACAAACGGCGCGCAGCAGCAGACCATCACGGAGTTCTCCGGCTTCGGCAACCCCACCTACCCCAACCCGATCACACCGGCACCAGTGCCTGCGGGGCAGTTCCCCTTCCAGCCGGGCGTGACGGTGTTTGACCGCAACTATCGGAATCCGCGCATTTACACCACGGATGTGGGCTTCGATCAGCAGCTGGGCGCGGACTATGTGCTCTACACGGATTTTGCTTATTCGAAGGGCGTCTTCCTTACCCGCTTCGTGAATCCCAACATTGGATCGACGGTTGTGCCCGCCGTGAACAGCGACACTGTGAGCTATTCCGGCAATGCGCCGTTTGCCAATCTTGGAGCAATTACCAACACCATCAGCAATTCCAAATCGCTCTACCGTGGCGTGACCATCGGCCTGCGCAAGCGCATGACGCATGGCTTCATCTTTGATGGCAATTACGTTTACTCGGTCGACAAAGACGACGACTCCAATGAGCGAGACCCCTTTACCTTCCGCTATGCGAACTTCTATAACCTGCAGTCGGAGTACTCCAGCTCCGACCGCGATGAGCGGCACAAATTCAACTTCTACACGGTTGGCAACCTGCCCTTCGGCTTCCGCGGCAACATCCGCATGCAGGCGCACTCCGCCCAGCCCATCACCGACTACACCAACCCGGACGGCACGGTAAGCGGTGCACCCTGTAGCCAGAACAACTCGCAGACACGCTTTGTGAACGGCATTGACTGCGGCCGCAATCACCTGCGTAAGGACAACCAGTTCTTTGTGTTCGACTTCGGCGTGGCACGGCCCTTGCACATCCATGACCGCTTCGAACTCACGCCGCGCGTGGAGGTCTTCAATCTCTTCAACAACGCCAACAACATCAACCCGCTCAGCTCGCCGGCGCTCTTTGACTTCAACGGCTTTCTGCGCGTGGGCGTGGGTGACCCGCGGCAGGCACAGCTCTCGCTGCGCTTCGCATTCTAAGTTTCGCGTTCTAAAAACAATCTCGGTTCCCCACCTTCACGACAGCTTATTGTCGTTAAGGTGGGATCCACGTCTCCGGATATTCGGTCTTCCAGGATGAACCCACCTTAGCTTCGCGATGGTGGCGCCCCCACTTCTTTGTCTCGCTCTGCCACTCCTGGCCGCGATTAGAAGTTCAGGTAGATGGGATTGCCCACCAGCAGTAGCGCGCCCTCCATGCTGCGGATGTTCACGCGGAACCAGTGGCGCTTGCCATCCGAGCGGTAGTCGAAGCCGGTCATGGATTCGTCGAAGCGCATGGTGTTCGTCTCATCGTGAACGATCTCCGGATGGGCACCCTGCAGGTTCAGCATTTTCAGCTTGAAGTGCACGGTCTCCCCGTCGGCGGTTTTCAAGGTGCCGCCCATGGGTACGGTCTGCGCACCGCTCGTTGCAGAGAACTCCATGCCGCGGTCGGTGGTGCCCTCCACATCCACAAAGACATCGCCGGAACGAAGGCCGTCCAGGATCGCCCGCTCGGAAAGCTCACTCGCATAGATGACGGTGGTGGGATGGCCGATGGCGGAGCGTACATCCATGGGGTAGACCGCCTCATGGTTGTCACTGCCGCCGATGCCGGTGATGCGGAAGCCCTCGTTCAATCTCTGCTGCCAGAAGGGGATGCCTGAGCCGCGATTGTCCGAAGCGCGGCCGGTGAGAGAGCCGCCGTTCACGATCTCGATCGCGCCGATCAGCTTGTAGTCGGTACCCGCCGCAGTCCAGCCGCAGCCCATGCAACTGGCCCCGGTGGGTGCGCCGGGATGGTTGATGGAGAGCAGGCCGTGCAGCGCGTTCACCTCTTTGACGATGGTGTTCACATCCGGCACGCTTTTGCTGCCCAGGCGGAAGTCGATGAAGTCCGTTGTGCCGAAGGCGTTGGCATGGCCGTGGAAGGTCGTGATCTCGCGCGCGGGCAGCAGCAGAAGCTGGTCGAAGTAGGGCTGCAGTTTGCGCTCGTCGTTGTACTGCGAAGTCGCGTTGTGGTCGCTGATGGCGATGAAGTCCAGGTGGCGCGCTGCGGCAGTTTCGACGGTTTTGTACAGCGGGCAGGGCACGCTGACGCCGGCCTGGCTCAGGCAGGAGCCGTCGCTGTGCGCATCGTGCATGTGCAGGTCGCCGCGATACCACGCCGGCCCTGTGCGCAGCGGTGCCGTGCTGAAGGTGGAGACGGCCGGTACGTCACCGGTATGGCCGAAATAAATCTTCGCCTCATAGGTGGAGGTCACGCCCTGCTCAATGTTGGGGATGCCAAGCAGCAGCTTCCATGTGCCGGCGCGGATGGCCCCGGGCAGGTAAGAGGGCGTCGCATCCGTTTCAGAGAGGGTGAAGCTGCTCTTGTTACCGCCGCTCCACCCGCGAAAGCGCTCGTTGTCCAGTATGCCCAGGTCGATGCTGGTGTGCTTGTCGCGGTCCGTGTAGCTGAAGTCGACGGTGATGCGGCTTACGCCGGCGGGCACGGTAAAGGGCAGTTCGCGGTAGGTCTGTGCGTCCGCACCGGTGACCTTGCCGTGCAGGTCGATATCGGGAGTGCGCTGCGCCTGTGCCGTGTTGCAGGAGATCGCGGCAACGAAGAGTAGGGCACAAGTGCGGTGAAGATCGGATCGCATCAGGACTCCGGACGTCTCGTAAGTGGGTGCCCCACCTTCACCGCGCTCTTGCGGTCAAGGCGGGTTGGGGCGGTACGAACTGCCAGGCCGTGGAGTATCCCACCTTAACGACGATGAAGCTGTCATGAAGGTGGGGCACCCACGTCTGAGTAGGGACTACCTTTGCTTTCCTGAGCGCGGAAGAACCCACCTTGACGACGATGGAGCTGTCGTGAAGGTGGGTACCCACGTCTGAGATGCTTGTCAGAACGAGAGCCGCAACGCAAGCTGCATCACGCGCGGATCACCCGCAAGTGAGGTGATCTGGCCCGCGCTTCCGCTGCTGAAGTTGTTGTTGGGCTGGCCGAACTCGGTGGTGTTGGTCACGTTGAAGACCTCCCACCGAAACTCGAGCTTGGTGGCCTCATAAATCCGGAAATCCCGCAGCAGCGCGGCGTCAAAGACATTCACGCCGGGACCGCGCAGCGTGTTGCGGCCGCTGTTGCCCACCACGCCCGCGGGTGCCAGCGCAAAGGCATCCGTGCCGCCGCTGGTCTTGGCCGCGCACTTCGAGTTCTTGGCCGCATAGAACCAGCAGTCCGCGCTGCCCACATACTGCACCGGGCCGGTCACATTGACGGTGGCGATCGCCGCGCCAAAGGGATCGAGCGCGCTCGACAGGCTGCCGCCGTTAATGGTGAAGGGCCGGCCGTTGTAAACCGTGTACACGCCGGAGGTGCGGAAGCCACCCAGGATATAGCCAAGTGCACCCGACTGCGCGAACTGCTTGCCCGGGCCGAAGGGCAGCTCGTAGACGTAATTCACGCTGAAGCGGTGCGGTATGTCGAAGTCGCTGCGGCCATACCAGCCCGCGTAATTTCGGCCGTTCGGCGGCGCACCGCTGTTGTTCTCCAACTCCTGCGGTGCGTTGTCCAGGCTGTGCGAGTAGGTGTAGGCCGCGCGCACGCTTACGCCATTGTTGAAGCGGCGGGAGAGCGTCGCTTCCAGGCCGTTGTAGTTTCCATAGCCGATGGAGTTTTGATATTCGATGTAGCCGAAGTTCGGAAAGGGGAAGGCGTTGGTTGTGGCATTGTTCAGGATCGTCGGCTGGTTCAGGTCGTTTAACACATCCAGGTGCGTGGACTTTGTGCCCACGTAGTTGACGTCCGCCACAAAGCGCAGCGGCAGCTCTCGCTGAAAACCGGCGCTCCACTGCTGCACGTTCGGCGGGGGCTGGTGCGGGTTCACGGCGCGGATGTGGTACGGCTGCAGCTGCGTCGGGTCGAACTTGGTAGGGTCCACAAAGCCGGAGGGAAAGCCGTTCTGTGCGATCAGAATCGGTGTGCGCGAGTTGCCGGGCACGGCGGGCGTTTTGTTGATGAGGAAGGGCGGGTTGAGTGCAAGCTGGTTCTCTGAGCCGAAGCGCTCAAAGAGCGAGTAGTAGTAGCCGTAGCCGCCACGCAGAATCGTCTTCTCGTTCACGGAGTAGGCGAGGCCGAAACGCGGCCCCAGGTTCTTGTAGTTGGGCTGCACAAGTGACCGGCTCTGCAACCCGCCACCGCGCGCAAAGACCAGCCCGCCGGAGCCGGCGTTCGCGTTTGGGTCAAAGTTGGCCATCTGGTTTTTGCCTTCCAGCGCGGGCGTGGCGAACTCATAGCGCAGGCCCAGATTCAGCGTCAGCTTGGGCGTGGCTTTCCAGTCATCCTGAAAGAAGCCGGAGAGAAACCAGAGCCGCTGGTCGACAAAGTGCACGTTGGAAAGCTGCACCTGTTGCGCATAGCCGAGCAGGCCGTCGGCATAGGCGTTGCCGGCCACGGCACAGTTTCCGTTGGCCGCGCGCTGGCAGGTAAAGATGCCGGAGAAGCCCAGATCGCCGCGTGTGCTCGGCTCATCCTGAAAGATGTTGCGCATGGGTGCGTAGAGTGTGCCGCCGAACTTGAAGGAGTGCCGGCCGCGCGTCAGGCTCACGGCGTCAATGTACTGGAACTGCTGCGGTGCCTGCGACTTGGGTAAAAAGTCCGGCGAGCCGATGAAGGTGTTCGCAGGATTGCCAAACTGCGTCTGCGGCACGCCGCCGGCCACCGCCGGGTTGTTCGGGATACCCGGCACGTACTGGTCCGCCGCATTCAGGCCGAAGGGGTCCTGCTGCGCCAGCGAAAGATTGCGGATGTAGCCGAAGTGAAAATCGTTCAGCAGGTTGGGTGAGAAGACGTGCGTCCAGCCCAGCACGCCGCTGTAGGCCTTGAGCTGCTGACGGCCCTGCGAAGATGAGCCGGTGCCGTCCGCGATGCCGCCGTAGTTGCCGGGGATGAAGCGGTTGCGGTTGATGTAGGCATAGCGGACAAAAAGGTTATCCTTCGGCCCGGCGGTCCAGTCCACGCGGCCGTCATAGGAGTCGTTCTTATCGGTCACACCAGGCGCGCGGAAGTAGTTGTTCAACTGCTGGCCCGGGATGTTGGGTAGCGGAAACAGGTTGATCAGCGCGTTCACGGAACGGTCAAACCGGTTCGTAGGAATGGTGTTGTTGGGGAAGGGCAGGCCGGTAAGCGGGTCGTAAATGGTGTTGTATTTCACAGCCACACCGTTGGCCGCCGCAGCCGCCGTGGTGAAGACGCCCGCGCGCTCATTGGCCAGCGGCACGGTGGAGATGCGCGTGACACCCTGCTTGATGCGCGTGCCCTCGTAGTCGAAAAAGAAGAAGAGCTTGTCATGCAAAACAGGGCCGGCGAAATTGCCGCCGAACTGGTGCTGGTTGTTCTCCAGCTTGCGCGGGTTGCTGTTGCGTTTGGTGAAGAAGTCCGTCGCGTCAAAGTATTGGTTGCGCAGGTACTCAAAGGCCAGCCCATGAAAGCGATTGGTGCCGCTGATGGTGTTTACGGAGAGCGCCGCACCGGGCGCGCGGCCGTACTCCGCCGAGTAGGGGCTGGTGACCACGGTGAACTGCTGAATCGTATCCACTGACGGGTGCGCCGCCTGCGTGCTCAGCTCCTGCACGTTCTCTGAAATCGTATTGTTGTCGATGCCGTCCAGTATGAAGTTGTTCTGCAATGAATGCACGCCGTGCACGTTGAACGAGCCGATGCGGCCCGAGCTGGTGGCACCGCCCTGCTGGGTGAACCGCGCAATCTGCACGCCGGCCACGGTGCGCAGCAGGTCGTCCCAGTTGCGCTGGTAGAGCGGTGTTTCCTGGATGGTCTCGGTGCCGATGACGGTGCTGATGGAAGCGTCATCAGGGGAGAGCGCGTTGTCTGTCGCACTGACCGTTACCGTCTCCTGCGATCCGCCCACGCTGAGCTTGAAGTCGCGGCGGCCCTTCTCCGCGCCGTTCAACTGCACGTCTTCATGCACGCCGGTAAAGCCCGCGCTCTCCACCGTGACGGTGTACAGGCCAATTGGCAGAGCCTGAAAGTTGTAGTTGCCTGTTTTGTCCGTAGTGTCTTCGCGGGACAGGCCGGTGTTCTTGTTCAGCACGGTCACGTGTGCCTGCGCCACGCTCGACCCGGAGGCATCTGTGACCAGGCCAGTCAGGCTGGAGGTGCTGATCTGTGCAAGAGAAGGGAGCGCAATGCCCAGTGCAACGAGCAGCAGGAACAGCTGGCGGAGTGCGAGCTTCATGGAAGTTAGCCTCTTGGAGTCAGTGGACAGACACGATTGCAGCTTCGGTTGCAGGCCATCGGCGGCTTGCAACGCATCCGTCTGCATCTTTGGTCAGAACTCAGAAGACGCCTTTCATGTTCCGCTGCGATGAATGCCCGCTTACGAACGGATGAAATCGATTACAGCCTGGAAGGCTCGCCCGCGGTTTCCGTGCGGGCCAGCCGCATCAGCAGCGCCACCAGCAGCAGCGCGCCGAAGTACAAGTACGACTGCAGCACGTTCCATCCCGCCCGCGCGGAGAGGAACTGGTGAATCGGGCTTAGCGCATTGCACAGCAGAAAGGCGCTCAGGGCCAGCAGCCAGGGCCGCCGCCGCTGCCAGCAGCCATGGGTGAACCATGCCCAACCCAGCACGGCAAAGACAATGCCATAGTGGTGCTCCCACGCCATGGGTGAAGCGGCCACGGAGAGAATCGCCATTGCGCCCAAGTCCCCCGCCGAGCCCTTCAACCGGCCCCAGGGAAACATGAGGCCCACTGCCGCCAGCAGCAGGCTGGTCAACACCGTGGTGCGATAGACCCACGGGATGTACGGCGAATAGACGAACGGGTGATAGGGCAGGTTCTCGCCGTTGAAGACCAGGCGGTTCAGCGTGCCGAACATGCTCTGGTTGGCGTAGTGCGACTGTGCCTTGTGCGAGAGCGACGCCAGGATCGCTAGATAGTCCAGATTGTTGTGCACGCCGAAATAAACGAAGCTGATGCCGAAGAGAACGCCTGCAAAGATCAACGCACCGGCCAGCGCCCCCCACCGGCGGCGCACGGCGAACCACACCAGCAGCAGCACAAACTGCGGCTTGACCATGGTCATGGTGGCCACCAGCACGCCGCCCATCCGCTCTTCTCCGCGCGCCCACAGCAGCACCAGCAGCGTAAAGATGGCGGTCAGAAAGGTGCTGGCATTGCCCAGCGCGTATCCCTTGAACAGCGGATAGAAACCCGCCCACAGCACCGCCACGCCCACCGCCGCGGGCCATCGCAGCTGTGCTCCGCGCCGGTGCAGTTGCTGCCGTGCCAGCAACAGCGTGCACAGCAGCACACTCCAGCAGGCAAGCCAGCTCAGCACCGCCAGGATGCGCAGCTCATGCGCCTGCAAACCCAGCTTGCGCAGCAGCACCATGGGCAGCAGCGAGGGCAGCGGATAGATGAGCGTGTCATAAAGCTTGGCATAGTAGACCGGCTCGCGGGGATGGTCGCGGAAGTAGTCCAGCGACTTGAGCATGGGCAGCCAGGAATCGGTCCACTGCGTAGTGTGGAGGAAATTGAGCAGGTCGCCCTTCATGCCGGCGGGCGCGCCCAGGTGCAGCAGGTGGTAAACCGCCCAGATGCCCACATTCACCAGCAGCACGGAGCTGATCGCGTATAGCAGCAGGCGGCGGTCGTGACTGTCTGGTGTGGTGCTGTCTGATGTGGTGCTGTCCGGCGCGCGGCTGTTCCCGGCGTTTCTCTCCGGCATCATCGCCGGCGCGTTGTCGGCGGCCTTTGCCTCTGAGGCAGCGAACATGGCGGGAGTGGGTCGATCCACGGGCAAGCGGCACGTCTCCTGTGCAACGTCTGCTAGCAGTGTAAGTGGCCTGCTGGACAGTTGTGCTTCTCCGGGGCTTCCTCGATTTGGAAAGTGCAACGTCCTGGCATTCGCGCTAGAATCCTCAGCACACCGCCACGGTCACCTGAGCTGTAACGGAGAACGCCCATGTCCGAGCCGCTGCCCAACAACATCCCGTCTTCGTCCTACATGCCGCCGGTCCCGCCGCCACCACCACCAGGCACGGCCGGCAATTTGTACCGCGTGCCGCAGGGACTCGAGGATGAGTATGACGGGCAGCCTGCGTTGACGCCGGTGCAGCGCGTGGCGGATACCTTTTTTGCACCGACCAAGACCTTTGCCGATATCCGGCGCAACCAGTCGTGGTGGCTGCCGTTTCTGCTCATCGCGGTCTTCGGTTACGTCTTTGCGTTTACAGCACTGCACCGCGTTGGCATTCACCAGATGGTCACCAACATGATGCACAGCAACCCGTCGCAGGAGCAGCGCATGGCCAACATGCCGCCGGAGCAGCGGGCCTCCGCCACCCACATCACAGAGAACATCACCACCGCCGGGCTCTACGCCGGGCCGGTTTTCGTTCTGGCGTGGGAGGCATTTCTGGCCCTGCTGCTTTGGGCCGGCTTCAACTTCCTTCTCGGGGGTTCGTCCACCTATCCGGGTATGCTTGCCGTTGCGTTTTTCAGTGCATTGCCTACGCTGCTGCAAACCGTGGCTATCCTGGTCACGCTGTTCGTCAGTGATCCGGAGAACTTCAACCTGGCCAGCCCGGTGGGCACCAACCCCGGCTACTACATGGGCCCGGAGACCTCCGCGGGCGTGCGGGCGCTGCTTACCTCGCTTGATGTGTTCACCCTCTGGCAGATGGTTCTGCTGGGCATCGGCGGTGCCATTGTGGCTCGCGTGAAACCCGCCAAGGGGCTGGCCATGGTCATCGGGGGTTGGCTACTGGTGGTGATGGTTAAATTCGGCTTCTCCGCGGCTACGAGCTGACGAGCCACCAGCCTCGTTGCAATGACATCAGGCTGAGGTGGCGGCCGGGTGAATCCGAAGACCGCCAGCGCTGGTGAACGTGCGCGGGGTCTGTGCATCTAACGCAGCATATCCACCATGGCAAGCAATCCCGATATCACCACGCCTCACGTCTTCGTTCATGGAAGCAAGCACCATGAATCTGTATCTGTCGATACCTACAATGCTGAACTGAAAGATGCTGACGGCTTCATCGGGGATCGCGCCAGCAAACGTGCCTTCCTCTCCATCCTCGAAAAAAGACGTGAACAAATGCGGCAGGTGGGCGAGGATCCGCTCGGAGAAGCGGCGACCGAAGAGATCAAGAAGAAGGATCTGGAAAAGGTGCTCACCGATGGAGACCTGGAAGCTGCCAGTCTTGTACACGCCGCGATCGAGGAGTTTGCAGAAGAATTGTCCCTTGTCGCAAACCGGCTGCTGAAGCTGAAGGGCTGGAAGGACACGGAGCGTATCGTTGTGGGCGGCGGCTTCAGCTCTGGCCGCGTGGGTGAACTTGCAATCAAGCGGGCCTCCATTCTGCTGCAAGCTGAATATGGCCATAATTTTGCGCTTACTCCGATTCGACATCATCCCGACGAAGCCGGTCTGCTCGGCAACATTCATGTGGTGCCTGCCTGGATGCTCTCCGGATACGACAGTCTGCTGGCCGTCGACATCGGCGGCTCGAATATCCGCGTTGGCGTCGTTGCTCTGAATCAAGGCAAATCCAGTGACTTCAAAGAGGCTTGCATCTCTTCCACCGAGCTCTGGAAACACGCCGACGACGATCTAAAGCGGGATGCCTGCATCGAGCGGCTGGCCGGGATGCTGGAAACGCAGATCAAGCTGGCAAAGAAAAAGGGATTTGCGCTGGCGCCTCTGATCGGTATTGCCTGCCCCGGCTTCATCAACGACGACGGCTCAATTGAGAAGGGTGCACAGAATCTCCCCGGGAATTGGGAGAGTTCCCGTTTCAATCTGCCGAAGACCATCCAATCACTCATTCCCAGAATCGGCGAGAACGAGACGATTGTGACCATGCACAACGATGCGGTCGTGCAGGGATTGAGTGAAACGCCCTGGATGCAGGACGTGACCCATTGGGGCGTCCTCACCATCGGTACTGGCCTGGGGAATGCGCGCTTCACCAATCGTTTCCAGACCAAGGCAAAGAGCCCCAAGGATGCCTCAGAGCCGGAGACCAAATCTTGAATGACTCAGCGCGTCCCTCTCCGCCTGAAGCGAAAAAAGACACCTTGCAACTCCCAAAAGCGTGGTTTGGGTCTGGAGAAGAGCGAGTATTTGCGGAGAGGCTTGCATCGACCTCCGAACGTACGCTTTTGCTTGATTATGACGGCACCCTTGCGCCCTTTCACGCGGACAAGATGAAAGCTCTTCCTTACCCGGGCGTGGCGGAGATCCTGCGCCGGGTGAGTGGCCGCCCCGACACCCGCATTGTGCTTGTGACCGGCCGCCGCGCCACAGACTTGCCTGCCCTGATCGAAGTAGCTAACGATGTCGAGATTTGGGGGAGCCATGGCCGTGAACACATCGGCCGCAGCCGCGAATACACTTTCTATCCGCCGGACGCGGAACAGATGGAAACGCTTGCCACGTTGCAACAGGAGATTGAGACCGGGCTGCGCGAGATACCGCTCAGACTCAACGTTGGGGAGATCCCGATCGCCTCCAACGGCTCCCGCACTAAATTCGAAGCGCCCGAACATCTTGAGAAAAAGCCGGCAAGCCTCGCCGTTCACTGGCGGGGGCTCACCGCAGAGTCCCAGGCCGTGCTGCGCAGCCATGCTGAGGAGGCATATCGCCTGCATGGAGACACCTCGATCGAACGGCTGCCCTTTGATTCGGGCATCGAGTTCAGAGCCGCGGGCTACACGAAAGCTTTCGCTGTGACGCGAGAGCTGGAACAAAGCGGCCAAGACGGCCTGATCGCTTATCTTGGCGATGATCTGACCGATGAAGATGCTTTTGCCGCGTTGCAGGCAAGAGGTGACAGCTTCCTGGTTCGCCCGGAAGCCCGCCCATCTCTGGCAAAGTACTGGCTGAAACCACCTGAGGAACTCATACGTTATCTGACGTGCTGGCTTTGAGCGGTCTACTTTATGGGTGTAGCTGCTTGCTCTTCGAGCTGAAGGCCTGCGTTAACTTCCGCTCCGACACGAATCATACCTATGAGGAAAATGCTTCAGAGCGGGTTCTGTGATGATGTAGGGCTCCGCTCTTCAGGGCTGAAAGTTCGGCATCGAACAGCCTGTGGCGTAAGCCCAGGAAAGAATGGAAGAAGAAGCCTGAGGGCTGAAGGCCCGGCATATAGACCCTTTCCGTAGGTCTACACCTTCATGGAAACAGCTTTAGAACGCAACCGCCGTATTGTCGTTCAGCTCCGCACCGCCGCCCGCAGATGCAGCTCCTTCATCTGCGCTTCTGTCGGTGTGCTGGGCGCGTCCACCATCAAGTCGACAGCTTTGGCGGTCTTTGGGAAGGCAATGACCTCGCGCAGGCTGGTGGCACCGCAGAGCAGCATCACAATGCGGTCCAGGCCGAGTGCAATGCCGCCGTGCGGAGGCGTGCCATACTGCAGCGCTTCCAGAAAGAAGCCGAAGCGTTCGCGCGCCTCTTCATCACTCATGCCGAGCGAGCGGAAGATCTCCGCCTGCACCTCACGCTGGTGAATGCGGATGGAGCCCGAGCCGAGTTCCAGGCCGTTCAGCACCACGTCATAGGCCAGCGCGCGCACGGCACCCTTGTCGTTGTAGAGCGCGCCGGAGCGGATGTCTTCCTCATGCGGCGCGGTGAAGGGGTGGTGCGCGGCGTCCCAGGTGCGGCGCTCCTCATTGAACTCGTACATGGGGAAGTCGGTGACCCACAAAAATCGGAAATCGTCAGCCGTGCCCTTTGGCTCAAACAGGCCGTGCTTGTCGGCGTACTTCTTGGCAAGTTCCAGGCGCAGCGCGCCCACGCGCTTGGGAATCCACTGGCGGTCGTTCGCCCAGATGGCGGGTGTGCCGAGCTTCGGCGTGACCACGATGGCGAGGTCGTTGCTCGTAAAGTTTTGCCCGTTGAAGCCGACCGTGGTGGCGTTCAGTTGCGCGCCGATCTCCTCCGACAACGGCGCGAAGGTCTCGTTGGTGCGCAGGCGTGCCAGGTCCAGCACGTCCAGACCGCTGTCGCCGAAGAAGGCGCGGATCTCGCTCAATAACGATTTACGCGCGGTGCCGCTCAGTTCGCCTACGCTCGGAATCACAAACCCGAAGACCGGCAGCGCCTGCTCGATCTTCAAACTCTCGCGCAGTGATGGCGTGAGGACGTCGCTGAGTTCGGCCATGTGTGGCAGCCGCATATCCGGCTTGTCAATCCCGTATTTTCGGATCGCTTCGTCGTAGGTCATGCGCGGAAAGGGCGTGGTGATCTGCTTACCGGCGGCGGTGAAGGCAGCGGTCAGGAAGCGCTCGGCGATGCCGAAGATCGTCTCCTGCGTGGGAAAGCTGACTTCCAAATCCACCTGCGTGAACTCAGGCTGGCGGTCGGCGCGCAGGTCCTCATCACGGAAGCAGCGCGCAATCTGGAAGTAGCGGTCAAAGCCGCTTACCATAAACAGCTGCTTGAAAATCTGCGGCGACTGCGGCAGTGCGTAAAAGCTGCCCGGATGCACGCGCGACGGCACCAGGTAGTCGCGCGCGCCCTCCGGCGTGGAGCGCGTGAGCATGGGCGTTTCGATCTCCAGAAAGCCTTCACTGTTGAGCTGCGCGCGGATGGCCTGCGCGACCCTGTGCCGCACCAGGAAGTTCTTCTGCATCTCTGGCCGGCGCAGGTCGATGTAGCGATACTGCAGCCGCAGCTCTTCATTGCTGATCGCGTCTTCCGCCGGGCTGAAAGGCGGTGTTTTCGCATCGCTCAACAGTAAGAGCTCGGTGGCAACGACTTCAATGTCGCCGTTCGGCATGTTCGGATTCGTCAAGCCCTCACCGCGCAGGCGCACCTTGCCCATAGCCGCCAGCACATACTCCGGCCGCGCTGCCTCTGCCTTTCGCAGGGCTTCGCCGGAGTTTGACTTATCCACGACGACCTGCGTGATGCCGTTGCGGTCGCGCAGGTCTAGAAAGATCAGGTCGCCGTGGTCGCGGCGTCGGTTGACCCAGCCCATCAGGACGACGGCTTGTCCTGCATCCGCCGAGCTCAGTTCGCCGCACATATGTGTGCGTTGGTGTTGGCCCAGAAAGTCGAGTGTCACAGTGCCTCTATTGTACGAAGAAGAGAAGGAAGCCCGCCCGTGCCCGCAAGCAAATCCTAAAAGTCCAGTGCAACTTCGGCGTACGTCGGGTCGCGGAAGGTCTGCTCCAGCGCCTGGCGCAACGGTGTTGCCTGCACGCCGAAGATACCGGGCCAGTCGATCACTTCAAAGACATCCGGCGTCACCAGTGCTTCCAGTTGACCGGTGGTAAAGGCCGGGTTCTTGTCCCAGAGGGCGTTGATCTTCAGCAGCAGCCAGAAAATGCGGTAGGGGATCTTCACGATGCGCGCCCTGGCGCCGGTGGCCCGTTTCAATTCGCGGATCAGGTCGATGTAGTCGATCCGCTCCTGGCCGGTGACGTTGTAAGCGCCGGTCTTTTCCGATTCGAGCGCGCTCACGATCACGTCGCAAAAGTCGCCGGCATAGAGTGGCTGACGAAGAAATTTTCCATTGCCCGGCACAGGAAAAACCGGCACGCGCTGCATAAAACGGCCCAGCCAGCCAACGTGCTTGCGGTCAAACCAGCCGAACATCAGCGTGGGCCGCAGCACAATCTGCTGGATACCGGTCTGCGCGACCAGCGCCTCCTGCGCTTTCTTGGTCTCGGTATAGTTGTCCACCGCTTTGGAGTTCACGACGGAGGACGAGATGCTCACGATGTACGGCACGCCGTAGCGCTGGGCGGCCTTCAGCAGCTTTTCAGTGGCGGTGACATTGTTGCGGGTGTACTCTTCGGCAAAGAGGCCGCCGATCTGGGCGTGGCCGCAAACCAGGTGGGTGCAACCTTCCAGCTCGCGCTGCCACTCGCCGGCCTCGGCCAGGTCGGCGTGGATGACACGGAGCTCCGGGTGCAGACGTCGCA
Organism: uncultured Terriglobus sp.; assembly: GCA_964246795.1. Classification (GTDB taxonomy): domain Bacteria; phylum Acidobacteriota; class Terriglobia; order Terriglobales; family Acidobacteriaceae; genus Terriglobus. The sequence goes on along the minus strand of CAXTRR010000035.1, from coordinate 14,673 downwards.
GCGTTTCAGTGTTGGTGGGGTGCTTGTCAATAGCAACCAGTTCCCCAAGCGCCCTTGCTTTCAGGCGGGGGATGAGGTTCTGGCCGACAAGGCCGGCCGCACCGGTGATGACGATTTTGCGGGAACTCATGCAAACCTAGCCTACTATGCGGTGCCTGCTGCCGGAGTTGCAGGCAAGTCAGCCCTCCAGCCGCCATGCAGCTTTTCCTGTGCTCCTGTGAGGTAACTCATGGCATGCTTATACCCTTGACGCGGATGTAGAATCGCGCCATGACCGCAGCGGCTCCGGACTTGCCGACCATTGACGAGCTTGGACGCGATCTGCTGCAGGTGTCGCCCACTCAGCGAGCCATCTCCCTGGCACTGCCGTTTCTGCTGGCTGCCGCTTTCTTTCCGTTGGCGGCGCACGGCTGGTGGTTGGCGGCAATGCTGTGCCCGGTGCTACTGAGCTTTTTGACGTATGCCTCAAGCTCGCATGACCTGGTGCATCGTAATATCCACCTGCCTGCCGCTGTGAATGAGCCGCTGCTGTGCGCCATGGAACTGCTCTGCTTCCGCAGCGGCCACGCCTATCGCACCGTGCATCTGCACCATCATTCCCACTTTCCGGAAGAAGACGATCTGGAGGGTGCGGCCGCCCGCATGAACCTGGCGCAGGCGCTGCTGTATGGCTTCACGTTGCAATACCGGCTGTGGTGGTTCGCGCTGCAGCGGCCCGGCTCGCAGCGCAGGTGGGCTGTTGCGGAGGGCTCGGCGGTGTTGCTGATGCTGGCCGCCTGCGCGGCTGTTTGGTCGTGGACGCACCTGCCCGGCATCTATGCGGCGCTCATGATCGCGGGCAGCTGGATCTACCCCTTTGCCACTGCCTACCTGGTCCACAATGCCGACGCAACGGACGACCTGCACCAGACGCGTCTCTTCCGCGGGCGTGTGCTTTCCGTACTTGCCATGGAGCACCTTTACCACCTGGAGCACCACCTGTATCCGCAGGTGCCGCACCAGAACTGGCCGGAGCTCGCGCGGCGGCTGGATCCCTATTTCGCCCGGCAAGGCCTGCAACCAGTCCGGCTGCTCTTCTAAGCGATGCCCACAGCTCTGACCCAACGCGCGAACGTGACGGACGTGACGGACAACCAGCAGAGCCTGTGGTCCGCGCTGGTGGGCGACGGACGCCCGCTGCTGGTGCTGCTCGCACTCGGCCTGATGGGCTCCGGTGCGTTTGCGCTGTTTCTGGCGGCCACCGGCAGCTTTCTGCCGCATGACATTGCTTTTCTCGGCATGGACCCACGCGCCCTGTGCGATCTGCATGCCTGCCGCGTCGTCCACTTCATGTTTCATGACCGTGTCTCCTTTGGCGGCACGCTGCTGGCTATTGGCACGTTGTACCTGTGGCTGCTCGCCTTTCCTCTACGCCACGGTGAGGAGTGGGCGTGGTGGACGATTCTGCTCTCCAGCACCATCGGCTTTCTCAGCTTCCTGACGTATCTGCTCTTTGGCTATCTGGACACCTGGCACGCGGTCGCCACTGCCGGTTTGCTGCCGCTGTTCGTCCTGGGCATGGTGCGCACGCGTCGCGCTTTGCTCCGCGGCACCAGGCATGGGCTGGGCAGCCTGCGAAGACCCGCCGAGCCCTTACAAATGCGCACCCGCGCCGGCTTCGGCCGCATCTGCCTGCTGGCCACCGGTGCCGGCATGGTGCTCGCGGGTTCCGTGATCGCGATCCTCGGCGCGACCGTAACCTTTGTGCCGCAGGATCTGGAGTACCTGGGCTACACCACGGCGCAACTGCACGCCATCAACCCGCACCTGGTCCCACTCATCGCGCATGACCGCGCCGGCTTCGGCGGCGGGCTAGCCTCGTGCGGCATTGCGGTTGTGCTAATTGTCTGGAAGTCCACGGAGGCCGTGGGCCGCTGGCAGGCATTGTTGCTGGGCGGCCTGGCCGGCTTCGGTTGCGCCATCGGCATCCACTTTCCCATGGGCTACCGCAGCGTGTCCCACCTGCTGCCCGCTTTCTTCGGAGCCATGCTCTATGCGACAGGAATGGTATGCACCTGGCCGGGCTCGATGCTGGAAGGGCAAACGTCCCCAGTGGACGCTACAGCCCAGCGAGAGTTGCCGATGGCACGAACTCACGCCAAATGACCAATGCGGCGGTATTTACTCGTTCATCAGCCATGTGCCGTCGGGTTCACGCTGCGTCTGGTGAGTCCGCACGGTGCTCTCTCCGCTATCGGCTGCCGTGTACACCACCTGAAACTCAAAGGCATTCAGGCTAAGTGTGTTCCAGCCCTGGATACGCGTCACGTCCAGGCAAGTGCCTTTGTCATGAAACCGCATGTTGCCAAACGGTGGGTTGATCGCGTTCAGGTTTCCGTGTGGTCCAAGGTAGGTCTGCAATTGGCTCTTGGCGGTGTAGTCGTTAATGCAGGAGTTCAGGGCGATGAACTCTTTGAGGGTGTCCGCAGCCTCCGCAGCCTGCTTGCTCAAAGCGGCTGGAGCGCGACTGATTTGAGTGGCGATCTTCTGTTGTTGCTGGGGAGAGATCACCGCTACACCTGGACGTGACGGGCTTGAGCGTGATGGGGCAGGGCGTGCCGCAACCTGAGCCGGGCTGTCCGCCGCCTCGGTGGAAGCGGCAAGCGTCTCCGTATGTCTTGCACCAGAGGAGAGTGACGCTCCGATAGTCTGCTCTACAGCGCTGCTCTCCTGTGTGCTCATGTTTGGAATCACAAACTTCACTTCCGCCCGGTACCTTGGCAACGCGGTGCCGGCGCTGAGCAGTTCAAAATGGACGCCATCCTGCCGGACGTCGACTCGAGTCGCGTACACCTGCTCCCCGGGGCTGAAGGTCCGGCCCTGTGTTGTGCTGCTGAGGGCAGAGAGCAAGCTCCGTTTTTGTTGAGCCTCGCCGTTGACGATCACTGTGTTCACAATTGCCTGCGGAGTATTTGCAGGGTCGGCATAGATGCCGGGAATGCGCACCGTGAAAAGTGTTCCCGGCTGCACAATATGGTCGTAGTCGAATTTGAACCCAACGCTGCCCACCCGTGTGACCAGGTAATCCGTCTTTAACTTGCTGGCGAGGGCAGCACTAGTTTCTGCGCCAGCAAGTTCCAGGCAGTGCATCGATGCACTTGCCAGAACTGCAGCCATGGCTAATTTTCTCAAGATTTGCTTGCTCGCTGTCATCCTTCAACTCCTCCATCTTGCACGCCCTTCAGGCGGCCGCTTCTCTTGTCTGATTAAAGATGCAGGTCTTCAGTTCGCCGCACAACCATGGCTAGACCACCACTACCGCCGGCAAAATCTCTTCCACATCCACCCACTGCGTCGGGTATACCCCCGTGTAGCAGGCGGTGCAATAGCTCTGCGGCTTCAGACCATCTGCGGGTTCGCCGACCGTGCAGCTTTCCAGCATGCCGTCCAGCGAAAGGTACGCGAGTGAGTCCGCCTCAATGAACTGGCGGATCTGTTCCAGGTCGTTATTGGCGGCGATCAGGTCGCGGCGGTGCGGCGTGTCCACGCCGTAAAAGCACGGTGAAATGGTGGGTGGGCAGCTGATGCGCAGGTGCACTTCCTTGGCGCCGGCCGCGCGCACCATGCGCACGATTTTGCGCGATGTTGTGCCGCGGATGATGGAGTCGTCGATCAGCACGACGCGCTTGCCCTCCAGCAGGGCGCGCACCGGGTTCAGCTTCATGCGAACGCCGAAGTCGCGCACGCGCTGCTCCGGCTGAATGAAAGTGCGGCCGACATAATGGTTGCGGATCAGGCCGAAATTGAACGGGATGCCCGATTCCGTCGCGTAGCCGATGGCGGCCGTCACGCCGGAGTCCGGCACGGGCACAATCAGGTCGGCCGGCACGCCGGATTCGCGGGCGAGCTGCTTGCCCATTTCTTCACGGCTGCGCTGCACCCAACGGCCGAAGATCTTCGAATCGGGCCGGGCGAAATAGACATGTTCAAAGACGCAGCTAGCCTGCTGCGTGCCGCGGTTGAAGTAGCGGCTGGTTACGCCATCTTCTGAAACCATCACCAGCTCGCCCGGCTCCACGTCGCGCTCGTACTTGGCGTGCAGCAGGTCGAAGGCACAGGTCTCCGACGCAAAGACAAAGGTGTCCGGCGCACCGTCTTCACCGGGGATGCGGCCCATGGACAGCGGCCGGAATCCACGTGGATCGCGCGCAGCAAAGATGCGGTTGCGCGTCATCATCACGATGCTGAAGGCGCCATCCACCTGGCTGAGGGAGTCGGCGATGCAGTCCACCAGCGTGGTATGCGCGGAGTGCGCGATGAGTTGCACAATGATCTCCGTATCGGAGGTCGTCTGAAAAATGGCACCATCGCGCTCCAGCCGCTCGCGCGCCGTGCCCAGGTTCACCAGGTTGCCGTTGTGCGCAATGGCGATCAGGCCCTTGGTCGACTCCACCTTGATGGGCTGCGCATTCAGCAGAGCGGAGTCGCCCGTCGTGGAGTAGCGCGTGTGCCCAATGGCCAGCGATCCAGGCAGCTTGGCCAGCACCGGATCCGTGAAGATTTCGGAGACCAGGCCCATGCCCTTCAGATCGATGATGTTCTCGCCATCGGCCGTGGCAATGCCGCCCGACTCCTGGCCGCGATGCTGCAGCGAGTACAGCCCCCAGTAGGTGAGGCGCGCGGCGTCCGGGTGGTTGTAAATGGCCATGACGCCGCACTCTTCGCGCAGCTTGTCGAAGTGGTCGTCGGCTTCCTGCATCGCTTCCTGATTCAACGCTTCCCCTTGCAGTGGTCGCAAATGACCGGTCTGCGCCAGCTCTGCTGTCACGCGAAACGGCACGGGCCGCTGCCCATAACTCTGTTCATCTTAGTGTCTACAACGTGTACGGACGAGCAGATCATGAAGAGCTTGCCGCGCCGTGGCAAATTCCTGGAGACCTGTGCTCGCGTACTCCGCCTCCAAGCGATTGCGCAATGCGTAAAAGTCGCGCTCGTATGCCGGCAAGCTGTCGAGGGCCAATGTCTGCTGCTCAGCGCCCTCGCGCTTCCTGGCGATTAGGTCCGGGAGAAATGAGACAGGGTACATGGAGTTCAACACTTCCAGATTGGCTTCGACCTCTCCTGAGCGCATCAGGTGAATGCCCGTAAGGAGGACGCGAAAGCTGTACAACAGCGGTTTGACACGGGGCTGCTTCTCCTTCCGGAAGAGTTTCCACTGATTGTCCGCAAAGCCCAGGTAATGGTGCGCATGATGCCGTGTCAGGCAGGCCGGGACCGAACTCTGCAGCTCCCGGTATTCCGGAGTGGAGTGAAGCACCAGTGGGGACATCAGCTGTTCCAGCACGTAGCCGTTCGGCCGCAACATCAGCAAGATGAATTTTCGGAGGTCATGGGTAACCAGGTCGAGTTCGACCGGGACCTCGTGTGCAAGCTCGACGGTCTCCTCGAACGGCAGCAGGCCAACAACCTGCTCCACCCGCAGGACGTGAACGCCGCGAATATCCCAGTCGGAGTTGGGGGAGGGGAAGCCATACAGATGTGCGCCGCTGATCGTTGCGAAGACGAGCGGGTAGGGATGGTCGCGAACGGCTTCGGAAACCTCTTGCGGAATCACGCTTGCTCCTCCGCGCGGCGGCGGCGCGCGGCGATCAGCAATTGGTTGGCGGCAGCATAATCCGGCGTGTCCGGCAGGGTAGTGCGTTGATATGCGTAATCGAAGTCGCGGTGCAGCGACAGTCTCCAGCGGTCGATATCGGCCCAGCTTCGCTCTTCGTTACGTATGGCCAGCAGGGCGTCGCGGTGTTCGTCCACCTGGACCGCAACATACCTCGCTTCCAGCGCGCGGATGCCTTGCAGAAGCAGCCGGATCAGATGCATCGCGTGCTTGTACCGAATCTTGCCAGTGACCCGCAGGTCCTGCTCCAGCTTTTTAAATTGCGACATCACGTATCCGTTATAGGTCTGGTACACGAGCTTGGAAAGAAAGATGTGACGCTCGGCCAGTAAAGTGTTGGCCACCTCAGAGCTTTGTTCCACGATCGGCGTGTAGAGGCACTCGAGGATGTTCGGATTTGCCTTGAGCGCCAACGTGATGAATTTCTTAAGCTCCCAATAACACTCGTCCGTTTCGCGGTTTTCCAACTGCTCGGGCACGCCGTAGAGCGACCACTCGAGGTCTGCTGGAGGTAAGTAAAACCCCCGCCGGTCCGTGTCGGACGCATCATGACTCAAACCGTATGCTTTCGAACCCACGACGCATCGATAAATTACGGAGGTCTGGAACGCAGAGTGGTCATACGGCGCTGGCTGGGCAAGAGGGCCGGAGTTCATGTGCTTGAGAAGTGCGAATGCATTGCGCTTCAAGCTGGCTTCCTGACCGTTCAGAAAGCGCAGACGATAGGCGTGCTGCGCGTCACTTGGAGAGCGTACGATCTGCGCGACCGTTCCCGGCACGCGAAGTTGGTTCGAGTTGGCTTCGCTCGATGCGGAACGCAGAACGACCTGTGTTCCGACGGGCACGATGAGCGTGTCCTCAAGAGGGAAGCTGTCAGCCACGGGTGTCTGTTTCACGACTTCTCTCTCGATGGCTCAACCTTGTCATCCCGTTCATTTAAGCTCAGGCCGCAAAGCAGCGGCGTACGCTCGATGAAGGCGCTCGATTTCCACGTCGATCAACTCCTCCCCGTTGAAGAAGACTGCCAAGCTGCTACCGCCGGTAGAGCCAGCTTCATCGGCAAAGAATTGATGCTTGGCCGCGAGTTCCTCGATCTGTGGCAATGCGCTTGCCTTGCATGTGACAATGACGCCATTTGCGTACTCCGAAAACAGAAAGTGGGGACGGGGAATGTCTTTCAGGAGTGTTTCCAGAAAGAACTCAGCGCCGACATGAAAAGCGCAAGCCTTGGCTAAGGTCACGGCGATGCCGCCGTCAGACATATCTTGCGCTGACGTGATCAGGCTGTTCTTCGCTAACTCCCGAAGAAGCCGGTTTAAATTTGCACTCTGACCCAGATGAAGGTCAGGCGGCACTCCCCATGCCTGCTTAAAGGTTTGTCGCGCGAATTCGGAGGAGCCGGTTTCTCGAAGATGATTTTCGTCAAAGTCTGGCTGGCTTACTTCGATCGTCTTCGGCTCAGGTTCCGGGCCGTTGTCCTGGTAGTCCGGCCAGAGATACACGATCATTTCGCCTTCTCGCTGGAAGCCGCTCGGTACAGCCTTTGTCACGTCGTCAAGAATACCCACAACGCCGATGACCGGCGTCGGATAAATCCCCTCGCCCCTCGTCTCGTTGTAGAGCGACACATTGCCGCCGGTGATGGGGGTTCCGAGTGCTGTGCAGGCTTCGGCGATGCCGTCGATGGCTTGCGAAAGCTGGGCCATGATTTCCGGCTTCATGGGATTGCCGAAGTTCAGGCAGTTGGTGGCGGCGACGGGTGTGGCGCCGGTGCAGGCGACCTTGCGCGCGGCCTCCGCCACCGCGTGCATGGCGCCGAGTTTGGGGTTGAGAAAGGTCCAGCGGCCGTTGCCGGCGAGGGCCATGGCGAGGCCGCGTTCGGGCTTGCCTGTTGCGGCGTCTCCCGTGCCCTTGATGCGGATCACGCCTGCCTCGGCCTGCCCCGGGCCGAAGACGGTGTTGGTCTGCACCATCGAGTCGTACTGTTCGTAAATGTGGTGCTTGGAGCAGATGTTCGGGCTGGCCAGCAGCTTGAGCAGGTCCGCGGTGTAGTCGCGGGGTTTCTTTAACTCTTCCAGCACCCACGCAGGCGGGTCCAGCGGTACGGGTTCGCCGTTGATCCGGGGCACCCACTCGCCCACGGGCCGGTGGTAGAGCGGCGCATCGTCGGTGAGCGATTCGTTTGAGAGGTCGACGACCAGCTCACCATGGTGCCGCACCTTCATGCGGTTCTGTGGGATTACCATGCCGATCACCGACGCATCCAGGCCCCACTTTTCGAAAACGTCAAGCACCTCCTGCTCGCGGCCCGCGTGCGCCACCAGCAGCATGCGCTCCTGCGATTCGGAGAGCATGATTTCGTAGCTCGACATGCCTGAATCGCGCTGCGGCACCAGGTCAAGCTCGATCTCCAGGCCCACGCCGCCGCGCGCACCCATCTCGCAGGTGGAGCAGGTCAACCCGGCTGCGCCCATGTCTTGAATGCCGGCGACGGCTCCCGTCTTCATCGCCTCCAGGCAGGCCTCCAGCAGCAGCTTTTCCAGGAACGGATCACCCATCTGAACGTTGGGGCGCTTCTGCTCACTGCCCTCTTTGAACTCTTCGCTGGCCATGGTCGCGCCGTGGATGCCGTCGCGGCCTGTCTTCGCGCCAACGTAAATGACTGGGTTTCCCACGCCGGTCGCCTTGGCATAGAAGATTTCGTCATGCCGCACCAGTCCCAGCGCGAAGGCGTTCAGCAGCGGGTTGGTCGAGTAGCAGTCTTCAAAGCGCGTTTCGCCACCCAGGTTCGGTACGCCGAAGCAGTTCCCGTAACCGGCCACGCCGTGCACCACGCCCTCCATGATGGAGCGGTTTTTTGCGTAGTCGATCGGGTTAGGGGATTTCCCAGCTACTTGCTTCTGCAGATTCGCGGCGTCGGCTTCTTCCGAGGTGTCCTCTGTGATTCCGGAGAAGGACATAGGATCCGGGTTCATCGGCTTGGCCGCTTCCGTACCCGGCCCCAGGGGCCCAAACCGCAGCGAATCCATGACCGCCATGGGCCGCGCGCCCATGGTGAAAATGTCGCGCAGAATGCCGCCCACGCCCGTGGCTGCGCCCTGGTAAGGCTCAATGTAGCTGGGGTGGTTGTGCGATTCAATCTTGAAGGCGCAGGCCCAGCCATCGCCCACATCGATGATGCCGGCGTTCTCGCCCGGCCCCTGCATGACAGAGCCTGGCCCGGTGGTGCGCGTGCCCTTGGTGGGTAGCCGCTTCAGGTGAACTTTGCTCGACTTGTAGGAGCAGTGCTCGCTCCACATCACGCTGTAGATGCCCAGCTCGGTCAGCGACGGCGTGCGGCCCAGCGCCTTCAGGATCAGCGCGTACTCGTCATCTGTGCTGTTGTGGGTCTTCAGCAGCGCCGCCAGCTGCTCCGGCGAGGCCTGAAGCGGCGTCGGTACGGGTGCGGCCGCGTGCTCCGTTGTAATGACGGAAACGGGGTCGGCGGCTGTGGCTGAGGCCTCCGCCTTTGCTGGCTTGGCTGTGGGCTGGCTCACCCGTCTAGTGTCGCACGTTGCTCAAGCGGCCAGCGTTACCGCTTTCCCACACGCACCGGCGGGATCCCTCGCGGGGGAGGCCGTGATGGCATTGTTGGTGGCGCTGGCGCGGAGAAGCCGGGCGGGTGATCTGAACGTCAGTACTGGCTGACGCGCGACGCCAGAGCTCTGGCGGCCGGCGCAAGCGATTGTCAGGGGCCATTGTGGAACCTCAGAAAGCAGGTAGGGCTCCGCAAAGATGCGACGCACGCTCTAGAACTTGGCGACGAGCGTCACGCCTCCGACAAGAAAAGCCGCGCCCAGCCCGCGCCAAAGATTCAACGGATGCTGGTCCATGCGGAACCAGCCAAAGTGATCGATTGCCAACGACGCGATCAGGGCCGCTGTAACGGTAAAGCCCATGAACGGGCCGGCCCCGACCTTGTTCACCTGAGTGAGGCCAGCGTAGACCTGAACGGCACCGACGAGCCCCCCGATGACGGCCCACCAGGGCAGCGATGCGAGATCCTGAGTTGTGGGCAGCGGGTGCGGCAGAACCAGAAAGGCTCCGGTAAAGAAAAAAGTGATGAGGGCAAACGATACCGCCGAAGCCAGCCGTGGATTCATAAAGTGCTTGTTGAGTTGACCGTTCATGGCGGCACCGCAGGATTGCAGCGCGCCACCGAGGATGATGAAGGGAATGATCCAGCCAGCTTTCATGTCGAATGCCTCCAGTGGGGTACGTTGTTCAGGTTAGGAAGTTGGGAAGAGCAGGTGCATGACGATTGCGGCGCCGAGGGAGAGCACGAGAGCAACCGGCATCGCGACCGCACCGACCTTGAGGAAATCCCAGAAGCTCACGTCGAGCTTCTCCTTGCGCAGGGCCAGCAGCCAAAGGATGGTGGCCAGGGATCCGGTGATGGACAGGTTGGGGCCAAGGTCGACACCAATCAGGGCTGCATTGGCAACGAGTCCTTTGGCGTGAGCCGCCTGAAGTGTTCCACCGGCGATGAGGCCGAGTGGCAGGTTGTTCACCAGATTGTTTGCGAAAGCCACGGCAAAGCCCGTCACCAATGCCGCAGCCGCGGACGGCAGATGCTCTGCCCAGGCCAACCAGCCGCTGGTCAGCTTCAGCGCGCCTATGCTTTCCACGGCATCGACCATGATGAAGAGGCCGGCGACAAGCGCCAGGGTTGCCCAGCTGATCTCCCGCGCCAGCTTGAACGGATTGGATCTGGATTTGATGGAAACTGCCGCTGTAATGGCGAGCGCTGCCAGGCAGGTAGGCAGGCCTAGATCTTTCTTGAGCGTTGATGCCACCAGCAGGACCATGATCATCACGGCAAGGCCCGCCAGCACCAGTTGGCCTTCGCCGTTCAGCGGCCTGGCTTCCGCCTCGCCTTCAAGTCTGCCTTCAAGATCGTTGCGGAAAAGCAAACGCATCACCGCGTAGGTCGCCGCGATGGAGAGCAGAGAGGGTACGCCAAAGGCCAGGAGCCATTTGCCCAGTGGGGGCATGCCTCCGCCGTGGAAGACGACGAGGTTTGCGGGATTGGAAATGGGCAGTACAAACGATGCCGCGTTGGCGATCAGCGCGCACGCGAACAGGTACGGTAGCGGCTGCACCTTGGCCTTGCGCACCGCCGACAGGATGGCCGGTGTAAGCACGACCGCCGTTGCGTCGTTCGACATGAAAATCGTGACCAGCGTGCCGATGCCGTAGACCAGGGTAAACAGCCGCGTGGAGGAGCCGTGCGCGCTACGAATGGCAACCGAGGAGAGCCAGTCAAACACGCCGTGCTCCCTCGCGAGTTCTGAAAGCAACATCATGCCGATCAGGAAGAGGTAGACATCGGAACCCTCGGCGATTGCCTGTCCCGCCAGCTTTAACGGCACAAGGCGGAGCAGGATCAGCAGGAGTGCGCCGCCGCCGATCCAGTAGACTTCCGCGACGCCGCGCGGCCGGACCAGCATCAGCAAGATGCTTATGGCGACGATGAGAGGCAGCAGGATGTGGGCGATTTGAGAAGGAATCATCTACCACTTCCTCCCGTTCTTGTTGGGCCCAAGCTGCGTCCCCAGCAAGCCATGCTCCGGCCAGGCCTCCAGCGCATTGTCCTGATCGCGTTCTGCTCGCTCCCAGGCCGGCCTGTCCGGTCCCACCAGCACCCGAATCTCGTCCCAGGCTGTGTTGCCCCGGTCGTCAGTTGCGATAACGCGAAGTGGTGACACACCCGTGGAGGTATCCGGGCTGTGAAAAGTGGCCTCCCAGACGCTGCTTCCGGGGATGCGTTGCAGCTCGGTCGAATCTCCCTGAAAAGCAGCTTCAACCCTGGCGATCTCTCCCTGGTTCCAGATCTTTGCCCGCACCGACAGATTGGTCTGGCCGGCGCTATCGATCGCGGCGTCGTCGGCCATCAGACGTTCGTCAGCGGGAGACGTGATGATGACCGCGGGCAGCTCCCCGAGCTCCAGAAAGCGCCAGCTCACGATGCCGCGATCGAGATTGGCAATGGAGAAGCCGACGGAACCTTCTTCAATTTGCCCGGTGGATCGCGTTGCCGTGTAGATGGTTCGGCCATCATGTGAGATTTCGTTGTAGTGCGTGTGCCCCATATCGACCAGCTTGACACCATACCGCGCGATCAAGCGGGTCAGCTCCTGCCCTCCCTGCTTCAGGTCGCTGGGATAGCAGTGCTGCAGCACGACTTTGAGTTGGCCTTTCGCGGTGGCCTCCTGCAGTTGCTCTTCCAGCCAGCGCAGCTGTTCCGGTAACACAGCGAAGGAGGATGGCTCCGGCACATCGAACGCATTCAGCGCCAGAAAGCGAGTGTTGCCCACGGCAAAGCTGTAGTGTGTCTCTTGAGCGAGAGACGTGCGGAAGTTGTGAGAGCTCTTCTGTTCCACATCGTGATCGCCGACGATGGCGCACCACGGAAGGCGCAGGCGATCCAACGACTGCCGCACGACGGCATAGGCCGGAAAGTCGCCATGATCGGCGTTGTCGCCGGGCAGCAGGACGAAGCTGACAGACTCGGCAAAGCCTGCATTCAGCTGTTCCACAATGGCCTGCAGGTCCAGGTCATTCTGCTGGCCCGCTGTGCGCATGTGCAGGTCGCCGATATGGACCCATGAGAGTACGCCGGCGTTGTCGGGTCGATTGGGCTGAAAGGTAGCCAGTCGGGAAGAGTTGTTCAAGCGGTGGCCTCCTGTGCAAGGGTTGAGGTCGAGTTTGAATCTGAGCGCTGATTGAGCGTCTCGGGCATTGCAAGCCAGAGCAGTGCAAGTGTCACGGCCGCAACCCCTCCCAAAGCCAGGAAGGAGACGCGATAGCTGCCGTGCTGGATCAGCTTTCCGCCAAAGGTGGTACTGAGAGCCGCACCAAGACCAACGGCTGTCGCCAGAGCGCCTTGCGCGAGGTTGAATCGCCCGGAGCCGCGCGTTCTGTCCGCCACAACCAGCACTGAGACGACACCAACGATCGCATTCGCCACGCCGTCCAAGGCCTGTACAGAGATGAGTCCTGCCTTCTGATGAACGACGGTATAGAGCAGGGCACGAACAGGCAGAACGCCGAAGCCGAGCAAGAGTAGAGGCTTGCGGCCATGCACATTTGCCCAGCGGCCAATGGACATAGCGGAGCACATGATCACGAACTGCGTCACGATGATGCAGGCTGACATGAAGGGTGCGGCGGAGGCCTTTGATCCCGTGGAGAGCATTTCACCAAGTTGCGGCAGCATGGCCGCGTTGGCGAAGTGAAAGCAGAACGCACAGACCAGGAAGGTCAGCAGTACTCGATCTCCGAGTAGTGCCTTCGTGATTGAGGTTCCCTGTACTGAGCCGTCTGTTTGCTTTTCGCTCACGCCACCCCTCGCCAGCTCGTAGTCAATATCCTGGCCGCGAATCCGCAGCACCGACAGTACGGTTGGGATCGTCAGGACCGCGGCAGTGACGAAGATGGCTCGATTCCCGAAAAGCTTGCTCACGCCGGCGATGAGCAGGGCACAAAAGACATTGCCGGCAGAGTTGAAGGATTGATTTTTGCCGAACTGTTGGTCGAACCATTGGCGCCCGACCAGCCCCATGGTGACAGCCGCCAGCGTGGGTGCAAGGAAAGGTCCAGCACCGCCAATGAAGACCTGCGATGTGTAAACAGCCCAGGGCGCGACCGTCCACGACAACAAAACAGCTCCGCAGGCCAGGACTGCCGAGGCGAGCACCAGAATGAGCCGCTTGGAACGTACGCGGTCGACCACCGCACCGGCCGGAGCTTGCAGGACAACAGAAATGATTCCGCCAAGAGTAATCACCACGCCGACGCGGCCAGGATCCCAACCGGCCCCGGCGAGATAGGCCGCCAGGAACGGCCCAAGCCCGGTCTGCACGTCTGCCAGAAAGAAGTTGCTCGACTGGAGCGCCTTCAAGCTGCCGTCCTTCTCGGGTGCCTTGCTGGAAGCCTGGAACATGGGTCCTGTCTGAATGCACATGTGTCTTGCGCGTTGGCGGGTAGCTGGCCGTGCAGCGGACCAGCTCCCCGACGTCTTGAACTAAGGCTTTGGCAGCTTTGGTTGCGGAGACCCACCATCCAGCTCGTCCGTGCCGTGCCTGGTGACATGGGCCAGGGCTTCGGCGCCCCGAGCCAGTTCCAGGGCCTTCCGGTACTCCCCCGCGTCCATTGCCTTTGGAGCCGATTTCAGGACTTTCTGAAACAGCGCAGTCAGCGGAGCGTGATGTTCGTCTTCCTCGCTCTCATCCCAGCGCTCTTGCACCTTGCGGGCAAGGTGCTCAAACTCTTCTTGAATGACATCGCTCAGTTCACCGGAAACCTTGCCAGCCTGTGCGCCGGTGCTTGCCAGATCGGCAAAGCTGAAGTGCTCCGCAGCTCTTAGGAGGTCCGCCGCATCCTTGCGGTGCCCTTTGCCCAGCTCCTGTTCCGCCAGGCGAACAAGCGTATGCACGTCCTTTGAAGCTGACTCGCTAACGTTCTTCTGAAGAATCTCAACACGGCCCAGGTGCTCATATGCCCTGCGGAGATCCTTGCGCTCATGGTGTTTCGGGTCAGCATGTTTGCTTGCCGCTTTTTTTGCTGCTTTCTTTGGTGGCATGGTCGTTCCTTTCGTTCTAGCCGGTGGGTACTCGGGCATGGCGTAGACACGCCAGACCCCTGGGTTAAAGATTCGGGCTATTTGGTGCTGGTGCAGCGGGTGCGGGTGGCTGACCCACGGCACGTGGCGGTTGTAAGGGTTGGCCGTCGCTCGGTGGTGGTGGTGGTGGTGGCTGCGGCGGCTGCGACTGCTGCGCAGAGCCAGGGCTTCATTGCTATGGCTGCTATGCTAAGGGAATCCTAATCGGCTTGAGCGCAGGCTCGCACTCTTGGCAGCAGGATCTGGTATGCCGCCATACAAAGTTTGATCACATACACAAGGTACATGGCAACATGCACAGCAATCCCATGAGCCATCCATTGGATGTGATGATCGTGCAGCAGGGGCAGTCCGCGCC
>CAXTRR010000034.1:9694-42866 GCA_964246795.1 uncultured Terriglobus sp. | reverse complement strand
CTCCCTGCGTGCCCAGGCCGTGGAATGCGTCAATGATGCCGAGCACCGTGCCCAGCAGGCCGATGAACGGCGCAATCGCGGCGATGGTCGCCAACCAGGTGAGGCGGCTTTCCAGCTCCGTGAGTGCCTCGCTGGAGGCGATACCCGCGGCGCGCTCGATCGCCTGCGGACTGCGGGGCATGCCGCGGCCGCCGCTCTGCCGCTGGTACTCCTCCACAATCTCCGTAAATACGGATACGAGCGGGGAAGGCCGGAACTGCTCGGCAACGCCTGCGATCTCACTCAAGCGCGACGACTTGCGGAAAGCTTTCAGGAAGCGATCGTTCTGTGTGCGTGCCTGGCGAAACGCTGTGAACTTCTGCAGCATGATCATCCAGGAAAAGACGGAGAAGCCAGCCAGGATGACAAGAACGGCGAGCGCGGTAGGTCCGCTGTTGTGGAGCATTTCGCCCAGTCCGGTGCCGTTGCCGTGCGGTGAGGTGCTGACCGGAGTGGAAGCAAGGTCGTCCTGGAGGAGCCAGATGGCGAACAGCGTGGCGGAAAGGTGGGCGATCATCCTTCTCGCAGTGTAGAACGCGGCACACGTTATTTGAGGGGTGGCAGGGTTGCTGCGAGGTGGTCAGAGAGGTTCCGTGCCCAAACTGGGCATTTGATCCAGCCGCCAGCCGTGCTATGCTCGGCGCGAAGAGAAGGCAAAGATCGCCCGCCGCGTGCAGTGGACCAGAGGCGATTCAGGAGTGACGATGCTGCTGGAGCTTCGCGCGGAAAACTACGCCGTCATTGACCACGCTGTGGCCAGCTTCGGGGCAGGTCTGAATCTGCTCACAGGCGAAACCGGAGCGGGAAAATCGATCCTGGTGGACGCGCTTGCACTCTTGCTGGGTGGCCGGGCGGCGTCGGACGTGGTGCGCCACGGCGCGGAGAAGTCCGTGGTCTCCTGTGTTTTTGAGACGACTGCTGGTGCCGAAGTCATCCTGGAAGAGAACGGCATCGACGTGGAGGGCGGGGAGATTCTGCTGCGGCGCGAAGTTTCCGCCTCCGGCAAGGGCCGCGTTTTCATCAACAATCAGCCGGCAACGGTGGGCGTCTTGCGCCAGCTGGCACCGGAGCTGGCCCTGGTGCACGCGCAGTCAGAGACATTAGGATCGTTCGACCAGGCACAGCAGCGTGGCCTGCTGGACCGTTTCGCCGGCATCGCGACGCATGGGTTGAATGATGAAGCGGCAAAGCGCATCCGCCAACGCCTGCTGCAGAAGAAAGAGATGGAGAAGGAGCAGCCTGGCGACGCGATTCGCGCGGCATTTTCACTCTGGCGTGAGGCTCGCGAGGAGCTGGACCGGCTCTCGACCGACGAGCAGGAACGCTTGCGCATGGTGGATCTGTGGAGCTTTCAGAAGAGTGAAATCGGAGATGCCGGTATTGCTTCCGATACCGAAGATGAAGAGTTGGAAGCAGAGAAGCGCGTCCTGAGCAATGCCGAAAAGCTTTATACCGCGGCGATGATGGCGAGCGATCTGCTCTATGAGAACGAAGCTGCCGCGGTGACCTCATTGAACTCCGCGCAGAAGCATCTGGATGAGCTGGCGAGGTATGACGGCAAGTTCACCGAGGCAGCGACCCAGATAGCGAATGCGCGCGCCGTGGTGGAAGATGTGAGCGCGACAGTGCGCGACTACGCCGAAAAGATTCAAGCCTCGCCCGAGCGGCTCGAAGGAATTGAGGATAGGCTGGCGCTCCTGGACCGGCTCAAGCGCAAATACGGTCGCACGCTGCTGGAGGTGCTGCAGTATGCCGAGGAGGTGAGTGCGAGACTCGCGGAGATTGAGAATCGGGATGCCATGGTTGCAGCTGCAAAGCAGCGCGTGGCCGACGCCGAGCATATCTATGCTTGCGTTGCCCGGGACCTGACCGAGCTGCGTATCTCCAATGCGCGACGGCTGGAGAAACTGGCCGAGCAGCAGATCAACGACCTCGCCATGACCGTTCGTTTTCGCGTAGAGGTGGCGCCGCAAAAGGAGCAGCAGTTCTGGACGGCACACGGCTGGGACCATGTGGAATGCCTGATCGCCACCAACGCGGGTGAATTGATGAAGCCGTTGGAAGAGATCGCCAGTGGCGGTGAGATGAGCCGCGTCATGCTGGCATTGAAAGTCTCAGTGGAGGAGGGCGGTCCCGGCAAGACAAAGCGGCGTATCGCCCTGCCACGCACGCTGGTCTTCGACGAAATCGACATCGGTATCGGAGGCCGCGCGGCGGAGGCAGTGGGTGCCAAGCTCAAGGCGCTTTCCACGCACCAGCAGGTCTTGTGTGTCACTCACCTGCCGCAGATTGCCGCCTTCGGTACGCAGCACTTCCTGATCAGCAAGAGTGAGAAGAGCGGCCGTACGCGGACCGAGGTCAAGCAGTTGAAAGACGAGGACCGCGCCCAGGAGATCGCCCGTATGCTCTCTGGCGCGACCGTTACGGAGACAAGCCTTCGCCACGCTGAGCAAATGCTGAAGGCGAGCCGTTAGCGGAGCGAGGACCGAAGTCTGCCGGCGACCTGGATTTTTTGTGTACCCGCTGAGTAGGGGGTCTGAATACCTATCGCGAGGCGTTCGACAACTCAGAAGCCGTGTCACAGACTCCTAAGTGAAAGGCGACGGGAAATCCGCGCCAATCAAGACCTGGGGAGAGACGGATGGCTGATACAAAGAAGTGTGCACATGATCGCTGCACCTGCATGGCAAGCGAGGGTTCAAAGTACTGCTGTCAGGCCTGTGAGGATGCAGCAACCACGCAGGATGCGACTATCGCCTGCGATTGCCCGCACGCTGGGTGTGGCGGCAAACTGTAGAGAAACCGTGAAGCGTCTCAGCTTTTCAGAGCTCTGGCGCTTCACCCTTTCCTTCTTGCGGCAGCTTCTGCATTGCACCATCCATGATTCACTTTCGGGAGTGACCGGCAGTCCTCCGGTATACTAGGGGTGTGAAGAGCCTGATCGCTGAACCCGTTTTGGACGCCGCATTTGCTGAGCCGGGGAGTGTTTCTCAAGCGGCTGACCGCAAGCAGGTGTTGCTGCTCAAGCCACGCGGCTTCTGCGCCGGCGTTGTGCGTGCGGTGGACATCGTGAAGATCGCGCTGGACACCTTTGGCGCACCCATTTACGTTCGCAAAGAGATCGTGCACAACAGTCATGTGGTCGATGATCTGCGGCAAAAAGGTGCGATCTTCGTCAATGAGCTTGACGAAGTGCCGGAAGGCAAGCGCGTGATCTATTCCGCGCACGGCGTGTCGCCGGCTGTACGTGAGCGGGCCAAGGAGCGCGGCCTGAAGGTTGTCGACGCAACCTGTCCCCTGGTCACCAAGGTGCACGTAGAGGCTATCAAGTTCGCCAAACAGGGATATTCGCTGGTGCTGGTGGGCCATCGCGATCACGAGGAGGTTGAGGGCACGCAGGGTGAGGCGCCGGACGTGACGCAGGTCGTCTCTACGGTGGAAGAGGTTGAGGCGCTGGTAGTGCCGGATCCTGAGAAAGTCGCTTACCTGACCCAGACCACGCTGTCGCTCGATGAAGCGAAGTACATGATTGACGCACTCAAGCGCAAGTTTCCAAGCATTGTTGGGCCGCACGCGCAGGACATTTGCTATGCCACGGAGAACCGCCAGACCGCAGTGAAAAACGTAGCGCATAACGCGGATGTGGTCCTGGTGGTCGGCTCGCGGAACAGTTCCAATTCCAATCGCCTGGTAGAAGTCTCCATGAACCTGGGAACACAGTCTTACCTGATCGACAAGGCGGAAGATATACGGCCGGAGTGGCTGGAAAAAGCCAATAGCGTGGCTGTGACCGCCGGAGCCTCCGCGCCGGAGGTTCTGGTACAGGAGGTCGTGAGCTACTTGCAGGAGCGCGGCTATGGCTCTGTAAACGAAGTCGAAGTGATGCCGGAGAATGTGCGCTTTGGCCTGCCGCCGGAGATCGTTCAGGCAATCGCTTCGGCTCCGGGCTCGCACACTCGCCCGTCCGCCTGACACCTGTCTGTTTACGCAGTGCCGGACGCTTCTGCAGCCGCGCAAGTTGCATCGCCGCACTCTGAGGATCATCGAATCAACATGGGAAGACAAGCCGGTGAAATCCAGGGCGCGCCATCGGGCTCAGCCGCAACCTCCCCGGTGCAGCCACGCTTCGGGCGTATGGACGTTGCACTGGACCGGGTCCGGCAAGGTATTGAGCAGGCGAAAGAGTACCTGCTTGGCCAACAGCACACTGATGGTTACTGGTCGGGGGAGTTGGAGGCGGACTCCATGCTGGAAGCTGATTACATCTTCCTGCATATGCTGTACGGCACCGGCAAGCCGGAGCGCATGCAGGGCGCGGTGCAGGAGATTTTGCGCCACCAAAACACGAATGGTGGCTGGAGTATTTATCCCAATGGCCCCTCCAATGTCTCGCTTAGTGTGAAGTGCTACTTCGCTCTGAAGTTGATGGGCTGGTCTAAGGACGAGCCAGTATTGTCTCTCGCCCGTGACTGGATTCTGGCGAACGGTGGTGTGGTGGAATGCAACACCTTCACCAAGATTTATCTGTGTGCCCTGGGCCAGTACGATTACGACGCTGTGCCTGCCGTGCCGCCGGAGATCATCCTTTTTCCGGACTGGTTCTACTTCAACATTTATGAAATTTCCTCTTGGTCCAGGGCGATCGTCGTTCCGCTGACGATCATTTATGCGACGAAGCCTTTCAAAAAGATTGCTCCAGAACAGGGCATTGATGAGCTGTTTGTAGGCGGACGTGAAAACGCCGATCTGCATCTGCGTTGGGATACGAAGAAGCCGCTTGGCTGGCGTAACTTCTTTCTCTTCTTCGACCGTGTAACGCACTGGGCGGAGCGCATCTATATCCGCCCTCTTCGGAAGATAGCTTTGAAGCGTGCAGAGAATTGGTTGCTGGAGCGCTTTGAGATGTCGGACGGCCTCGGCGCTATCTATCCGGCCATGATGAACGCCATCATCGCCCTTCGCTGCCTGGGCTACTCCGAAGACGACCCACAGGTAATACGGGCGCGTGATGAATTTGAACGGCTAGGCATTGACGAGCCGGAAGTTGCTGATGCGCATCCGGCCCGTTTTCGCATGCAGCCGTGCATGTCGCCGGTGTGGGACACCGCGTACGCGCTGTTTGCGTTGGGCGAAGCGGGTGTCCCACGTACAGATCCGCGCATGGTCAGCGCTGCGGACTGGCTGCTGAGCAAGGAAGTCCGAAATAAAGGTGACTGGGCGGTGAAGGTAAGGAATACAGTCCCGGGTGGTTGGTACTTCGAGTTCAACAATGAGTTTTATCCAGATGTGGATGACTCCGCTCAGGTTCTACTCGCCCTGAACTGCGTCGAGAATCCGCGGGAGCGCAACCAGCATGAGGCGTCCAAGCGGGCCATAGAGTGGATCTTTGCCATGCAGTGCAGGAGTGGCGGCTGGGCCTCATTCGACCGCGACAACACGAAAATGATCTTCCAGTACATCCCCTTTGCGGATCACAATGCAATGCTGGATCCGCCAACGGTGGACATTACCGGCCGCGTGGTAGAGATGTTGGCCGCGTATGGTTACACCCGCCGCGATCCCCGCGTGGACAAGGCCGTGCGCTGGATGCTGAGCGAGCAGGAAACCGATGGCAGTTGGTTCGGCCGTTGGGGTGTTAATTACATCTACGGTACATTTCTGGTATTGCGTGGGCTAGAGGCGCAGGGTATCTGGAATCACGAGCCCGCGATCCAGCAGGCTGCGGAGTGGATCCGCTCCATCCAGAATGCAGACGGCGGCTGGGGTGAAAGCTGCAAAGGATACGAGGTGCAGGCGTGCTTCGCAGAGGGCCAGAGCACCGCTTCACAGACAGCCTGGGCAGTCTTGGGACTGCTTGCGGCGGGGGACATCCGCAGCGACTCCGTTGCCAAGGGAGTTCGCTGGCTGGTGGAGCATCAGCAGGAGAATGGCCAGTGGCTTGAACTCGCCAACGGCCGGGATGGCGAGGCCGTCTATACAGGTACAGGTTTCCCGCGGGTCTTCTATCTTGGCTACCACATGTACCGCGACTACTTTCCACTGCTGGCACTCACCACGTATGAACGCGCCATGGAGCGTGAGGCGGCCGTGGCCGCGTAACTCCGATTTTCCGGGCCCAAGTAATCACGCCCGCACACCACGGTAAAGGAGCAACAGACCGATGGCAGTTCCTGTTTCGCAGATGTGGACGGTAGCATCCTACGTCGTCAGCCAGAAGCTGAAAGGCCGCAAGCGGTACCCGCTTGTCCTGATGCTGGAGCCGCTCTTTCGTTGTAATCTGGCATGCGCCGGCTGCGGCAAAATTCAGTATCCCGCACATATTCTGAAGAGCGAGCTCACGCCCGAAGAGTGCTTTAAGGCAGTCGATGAGTGCGGTACGCCCATGGTGGCCATTCCCGGTGGCGAACCCCTGCTGCATCCACGGATGCCAGAGATTGTCGCAGGTCTGGTAGCGCGCAAGAAGTACGTCTACATGTGCACCAACGCCCTGCTGCTCAAGGAAAAGCTGCACCTCTTTACACCTTCGAAGTACCTCAGTTTTTCAGTGCACGTAGACGGTGAGCGCGAACACCATGACTTTGGAGTCTGCCGCGAGGGCGGCTACGATACCGCTATGGAAGGTGTGCGCGCCGCGGTGGACGCCGGCTTCCGCGTCACGACCAACACCACACTGTTCGATGGAGCGGATCCGAACTCGGTGCGCCGCCATTTCGACCAGATGATGGATGCGGGCGTGGAGAGCATGATGGTGTCGCCTGGCTATACCTATGACAAGGCGCCCGACCAGAAGCATTTTCTTGGCCGCGCACGATCGCGCAAACTCTTCCGGTCGATCCTGTCAAATCGCAAGTCCACCTGGCGCTTCAATGCCTCGCCCATGTTCATGGAGTTCCTGATGGGCAAGCGCGAACTCACCTGCACGCCGTGGGGCATGCCCACGTACTCGATCTTTGGCTGGCAGAAACCTTGTTACCTGCTGCAGGATGGCTACGCCGATACCTTTGCCGAACTTATGGAATCCGTCGAATGGTCGAATTACGGCACTGAGAGCGGCAATCCCCGCTGTGCCAATTGCATGGTGCACTCCGGCTATGAGGCAAGCGGTGTGAACTACACCTTCGGATCGCTGAGCGGATTGCTGCAGACCGCCAAAGCACTTTTCCTGGACAGCTACAAGGACGACCACGCGCAGAAGTTGCTGAACGAATGGCGACCCGCGACGAGTCATCAGCAACTGGTACAGATCGGTTCCGGCGTCGTTTCGAAAGAGGCAGCCGTGGTGAACCACGAGCCCAGCCTGGTGTCAGGGGACTGACCGCTATGGCTACCGAGGAGCAGGAGCACCTGAAGACCGAGCAACTCCACGAGCAGTCGCCCGACGAGTTGGAAGTCATTGCCGGGCGCGAGCGCGAAAACTTGGAAGGGTGGCTTCCGGCACTTGCCACCGAAGCCGAAACGCGAGACGCCCTGGAGAAAGCCTTCGACTACCGGGGTGACGTAACGCTCACCTTGCATGGCGGTGAAGTGGTGGAGGGCTACATCTACGATCGGCGGACCGGCCGGGGCTTAACCGACTCGCTGGTTCGCGTGATGCCCAGCAAAGGTGACCGCAGCCGCCGCAACGTGCCCTACAGCGACATTGCCGCGCTTGCCTTTACCGGCCGTGACACGGCCGCCGGCAAGACCTTTGATGCCTGGGTGAGAAAGTATTGGGAAAAGAAGGCCGCCGGCGAAAAGAACATTCAGATTGAGCCGGAAAAGCTAGACTGAGCGCAGGAAGCCTAGACTGCGCGCAGGAAGGGAAGACATGCCCGCCTCACCGACAACCTCAGTGGCCCAGGAGCATGGCTTTCCGCAGGTCGAAGCAGCCGGACTGATTCCTCTGCATTGGTTCGGCGCATGAAGGTATTTCTCACAGGGGCAACGGGCTTTGTTGGTTCTCACGTTGCCCGCACGTATGCCGACGCGGGTGCGTGTCTGTTTCTGTTGACTCGGTCCAGCAGCAATCTTGCAGCTCTCGAAGGCATCTCCGGTGCGGAAACAGTTACAGGAGACCTGCGTCATCCCGAGGCTCTGCGCTTGGCACTTACTGGCTGTGATGCTCTTGTCCACGTAGCCGCGGACTACCGCGTCTGGGTGCCCGATCCCGCAGAGATGTACAAGGCAAATGTGGACGGCACGCGCGACCTCTTCCGTATTGCCCGCGAGGTCGGCATCCCAAAAGTCGTCTACACTTCAAGCGTCGCCACCATGGGTTTCCAGCTGGATAGCACCATCGTTGACGAAAACACGCTGGTGAGCGAGGCCGACATGATCGGCCACTACAAGCGGTCCAAATGGCTCGCAGAGCAGGAGGCCATAGCCGCTTCCCGCGCAGGCCAGCACGTCATGATCCTGAACCCGACCACGCCCATTGGACCGGGGGACCGCAAACCCACCCCGACCGGACGCATCGTTGTCGATTTCCTGAAAGGCAAGTTTCCCGCCTACACCGAAACCGGGCTGAACCTCGTTGATGTCGATGAAGTCGCGCGCATGCACCTGGTTGCGCTGGAGCGGGGCAGGCCCGGCGAACGTTACATCCTTGGCGGGGAAAACCTGACGCTGAAACAGATTCTGGATAAGATGGCCGCCATCTCCGGCCTGCCCTCGCCGACCATGAAGGTTCCGCATGCCGTGGCTATGGCGTTTGCCTTCCTTGATGAAAGCATCACCGGCAAGCTGCGCGGCAGGGAACCACGCGCCACCATGGAAGCCGTGCGCATGGGCAAGAAAATGATGTGGGCCTCTTCGGCCAAAGCCGAGCGCGATCTCGGTTTTGAGGTCAAACCCGTCTATCGCGCGCTGCGTGCCGCCATGGAGTGGTTCGTGGCCAACGGCTACGCGCCGCCGTTTGCAGCGCAGGTGTAGCCCTGCATGATTGAGGAACTGCCCAACGAAGCCGTTGTACTGATTGCCGCCATGCCTGGCGAACTCAAGCCGCTAACGCGCAGTTGGGCATCGGTTGCCACGAGCAATGGGGTTGAGGGCGCGCAGCACCCTTCCAACACGATCTTTGCGCTGCACGGTGGCATGGGTGCCGCAGCGGCCACACGTGCGTTCTCCCGCGCCTTCGAACTTTGCCGGCCCACGGCCATCTACTCCGTAGGCTGGGCCGGTGCGCTGGACGGCCAGACACGTGCGGGAAGCGTGCTGCGCGCGGAGACAGTTCGCGACCTGGCCACTGGCGAAACCTATCGCTGTGCGCCCACGGAGTGGAAGACCCATGGCCTCCTGCTGACGTCGCGCCGAGTTGCGGTGCGTGAAGAAAAGCATCGGCTCGCCGCAACGTATGAGGGTGCCCGCGCGGTTGATATGGAAGCCGCGACCCTGGCCCGGCTTGCGCGGGCGCATGACCTGCCTTTCCGCGCGATCAAGGCGGTCTCCGACACTTTCGATGACGACTTGCCGGCCCTGAATGCATTCATCACGGCGGAGGGCCGTTTTGCCACACCGCGCTTCATCGCACATGTGGCGATCCGGCCGCGATACTGGTCTACGCTCGTGCAATTCGGCAAGCAGGCGTCACTCGCGGCGGCCAATCTGTGCGACAGTCTGGCCGGCGAGCTCGGGATAGAGAAACCGAGGTAGTGTACGGGCAAGGCGCCGCTTCCAAAGCAAAACGACGCCCCATGTCCTTCTCCAGCTTTGTGGGCTCCTGCGCTCGCGTGAACAGCCGGCTGTGGGGCTCGACTGGCTTCGACGAACTCACCAGAGTTTCCAATCAGCGACAATAAAGGAAGTTATGTCCGCGACAACTGCAGCCCCGACCTTCGCCGCGATGACTCGCAATCTCGCGGCTCTCCAGCGCGCCGCCGTCTATCGCGCCCCGAATGATGTCCGGGTCGAAAGCATCCCTGTTCCGGAAATTGGCCCCGGAGAGGTTCTTCTTCGCATCGACACCTGCGGCATCTGCGGAACTGACCTGAAGAAGATCCACACCGGCTCGCACTCCGCCCCGCGCATCTTCGGGCATGAGATGGCGGGCACCGTGGTGCAGGCGGGGGAGGGCGTCAGGAATTTCGCAATGGGCGACCGCGCCATGGCCTTTCACCACATTCCATGTGGGCATTGCTACTACTGCCGCAAGCGCACCTTCGCCCAGTGCGAGACATACAAACGTGTCGGCACGACCGCAGGTTTTGAACCCTCCGGTGGTGGTTTTGCCGAGTACATTCGCGTAATGGACTGGATCGTCGCGAAGGGCCTCATCAAGCTGCCCGATGACGTCCCGTTCGAGCAGGCTGCATGGATTGAGCCGGTAAACACCTGCTACAAAGCGATTCACCTGCTGCAACTGCAGCCCGACGAGACGGTGCTGGTGATCGGGCAAGGGCCCATCGGTGTCCTGCTTGCCATACTCGCGCGGCGAACAGGAGCCACCGTACTAACCTCCGACCTCTTCCCGGAGCGACACGCCATTGCCGCGACCTATGGCCTGAACCAGGCGCTGGACGCCAATGCCGATGTGACCGCCGCCTGCAAAGGCGCCACTGAAGGCCGCGGTGCTGATGTGGCCTTGCTGGCCGTGGGTGCCAACACTCTAATCACAATGGCGATGAATGCGATTCGCCCCGGAGGCCGCGTCTGCCTCTTCGCGCAAACACAGCATGGCGAAGCGCCCTTCGACCCGGCAGCCGTCTGCATGGACGAGAAGACGCTGCTGGGCAGTTATTCCTCCTCCGTCGCCATTCAGGATGAGGCGATCCAGCTTGTCTTCAACGGCTACCGGGACGGCAGCTTCGACCTGACCCGCCTGATTTCACATCGGTTCCCGATGGAGGAGGCAGTTGAGGCGATTCATTTGGCGAGCCATCCGCAGCCGGATTCCATGAAGATTGTGCTGCAGAATCGGTGACCGGGAATAGGCCTGTGATTTTTCATTATGTGTCATCCTTCGCTTGCAAGCTCTAAGGATGAAACTAACTGACCGGTAGAAGAAGAACTGCTTTCTCCATCTGCATACACCTTGGACCCGCCAAAGAAACTAGCAAGCTTTTCAAGAAGGCTGTCCGGTCTACTTTGGAGCTTCTTCCAATTTGCCGATCCGGCCGCCATCGCCGGCAGCGTACCAGGTCTGATTGATGGCAGCGAAGGCGACTGCCCGCAGAGATCCTGTGGGCGAAGCGGCGGGCACGTTCCAGCGTCCTCCGTTATCGAACGACACGCCGACAAACGATTAGCCAGCATTAGTACTTTCGCCGACCGCCATGAGCGTCGTTGTGGACTTGCCGTTTTGTGCGGTCCGCGTACGTGCACCTACGGCTGTAATTCCCTTAGCGATGCCGGCGGGAAGCCGCGACTGGCCCCAAGTAACGTTACAGGGAGCATCCGGCTGCGCGGAATCGCATTTGGCGAAGGTGTAATGAACGGCGGGCGAGCTTCCGCCGTGTGTGCCGAAATACAGGAAAGCACCCTGCGCCAGCAGTGTCGAACCAGCCGCGCTCTCTCCAGGCTGCGCCTCCAGACCGGGATCATCCGCAATGAACCAAGTTGCACCTGCGTCCTGTGAGAGATACAGTGCAAACTTGCCCTGCACGGGTTCGCCGAGCAGGTATAACTGTCTGGCCGTAACCAGGCGCAAACTGTCAAAGGAGCCGCTTACTTCAGGGTTGGCAAAAACTGGCTGCCAGCTTTTGCATGCGTCAGCGGTGCGATACACCGCGGATTTGCTGCCAGCGCCAGAACTCACGACAAGGGCGACGTTTCCGTCAATCGCTTGAATGGACCTTAACTCCAGCTGCGCGCCGTCCGGAAGGGCAGCGCAGCTTTTCCAGGTCGTGCCATCAGTGCTGTGCAGGATCACGCCGTTGGTACCGCTCGCCCATGCAGCGCCTTCCCGTGTGCTGACGCTCAAAAGATCCGATTTGACTGGTGACGACTGGAGGACCCACTGAGCCCGGGCACTAGGGGTGAAACAGCAGAGAAAGGGAAGCAGGAGCAGCGCGCGCATGATTGACCCAAGACTACCGCAGGCAATGCTTCCGCAGGCCGCCTCGGCAAACGCTCCTTCTGATCTTTGAACTATCAGCAATCTTCCATATCTCTACGACTGCCCGATGAGCACGCCCGCTGCAAAGACCAGTCCGCCCCCGATGACCACCTGAATGACCGATAGCGTGAAGCTCGTCTTCATGTAGCGGTAGCGGATCCAGGCGATGGCCAGCAGCTCAATGCCGACCACCAGATAGGCGAACCGCAGGGCCACCTGAACGTTCGCGATCAGGAAGGGAAGCGTGTGAAGAAAGCCGCCGATAAAGGTCATGAAGCCGGTGACCAATCCGCGAAAGAGCGGCTTGCCGCGGCCGGTCAGCTCGCCGTCGTCCGACAGGCCCTCTGAGAAGGCCATGGAGATACCGGCACCCACGGCCGAAGCCGCTCCGATCAGGAAAACGGTATGCGAATTTTTGGTGGCAAAGGCGGTGGCAAAGATGGGTGCCAGTGTGGAGACGGAGCCATCCATCAGGCCGGCCAAACCAGGCTGCACGACTCTCAGAACGAAGTCGCGCTCATTGGTGACCAGTTCTTCCATGGCGCGGAGTTTTGGGGAGAAATCACTCACTTCGTAAGCATACCTTCGACGACGGCGGCTGGGCGAGTGAGTCATCGCCCAGCCCGGCGCGAACTAAATCATCATGCCGCCCGAGACCTCGATCCTCTGTGCATTGACCCAGCGGTTGTCCTCCGTCAGCAGCGACGCGATCATGGGGCCGATGTCGTCCGGCAGCCCCGGCCGGCCCAGCGCTGTCGCATCGGACACCATCTTGTTCACTGCCGGGTTATCGCGCACAACGCCGCCGCTGAAGTCCGTCTGGATTGCGCCGGGAGCCACCGTGTTTACAACGATACGGCGCTGGCCCAGTTCTTTCGCAAGATAACGCGTAAGCACCTCAAGCGCGCCCTTAAAGGACGCATACGGCGCGCTCTCCGGAATGCAGATGCGGGTCAGCCCCGACGAGATCATGACGATACGGCCGCCGTCATGGATGAGGGGCAACAGCTTCTGCGTCAGGAAAAAGACACCCTTGAAGTTCACGTTGTAGAGCGTATCCAGTTCCTCTTCCGTCGTCTTGGCAAAGAGCGCATGGTGCGAGATGCCGGCATTGTTGACGAGGAAGTCGAAGCGTTCCGCGCCAAGCTCACGGAGAGCCTTGGCCACTTCTGCAATAAAGGTGTCGAAGGTGCCGATTTTTCCCGTATCCAGCTTGAGTGCAATCGCTCTCGATCCTGTCTTGCTGATCTCCGCCACAACCTTCTCGGCTTCCGCCTGATTTGCGTTGTAGGTAAAGATGGAGTGCACGCCTCGCCGGGCGAGATGAAGCACCGTATTCTGGCCCAGACCGCGGCTGCCTCCGGTCACGATAGCGATTTTTCCTGCGAAAGATGAAGATGTTTCTGTCGGCATGATCCCTCCTGGGAGCCTGTTCCTGTTCTTCATCATCCACGCGCAGCTTGCTGGAGGGAATGCCGGAACTCCCTCGTTTCTTGCCTGATCCTGCTTTCAGCTCTACTCTGAACTAGCTGCAGGAAAGGCTGGCGTATGCGGAACGAACTTGTGGAAGCGGTGCGGCGATACACCGATGCGCAGAGTGAACCAAGCCCCTTCCGGACTGAGATCCAGCCGCTTACCATCCTGCGTTCTGACCACGTTAAGCCGCCGCGCCACCTCATTTTCAAACCAGCTCTTTGCATTGTGGTGCAGGGGGCAAAATGGGCGATCTTTGGCGAGAAGCGGCTTGAGTACAAGGCTGGCCAGGCGCTGGTGGTCAGTGTCGAGATGCCTGCTTTCGGCACGGTTTATGAGGCCAGCCCGGCCGAGCCGTACCTGGGCGTCATCATTGAATTCGACCTGGCCGTCATGCGCGAGGTGATGGACAGCCTGAGTCTGCTGCCGCGGCAAAACGCCGAAGTTGGACGGGGCGTCTTTGTGACGGATTTTGATGGACCTCTTGCCGATTGCACGCTGCGCCTGATCCGGCTCTTGGACACTCCGCGGGCGATCCCCCTGTTATCCCCCGCGATCATGCGTGAAATCTGCTACTGGCTGCTGACTGGCCCGCATGGCGACGGGGTAATGGCCATGACCATGGCAAAGAGCCACACGCGGAACGTGCTCGACGCGATCCACTCTCTGCGCGACCGCTTTTCCGAGCCGATGCGCATCGGGCAGCTTGCGTCCGCGGCGCGGATGAGTGCATCGGCATTTCATCGGCAGTTCAAGTCCGTCACATCGATGACGCCGCTCCAGTACCAAAAACAGCTCCGTCTGTTGGAGGCGCGGCGGCTCCTGGTGGCCGATGAAGCAAATGTGGAAACGGCCGCCTTTCAGGTGGGCTATGAGAGTCCGTCTCAGTTCAGCCGCGAATACTCCCGGATGTTTGGTACGTCTCCCCGGCGAGACGCGGCCTTATTGAGAACGTCCGCGGCCTGATTACCCAAGGGACTCCACAAGACTGAGGACCGCTTTGCGGACAGGCTTCAGATCGAAGTCCGGGGAGAGGGACTCCCGGTCGAAGCTGTTGGCCAGGATGTCGAGCCCAAAAAGAGCACGCGCAAAACGCGGGTAAAGCACCTGGCCGAGCAGCCGGTGCGCGGCCTCAGCGCTCGTCCGGGCCGGGAGCCTGAAGGTCGACTTCAGATAAGCACTCAGCCGTGCATGGACCTGCGTGAAGAGCACGTCGAAGTACTGCGCGGCCTGCTCAGGAAAGCGCTCCGTCTCCGCCATGCTGACGCGGCACATCTGGATCGATGCCTGGTAAAGCAGAGTCTCCAGGTATCTGCCGCAGAAGAGTACAAGCGCTTCTGCTGGATCATCGGAGTAATCGCCCGGCATCTTCAGCCGGCGCAGGAACAATCCCCGGACCAGATCGATAACGGCAAGGAACAACTTTTCCTTGCTTTCGAAGTGGGCATAGAGTGAACGCTTCGAGGTTTCCGCGCGAGCTGCCACCACGTCCATGGAGGCACGCTCAAAACCCATCTCCAGGAAGACATCCTTGGCTGTCCATAAGATGTGTTCGCGCAACTGGTCGCCCCTGCGTGCCATGAGACTATTCTCGCCCACACGCCGGCTCTTGACTCTAAAATAAACGGTACGGTAGAGTTTACATGCGCCAGTGAAGTCAGACGTATCACTGGAAGGGAGAACGTCATGATCGTCGTCACAACGCCTACCGGGCAAATCGGCTCGCAACTTCTGAAGGAACTCCTCGTCGCAAACCAGCCGGTCCGCGTGATCTCCCGTGATCCGGCCGCAATCCCGGCGGCAACCCGGGCAAGAGTGGAAGTCGTACAGGGATCCCACGGCGACGCCGCTATCGTGGAGAAGGCTTTTCAAGGTGCGGACGCCGTCTTCTGGCTGCCGCCACCGGCTCCAAAAGCCATCAGTGTCGAGGCTGCCTACCTGGACTTCTCACGCCCGGCATGTGATCTGTTTCGGGCCGGCGCGGTCAAGCATGTGGTCGGCGTTTCAAGTCTTGGCCGGGGCAAGCCGCAGGCCAGGCATGCCGGCCAGATCACGGCGTCACTGGCGATGGACGACATGATCGCCGCCACTGGTGTCAATTACCGGGCGCTGGCGATGCCCAGCTTTATGGACAACATGCTTCGCCAGGTCGCAAGCATTCAAGGCAAGGGTGTGATCTCTGCGCCGATCCCGGGCGAGCTGAAGTCCGCTACCTGCGCGACGCGTGACATCGCCGTGGTCGCCGCGGGATTACTCATCAACCGGTCCTGGACCGGCAATGGCGATGTCCCAGTACTTGGCCCGGAGGACCTGTCCTTTAATGAGATGGCGCGGGTTATGTCCGATGTGCTGGGTAAGACGGTGCGTTTTGAGGAGATGCCGGATGGCGCGATGGAGTCCATGCTCCTTGCCTATGGCCAATCCGAAGCGATGGCGCGGGCTACCGGCGAATTGTTCGCGGCTGTAAAAGACGGCATTTACAGCGGCGAGCCTCGCGTGGCGGAACCCAATAGCCCGACCACCTTCCGGCAGTGGTGCGAAGACGTACTTAAACCGGCTGTCCTGAATTAGGCCGCGAAACGGCGGCAGTCTCACAGGTTGCATGTGGTCTTGCCTCAGTATGGCCCGTCTTTCGCCCCGGCCGACCATTCGGCAGGTGAGACTTGTGCCGGCACCTGCCTTCGGCAGAGCACCTAGAGGTGCCATCGCCCGTGACAGAGCACTACCGCTCGACGAGCTTTACCATCTGCAATGGATCACTCCCATGAACCAAGTGCACAGCTGAACTAAGTGCACAGCGAAATCTGCCGATGTTGCCATGGAAGCGTTCGCCTGAAACCAGTCCACCGGTTTAGGGGATCAGAACGCGGCACATCGGGGAGGGGCATTGCCTTCAATTCAAGCAGGCCGGCTGGTTGCAGCCGGCCGCAACACAATCATTCTGGTTTTGGCGATGGCCTGGGTTTCCGGCCTTTTCGCCGTAACCCGCTTCCTGTTGAGCTATGAGAAGACTCCTGGAACGAAGTCGATTGCACCGGAAAATTGGCCAAAAGGTGTAGCTGAGACGGGTCAAGCGGGATGGCCGACGCTGGTGGTCACGCTACACCCGCGGTGTTCCTGCTCGCGTGCGTCCACGACTGAATTGGAAAGGGCCTCGCAGCAATTCCACACGCCCTTCAATGCGCTGCTGCTGGTCTATCAACCGAAAGTACACGGCAAACAGCAGACTGCCAGCCGGCCAGAGGAGCGCGGTACCGATCACGGCGTAAACGGCTGGCGGAACGACGATCTTTATCGAGATCTGCAGCGGGAGATGCATGCGCAGATGGTGCCAGATATAGACGGAGCGTTTGCTGCCAGCTTCGGAGCGAAAACCTCTGGAGAAGTTCTCCTTTACTCGCCACACGACTCACTGGGGCAACGGCACCTGCTGTATGCAGGCGGCGTCACCGGTGCACGCGGCATGAGTGGGCCAAACGCGGGTGCGGATGCGCTTGTGCGGGCCTTTCAGGAAGAGACCCAACAGGCGGGGTGGCCGGTCTTTGGCTGCGGTCTGCTGTCCATTCACACGCATCAGGACAAAAGTGATACTGCGCGATTCACCATCAGCGCGGCGGCCGTGCGCGGCACAGGGGCAGCAATGCCGGAGGGGATGAAACGATGAAGAGGACTTTTCTCCAGCGGCTCGCTTTGCACCGGCACCTGAAACCAGACCTGAATGCCTCGGCCGAAGCACAGGCAATCTTTCAGCGGGAACATGAGCGCATTTGCAGGCGCACGGACAAGCTGATTGCCTACTTGATGCTTTTGCAATGGCCGGGTGCCATCGCGGCGTCACTGCTCCTCTCCGCAAAGACGTGGGACGGCGGCACAGGCCGGATCCATCCTCACGTACTCACCGCGGTCTTCATGGGGGGCCTCATCACTTTGCTGCCGGTGGCGCTGGCGTTTCTTCGTCCCGCTCGCGTGTACACGCGGCACCTGATCGCGGCCTGCCAGATGCTGATGTCCGGCTTGCTGATTCACATCTCCGGTGGCAGGATCGAGACGCACTTCCATGTCTTCGGTTCGTTGGCATTTCTTTGCTTTTATCTGGATTGGCCTGTGCTGATCACAGCCACACTCACCACGCTGGTAGATCACCTGGTGATGGGGTACTACGATCCCGTCTCCATCTTCGGCACAGGTTTGGCAAGCCAGGGACGCATGCTTGAGCACGTCCTCTGGGTAGTGTTCTGCGACTCCTTTATGATCACCTCCTGTGTGCAGAGCCTGCGCGGATTGTGGGTGCGCTCGCTGCATGAGGCAGAGCAGGATGGCCTTTTGTACCAGGCGTACCACGATGTCCTGACCGGCCTGGGCAATCGCCTGCTGATGCAGAAAAAACTGACTGGCCTGCTGAATGATCCGCTCAGGAAGGGAAGCTCTTTCGCTCTGCTTTCCATCGATCTTGACCGGTTCAAGGAAGTAAACGACACGCTGGGACATCAGGCTGGAGATGCTTTGCTGCGGCAGGTGAGCACGCGCCTTCAGGACTTGATTCGAAAGCAGGACATACTGGCACGCATGGGTGGGGACGAATTTGCGCTGCTGCTGGACGGCTGCGAGAGCGTAGCCGTGGCGGAGAGTGTCGCCAAACGGGCCATAGAGTGCCTGACGAACACCTTTGACCTGAGCCCGCACAAAGTCCGCATTGGTGCCAGCATCGGAATCTGTCTTTATCCGCAGGAAGGCTTACGGGCGGAGGAAGTCTTTCAACATGCCGATCTCGCCCTGTACAAGGTGAAAAACAACGGCCGCAACGGCTTTTTGGTCTTCGATGAAGCCATGCGCGCAGAGACAGTGCTGCAGATGAGCCTGGAGCACCGGTTGCGGACAGCCGTGCACGAGCAACTCCTCCAGGTGCATTACCAGCCCATCGTGGATGGCAGGCAGCGTGTCCTGGGCTTCGAAGCATTGCTGCGCTGGAACGATCCTGTGCACGGGCACGTATCGCCAGCTCAGTTCATTCCCATTGCAGAGCGCACTGGGTTGATCGTGCCACTCGGCAACTGGGTACTCGCGCAGGCGTGTGCCCAGGCAGCGGCCTGGCAACGGCAGGGAAACCAGCTCAGAAAGATGTCTGTCAACGTTTCATCCGCGCAGCTGTCGCACAAGGAGTTCGTCACCGTGGTGCTTGCAGTCCTGAAGGAAACGGGACTGCCGGCGGAACATCTCGACCTGGAACTGACGGAAAGTGTGCTGATTGAAAATCACGGTCAGACACATCAGAGCCTGGAGCTGCTGCGCAAGTTCGGGATCCACCTCTCCATCGATGATTTTGGAACGGGCTACTCGTCCCTGAGCTACCTGCGCGAGCTGCCGGTGCATACGCTCAAGATTGACCGTTCCTTTGTGACGGATATCGAGCATTCGAGCGAGGCGCGCGTATTGGTGGAAGGAATGATCGACATGGCGCATTCGCTGCGGCTGCGGATCGTGGCTGAGGGCGTGGAGAACCGCCAGCAGATGGACATGCTCGTAGCCGCGGGGTGCGATGAAATACAGGGCTTCCACATCTCCAAAGCCGTGCCCGCGGACGCAGCGGCGCGTCTGATGAGGGTAGATAAAGCGAGCCTGGAAGTGCCGTTTGCCAGCTTTGGCGGGCTTAGCCCGGCTTTGTCCATATGAAAAGAGGATAGTCCGTTACTTCAGATTCCTTGGGTATACAGAATATGTGTTATCGGACATATAAGGAATGGGAATAATACTGGCGAACGTACCAGTCGCCCTCCTATACTTCAGCCATGAAAGCTTCTCGGATAACCGCCTGTCTCGGTCTTGTCGCTCTTGCGGCAACCGCCGCGCAGGCACACTGCCTCAGCTTTACAGATGCACAGGCCAAAGAAGAAATGGTTCGGCGGGCTTCACTGCTGTGTCCAGGATTCTCAAACGATCGAGGTCTGCCTGGCATCAATGCGGTCAATGTAGACGCACTACGCGTGATGCTCGAGCACAAGTACACCGTCTGCCCAGACCGGCGCCTCACAGATCCAGTCGGCGCTGTTTGGAACTCCCGTAACGGAGTGCTGCTCTGGAATCCGGCCAACCCAAAGTCAATCAAGGTTATGAGTACGGAAGCAAACCGCATGTCGCAAAAGATGGATTTCCCGGACCAGCTCACGGTCTATGACCTGGACGATAAGCCTCTGAAGGGACAGGTTGTCCCGCAGTTTGCGCCTCGTGACACCTTCTCAGGATTCTGAATCGCACCGAAGGTGATGGTGGGAGTTATGGCGGAGAGACAGGGATTCGAACCCTGGATACCTTGCGGTATACACGCTTTCCAAGCGTGCGCCTTCAGCCACTCGGCCATCTCTCCACTCGAGGTTCAAGGCTACCACAACCTGTGTGCTTCCTACCGTGAACTCACTGCCCTGCGGTGTGTCTGACCCTCAAGACGTGCAGTCAAGTGCGGTCACGTACGGGCATGGGCGACCAGCAGCATCGAGCCGGCCATGAGTAATGCCGCGATCAGAATGGCAACCATCTGCACGCGGTCAAGTGAAGCAGTTGAAGCCGCGGCCGGCCCGTTTGCACCCATGATCTCGATTACTGGATCATCAACAAGAACATACCGGGCGATCGGCCGTGTGGAGACCGCAAGTGCCTGATGCCGCCTTTCACCTGAGCGGGCCACCGGATCGGAGAGGTCTCCATCGCTCGAGCGAGGATCCGCAGAGGGCGGGCCGCCAGCAGCTGCTCTCTGTTCCATCAGAGCGTCCGGCGGAGCGCAGCTTTGGATAGCTCTGCGCGGTACCATCTCCGAGCGGCTTAGATACCGTTCGCTCTGCCCCGCTGCGTCCTTCGCCAGCAGCTGCAACAGTTCTGCCGCGCTCTGTACTCGCTTCTGCCTGTCCTTGGTAAGCAGCCGCTGGATGATCCGGTTCAGGCTGGCAGGAACGGCCAGGTTGGCCTCGCGCGGCGGCACTGGTTCCGCGTTCAATAACTCCGAGAAAACGACGGCGCTGGTGGATCCCTGAAAGGGTACCTTGCCTGTCGCAGCTTCATACAGCACGGCGCCGAGCGAGAAAAGATCGGAGCGTACATCCACCACCTCGCCCCGGGCCTGCTCCGGGGACATGTACTCTACCGTGCCAACCGTGGCACCATAACGCGTAATCTGCTCGCTTGCATCTAGAACGGCTGCGTCGGTCGTGATCTTTGCCAGGCCAAAATCGAGGATGCGCAGGTGCGTCGCGCCCCGGTCATCGTTCACCAGGAAGAGGTTGGCGGGTTTGATGTCGCGATGAATGATGCCGCGCCGATGAGCGGAACGCAAAGCCGAAGCAGCGCCAAATGCGATCTGCTGGATCTCCTCCGCAGGCAGAGGCCCGCGTTGGATGCGCTCTTTCAGAGCTTCGCCACGCAGCAGTTCCATCACCAGGAAGGGATCTCCATCCTGCTCGCCAATGTCGAACAGCGTGCAGATGTTGGGATGACTCAACGACGACACGGCACGGGCTTCCCGCAGAAAACGGTCACGCGCGCGTGACACACTCAGGTTCCTCCGTAGCACCTTGAGCGCAACTTCACGATGCAGGCGTGTGTCACGTGCCCGGTACACGGTACCCATGCCGCCGGTGCCGATCACATCCAGTACCTGATAGGGGCCAAAGTACTGCGGCGGGGGCGGCTCCTGTTGCCACATCGGTCTCTGGTCCTTTCAGCTCACGGGCAAGGTTGCCACGTTGAACTTCGCTCAGCAGTGTCTCTGGCAGCGATCCCGCCCTCCTCCTTATCGGCGGACCCGCCCGGTCCTTCAATCGCCACAGGAAGCATTTCGGTGTCTCGATACGGGGTACGATGGCTGCATGGCCGCCGCTCTGTCACTTAGCCAGCCTTCTTCCCTTCTCTCAAGCCTCCCTTCCATCTCCGGCCGGCAGACGCTGCTCTTGGACGCGGACGATACCCTCTGGGAAAACAACATCTATTTTGAGCGGGCGATCGCCGGCTTCCTCCGCCTGGTCAACCATCCCACGCTCAGCGATGAAGAAGTGCGGCGAACCTTCAACGACCTGGAGCACCGGCGCGTACAGGTGCATGGCTATGGCACGGCAAGCTTTCGCAATTCCATGCTGGCCTGCTACCAGGAGCTGACAAATACACATTGCGGCGAGGCTGAAAAATCCCGTATCCACGAATTGACCCGCGCGATCGTAACCGCGGCCATTGAACTGCTGCCCGGCGTTCGCAAAACGCTGGCCGAGCTTTCTTCCCGGCACCGGCTGGTTCTGGTGACCAAGGGCGATCGTGAGGAGCAACTCGATAAGCTGGAGCGCTCCGGCCTGGCGAGCTATTTCAGTGCTGCCGAAGTGGTGTGGGAAAAGCACCGCAGCATCTATGAAGAATTGCGCGAGCGGCACCGGTGCGACGCAGCCACTACTTGGATGATCGGCAACAGTCCGCGCAGCGACATCAATCCGGCCATTGCCGCGGGGCTGCACGCCGTTTACCTGCCCCACCCAAACACCTGGGTGCTGGAGACCGAGGAAGTGATTCAGCCTCCAAGGGGCCAGTATCTACTAACCCTTCCGAGCTTTTCGGAGCTACCCAAAGTTTTCTGATTCTGCGGTGTCGGCGGGAAAGAGATGCGGTTCGTGTAGCGAGCCGGTATGGACAAGCGCCATCGATCAACCATTCGCCGTTGACAAGCAGCCAGACCCGTGGCAACTTTGATCCATTCGTCACTCTCGGGCAATCGATCCCGCTTGCATTCGATCCGGCACTCTTTCACAAACCAGACAGAGTTCCGCTACCGCGTGGGAAACGCAATGCATGCCGACCCGGTCTGGATGAAGGCTTTGCTGGTGATTCATGTTGCTTGCGGATCTGGAGCGTTTCTGCTGGCACCCGTCGCTCTGCTCACGGCAAAGGGCGGCAAACAGCACAGACGGTGGGGCATGGTGTACCTCTACGCCATGGGTGGTGTTGCCACGATTGCATTGCCAATGTCACTGTATGGCCCCGTCCTTTTCTTGGCCATGGTTGCGGTCTTCAGCTTTTATGCGGCGTTTTCGGGCTATCGTGTGCTGAAGCTGAAGAACCTGGCACGCGGGGGCAGCGCCCGAATGGTCGATTGGATGGCTGCGGCTATCACCTTATGCTCCAGCGCAGCCCTCGCCATCTTTGGAGCGTTCCGGCCCGCATGGGTACAAAACATGGGAATCGTCTCCATCGTATTCGGCTGTCTGGGCATGCTGCTGGCACTTTCCCAAATGAAATCATTTTTGTGGAAACCAACTGAAAAGATGTTCTGGTGGTACACGCATCTCGGAAATCTCATCGGCAGCTACATCGCCGCATGGACGGCATTTCTCGTGACTGCGGCAGCTCCGCTATTCCGGCATGCGGGCATGCTGCCCTGGCTGCTGCCCACCGCTCTCGGTGTACCGGCCATTGTTGCAACAATCATCTATTACAAGAGGAAATTCGCATCGAAAGTGGCGGTGCCCGTCTAACCGTGCCCGATGCTATACTTTGGCTGGATATTGGTATGTCCGCTCACGCCGCATCTCTATGCAGCGCTGCTGCGGAGGTGGCGAAATTGGCAGACGCACTAGCTTGAGGTGCTAGCGCCGCAAGGCATAGGGGTTCAAGTCCCCTCCTCCGCACCATTCCACACATAATCCGGGAGCATGCTCCCCGACGCCGGCATCCTGCCGAGCATCTCGAAAAAGGTTTACCGCGCAATGACGGCACTTCTTGTTCTCCTGATCATCATCCACATCGTGATCTGCCTCTTTCTGATCGGCGTGGTTTTGCTCCAGCAGGGCAAGAGCGCCGACCTGGCCAGCGCCTTTGGCGGCCAGGGCACGCAGACTGCCTTTGGTCCACGCGGCACGGCTAACCTGCTCACCCGGCTGACCACGTGGTCGGCGGTTCTGTTCATGCTGACCTCCATCGGCCTGACCATCCTGCTCTCCCGCACGAGCGATCGCTCGGTTTTGAATAACATCAAAACGACCCACAGCGCTCCCGCCAAGAAATAGCTGGCGGCAACGACTCGCTCCAAGCGCAGGCCCCGTCTCTTGCGCTTACTTACACGCGCCTTTTAACCTCATCCTGAGTCGGTTGCATGATTCGAGAGACATTCCCTGTCGGCCCACTGCAGTGCAATTGCACCGTGCTCGGCGATGAAGTCACAAAAGAAGCTGTTGTCGTGGATCCGGGCGGCGATCTTTCCTGCATCGACGCCGTACTGCTGGAGCATGGCCTGACGGTGACATCGATTGTGGTCACTCATGCTCATCTGGACCACATCGCCGGAGCAAAGCTCCTGAGCGAACGTACCGGTGCTCCCCTGCTCTATAACCAGCGCGACTTGCCCCTTGTCGCCATGATGGACGCACAAGCGGCATGGATCGGCGTGGCTACACCGGAGGTAAAGGCTCCTGACGCGAGCGCCGAGGATGGCACCAGGCTGGCCTGCGGCACCACCCCGATTCACATCCTGCACACGCCAGGCCACACGCCGGGCAGTCTCTGTCTTCATCTCCCAACGGAGCACCTCCTGCTGGCGGGCGACACACTCTTTCGCGGTGGCATAGGCCGCACAGATTTGCCAGGGGGAGACGGTCCCCAACTTCTGCGTTCGATCAGAGATCGTCTCCTGCACCTCCCGGAGTGCACCCTGGTCATTCCAGGGCATGGTGCCGGAACGTCGATTGGTCAAGAGGCAGAGACGAATATATGGCTTAGATCGTAGAAGTTACGGGATAGAACTAGAAGCTTTGCATGACATATTCTCCACCAAAGGTAATAAGGAAGCTTCAGGAGTTGCATACTGCTCAACAGTGTTGACGATCTCGGCAATGCCCTGCCTGAAGATTTCTGTTGGTACCAGGATACTGAGCACCAGCCAGCCCCGGCTGGGCAGTCCATAGAAAGAACCCGGATGGACGACAACCGCTCGCTGAATCAAGCGCAGGGCAAGCTCCTCATCCGGCTCCACCGCCGGACAGCGCAGCAAGACCGACCAGCCGCCCTGGCATACGGAACGCCGCAACAGCGTGGAGCGCGCAATCACAGCGTCCAGCGTCTCGATGTTCTCGAGGCAGCGTCGCTTGATCTGCTCCCGCATCTCCGGAGCGAATCCTAACCAGGCGGAAAGCGCGTGCTGCACAGGCGCCTGCACGGAGAGATAGCTGTCCGCGATGAAGTCGAGCAGAGCCATCGCCTTTGCACAAAGCTCCTCGGGCCCGCGGACCACCATCCAGGCAAGCTTCATTTGCGGTAGCGCTGCAATTTTGCTCAGGCCGCTTAGCACAAAGGTCAGGGCTTTTGGACTGCCCGCCACAAAGCTCGGCTGTGCGCTTCCAGTCCAGCAGTAGTCGAGGAAGACCTCATCCACGATGAGAGCCAGGCCATGCTCCTCGGCAAAGTTGTCCAGTCGCAGGCGGTCGCTCGCCTCCACGAAGTGTCCGGTGGGATTGTTCGGGTGCACCATCACGATGGCTCGGGTGCGCGGCGTGAGTTGTGCCTCCAGCGCGCCAAAATCGACGCGCCAGTCGTCATGCAGCAGAAGCGGATATGGTTTCAGCGCAACATCTTCCATACGTGCCAGCATGTCGAAAAGCGGGTAACTCGGCAGCGGCACCAGCACCTCATCCCCCGGATCGCAAAGCAGCCGGAACAGGTAGCCATATGCCTCACTGGTGCTGGTGGTCAGCAGGAGTCGGTTTGGTGATGCGTCAATGCCGCGTTGGCCGTAATACTGGCGGGCAACAGCTTCGCGCGCGCTAAATGTGCCGAGAGGATGCGCGTCATAGCGCAAGGCCTCCGGATTTGTAAGCGGCTGCAGGATCGCTTCGGCATCGTACTGAAAACCGCAGTGGGTAGGGTTGGATACTGTCAGGTCCAGCAGCCGGCGCCCCTGTTGATGTGCTTGCGCGATGGCGATCGCCAGTGCATTCAGATCGGTCCCAAACGCAAGCCGCCGCGCCCACCGGTGCTCCCCTGTGCCTGTCCCCTGCCCCATCTTCCTATCTTCTTATTTTTGGGCGGATAGTGCCGGGCTACAATCGCGCCATGCCTCACATCTCCGCTGTTCTTTTCGATTTCGGCAATGTACTGAGCGGGCCGCCCGACCCCGCCGTCTGGCGGAACATGCAGAAGGTCAGCGGCCTGGATGCCCCAATGCTGGACCGTGCATACTGGATTCCGCGCGATGACTACGATCGCGGCACGCTGACCGGCAGGGATTACTGGGAAGCCGTGGCAAAAGTTGCGGAGGTTAAATTTTCAACGGAGCAACGGGCGAAGCTGCTCACGCTTGACGTCGAACTTTGGACAAATATGAGTGAACCGATGCTGGCCTGGGTGAACGCACTGCATGAGGCCGGCATTCGCACCGGCATTCTCTCCAACATCGGCGACGCCATGGCCGAAGGCATCCGCGCCAAATTTGACTGGATCGGCCGATTCCATCATGCCGTTTGGTCGCACTCACTCAAGCTGCGCAAGCCCGAGCCCGAAATCTACGGGGCCGCTGCCCAGGCGCTGGAGACCCCACCGCAGAACATCCTCTTCATTGATGACAAGCTGGAAAACATCGATGCGGCCATTTCCTCGGGCATGCAGGGAATCGTCTACACCGGTCATGCCGCCTTTGAAGCGGAGATGCAGGAGCGGGGCTACGCTTATCTGCTGCATCCCGTGTCGCTGGGCCTGATCCCGTAGCATCTCCGGAGATTCCCGCACTCCCCCAAAAGCCGCAGAACCGGAACGCGACAGAGGATTCCCGAAACGGTACGATAGTGCCACATCTGGTGTACCTATCGCAGAATGGGACACTTACACCCACCCTCCCATGGGTCTAATCACACAAGACTGCCCTGGCCCACAATGGCCTGCAGGCAGCAAGTGAGCCCATGCCCCTGCTTCGTAGCATCTTTGCTTTCCTGATTGCGAGCGCTGCCTTCCTGATCACAGGCGCGTTCCCCGCTCCACTGCCTGCGCAGCAGCTTGCGTTGCTCGGCCTGCGGTCGCAAAACGGCCTTGGCCAGTTCAATGGTTTGAAGGCCGACGCCGCCGGCAACCTTTACACCCTGCTGGACGCCCAGGACGGCGTGCGCCTGCTCAAGCTGGATCCAACCGCGTCACAGGTGCTGGCTGAAACGGACCTGGGCCAAAGTGGCGATCAGGCGCTGGCACTCGCGCTTGATCCTGCGGGCAACGTCTACATAACCGGGACTTCCCTCTCCAACGGCTCGCTCTCCGGAACCGCCGGCACCAGCTTTCCCGCGCGTGCGGGAACCACGACAAATTCGTTTCTGGCGAAGTTCTCCCCCACGCTCACAGAGCAGTGGCTCACCTTTCTGGGCAGCGGAAAGATGGCGGTGGCGGCGTTGGACGCTTCGGCCACACAGATCGTCGTCACCGGCGGCATCTTCTCACCGACTCTGCCCGCGACGGCCAATGGCATTCAGCAGGCGCCGCTGCCGGGCAGCAGCGGAAACGGCTTCGTCGAAAGCTTTGATCCCGGCACGGGAACACTGCAGTACGCAACGTACCTCTCCGGCGCAAACGGCGATACACAACCGTCGGCAATCGCCCTGGACCCGAGCGGCAATGCGTTCATCGCGGGCACCACGACCGCCACCGGCTTTCCTACCGTGAATGCGTTGGTTCCGGTGCTGCTGA
The DNA here is from genome assembly GCA_964246795.1 of uncultured Terriglobus sp. Lineage (GTDB taxonomy): Bacteria > Acidobacteriota > Terriglobia > Terriglobales > Acidobacteriaceae > Terriglobus. The sequence goes on along the minus strand of CAXTRR010000034.1, from coordinate 15,640 downwards.
ACGATGCGGCCAATCCCGTCTCCGGCTTTTTAACAAAGCTGACCCCGGCCGGGGATGGTCTGGTCTTTTCCACCTTTGTACCCGGGAACGGCTTGTCGTCCATTGCGGTGGATGCCGCTACCAGTACCTTGACCCTGTCTGGCGACATCGCCCGCGGCTTTTTCCCGGTGACGCAGGCAGCCGGACCGATCGCCACCAACACCGCCTACCAGAGTGTCGCTCGCATGGCTCTGGATGGTTCCGCCGTGAGCAGCGCCGTCCTTCTCGCACCGGCGACCAACTCGTACATCTCCCCCGGCCCGAATGGATCCACTTCTGCGGTACTGACAACGGCAAACAGAGCCAACCTGCCACCCCCCGGTACGGGCGCGCTCCAGTCCGTGGGAAATGCTGTTTTAGTGACTCTCGCTCCGGATGGCACCATTCAGCGAAGTGCGCGTCTGGGCGGCCTGCCCGTCCAAAACAGCGGCTTTGCCAGTTTGCCCACGCAAATGACTGGCGTTGTTTCTCTCTCGGATGGCAGCGCCTTTGCGTCAGGTGGCATTGCACCTACGCTCAGCAGCGCCCTCCTGCCCACGCAAACCTATGACCTGACCACCGTGGCCGCACCGAATGCCGCGCTGCCTTCAACGGTTCGTGACGCGCTGCCGCCCGTCAGCTGCTTTGGCAGCGCCTGCGCAGGTGGTGCAGGGCTGCTCGTCCATTTGGCGAATTCCAGCTCCCCTCAGCTTGCGCTGTCTGTGGATGATCTTCCCAACCTTGTGCTCCGCAATACCGGTGCCACGGAAGCGACGGGTCTCCAAATCGACGCTTCAGGTTATATAGTCCACACCGCCTGTACCGGCACGCTGCCCGCCGCAGCGGAGTGCGACATCGCCCTCATCGGCAGTGGACCAGGGAGCATTACAGTCAGCTCCGGGAACGCCGCGACCGCGACAGCAGCGTTGCAGGTAAGTTCACGGCAGCCGAATGTTGTGAGTGTCAGCCCCAAGGAACTGGACTTTGGCTTTGTCAGCGCTGCATCCGCACCACGTACGCGCACCCTGACCCTTGTCAATCTCGCTTCAACGCCACAGACCATTCGCTCGCAACTCCGCGGCATTGCGAACCCGGCGTACACGCTCCAGGAAAGCTCCAGCGACTGCATCCCGGCGGGGGACAATATCTCGAAGGTCTTGCCCGCCAATAGCACCTGCCACATTGCGCTTCAACTTGCGGCTTCAAGCATTCCAGCCAACGATGGTGTCGTGAACGCGCAGTGGACCGTGGGCAGCCGCGACATCGCCATCACCGGGTACACCCAGGCCGCGGCGATTTCCGTTTCGGCCGTGCACATCGGCTTCGGCCGCCAGTTCAATGGGGGACTGCATGCGCCGCGTTTCTTGCTTCTATCCAACGGCAGCGATCTGCCCCAGGCCCACGCCGCCCTGAGCCTGCCACCGAACTCGCCGTTCAGCCTTTCCGACGGCTGCCCCAGCACACTTGCGCCACAAAGCATTTGCCGCATTGATTTGGCATATCGTTCCAAAACGCTTCCATCCGCAGACGCGGCGACGCTTACCCTGGACGGCGGAATCTCCGTTCTGGTGGATGGTGAAACGCTGCCCCAGCCCAGTGTCTCCGGTGCCTCGGTCAATCCGAACCTGGCCGTTTCGCCGCTGGCAGTCAGATTCGCCAACCCCGTCGTGGCCACAACGGTCTCGACGGAAGCGCAAAGTGTCACCATCCAAAACACCGGCACAGTCGACTTTTCGCTGAGTGTCACCGCAACCGGCGACTTCGCCGCGAGCAGTTGTCCATCTACCCTGCCGGGTGGAGGGACCTGCACGGTCACGCTCACCTTCACGCCTTCTGGAGCAGGCACGCGGCAAGGTTTGCTGGCCGTCGCCGCTGGCTCCTCGGCCCCGGTCTATGTCACGCTTACGGGCCAGGGTGCCGGCTTCCTTCCCACCTCTAACGGTTCCATCGACTTCGGTGAAGTGCCAGTGCAGACACCTTCGGTGCAGTGGTTCAAGATCGGCACGGCATTCACCTCCTTCCGCGCGCAATCTTCTGACCCGGCCTTCAGCCTCATCCTCGTGGAAGATCAGAGGTACGGCCACGGCGCTCCGGACCGCGGCAGCTTCGGCCAGTCCGCGACGGGGCCATGCCTGAACTGCTATCTCGGCGTGCAGTTCATCCCCGGCGTTACGGGGGCGCAACTTGCCACACTCACGCTGAATTCCACCGCGGGCGGCGCGAGCGAGATGCTGGCGCTCTCTGGCATTGGCAGGTCGCTAAGTGGCGTCCTTCTCACACCCGTCAGTCAGGACTTCGGTCCGGTTACGGTGGGCAGCTCCACGGCCTCACTCATTTTCACTCTGACCAATGCGACAGCCACCCCCCTGTCCACAAACACCCCCTCTCTTTCCGGAGACTTCACCTCGTCCAGCGCTGTTACAGGTGGAACCGCGTGCGGCGGCACCTTGCAGAGCGGCGAAAGTTGCACGAACCCTGTCGAGTTCGCGCCCTCCGCAACAGGCACACGCGCCGGAACCCTCAATGTCGAAACAGGTGCAGCTAAGGTGAGCGCCGCGCTCACCGGGTTTGGCATTCCCGATCCAGGCATTCACTTCTCTCCGGGTTCGCTACGTTTTGCAAATGTGCCGTCCCTTTCCGCCACCCAGCAGACAGTCACTCTTACCAATAGCGGAATTCTCACGGCAACGGTTGGCATGCCGTCCACCAGCGACACTCACTTTTCGGCCGCCTCCACCTGCAGCAGTCTTGCGCCGGGCAGTTCCTGCGGCGTGACCGTGACTTACGCTCCGGCGCTGTCACTCAGCAGCGGCGTGCTGACCCTGCCAGTCACGACCTCCCCAGGTGGAGCCGCACAAACGACCAACTACACCTTTGCGCTCAGTGGCCTGTACACACAGGAGAACGCAGGCATCCAGATCATTCCCGGGGAGTCCGACACAGTGGCCTATGGTGCCATCGGTACGGGAGGAACCGGTAGCGAGCGGGTCCTTCGCATCAACAATCTTTCTGGAAAGTCCTTGACGATCGCTGTCGAGGCACCTCGGCAGTTTCCACTGGTCCACAACACTTGCGGCGGCCTTGCTCCCAACGGCAGTTGCAACGTGACCGTGAATTACCAGCCGCTCACCGCCGCAGACCAGACTGGCACCATCTTTGTGCAGGGGCTGCCCACAGACGGTTCGGCCACCGTGGACGGCCTGGGATACCTGGAGGGCTACGGTCTGAGTGACAACCGGATCGTGGTAAGCGGCAATCTCTCGCCCACGGGTGTCCTGGATTTCGGGCAGGTCGCCTCCGGCCAGAGTTCCACGCAACTGCTGACCATCACCAACCGCGGCGGTGCAACCACCGGCTCGATCGACGTGACAATCCGGCGCATCCGCACGGAAGAACCATTTCTCTCGACGACGAACTGTGGCAGTACGCTTCCGCTGAACGGCAGCTGCACGGTCAGCGTAACCTACGCACCGCTTTACCAGATACAGAACGGCACGGGCGCAAATTCCCTACAGAACACCGGCGTGGTAACCATCGAGGCGGACGCGGAGAATGCTCCCCTGCTCGTCGATCTGGCCGGCACGGCCTCTGCCGCCCAGAATGCCACGCCGAGCAACAATGCCCCGCTGCGCAGCTTCAGTGTCTCGCAAGGTGCGTTGTTCTTCAGTTCCGGAGCGGTGGGCACGGCATCCACCGCTCAGAACTTGACCTTCGCCAATACAGGAACGGCGGTGCTGCACATCACCGGCCTGTTAACGAGCCCGGACTTCACGGTCAGCGGCGGTTGCGGAACACTTGCGGTTGGTGCCGCCTGCACCGTGGGCGTTGCTTTCACGCCCCAATTTGCCGGCCAGCGCAGCGCCGCGCTGGAGATTCAATCAGATAGCTCCGATGCACTCGAGTTCGTCTCACTGCTGGGAGAAAGCACGCCCGCCAGCGTCTCGCTCACGCCGCAAGCACTCAGCTTCGGATCGCTCCTGGTCGGGCGCAGTTCCGCGCTCGCCGTCACGCTGACCAATACCGGAAGTGGTGCCATAGCAGTTGGCGGGATCTCAGCCGCCGGTGACTTCCAGGCCTCTGGCGCGGCTGCAGCGACTAACCCGAATGTTTGCTCCACTGGAACCAGCCTCCCTCCGAATGCTTCGTGCGTCATCACCGTGACGTTTACGCCCACGCAAGCCACCACGCGTCGAGGCACGCTCTCGGTGACGACTTCTGCAACGTCTCTTCCGCTGAACGTGGGCCTCATCGGCATCGGTGTTCAACCGCAGCTCGCCGCCACGCCCAACGGTCTCACCTTTGGCAATGTGCTTACCAGCCGCTCCGCCTCACTCTCCTTCACGTTGAGGAATAGCAGCAGCACAGCAGTCAACGCTCTCAGCTTTAACGTGAGTGGTGACTACATGGCGGCCAGTACCTGCGGACCGGTTACGCTGAACGCGGGCTCCTCCTGCTCGCTTACCGTGACTTTCACACCGAAGCAGACCGGCATCCGGACCGGCGTGCTGACCATCACCAGCAGCGATCCGGCATCGCCTCTGATTGTGCCGCTCACCGGTACGGGAATCGAGGGAGGCAGTTTCTCTCTCACCGTCAATGGCGGCAGCACCTCGTCCACCACCGTTCCGCAAGGGATTGCAGCGGGGTTCCCCCTCACCATCACCCCGATCGGCGGGTTCACCGGGGCAGTCGCGATCACCTGCACCCCGCAGGGTGCCTACCAGTACATCGCCTGCTCGGTCCCGTCGCCGTCGGCCATGCTGCTCAGCGGACTGGTCAACTCCGGCATCAGCATCACCACTGTCACCGCCGTGAACGGAACCGCAGCTCTTATGCCAATGCGCTTTCAAAACAGCGCTGTGCTGACCTGCTTTGCGGTCCCATTGTTCTCACTGCCCCTCGTCTCATGGCGGCGCCGCGGAAGAAGGGCGTGGCCGCGTCTCACCCTGGTGGTTCTGCTGCTGAGCATGTTCCTGGCGGGTGTTTCTGGTTGCGGGGGGGGAGTCGGAGATCCCCGGCTGCGATACGCCGCAACGGGAAACTACCAGTTCACCGTCACAGCCACTTCCACCACGGGTGTGGCTGTGTCGCAGTCGGTAGCGGTGACGGTCAACGTGACCCCAAGGTAGACATCCACCTCTGCCCGCACGCCACCTAACTAATTTCGCGAGAGGACGAGGCCCGCGCGGGCAGAGGCACCTGCTCCACAATTTCGAGCCCAAAGCCCTGCAGCGCCGGCACGTGTGTCGGCCGGCTGACTAGCAGCCGGATGCGCCGCAGACCGAGATCCGCCAAAATCTGGCTGCCCACGCCGGTGTGCCGCAGTGTCTGCTGCTGCTGCTCGCCGGTGCGTCCGCGTGTGCTGGGCTCCCGGTTCAGAACGATGCGATGGGGCGTCACCGTCCGGTCTACCGCAAAGCCGGGGCTGCCATTGTGCAGGTAGATCAATGCACCCCGGCCCGCTTCGGCGATCGCCTGCATGGCACGTTCCACGCTGCTGCGGCATTCGCAGCTGTCATGGCAAAACAGCCCGCCAGCCAGGCAGTGAGTATGGACGCGCACCAGCGCCGGCTCCGCTCCGCGCAGGTCACCCTTTACCAGCGCCAGATGGCTGGCATGCTCCTCCACATCGCTCTCATAGGCCAGGAGCCGGAACTCGCCCCAGGCTGTTTCGATCGTGCTCTCTGCCACGCGGTGCAGGTATTGCTCGGTCTGGAGCCGGTGACGGATTAGTTCCGCCACGGTCAGCATCGCCATGCCGTGCTCCCGGCAGAACAGAGTCAGGTCTGGCACGCGCGCCATTGACCCATCGTCATTCATGATTTCGCAGATGACGCCGGCGGGGATCAACCCTGCCATGCGCGCCCGGTCAACCCAGGCATCAGTTTGACCCGCGCCCACCAGCACCCCCCCATTGCGGGCGCGCCA
>CAXTRR010000034.1:3679-9684 GCA_964246795.1 uncultured Terriglobus sp. | reverse complement strand
GCAGCGCCTGAGCGCGCGGCGTCGGCACCATCGTCTGGCCGGCGCGCACCAGCACGCCGCCTTTGCGGGCTCGCAACGGAAACACATGGCCTGGCCGCGCCAGGTCGGCAGCCGTGGCACCGGGCCGCACCGCAGTCAAAATCGTGTGCGCGCGGTCTGCGGCGGAGATCCCGGTGGTCACCCCCTCGCGGGCTTCAATCGACTCCGTAAAAGCTGTCCCAAAGCGGGAGGTGTTCTGCGTCGCCATGGGCGGCAGCCGTAGGTAGTCGGCGCGTTCCTCGGTGAGCGTCAGGCAGATCAGGCCGCGGCCAAACTTCGCCATGAAGTTGATCGCCTCCGGGGTGACGTGCTCGGCGGCAATCGTCAGATCGCCTTCGTTTTCGCGATCCTCGTCGTCCACCACAACGATCATGCGGCCCGTGGCGAACTGCCGCAGCGCCTCCGGCACATCCACAAACGGTTCTGTTGCCATGCAATACTCCGCTTCTGCCTGACCTGCCTGATCTCTGAACGGCGATGCCGCCCCAACATTGGAGCGGCACCGGGAAGTTTCGGATTCATCGTCGACTCGCACGGCTGGCAGAACTGCAGCCAGCCCAGGCTAAAGCGTCGACTCGATCTCAAAGCCCCAGGCTTCCAGCAGGGCCTCCGGGATGTACTTGGAATTTTTGTTCCGGCGCGCCCACTCCCGGAGCCGGGTCGACCGCACATACTGATCAGGAGTCAGCTTGTACTCCTTCACCACCTGCTCAAATGAGGTGATGGTCGGCACCACCGGGCCAATCGGCTCCGGCTTGCCCCAATTTGGATTTCCACGACGCTTTGCCATCCCGTCTCCTTCTCGCGTGCCGTACCGCAATTGTGCAGGTTACGGTGTGATGTCAACTCATATTTTAGCGTGTTCCTGCTCGAATGGGTTGCTGGCACAAAGCTCCGGCAACGGACGCGTGCGTATCAGGGCTGAGCGCGCTAACTGGCGGGACCGGGGTACCGGCACTCAGGCAGCCTTCGCGCGTGAACCCCCGATGAGGATGTCCACGATGCGGCGAGCGCTCGTCTCCCAGCCTGGCGTAGCCATCGTGTAGAAGGTGCCCACCAGGGCACGGATGATGTCGTCGGGTTGAGTGTCAGAACGCAGATCCCCGTTGTGAATGGCACGCTGAATCAGAGCGAGAAATGTGCCATGGATGGGCCCGCGCGCACCCTCCATCAGGCGTGCCGAGCCGCCCGCAACGGTTTCCATAGCGGGCAGGATCAGCCGTTTGGTGGCCACATGATCGATGAAGAGCAGCATCCACGCTCGCAGAGCTTCGAGCGGAGGTTTTGCTGCGGCAAAACGCTGCCCGGCCGCCGTCAATTTTTCGACTTCGCCGCGGTAAACGGCTTCAATCAGGTCGTCGCGTGCCGGGAAGTGACGGTAGAGCGTGCCTGAACCGATACCCGCCTGTCGGGCGATGTCGTCCAGCGTCGCTTCGACTCCGTGCCGGGTAAAGGCGAGCCTGGCAACCTCAAGGATGCGCTCACGGTTACGCTGCGCATCCGCGCGGGGTCTGCGAAACGCCGGAGGTGGGAAGGCCTGCTTTTTCGGCATACCTGAGTTTCGCAGAATCTCTGCAACCGGAGAGACTCTCCACATATCCTATAAACGGAGAGCATCTCCACTTTGATCGAACGCGAAAAAATCGACCCCTGGCAAAGTCTTTCGTACCTAGCCAGCAATCACGGAGGAACAAGTTCATGCGAGTTTTTGTAACCGGAGCAACAGGGTTCATTGGCACGGAGCTGGTCAAAGAACTCATCAAGGCAGGACACCAGGTGCGTGGACTCTCGCGCAGTGACGCGGGTGCGGAGCAATTGAGCGCAGCAGGCGCTGAGGTGCATCGGGGTGATCTGGAAGACCTGGATAGTCTGCGTAGCGGAGCGTTGGGCATGGACGCAGTGGTGAACCTGGCGTTCAATCACGACGACATGTCAAAGTTTGTCGAAAGCGGCAAAGCCGAGCAGAAGGCGATCGAGGTGCTCGGTTCCGTGCTGGAACCAGGCAAGCTTCTGGTCGTCACCTCCGGCACTGGCTTGGCAAATGGCGGGCCAGGCCACTTGCGCCTGGAAAGCGATCCACCGATGAAGGTCGGAATGCTTCCGCGGCAACCGGAGGACGTAGCGCGAGCCGTCGCCGAGCGAGGTGTCCGCGTCGCCATCGTGCGTCTGCCGCAGGTGCATGACACGCGAAAGCAGGGATTGGTGCCCTTTCTCACCGAAACCGCCCGGCAAAAGGGACTTTCCGCGTACGTTGGCGATGGCGCGAATCGCTGGGCTGCGGCTCCGCTCCAGGATGTGTCTCACCTTTACCGGCTCGTGGTCGAAAAGACGGGGCATGGCACGACGGTCTATCACGCCGTGCAAGAGGAAGGTGTGGCGTTGCGCGAGATCGCCGAAACCATCGGAAAAGGTTTGAAGGTGCCGGTGGTTTCGATCGAGCCGGAGAAGGCCGCCGAGCACTTTAGCTGGTTGGGAACCTTTGCCGCGATGGACATGCCTGCATCGAGCGAGCAAACGCGCAAAGCGCTGGGCTGGGAGCCAACCGGACCGGGGCTGATTGAAGACCTGAGCAACATGAAATATTTCTGAAGCAGATGCTGCCGGCTTAGCCGCTGACACTCGGCTAAGCCACCGGCTCCATAAAAGCTGTTTTGCGATCGTTATGAAAGAGGCAGATCTGAACTGATTCGAAAGAATAGTTCAGACTGCGTTCTCTCGGATCTGTGGCGTCAGTCGATGAGTTCACCGCGATCCAACTGATCAATGGCGCGTTCAGCTCGTTCTCGCAACTCGGCTCGTTCCTGCGCTGGCTTTTTATTCAGCGTGCTGTACTGCATCCGCATACGCTGGTTGGAGCCGAGCAGCTCCTGGTGACGTTCCAGAAAGCTCCAATACAGCGCTGTAAAAGGGCAGGAATTGGGTCCAGTCGACTTTTTCGGGTCAAGCGCGCATTTGCCGCAGTAGTCGCTCATACGGTTGATGTACGCTGCGCCGGAGACGTAGGGCTTGGTGGCGGTCAGGCCGCCGTCCGCGAAGGTCGCCATGCCGAGCACATTGGATTCAACGACCCAGTCGTACGCGTCCACATAGGACACCCAGAACCAGTCAGTCAGTTCACGCGGGGAAAAGCCGCACAGCGTCGCCAGGTTGGAGAGCACCATGAGCCTGAGAATGTGGTGTGTCCAGCCGTCGTGCATCACCTGCTCTACGGCGGTCTCCAAACAAAACATGCCGGATTTCTTGCCCCAGTAGGCAGGTGGCAGTGGACGGTGTGCGTCCAGCGCGGAGGGTGTAGCGGGCCGGTCTGGCGCGGCCGGGTTGATCTCCTTCACCAAAAGGTGACTGTACTCGTTTGCCCTTAGATTTCCCGAAGGATCTGGTGATTGGGGGACGGTGCGAAATCCGTCAGTAGCGACATGCATCTGGTGCATGAACTCTCGCCAGCCAAGTATTTGACGCACAAAGCCTTCGGCACTTGCCAGAGGCACGGTCATGCCGTCGTAAGCAGCCTGCACATCGGCCAGAATGTCCCGCGGCAGCAGCCGGCTGATGTTCATCAGCGCGGAGATGGCCGAGTGGAAAAGCATTGGCTCCCGTGAAGACATCGCGTCTTCATATGGCCCAAAGTGCGGCAGAAGCTTCTCCAAAGCGAATTTCCAGTAGCTTTGGCAGTCCTGAGCCGTGCAGGGCAGGTCAAAGCCTTCAAACGTCCCGATGCTCTCAATGCCGTTGCCGCTCAGCCACCCGATCAGCTCCTGTGTAATCGCGTCCGGCGGAAAACTGGGCCTCGCCGGAACACTTACCTCACCTTTGTATGGCTGGCGGTTCTGATCGTCGAAGCTGAGCTTGCCGCCAATAAACTTGCCGCGTTCCATCAAAAAGCCGGTTTTCTGCCGCATGTAGCGGTAAAACCGCTCCATCAGGTACTGGCGTCCGGTGCGGTGTCCGGCCTGGCCGGCTGCTTTGGCGTTGCCGCCCCGCTCCTTGCCAAAAACGTGCTCCCAGTCCTCAGTGGTGGAAAGCCATGCGTCATCTGGCGTGTACACAAGCTTCAGGCCGAGTTTCTCGGCGTCTGCCAAGTCCATGCGCATTTCACGCTCAGCTGGTGTTGCAAGCTGGATCGTAGACAACTGGAACTCTCGCTGTATGCCCAGCAGCTGCTCGCCGTAGCTTTCGGGCGCGTTGCGGTAGAGAACGGCGACGCCGCGGGCCTGCTGCTCCAGGGCAAAGTGCCGCATGTTGGAGAGCAGGACGAGGACTTTCTTCTTATGGTATGGCCGGTTCCTACCCTTGGCATGCGACTCGACCAGGATGATGCCGGCCTGCTCAGGGATAAGCCGAGCCGACGGTCCGCAACGATGGTTCAGCCGGTCATATGGTACGAAAATCCACTGACGAGCCTGTGCCGCAGCCACAGACGGTTCGGATGCCAGCATTTGATCTAAAAAGCCCATGATGCTCTTGGATGCTGCCGTGGTGCCCTATCCTCAACGCCGCTTTGTGGCAACCTTCGCGACCTTTGCTCCAGCACTCTTCCCAAGTGAACTGGAACTCTTGCCGGCGTTTTTGGTCGCGGCTTTAACTGCCGTTTTGGCGGGGATTTTTGCTACCTTCTTGGGGCTCGCCTTGACTGGGGCGGCCTTTGGCGCTGCGGTCTTTGCTGGTCGCTTTGTGGTAGCTGTCGGCGGCGAGGCTGGCTTTTTCAGCGCTGCTCTCGCCGGAGCCCTACCGGCTGCCTTGATGACGGTTTTAGGTGCAGTTTTGGCTGGCGTGGCGGGTGAGCGTTTTGAGGAGGCGGACTTTACCGGAGCTACACTCGCCGCCGCCGCCGTAGCCTTCTTTGCCGGAGCGGGCGCAGCCGCTGTCTTCAATGGCTGATTGGCTTTCGCCGCCGACTTTCCTGCGGAAAGGGCCTTCACTGAAGAATTGCTGGACGGTCCTGCTTTTGAGGCGAGAGCTTTTCCGGACGGCGCGGTCTTACTCGGTTGTGATGCCGCACCCTTGCTCGACGGTGCGGCTGGCTGTACGGGCTTCACTTCGGCCTGTGGTGCTGTTCCGGCGGCTTTTTTCTCTGGCGGAGCGACATAGACGTTCACGTCGGCTGTCTTCCTGGAGGCCGGCTTTACTGGCTTCGCAGTTTCCGCAACGATGGGCAGCGGCCCACTCCTGCCTTTGGCGATCTTCTCCGCCGCTTCAGGATGCGGTACCAGGGTTGCGGCTTCAGGCGCAGAGGAGTTGCCACAGCAGTTTCCGGCACCATGGCGGCAGCGAGGGCAGAGACCTTCACGGCTTTCCTCACGGCAGGCCTGGCCGCCTTCGGCGCTTCGATCTTTGTGTTCGCGGCGTCGGCGGGATCCGGTTCGCCGGGTGCAAGTGGGGCGACTTTGCCCTCCAGCGGTACTGAAGCACTCGGTTCGGCGCCACGGTCCGGGCCGGTGAGGGTGCCTTCCTCCATTAAACCTTCGGCGATACCCGTTTGTTCTTCCTGTTCCACCACGGTGGCGGCGGCTTTCTTTGCCTTGGCCCGGCTGGGGCGCGCCTCCTTCTTGGCGCGGGCGCGGCGCTGGCGTGGCTGGTTCGGGGTTTGAGGAGGCGCAGGTGGCGAGTACGGCTCAAGGTACGCCTTTAACTCGTCTGTTGTCTGCAGCTTGCCGTCCATGAGTTCAAAGAACAGCTTGTCCAGAAGCTCGCTATAAACCGGCATGTCCGGCGTGATCCGCATCTCTTGCAAGACACCGTAGGGCAACTTCTGACGCGCGGTGGGAGAGTCGTTTAAAAATGTCTTGATACGGCTCTGAACTGTCCCCGACTTGCTGCTAAAGAACATCGACAGCACATGGGTTGGCTCAGCCTGGTGCAGCATTCGCCATGCCGCGGACGGATGCGCGGCGTCTTTTGAATTGAACCGGGTCTGGAACTCGCGGGTCTGCTCCTCGAGGGTGTCGATCTCGCGAGCAAAGCCGGTC
>CAXTRR010000034.1:2108-3669 GCA_964246795.1 uncultured Terriglobus sp. | reverse complement strand
CCGGTCGTTGCGAAGCCCGCCTTCAGTGCGGCGATGCTCTCTGGCGGCAGCTTTGCCACGATCAGGGGAAAGGCGAGCGCGGCATGATCGGCAAGGATGCCTTGCGTCTGCAGCAGGCCCTGCTTTTCCCGCAATTCGGCGAGCGCTGTTTCATTTGCTTTGCCGAGCACAAGCTGGGGCGAGAGAGGTTTCAGCCAGCCTTCGGCGTCCAGAGCCCGCATGATGCGAAGAGGATCCTCTTCGTGGAAGATCTCCTCCAACTCGTAACTACGAGCAAAATCGGAGAGTGAGGAGACCGCGTCATCCTGCTTGGCGTTGTCGTAACGTTGGCGGGTGCGCTCCTCCATTTGCCAGCCTAAGCGGGAACTCAGCCGCACAGCGCGGATCATCCGCGAGGGCTCCTCAATAAAACCGTAGTTGCTGACCAGGCGAAGCTCGCGGTTCTCGGTATCGGCGACGCCGTTCAGTGGATCCATCAAGAGGCCGTAAGACCCCTCATTGAGGGACAGTGCCATGGCGTTGGCGGTAAAGTCGCGGTGTCGCAGATCTTCTGTAATGCTGGCCGGCTGGTAGTTGGGTTTGCCTGGTCTGGGGTAGCTCACCGACATGGCGGAGGCAATCTCCACCCGGACACCGCCAGGGAATTGAAAGAACAGCGCCTGGGCCGGAGTGTGCTCACCCATAAAGATCGCGCCAGCGCTTTCCAGGTCCGCCCGAAGGCCGCTTACCTCACCCTGGACCGTCACATCCATGTCACGGACGGATCCCCCGCCCGTCAGGTCGCGCACAGCCCCACCAGTAAGGAAAAGGGTCAGGTCCCTCGCGCGAACAGCATTGCGGACGAGACTCAGGGCTTGCTGTTGAGCGGCGGAAAGACGATTTTCCAGCAGGTAGATATAATCGGCCATAGCGGCGTGCAAGCTCTCCAGACCGGCGCTCTGGCCGGCGCAACAATCGTGCTAAGTTCTACCTTCTAAATGGCTTAGCGCCAGTCTTCAGGTGCGGCGTAACGCCTGAGTGTACCACGCCGATTCACATCCCGTCAGCAAAAATTCACGGAATCGGTGGCCGTTGTGAAGCAGACACGTAGCTTGAAGAATGACGCTTGCAGATGATCGCGCGGGGACGGAGATTTTAGTGACGCTCAGCCGCAAGAAAGTAATTGTTCGCCGGTTCCTGCCCGGCCTGCTGCGGGGATATGTGTCACCGAATGGCTTTGTGCAGCGGGACAACGGGCGCATGGAACTGGAACTGCTGGACTTGACGGGGCGCGTGCAGAGAATTGCCCTGGATGAGGTCAAGATGGTCAGCTTTGTCCGAGACTTCAATCCAGCGGATGAGATTGCACCCGAGCGTCTGCCCCGGAAAACTTTTCTGGCCCGCCCCCGAACTGAAGGACTCTGGCTGCGGCTGGCGTTACGCGATGAGGAGCAGGTGGAAGGCTTGGCTCCGCTTGATCTATCTCTGGCAGACGGACTGATCGACGATGCCGGCTTTCAGCTGATTCCGCCGGACGTGCGCGGCAATGCACAACGGCTTTATATTCCGCGCACAGCTATTG
>CAXTRR010000034.1:0-2098 GCA_964246795.1 uncultured Terriglobus sp. | reverse complement strand
GTTAAACGTTGTGGCGGTCGTTACCACGCCCTCGCGGAAAAAGACGATACAGACTGCCCTGCCCCCTCCAGAGCCCGACCTGTTTTCGCTGGCGCTGCCGGAAGACACACGTCCGCAGTAGCATGGCAAGATGGCGGTCTTGGTGCAAAAGTACACACTGGGCGAGGTCGCATCCCGGCTGGGAGCGACACTGGAGGGCGGCGATCCAGACCGGCCCCTGAAAGGCGTTGCGGGTATAGAAAACGCCGGGGTTGACGAGCTCACCTTTGTTGCAAACCCCAAGTACGCCGCATTGGCCCGCACGACGCGAGCCGCGGCGGTACTGGTGGAGCCGGAATTCCCCATCCTGAGCCGGACGGCGACCCTGCGCATCAAGAATCCGTATCTCGCCTTTGCGCGTGCTATCGAGCTGTTCTACGCAACTCCCGAGTATGCGCCTGGAGTGCACGCGACGGCCGTGATCGATCCCGCCAGCAAACTGGGTGAGGGCTGCCATATCGGTGCGTATGTGGTGATCGGCCCGCAGGTCAGTCTCGGTGCCGGTGCGGTGTTGCTGCCGCATGTGGTGATCTACCCCGGCGCTCATATTGGGGACAGGTTTTTCGCGCATGCGCATGCCGTGGTGCGGGAATACTGCCGCATTGGCAATGACGTGATCCTGCAAAGTGGAGCGGTGATCGGGGGCGATGGGTTTGGCTACGCCAGGGACGGCGCCGGCTGGTCGAAGATCGTGCAGTCCGGCGTAACCGTCCTGGGGGACGGCGTGGAGGTTCAGAGCAACAGCACAGTGGACCGTGCCAGCGTTGGCGAGACCCGAATCGGCGGGGGAACCAAGATCGACAACCTGGTGCAGGTGGGTCATGGTTCCACGGTCGGTGAGAATACGTTGCTCTGTGCGCAGGTGGGACTTGCGGGGTCCACACAGGTCGGCAATCGTGTGATTCTGGCGGGTCAGGTGGGCGTGGCGGGCCATTGCCGGATAGGCGATGACGCCGTGGCCACGGCCCAGTCCGGCATACCGAACGATGTCGCTGCCAAGTCGGTCGTGTCAGGTTATCCAGCAATGGAGCACCGGCAGTGGCTGCGAGCCGTGGCGGCGTTTTCCCGCCTGCCGGAGGTGGTGCGGGAATTGCGTGGACTGCGCCGCGGCATGCCGGCGAACCCAAATGCTGGCGAACCCGGCACGTCCGGCTGACAGAGTGCGCCAGCTCCGCATCCAACGCCTCAGACGCGATGGACACCGAAACGCAAATCCTGCAAGCCGGCAGCAACACCGCCCCGGAACACGTACGCGTGTTGCTGCTGGACGACGATCCGGCGCACCTGCTTCTGCGCACCGCGATTTTGCGGCAAAACGGTTATGCCTGCGTGCCGTCCAGTTCGGTGGAAGAGGCCAAGCAGCTGCTGGAAGATATCGACATCGCCGTGCTGGACTACCACTTGGGCCAGGGTAAATTTGGCACCGAAGTCGCGGCGGCGTTGCGGCAACGCCGGCCGGCCGTTCCCATTATCATCCTGTCCGCTACGCTGGAGCGGCGCTTTGGCGGGGTTGAGGACATGCACCTGCTGAAAGGGCACAGCTCGGTAGACGATCTGCTTGCAGCCCTGCGGGCCTTTGAGGCGAAGCGTCGTGGAGCTCCGGTCGTGGTGGATGCGCGCGACTTTTACTATTCCCGCATCGCCATGGCCATTGGACCGGATGTTTTGGTGCAGATTCTGCATCCGGAGGGTGACTGGCTCTTCGTGAACGAGAGCGCCGCGGCCTACCTCGACCATCCCAGGGATTGGTTTCCGGGCAGGAATATTTTTGCTGAGTTGGCTGACCGGATGCGTGACTGGCGCGAGGTGCTGCACTCCGTAGCGGTGACCCGCGAAACTTACATTGACCGGACGCGGCGGGGCCTGCTGCTCAATCCGAAGCCAGAAGAAGTCAATTCGACCTGGAGTGTGTTGGCATTTCCCATCATGCTGCACAACGGCAACAACGGAGTCGTGCTGAGCGCGCGCATTCTGGAGTTGGCTGGCCGCCCAGCTACTCTGGTAGGTATGCGCAGGGTGCTCGCGATTTTTGTATTGGCAGCGAGTTGTTTTTCAATCG
>CAXTRR010000033.1:36218-45224 GCA_964246795.1 uncultured Terriglobus sp. | reverse complement strand
CTTCGCAGCCTCACCGGATCTTTCCTCTGCGCATCTCTCTCCGGCCGGGCCGGTTGTGCCGCCGCCGCTGCCGGGCACGTCCCCGGTGCTGTTTCATGTGGCGCTGGACGGCAAAGCGCAGGGCCCACTCAGCCTGGACTCGCTCGTGCCGCTGGCCGTTTCCGGTGCGCTGCGGCCGGAGACGCTGGTCTGGCAGCCGGGTATGTCCGGTTGGGCGAGCGCCGTGAGCGTTCCCGCGCTGCGGCATCTCTTTCCGCAGGAGCCGCCGCCGCTGCCTGTCTAGCGCGCCGCACACTCACGCATGCCTGCCTCCTCTTCGATTTCCGAACTCACCGTCACCTGCAACCAGTGCGGCAGCGCCAGCCTGGAACGGCTGGACCGCAAGGAGTACCGCTGCAATCATTGCGGCGCGATCACCCTGATCAGCGACAACGATGCGGACCGTATCGAGAAGCTATTACGAGACGCCTTTGCAAAGCAGCAGATGTACCAACCGCAGACGGTTCATGTGGGCGGCTTTGCCAGGCCGGGCGAACCCGTGCCGCGTGCGCGGGTGATGCTGGCCACTGGAATTCTTGTATTTGGGCTGCTGATTACAGCGCTGCTCTTCCTAAATCGACCTCACAGACCGTACCCCGGCGCTGGGACAGGCGTTTCTGGCGGCTATGTGCCACCCCGAGAGATCGCCCCGGGTGAGCTCTCGCTTTCTCCACTGCAATGGATCGGCAGCAAGGACGGGCCGATCCCGAGCGGCAAATATCACGCGCTTCTGTATAACCACAGCGGATATACCATCAGCGTTCCGGAATACGGGATGACATTTTTTCCAGACGGCCTGAAAGGTGGCACAGCGATCTTCTCGCACGATGTGTCTCACCTGCTGCCGGGTGAGTACACACATGTGACCTTTGAGACGTTGCAGATGAAGGAGGTGGATGCGCGTTACGAAGTAACAAACCCACCCTATATTCGCAGCAGTGACGATGAGCTGGTAAGACTGCCTGTAGAACAGCCGCAACTGGTGCGCCAGGAGGGCCGGAGCGAGTATGAGTTTGTGGGATTGATACGGAACACTTCAAAACGCACTCTGAGTTCTGCCAGTGTGGGTGTTGTGTTGTACGGGCCTGACCACCAGTTGCTGGGGGGCAGCAACGGCGCAATAAGTTCGCTGCGCCCAGGCGAAAAAGCTGTCGTCCACACGGGCATTGACGTGGACGCGGCCGCGCCCGAGGTGCGTTCCTATGAATACCTGGTGGATGGGGTACTGGAGCGCCGGCCATGAACGAAGACGCTGCGGGAGCGGGCGTGGGGCGTGGGGCGGCCAAGCAGGCCCGCGAGGCATGGTGGAAGTGCCGGTATTGTGCGACGAGCCAGGTTTGGAGTGGTGCCTGCCCGGAGACCTGCGCGCATTGCGGAGCGGAGGAGACAGATTTTGCGACGCTGGCCCAAATGGGGCCGCGCCCGCAAAGTACGCGCAGGGTGAAAGCCGCGGCTCTGGTGGGCTGTGCCGTGCTTGTTGTAGTTGCGAGCGCGATCTTTCTATGGCTGCATTTTGAGAAGGCCGTGCCGCGTGTGGCACCCATTGTGGACGGCAGAGCGGAACCAGCAGGCAGCGGCGGGATGGCAGCCGACGTCGGCCAGGGCGGAGACAAGGCCGCCGCAGCCGATACAGGTATGGACCCGGCGGTGGGGGACACACGCATCGTGACGGTGAACAACCCGCACATCCGCGTGATTCCCAAAGGTGTGGACTTTGAGCCGGAGGATTTGATCCGGACAGGGACTGCCGCATCGCCGGCCAGCTTCGACACACGGCAGTTCCGGATCGTCCCGCCGCGGCGCCTGAGGGACGAGGAAGGCAACGCGGTGTGGCTGGGAGAAGTTATCAACACTGGTAGCAAGCAGGCGGCGATCTCTCCCACAATCAGCGTGACGCTGGTGCGCATCGGGCAGCAGCTGCAGCATGCCGAGCACGTCTTCCCCGACATTCCACCTGGCGAGCGAGTGCCCCTCTTCATCACCTTCGGCAACAGTCCGCCGGTTTTCGACAGCATGCTGTTTGCCTGGAAAGCCGTACAGGCCTATAGCTACGGTGACGAGGCGCACCCGCAGCTGAAGGCAACGGTGGCGACGCGTAGGGAAAGCCGTCAGTTCGACGACATCGGGGACAAAAGTTTTACGTGGAATGTGGTGACGGGAACGATCGTGAATCAGGGCAGTGCACCGGCGCGCAAATTTGACGTGTACGTTGTATTGCGTGACTCCGCTGGAGACTTGACGGGCTTCAAACATGACACGCGGACGGAGACGATCGCCCCGGGCGGCAAGGTGAATTTTGACAATGGCGCGGCTCAGTGGGACCGGCCTGCGGCGACCGTGGAAGTGTATGCGCTGCCAACGTCGCCACCGCTGTTCTGAGAGGCAGCATCCCCGGAAGGCGAGCTGAGCTCCTGCGAGGCTAAGTTCCCTTGCCTCTCCGCGGCCAGCTGGCAGCCGATGGAAGGGTGCCCGTCCATCTGACCCTTGAACCTCATCGCTCGCACGATGAGATTCTTTCTCCTGGGTCAGAGGAACGGCAGGCTCGTAAGCCTTACATCTCAGCCAACGGAATCGGCATGTCAGCGCGCGAGGCGTCAATGTACCCGGGCTGTCTTGACGGCCGTGGTTAGTGTCTATCTCGCATAGGTAAAGCTCTGTCATTTCGACCGAAGCGAAGCGGAGAAAACTGCTTTCCTTTCCCCACTCCACTTGCTCTTACGGCAGATCAGCGCAACTGCACCCCACGGGAGAAACGCTCGAGATTACTCTGCAGGGCGGCCGATACGTTTGCTGAAACGTGTAGACGGTTTAGCTGGCGGGTGGTGTACCGCCGACGATGATGCCGACGCGGGGTGCGTCTGCGAGGGCGGCGCTGAGCGAGTAAGCGGCACCGGTGGAAGGTGTGAGGAAGGGTGTGAGTGCGGCGACGGCTGAGTTGGGGCCGTTATAGACGGCGTTCAGGCCGTCCGTCGACTCGTAATTCAGGTTGTTGGCCGGGTTGGAATTGCTGATGACGCGGCCCAGCACGCGGTGCTCGCACTCAATGCCCATGATGGAAGCGGAAACCTTCGCAAAATACTCGAGCTGGGTGGCGGTGTACATGCTGGCGCTGGGATTGATGGCTGCGGCGGCGGCCATGAGGGCGAACTCCTGGATGGCGTTGAGGTAGGCGCCGATGAAGGCGTTCTCCAGTGCGTCGAGCGTGGCGGAGAAGGTGGGCTGGTCGCTGAAGGTGCCGTCCGCGAAATAGAAGGTCTGAACGGGATCGGTAGAGGGATCCTTGCCGCCGAGCAGGCTACGGAAGAGATTGGCGTGATTGATCTCCTCAGTGAGTGCGGCCTGGATGTACTGCACGTTGCCCTGGTTGCCGTTGGTGATGTCGTTGATGCCGCCGCCGGAGCCGGCGAGCGAGGGATCCTCAATAACTTTGCCCACGAGCGAGTTGTAGTAGAAGGTGGTGGCGAGGTCCTCCGCGATGAGGGCGGCGGTGAAGATTTCAGTGACGGTGTCGGCGGCCTGCGCGCTGGTCTGAGAGTTTGTGGAGCTTTGGGCGTGCAGGCTGGGGAGCGCGAGGCTTGCGGCGGCGGCACCCACGCCGAGAAGGCCGGCCTGGCGGAAGAAGTTGCGGCGATCCAGGCGGGCCTGGAGCAGGGTGGGCGAGGTGTGACTCGGCAGTTCGAACTTCATGGAAATTCCTCACTGGAGCACGTGCGTTGCTGAACGGAAGAAGGAAAGCCTCTGGCGGAAGAGCCGAGGGAAGGATGGGCAGTAGCGTGAGAACGCAATTGCAGGAAAGTTGGATTGCTTTCGGGAGATGAAATATCTTGTGAGCGCTATCCCACTCTCCTGACACTTTGCAGGATCAACAAACCAGTGGCTCGCCGGCGGCGTTTCTTCCGCTTGAGCACACCGCGTCCCTTGTCGAAAGCGGGATATCGCGCAAAACGCCGCTGGTGCGTTTGGACCGGAAGGGTGCATTCTAAGAGAGCGATGATCCAACCACGTTTGCTGAATACTCCGCTCGACCGTCCCCTCACCACTGAAATTCTGGTCAATGGCCGCATTGTTTCCGCCGCCGAAGGCGAACTGCTGATTGAGGTACTGAACCGGGCGGCTAAAGAGGCCAACGCCGGCCTGGCGGATGCCGGCTACAAGCTGGAGGAGCGGAAGCTATCTCCGGGCGAGCGGGCGGCGGCCATGGAGGATCCGGAGCTGGCGGCATCGCGGAGTTCGTCGCCGCAGCTGCACATGGATATGTCGCCCGATTCCTCCATGGAGCAGGGGAACGGCCAGTTCCGCAGTGTGGCTCAGCTTTGTTATCACCAGCAGTTGGGGCCGATCCAGACGTGCGACACCTGCATGGTGGAGGTCGATGGCACGCTGCAGCGGGCGTGTGCGACCGAGGTGCGGGGCGGAATGCGGGTGGAGAGCGAGTCTCGGCGGGCCGACATGGCCCAGCGCGAGGCCATGGACCGCGTGCTGGAAAACCACATGCTCTACTGCACCGTCTGCGACAACAGCAATGGCAATTGCACCGTGCACAATGCCGTGGGTGAGATGAATGTGATCCACCAGTCGCGGCCGTACACACACAAGCCTTATCCGCAGGACCACTCGAATCCGTTTTACCGCTATGACCCGGACCAGTGCATCCTGTGCGGGCGTTGCGTGGAGGCATGCCAGGATGTGCAGGTGAATGAAACGCTCACCATCGACTGGTCGAGCAAGCATCCGCGGGTGCTGTGGGATGGCGGCGAGCAAATTGCCGGATCATCCTGTGTTTCCTGCGGCCACTGCATTACCGTATGCCCCTGCAACGCGCTGATGGAAAAGTCCATGCTGGGCCACACCGGGTATTTCACCAATTTACCCGCCAAGGTCCTGGACGACATGATCGAGGTCGTGAAGGGGGTGGAGCCGGAGACTGGCTACCCGCCCATTCTGGCGCTCAGCGACATGGAAGCAGAGATGCGCATGGCCCGGCAGAAGCGCACCAAAACGGTGTGCACCTACTGCGGTGTGGGCTGCTCGTTTGAAGTGTGGACGCGCGACCGGCACATCCTGAAAATCGAACCGGAGCATGGCCCCGCCAACGGCATTTCCACCTGTGTGAAGGGCAAGTTCGGCTATGACTACGTGAACTCCACCAACCGGCTGCACACACCACTGCTGCGCAAGGGCGACAGCTTTGTGGAGATCACGTGGGACGAGGCGCTGACGCTGGTGGCGGAGAAGTTCACCAAGATCAAGCAGGAGCACGGACCCGACGCGCTGGCCTTCATCGCCTCTTCGAAGTGTACGAATGAAGAAAGCTACCTGATGCAGAAGCTGGCGCGCCAGGTGGTGGGTACGAACAACATCGACAACTGCTCACGCTATTGCCAGACGCCGGCGACCATGGGCTTGCAGCGCACGGTCAAGTACGGCGGCGACTCCGGTTCCATTGCGGATATTGAGATGGCGGGGCTGGTGATCATTGTGGGCTCAAACACGGCGGAGAGCCACCCCGTGCTGGCCACACGCGTGAAGCGCTCGCACAAGCTGCGCGGCCAGCGGCTGATCGTGAGTGACTTGCGCAAGCATGAAATGGCGGAGCGGTCAGACATTTTTATGCGGCCCAATCCGGGGACGGACCTGGTGTGGCTGTCGGCGGTGACACGCTACATCATCGACCAGGGATGGCACGCTTCGAGTTTCATCGAAATGAAGGTGAATCATTTCGATGAGTATCGAAAGAGCCTGGAGCCGTTCACGCTGGAGTACGCCGAAGAGGTAACCGGCGTCCCGGTGGAGATGCTGAAGCAGGTTGCCGCGGAGATCCACAAGGCTGACGGCACCTGTGTGCTGTGGGCAATGGGCGTGACGCAGCATTGCGGCGGTTCGGATACGTCAACTGCCATCAGCAACCTGCTGCTCGCCAGCGGCAATTACGGCCGGCGTGGTGCCGGTGCCTATCCGCTGCGCGGGCACAACAACGTGCAGGGTGCCAGCGACTTTGGCTCCATGCCCAACATTCTGCCGGGGTACCAGTTTGTGGACGATCCGGACGTCCGCGGCAAGTTCGAGGCTGCCTGGGGATGCACCCTGCCGGTGACCAAGGGCAAGGACAACCGCGAGATGATGGAGGCGATCCATGAGGGCAAGATCCGCTCCATGTATATCAAGGGCGAAGACACCATTACCTCCGACGGCAATGCCAACGATGTGGGCCAGGCGCTCAGCGAGCTGGAGTTCCTGATTGTGCAGGACATCGCTTTTTCAGAGACCTGCAAGTTTGCGGACCTGGTGCTGCCGGCCTCACCGTCGCTGGAAAAAGACGGAACGTTTGTCAATACGGAGCGCCGCATCCAGCGTCTGTATAAGGCATTGGAACCGCTCGGGGATTCAAAGCCGGATTGGGAGATCATTCAACTGATCGCGAACCGACTCGGCGCGAACTGGAAGTACGATCACCCGTCACAGGTGATGGATGAGGTCGCGTCGCTCACACCGCTTTTTGCCGGCGTGACGTATGAGCGGCTGGAGGGGTTCAAGAGCCTGCAGTGGCCCGTTGCGAAGGACGGCACCGACTCGCCCTACCTGTTCAAGGACGGGTTCCCTTTCCCGGATGGCAAGGCACGGTTCTATCCGATGGAGTACATCGGACCCAGTGAGGAGGCGGACGAGCATTTCGATCTGCACCTGAACAACGGCCGCCTGCTGGAGCACTTTGAACAGGGTGCCATGACCATTCAGTCGCCAGGCATCCAGCAGATTACGCCGGTAAACTGGCTCGAGGTTTCGCCGGAACTGGCCAGCGAGCGCGGCTTTGAATCCGGCACCAAGGTTGAGGTTTCTTCAAGGTGGGGAGTCATCCGCACGCGCGTGCTGGTGACGGACCGCGTCCAGGGCAAGCAGCTCTACATGCCGATGAACTCGGTCGAGGAACCGGTGAACCGGCTGACGGGCGCCCACATGGACCGCGCCACGCACACGCCGGCGTACAAGGAGGTTTCCGTACACCTGCGCATGCTGGAGCCAAAGGGTCCCAACCCGCTGAAGGCGGAAAACTTCCGGAACGGCCGCCGTACGCCGCAGCACGGGGTGGAGGTTCAGAGTAAGTGGGAGCGCGCCGATTACTACCTGCCCGGGACCGGCAAGGGCGACCGGCTGGTGCAGATCAATACGACGAAGGTTTAAGTAGTTAGTGGGTAGCAAGTAATAGGTAGTAAGTAGTAGGAAGTACGTGCGGAGAGCTGGACCACTTTTTCTTGTTACCACTGCTTAGTGCAGCATTGATCGCCTACTACTTACTACTCCGAAAGGTTTTTCATGGCTAATCCGATTGCATTTGTTCCCAAACCGCTTGATCCGCGCGAAGGCCTGATGAAACGGCTGGAGGCTGCGCCGCGCGAGCATGCCGAGGCATTACTGGTTGCTTACGATCTGATCCAGGCGGCGCATGATGAGGGCATTCTGGATCTGCTGCACGGTGCGGTGAAGCATAAGAACACGGTCTTTGAGCACCTGGCGGAAGGCGCGCGGATGCAGGAGAGTATCGACTCGCTGCGCAACCTGATCAGCCTGGGCAAGATGGTGGGCGCGCTCGACCCGGAGACGCTGAGTTGTGTTTCGGCCGCGATTTCCACCGCAAGCAGTCCCAAGGCGGAAGAGCCGTTAAGCATGTGGGGATTGTTCAAGCGGGTGAGTTCGCGCGAGGGGCGGCGCGGCATTTCGCTTGGAGTGGAATTGCTGGTGGCCCTGGGAACGCGGCGCTTTGCGGATGCGCTGGTATTAGACAAGAGTAAGCCGGTAGAACGGCGGTAGTCATTCCTCGGGTACAAAAGAAAAGATTTAGAGTCGGCTTCAACCGCCAAGACAGACAAGAGTTTTCGGATCTACGGCGTCAGCCGCCGTTCGTTTAGCGATATCAGCGGCTGAAGCTGCTCTCTACCGGATTAAACAAGACGTTACTTCTGTGGGCTTGACTCGTTTGAGTAAGTCAACTGGGTCCTAGTCAGGTCCGGTATGACTTATCGCGTTCTCGTAATATCCGGACCCATCAACTCCTGCGCTGTCCGCTCCGGCTCTGCGGGAACCGCTTGCTGCTCTTCGGCACCGTCCAGGTGAGTCTCCAATCCCTCCCGCAGGAGTATGAAGGCCTGCTCTGGAGTGTCCGCAAAGCGGAAAAGCTCTTTGTCTTTCAGGCTGATGGCGCCTTTCTCGGCGAGCAGGTCTAGGTTTATGACCTCTTTCCAATAGCGTGAACCGTAGATCACGATCGTCATTTGACTGGCCAGTTTGTGGGTTTGCGCAAGGGTCAGCAACTCGAACATTTCATCCAAAGTGCCGAAGCCGCCGGGGAAGACAACGAGGGCTTTGGCGAGGTAGGCGAACCAGAATTTGCGCATGAAGAAGTAATGGAACTGCAGGTTCAGTGCCGGTGTGATGTAGCGGTTGGGCCGCTGTTCGAAGGGCAGGCTAATATTCAGGCCAACGGTTTTGCCGCCGGCCTCGTATGCTCCGCGATTGGCTGCTTCCATGATGCCGGGGCCGCCGCCGCTAGTGACCACAAAGCGGTGTCGGCGGCCGGGTAGTCGCATGGACCATGCGGTCAGCAGGTGCGCAAGCCGACGCGCGTCCTCGTAGTAGCCGGCCATCTCGGCCACGGTCTGCGCGCGAATTTCGCGCAGTGCGCTTGTCTCCGTGTCGCCGGGATGGGCGGGCTGCTCCTCGGGCGGCGCGGGTTCAGCGGTGCCGGTGTTGCTCAGCACCCGGATCTGTTCCGCGGGTGCGTCCAGTGGATGGAAGCGTGCTGAGCCAAAAAAGACGACGGTGTCCTGGATGCGCTCACGGCGGAAGCGCGCCATGGGTTCGGAGTACTCAGCCAGAATGCGGAGGATGCGGCCATCGGGAGAAGCGAGGAATTCCTGGTCCTCATAGGCGAGGGGAGCTTGTTCCAGTGGCTGGGGGAGATGTTGGTTTGGG
>CAXTRR010000033.1:18365-36208 GCA_964246795.1 uncultured Terriglobus sp. | reverse complement strand
TGGCTCAGACATTCGCCACGGATAGATGCAGGCAGAGGCCCGCACGTGGCATGAACTGCCGCTTCCAGGATCAGCAAGCAGTTGCATCAGCAGCGCGGCTCTGCTCATCCAAAGCACATAAGGCATCCCATTCAAGAATGGAAACGAGGACCCGCGTTTGCCGAATCCAAGGAGAAACGAATATGGCGATCGCCACCAACGGCTATGCCGCACAGTCCAGCAGCACACCTCTTGCCCCCTTTCAGTATGAGCACCGCGATCCGGGCCCTAACGACATTTTGATCGATATCGAATTTTGCGGAATTTGCCACTCCGACATCCACCAGGTACGCAATGAGTGGGGCAATTCGCTCTATCCCATGGTCCCCGGCCATGAAATTGTGGGCAAAGTCACCGCAGTGGGCGCGAACGTAAAGAAGTTCAAGACCGGCGATACCGCCGCCGTGGGCTGCATGGTGGACAGCTGCCGCGAGTGCGACAGCTGCAAGGCCGGCGAGGAGCAGTATTGTGACCGCGGCGCCACGGTGTTCACCTACAACAGCAAAGACAAGCAGGGCAACCTGACCTTTGGCGGCTACGGCAACCACATTGTGCTGGACGAGGCTTATGCGCTTAAGGTGCCGGCGAACCTGGATCCGGCTGGTGCCGCTCCGCTGCTGTGCGCGGGCATTACCACCTACTCGCCGCTGAAGCACTGGGGCGCGGCCAAGGGCAGGACGATCGGCGTGGTGGGTCTCGGCGGGCTGGGTCACATGGCGTTGAAATTCTCGCATGCGTTCGGTGCCAAGACGGTGCAGTTCACGACCTCCGCCAGCAAAGTGGAGGATGCCAAAAAGCTGGGTGCGGATGAGGTAATCCTGACCAAGGACAAGGACTGGCATGTGCCGCACGCGGGCAAGTTCGACTTCATTCTGGACTGTGTTTCCGCAAAGCACGACATGGCCCCGTACTTCTCACTGCTGAAGCGTGATGGCACGCTGTGCACGGTGGGCGTGCCTGAGGATCCCCTCGTGATGTCGGCGTTTGCGGTTGTGGTTGGGCGCAAGAGCCTTTCCGGCTCCATGATCGGCGGCATTGCGGAAACGCAGGAAATGCTGGACTTCTGCGGAAAGCACAACATCGTGTCGGACATCGAGATGACCAGTTTCGGCAAGCTCGAGGAGGCTTACGAGCGGGTGTTGAAGTCGGATGTGAAGTACCGCTTTGTGCTGGATTTGAAGACACTTTAAGAACGAAGGAACGAAGCAATCATCAACAGGATGGGTGGTGCGTTCGCTACAAGAGAACGCACCACCGCCTGCGGCAGATCTAGAGGATCTCTACTCCAGCTCGGCCGTGATGAGGTAGGCCTCGGAGTCCCGGTCCCAATTCACTGTCAGCACGTTCGGCTTGCAGCAGACCTGGCAGTCTTCCACGTATTGCTGGCGCGAACCGCCGGAGCTGTCCACCGTGGTTTCGACCCACTCGTAGCACCCGGCACACTGGTAATGAGCTTCGTACATGATTATGCGCGGTACTCGTGATAGTGGATGATCTCGGAGATGCCGATCCAAAGGTCCAGCAGGCCGATGCCGCTGATGAGGCCGCGGACAGGCCCCTGCAGTAACCAGTGGTGAAGGCGTGGAAAATCCAGCAGGAGCGAGTTGTCGTCCCACATGGGTCGCCACCACGGCAGGTAGACCAGAATGCCGCCTAGATACAGGCAGAAAACTACCAGTACGCCCAGTGAAAGCCTCTGGAGCCAGATAGGGGCCGGCTCGAATGGCGTGCTCCCCGGTTCAGAGACACGCTCCCGCGCCTCGGCAGCTAAAGCCGGAGAAGTCAGCGGGAGCTTCGTTTGCAACGCCATCTCTTTCTACGGTAGCAGAGCAGCCGGTGAGGAAGCCGCCACACAGTTCAACACAGCGGGCGATCCGTTCCCGCGGTGAAAGCGCTCCTGGAGTTCGCGTTCAGGAGCGCGGCGGGCAGAGCGTGCTGGCCTAAGCCTCTTGCAGCTGTTGGCGGCGCGGCCGGCGGTTTGCCTGCAGCACCTTTTTGCGCATGCGCAGCGATTTGGGCGTGACCTCTACCACTTCGTCATCCGCGATGAACTCGATGCACTGCTCCAGCGTGAGCTGCCTATAGGGGACGAGGCGAAGAGCTTCGTCGGCGGAGGAGGCACGCATGTTGGTGAGCTTTTTCTCGCGGACGCAGTTGACATCCAGGTCATTGTCGCGCGAGTTCTCGCCGCAGATCATGCCCTCGTAGACATCTACACCCTCGCCCATGAAGAGGGTGCCGCGCTCCTGCAGGCCGTTCAGCGCGTAAGTGGTAGTGACGCCGTTGCGGTCGCTGATGAGCGCGCCGGTGGGGCGCTGAGGAATCTCGCCCTGGTAGGCGATGTAGCCGTCGAAAAGCGTGTTCATGACGATGGTTCCGCGGGTCTCGGTGAGCATCTCGCTACGCAGGCCGATCAGTCCGCGCGATGGCACCTTGAACTCCATGCGGACGCGGCCCTGCCCGTGCATTTTGACCATTTCGCCTTTACGTGGCCCGAGCTTCTGGATGACAGTGCCGGCGAACTCCTCTGGCACGTCGATGGTGACGTACTCCACCGGCTCCATAAGTTCGCCGTCAATGCGCTTGGTCACGATCTCGGGGCGGCCGGCCATCAGCTCGTAGCCTTCGCGGCGCATCATTTCAATCAGTACGGCAAGCTGCAATTCGCCGCGGCCCAGCACCTTGAAAGTGTCGGGCGAGCCGGTGTCTTCCACGCGAATCGAGACATTGGTCTGCAGTTCTTTATCGAGGCGCTCGCGCAGGTTGCGGCTGGTGACGAACTGGCCTTCGCGTCCGGCGAAGGGCGAGTTGTTGACGCTGAACTGAATGTCGATGGTGTGTTAGTCGTTGTTGATGGGCGGCAGCGGCGATGGGTTCTCCAGGCCAGTGATCGTCTCACCGATGGTCAGGCCGCTGACGCCGGCCACAGCGATGATGTCTCCCGTGGTGGTTTCTTCAATGTCGGTCCGCTTCAGGCCGCTGAAGCTGAAGAGCTTGGTGATCTTCACCGGCTGGAGTGTGCCGTCCAGCTTGGCCACGTTGACGGTTTCGCCATTGCGCAGGGTGCCGTTGAAGACGCGCGCGATGCCGAGCCGGCCGAGGTAGTCGGAGTAGTCCAGGTTTGTGACCAGGATCTGCAGCGGGCCATCCGGATCACCAGTGGCGGGCGCAATCGTGTTCTCGATGGTTTCGAAGAGCGGCTTCAGGTTCTCGCCCGGGACGGCCATATCGAGCGTGGCAGTGCCAGCCTTGCCGTTGGTATAGACCACGGGGAAGTCGAGCTGGTCCTCGGCGGCGTCCAGGTCAATGAACAGATCATAGACCTCGTTCAAGACTTCCTGCACGCGAGCGTCCGGGCGGTCGATCTTGTTGATGACCAAAATCGGCGTCAAGCCGCCGGCAAGTGCCTTGCTGAGCACAAAGCGGGTCTGCGGCAGCGGGCCTTCGCTGGCGTCCACCAGCAGGACGACGCCATCGACCATCTTGAGGGCGCGCTCGACCTCGCCGCCAAAGTCGGCGTGGCCCGGTGTGTCAACGATGTTGATTTTGCCGTTGCCATAGTTCACGGCCGTGTTTTTGGCCAGAATGGTGATGCCGCGCTCGCGTTCCAGGTCGTTGGAGTCCATGACGC
The DNA here is from genome assembly GCA_964246795.1 of uncultured Terriglobus sp. Classification (GTDB taxonomy): domain Bacteria; phylum Acidobacteriota; class Terriglobia; order Terriglobales; family Acidobacteriaceae; genus Terriglobus. The sequence goes on along the minus strand of CAXTRR010000033.1, from coordinate 32,538 downwards.
GGTCGGTGAGCGCCTCATTTGCGCGAAAAGTGCCGCTCTGCCGGAGCATGGCGTCTACCAGCGTGGTCTTGCCGTGGTCGACGTGGGCAATGATGGCGATGTTCCGGATAGTCGTGGAGCTCACGGCGTTAGTTGTCCTATTCTTTGCTTCAGCTGAAATACTTGAGATGCCGGCCCGAAGGGTGAAGGCGCGTGGCCCACCCTCCCGGCGCGCAGAACGCGCTCCAAAGCAATACTTTCAGTCTACAGGAGAGGTACTGCATTCGGCTGAATTGAAATGAATCGACCGCCTGTTCCAGCTTTTACGTGGCCCGATGGCGGCCCCCCAGTGCGGTGAGCGCGGCGATGGCGAGGTCCTGCCAGGTGGCAAGCTCCTCGTCGCGCAGGGTTCGTTCAGCGGATTGAAAGATCATGCGCAGCAGGAGCGAGTAGTCGCCCCGGGGGACGGTCTTGCCTTTCGGGTCGCGATACATCTCGACGGGTGCAAGCGAAAGCATCTCGGGAATAGCCAGAGAGCGAAGAGCCTGTTGGATCGCGGACCACGGGATGCTGTCGCTGAAGAGGAAGGAGAGGTCGCGCTCGACGGCCTGAAAGCGTGAGGGCTCGACGGCACTGGGCGTGCGCAGCGGACAGGCAAAGAGTACGGGCAGGTCAACCTCGGCCAGCACCACACGTTCGCGCAGCTTGCGGCGGGCGCGTTCGGCGGCGCTGAGCTCGCCGAGCGTGGCACATGCTGTTTCGCCGAGCAGGAGGCGGGCACCGCGGCCGGGCTCTATCCACGCCGGTAGATCGTCATGGCTGAAGCGGAACGCGGGTGTGATGAAGCCGGCGAGGAGACTTTCAAGTGCGCCTTTCAGCTCGAAAAAGGGCGCATCTTCCGCGGGGATGGTGGGCGTGGCCGCCGCGCCGCCGTAGGCACCGAGGGCGAGCGAGGCGTGTTCGTGAAGCTGTTCGGCCGTGCCGGTAAAGACTGTTCCGTATTCAAAAAGGCGCGCGGCGCGGACATCGCGGCTGCCATTGAGCGCGAGCATACCAGCCATGCCAGGCAGCAGCGACGGCCGCAACATGCCGGCCTCGGCTGACAGTGGATTACCCATCGCGACGGCACCCTGATCCGCGGCTCTGAAGAGAGCGGCGTCGGTGTCTGAGCAAAAGGTGCTTGAAAGAGCTTCGGTGTAGCCGAGGGCAAGCAGTGCCTGGCGCAGCTTCTCCTCGCGCCCGGCATGGGGCAGCGCTATGACACCGCCGGCCCAGGCGGGCAGCGTGTCGGCAAAACGGTTGTAGCCATAGACACGAGCTATCTCCTCAATCAGGTCGATTTCGCGCTCCAGGTCCAGCCGCCAGCTGGGCAGTGTGACTTCAAAGGCATCGCCCTCCGGCGTGGGCCGCAGATGGCAACCGAGCGCTTCCAGATACTGCTCGATCGCGGCCGAAGGGACCAGGCGAAGGTTGTCGTCACCGGCGAGTGTTGTACCGAGCAGCTGCTGGGCGGTGTCGACGCTGAGTCGGAGGTGCGGCCGGCGAGTCGTTCGCTCTTCCCATGCGGGAATCGAAATGTCCGTCAGGGCGCCGGCCGGCGTGCCGCCGCAGGCCATGAGCACCGCGCGGGTGACGAGGTGGCTGGCCAGAGCGCAGGCACCCAGGTCAGCTCCACGCTCATAACGGTGTGAGGCATCCGTGTGCAGGCCGTGACGGCGTGAGCTGGCGCGGATGGCCGCGGGGGAGAACCACGCGGCTTCCACGAGGATGTTCCTGGTGGTTTCAGTAACGCGGGAATCCCAGCCGCCCATGACGCCGGCCAGGCCAAGCGCTTTCTTCTCGTCCGCGATCACCAGATCGTCGGCGGTGAGTGTCTTTTCTGAGCCGTCCAGAAGCTTGAGGCGCTCACCGCCACGGGCGCGGCGGACCACGATGCCCCCTTCAAGCGTGTCCAGGTCGAAGACGTGGGTGGGATGGCCCATGGCGAGCCAGGTGTAGTTGGTCGCGTCCACCGCGTTGCTGATGGACTTCTGGCCGAGCGCGGCGAAACGTTCCGCGACGACGCCAGTGGAGGCACCCACCGTGACGTTGCGGATGATCTGCGCGGTGAAGCGGCCGCAAAGGTCAACGGCTTCGATGCGGACAGGGTAGCCCTGAGCTCCTGTGTCACTCTTCGCGTTGTCACCGTGTTCGCGGACGACGTCATTGTGCGCGGCCAGGTCAGCAGCTTCTCCGAGTTCCGCGTTTGCGATGCGCCGGTCTTCCAGGTTGAGCAGCGGCACACCGTAAATGGCGGAGGCTTCGCGCGCAATGCCGTAGTGGTTCATCGCATCCACGCGATTGGTGGTGATGTCCATCTCAAAGAGATGGCCGCCGGTGGACAGTGCATGGATGCCCTCCACGGCAATGCCGCGAAGGGTAAGGTCCTCGGCCAGTTGCCGGTCGGAGATGTCGAGCGCGGGCAGGTACTCGCGCAACCAGGTAGTCAGGATGTTCAAACGTCTACTCCGTGCGCCAGTCTTCACCTGGCATGATGCGTTTCATAAAATCGTCGAACAGCGGGACGGTGAAGGCGGTATCCCCATGATTTGGGCTCCAGATCATGCCTTTGTTGATCAGCCGGTCGCGGACCGTTCCTAACTGACCCACCTTGCGGCCAAATGCGGTGGCGATGTCGCCGGAGCGGTGAGGGCCGGGGCCGAGTTCCGACATAGCCCGCAGGTAACGCTTTTCTCGGGGTGTGAGCCGATTAAAGCGGACACGAAAAAAGCTTTCATCGAGAGCCGTGAGTGCTTCAAGAGAGCTGTCTTGAATGTTGACCAGGGTGATCGGGGTAGTTTGGGCAATGTCCCACGCGTGCTTGCCCCATTCCTGCAGAAAGTAGGGGTAACCTTGCGTTTGCCGCAGGATTTCTGTAATGGCCTCTGGAGTGAATTCGACCTTCTCGGCCCGCGCAGGCAGCACAAGGGCCCTTGTCGCTTCTTCCGCAGGCAGACGGTCAATCTGCGGAAAGTCGAAAAGCCGTTCCGCGTAGGATTTGGCGTTGCCGGCCAGACCCCGAAGCTGCGGCAGGCCAGCACCCACCATGGTGATGGGCAACTTGAGTTGCGCGCAGCGGTGCAAAGCCGCGATGAGCGCACCAAACTGGTCCTCTTCGATGTATTGGATTTCATCTAAAAAGAGAACAACGGCGGTTTCGGCCTTTGCTGCGGCTTTGCCTACCTGTTCGAGCAATACGGCGAGATCAGTTTCTAAGTCGCCATTGTCAGCCAGGCCGGCCTCGGCCTGCAAATCAAGAGCGACTTCAATGTCCTGGTACTTTACTTTGAGCGAACGGGCAAAACCGGCCAGCGCGTGCAGACCACGGTTGGCCAAGTCGCGGGCAGCGTCGACACGGCTAAGGCGAAGCAGAGCCTGACGCAACTGTGGCGCGAGCAAGGCCGGCAACGAGCGGTTTTCCGGTGTTTCCGCACGAAGCGTAAGAATTCCTCCATGCTCCGCATCGGTGCGGATTCGATCCAGGAGGACCGTTTTGCCAACGCCGCGAAGACCCACCATGATGAAGCTTTTGGAAAAGCGCCGCGCCCGCACGCGGGCCAGCGAGATGGTAATCGTCTCTCGAAGGCGGTCACGGCCTGCGAGTTCCGGTGGCTGATAACCGGCACCGGGAGCATATGGATTTCTGAGCGGATCCATGAAGTATAGGGAGTTTACCAAGGTTTACCGAAAAAAGGTAATATCGATAAGGTTCGTGAAAACGAGGAGCTCTGGAAACGAAAGTGTAGAAAGTTTCCCGAGGTTTACCAAATTCAGGTAAACCTGGTAATTCACCTATAATCTTCAGCTCTGGTATTGAAATTTGTCATCCGAACTGCTCCAGGAAGCGCAGGTCGCCGGAGTAAAACTGGCCGATGTCGCCCACGCCGTACTTCATCATGGCAATACGTTCCACGCCCATACCGAAGGCGAAGCCGCTGATTCCAGGCAGGTTGTAGGCCGGATCCAGGCCGTTCTCAATGCGGCGCTGGTCTACGGCGGCGAAGACGGCGGGGTCCACCATGCCACAACCCAGCAGCTCGATCCAGCCGGAGTGCTTGCACTTGCGGCAGCCCGCGCCGCCGCAGAAGGGGCAGGAGATCTGGACGTCGGCGCTGGGCTCCGTGAAGGGGAAGAAGGAGGGAAAAAAGCGTGTTTTCACCGCCGAACCGAAAAAGGCCTTCATGGCGTGGTCGAGCGTGCCTTTCAGGTCGCTGAAGGTAATGCTGCGATCGACGCAGAGGCCCTCCACCTGGTGAAAGATCGGCGAGTGGGTGGCATCGGACTCGTCATTGCGGTGAACCTTGCCAGGGATGACTAGGCGCAGCGGCGGCGGATTGGCGCTCATGCTTCGAATTTGCACGGGTGAGGTGTGCGTGCGCATGAGCAGGCGCTCGCGCAGCGGCTTGCCCTCCTGCCCGGCAACGACGAGGGTGTCCTGGGTGTCGCGGGCGGGGTGGTCGGGGGGAAAATTAAGAGCTTCAAAGTTGTAGAAGTCGGTTTCGACCTCCGGTCCGGTGCTGACGGAGTAGCCGAGCGCGGCAAAGACGGCGGTCATCTCACGCATGGTGCGGGTGAGCGGGTGCTCTACGCCGATGGGGCGGCGGATGCCGGGTAGGGAGATGTCAAGGGAGGAAATGGAGCGCGGCTTCGTAGCTGGTTCTGCATCGAGAATGGACTCAATCTCGCTCTTTAGCATGTTGAAACGAATGCCAAGCGATTTTTTTGCAATCGGGGGGGCGGCCTTCAACCATTGTTCACTCAGTAGCTTTAGCCGCCCGGCCTTGCGTCCAAGCCACTCCAGGCGGAAGTTTTCCTGCGCCTCGGCCGTGGTCAGCCGTGCGGCGGCGAGGTGGGCTTCCTCCATGAGTGCAGTAAAGGCGGCATCGAGTGTGGAATCATCAAACGCGCCGAGTTGAGGAAAATTCTGAGCCATGAGCGATCCATTCAGGAGTAGGAAGTACTTCGGTGTTTGACGGTCATCGGCAATCGCAGAGCGGCATCGCTGACGCAAGCTACTCTGGACGCTGAAGAAGTCACTTTAGACGACGGACTCAGTGGGTCAAATCATGCCGTTTGTAGATAGCTTTCAAGAGCTTCGCGAACAATGTTATTCAGCTTTTTATGATGATCGCTAGCGAAGAGGGCAGCTCGCTTATGAAGATCGGGGCTAATGCGTACATTAAAGGTGCCTTTGTACGGCGTGTCGGGAACTTTGTTTTCAGAAGTGCAGAAGGCAAGGTATTCATCCACGGCAGATCTGAAATTGTGTTCCAACGAAGTTACATCCGCGCCCTCAAAGGTAACGGTGTCACGAATTCCTACAAGTTCACCATGCAGGATACGATCATCTGCGCTGAATTCTACTGAACCGTTGTAACCACGGTATTCAAGGGTGGTTCTACTTTTGGTTAAGGTGCTCATAGGTGCCTCTCCTGTTGCAGAAATCTGAGAACTGCGCGTACCTGGTATGCCTTAAGAATGCTGGTGGGATGCGGCTCGTGCAGCATGAGTATGGCCCGGGTCGTGCGATGAAGAAATTTGCGACTAGAGCCCCCGCTGCTGGTTACCTCGTAACCGAAAGATTCCATCAGGCGAGTCAGCTCATTCCATCGATAGTCGCTGGGGTTCGCCTTGATGCGATCCAGCGCTTTTTCTGCTTTCCCCATTTCCAAAATTATGAGCACTTCGCCACCGGCTTGCAACTGTAAATAGTCACAGCAGCCGTAGAAATGAAGTGTAAGAAGCAGAGCTCTGTTCAAACGCCTACAACGCCCACCAAATAATGCCGACGGAAATGGCCCCCAGGAGCCAACTCGTCCGGTCCGTAATGGCGTAGACAACCGGATCTTCGTGCAGTTGGCCGCGGCTGGCCAGCAGCCACACGCGCATGATCCAGAGCAGCAGCACTGGCACCAGCAGCCACAGCCGGCTGGGGTTGGCGTAGAGCACGCCCGCCAGACCGGAGATGTACATGGTGAGTACGACGACGCTGGCAAAGGCGCTGGAGGTGCCAAAGCTGCGAAGCTGCTCCATGTCCGTCGTACCATAGCCGCGGCCGCTGACCTTGGTCTGGTTGTTGGTGGTCATCAACTCCAGTTCACTGAAGCGTTTGACAAAGGCAAGCGAGAGAAAGAAGAAGATGGAAAACGCCGCAAGCCAGGCGGAGACGCCCACATCCGTTGCCGCCGAGCCGGCCAGGATGCGGACGGTGTACAGGCCGCTGAGCACAATCACGTCCACCAGCGCGCGCCGCTTGAGATAGAAGGAGTACGCCAGCGTGGTAACGGTGTAGATCGCCAGCCAGCCCAGAAACCGGTAAGGGCGGGCCAGCACCTCATGCACGCCATCCGTGCCCGGCAGCGCGGCGTAAACCACATGGAGCAGCAGCGCGAGCGCGACACTGACCGCGAAAAAGAGAACGACGACAATGACCCCGGTAAAGGGCGACAGATCGCCGGAGGCAAAGGGCCGTTTGCGCTTGCGCGGGTGGCGGCGGTCGGCTTCGATATCGAGGAGGTCGTTGATGATGTAAGTGGCGCTGGCGCAGAAGCTGAGGGAGAAGAAGGCCATCACGGCGGCAACGATGGTGTTGGGATCGCGGACGTGAGCCAACAGTGGCGGCAGGAAGACCAGCACGTTCTTGGCCCACTGGTGAATGCGGATCGCCTTTAGCAGGGACTTGACGGGACTGCGGCGATCCAGGAATTCACGATACGGCGTGACCCCATCGGCCCGCATGGCGGCACGCAGTTTGCCGTGCGGGTTCGCCACCATGGGCTGAACGCTGGCCTGGAGCAGCGTGCGGTCCGGCATGGCATTGCCGATGTAGGAGAAGCCCTCGGGAAAGCGCTGCTGGAAGGCGGTGAGCTTGTTTTTTCCGGCGAGGTTGAGTGAGCCGTCAGAGGCCAGCACGCCGGTGAACAGGCCCACGTGGGCGGCGACCTGTTCGGCGAAGCCAATGTCGGCGGCGGTGGCCAGGTAGATGCGGCGTCCGCGGGCGTGCTCCTCACGCAAAAAGGCGAGCAGCGGCTCGTTATAAGGCAGGTGCTCGACATCCACCACGGCACGACTGGTGATTTCGCGTTTGAAGCCGGCTTTCCCCTTGCGCACCCAGGCGGGCCAGTGCAGCGGCGAGCCTGGCTGCTGGCGCACAAGCAGCAGAATGGCGTCAACGAGTGTGTCGCTCTTGACCAGCGTGCCGTCCAGGTCGACACAGAGCGGGAGTTCCATGGCAGCCGGTGAAAGAGGCGGCACCGTACTCGATGTGAGGCCTGATGCGAGGCCCGAGGCGAGGACTTCAGGCGTGGGTTCGGTCAGGCTGGCCGGCGGCGTAGGCATGCAAGGGCATTATAAGGAGTGGTGCTTAAGGCCTGGTGTTTGATGGTGCGGTGCGCGGAGTGGAAGATGGGCTGGAACGAAACTCCTCCGGCTCCGGAACGTACATCTATTAGTCTGGTTCAAGTCAAAGTTCCACGCAAGAGCCGGGTGTCTGCAGTTTCGGGTGGTTCTGCTGCCCATTTCAAAAGAGTCCTTAAAAGGCATATCCATCATCATGTCGTCTACCGTCTCCAGCTCCACGCACTTGCCCGGCAAACAGGCGGCGCTTCCCGCGCATGCGTCTCCAGCGTCCACCGGCCTGGCCAATGATGCATCGCAACATCCGGAGCCGGGTACCGGCAACGGTCTTCCCGCGGGAGAAAAGCCGAAACGCTCATGGACGCGGCTGATCCTGGTTCTGCTGGTAATTGCGGGGGTTGTGGGCTTTGTGGTGTATCGCATCCGGTCCAACAAAAAGGCTGACCAGCAGCAGGCGCAGGGCGCGGCGGCGATGGCGAACCGGCCGGTGCCGGTGGCGTTTGATGTGGTTCAGCAGCGGCCGGTGCCCATTTACCTTACGGCTTTGGGTACGGTGACGGCATACAACACGGTGACGCTGAAAAGCCGGGTAGACGGCCAGATTACCCGCGTGAACTTTCGCGAGGGTCAGCGTGTTTCCCAGGGCCAGTTGCTGATCGAAATCGACCCACGCCCGTACCAGGCGGCGCTTGGCCAGGCGCAAGGAAACCTGGTGCGCGACCAGGCCAATGCCGCCAACGCACAGGCGCAGGCGGTGCGCTACAACCAGCTTTATTCCGCAGGCGTTGTGAGCAAGGAGCAGGCGCAGGCACAGGAGTCCACCAGCGGCCAGGCGACGGGGACGCTGGCGGCTGACCAGGCAGCGATCGATTCGACGCGGGTCAACCTGAATTACACGCGTATTACCTCGCCGATCACCGGCATTGTGGGGCTGCGGCAGGTGGATATCGGCAATATCGTGGCAGCCAACAGCTCTACAGGGCTGGTGGTGATTACGCAGGTTGAGCCCATCTCCGTGATCTTTACCCTGCCGGAGGATCAGTTGCCGCAGGTCTTTGAGCGCATGAAGGGCGGCCGCAAGCTGGTTGCCGAGGCCTGGGACCGAGGCAACCTGCAAAAGCTGGCGACGGGGTCGCTGCTAACGGTGGACAACCAGATCGACACGACGACAGGCACGGCGAAGCTGAAGGCGGTGTTCGATAACCACGACGGCGCACTGTACCCGAACCAGTTTGTGAATGTGCGGCTGGTGCTGGAGAACCGCACAAACGCGCTCACCATACCAGCCGCGGCGGTGCAAACCGGGTCGAGCGGACCATTTGTGTACGTGATCGATACGGAGCGGCCAATCTCCCCGGAGCAGACGGCGGACCGGGCTTCGCAGGCGACCCGAGGCAACGGCAAGAAGGGCGGCAAGGCGGGAACGGCGGGCAGCGAAACGAATGCTCCGGGCAACACCGACGGGGGAACCGGTTCAGCTGGCGCGGGCGGTGGAACGCGGCATGGCGGGGGGGCAGGCGCGCCCACCAGCATGCGGCAGACCAGCTATCCGGTGCAGCAGCGGCCTATCCAGATCGAGCTGACGCAGGGAGCCCTGGTGGTCATCCACAGCGGCTTGCGTGCCGGTGAAAAGATCATTACCGATGGCGAGGAAAAGCTGAGCCTGAAGAGCACAGTGATTCCACGTCCGGCGGCTCAGGTGGGCTACAACGGTGTGGGCAATGCCGCGGTCGCGGGCGCCGATGCACAGGGCGCGGGTGCCGCCCGGCTTGGTTCACAGACGGGTTCGGTGAACGCGAACGGTTCCAATACGGCGGGTGCCGATGGGCAGGGTGGGCAGTCCAACCAGCAGGGTACGAACACCGGCAATGGTGGTGGAGCTCCACGGCAGTAGATGAGGCAAGACGCGGGCCAGGGAAACCCGGCGGCGAGGATGTGAGGACCGGCGGGTTTTTACGAAATGCTGGCTTCTGGGAGCTGAATTGCAATGAGTCCGTCACGCCCGTTTATCCTTCGTCCGGTGGCCACGGCGCTGCTGATGATTGCCATCCTGCTGGCGGGCGGCGTTGCATATTTTCAACTGCCGGTTTCCGCGCTGCCGCAGGTGGACTATCCCACGATTCAGGTGCAGACGTTTTATCCGGGGGCGAGCCCAGAGGTGATGTCGTCTGCCGTGACGGGTCCGCTGGAGCGGCAGTTCGGCCAGATTCCCGGCCTGACGCAGATGACGTCGAACTCATCGGGCGGCGGCTCGGTGATCACGCTGCAGTTCTCGCTGGCGGAGTCGATCGATGTGGCGCAGCAGGACGTGCAGGCGGCGATCAACGCGGCCAATACCTATTTGCCGAAAGACCTGCCGAACCCGCCGATCTACAACAAGGTCAACCCGGCCGATGCTCCGATCCTGACGCTGGCGCTTACCAGCGACACGCTGGAGCTCACGAAGGTCGAAGACCTGGCGGACACCATTCTGGCGCAGAAGATTTCGCAGCTCTCGGGTGTGGGTCTTGTGTCAATTGCCGGCGGCCAGAAGCCGGGAGTGCGCATCCAGGCAAATCCCATGGCGCTGGCCGGCTACGGGCTGTCACTGGAAGATGTGCGCAGCGCACTGGCCAGTGCCAACGTGGACCAGGCGAAGGGCAACCTGAACGGAGCGCACCAGGCGTACACCATTGGCGCGAACGATCAGTTGCTGGCCGCAAAGGAATACAACAACGTCATCATCGCCTACCGCAATGGTTCGCCGGTGTTTCTGCGGGACGTGGCCAACTCCATCGACGCTTCAGAGAACGCGTTTCAGGCGGCATGGATGGGACGTGCTCCGGCGGCGGGGCAGGACCCGGTCACGCATCCGGCGGTGATCGTGAATATCCAGCGCCAGCCGGGCGCCAACATCATCGGCGTGGTGAACCGCATTCAAGCATTGCTGCCCCGCTTGCAGGCCACGCTGCCGGCATCAGTAAAGCTGGAGATCCTGACCGACCGGACAAACACGATCCGCGCTTCAGTTAAGGATGTTCAGTTTGAATTGCTGCTCACCATCGGTCTGGTGATTGTGGTGATCTTCCTGTTCCTGCGGTCGTGGCGGGCGACGATCATTCCGTCCATCGCGGTGCCACTGTCAATTGTGGGCACCTTTGGCGTCATGTATCTGCTGGGCTATTCGCTCAATAACCTGTCACTGATGGCGCTGACCATCTCAACGGGTTTTGTGGTGGACGACGCGATTGTGATGGTCGAGAACATCGACCGCTACCTGGAGCAGGGCCACTCGCCGCTGGAAGCCGCGCTGATGGGATCGGAGCAGATCGGCTTCACGATCGTGTCGTTGACGGTTTCGCTGATTGCCGTGCTGATCCCACTGCTCTTCATGGGCGACATTGTGGGACGGCTCTTCCGCGAATTTGCTGTCACGCTGTCCGTCACCATTCTCGTCTCTGCCGTGGTCTCTCTCACGCTGACGCCGATGATGGCGGCCAAGCTGCTGAAGCATACGACTGAAGAAGAGAAGGGCCGCTTTTATAAGCGCAGCGAAGATTTCTTCAACTGGGTGATTGCGAAGTATGCCGTGGGGGTGCGCTGGGTGCTGCGCCACCAGACCCTCACGCTGCTGGTGACGGCAGCTACGTTTGTTCTCACCTTCTTTCTTTATGCCGTGGTGCAGAAGGGCTTCTTTCCGGTGCAGGACACGGGCGAAATCCTGGCCATTACCGACGCCCCACAGGACACCAGTTTCAGCGCGATGAGCCTGAAGCAGCAAGCGCTGGCGCTGGAGATCCTGAAGGACCCGGACGTTGCTTCAATCAGTTCATTCATCGGCATCGACGCGACGAACTCCACGCTTAACTCTGGCCGCATCCAGATCGATCTGGTGGATAAGGACAAGCGGTCGTCAGATGCGGTGGCGGTGATCCGGCGGCTGCAGCCGAAGCTGTCGCAGATCACGGGCATTGACGCGTACCTGCAACCGTTGCAGGACCTGACCGTGGAAAACCGCACGGCGCGTACGCAGTATCAGTACTCCGTCGAGGATGCTAATCCGGATGAATTGGTGGACTGGTCGAACCGCATCCAGCGCAAGTTCAAGACGCTGCCAGCGCTGGTGGATGTGGCCACGGATCAGACCGTGGACGGCCTGGAAGCATCGCTGGTCATCGACCGCAACACGGCGTCACGGCTGGGCATTACGCCACAGAATATTGACGACACGCTCTATGACGCCTTTGGGCAGCGGCAGGTGTCCACCATGTTCACGCAGCAGAACCAGTACCACGTGATCCTGGAGGTTGCGCCGAAGTTTCAACGGAACCCCTCGGCGTTGGATTCCATCTACGTGAAGAGTTCAAACGGGATGCAGGTGCCGCTCTCCACGTTTACCCACTTTGAGCAGAAGGCTGCGACGCTGGCGGTCGAGCACCAGGGGCAGTTCCCATCGGTAAATCTGTCGTTCAACCTGGCACCGGGTTATGCGATCGGCGATGCCGTGAAACAGGTGCGCGCCGCGGAAAAGGAATTGAACATTCCGCTGAGCGTGAACGCGGATTTCCAAGGCACGGCCGCTTCGTTTGAGGCATCGCTTTCCAATGAGCCGCTGCTGATCCTGGCCGCGCTGATCACGGTGTACATCGTGCTCGGGATTCTGTATGAAAGCTATATTCACCCGATTACGATTCTGTCCACGCTGCCCTCGGCGGGTGTGGGGGCGATTCTGGCGCTGCAACTCACAGGCACGGACCTGAGCGTGATTGCGCTGATCGGCATCATCCTGCTGATCGGCATTGTGAAGAAGAACGCGATCATGATGATTGATTTCGCGCTGGAGGCCGAGCGCGAAGGCGGCAAGTCGCCGGAGGAGGCGATCTACCAGGCGTGCCTGCTGCGTTTCCGGCCCATTATGATGACGACCATGGCCGCGCTACTGGGCGGTGTGCCGCTGGCCCTGGGCACCGGCACAGGCTCGGAGCTGCGGCGGCCGCTGGGTATCACCATCGTGGGCGGGCTGATCGTTTCACAAATACTCACGCTCTTCACCACGCCGGTGGTCTACCTGTTCTTTGACCGCATTGGACGCAAGTATCTGGGCACGGAAGAAGCCGACCGCGAGTTCAAGCTGCATGAACATGAGGCGGAACCGCAGTATGCAAGCGGCGATTAAGATGGCTGGCAGGAGAGGGAACCGCGATGACTGTTGAAATCCTGGCGCATTTTGAAGACATGGTCGAGCAATTGATGATTGCCAAGGGCTATGACAAGCCCTGGCAGGTGGTGGAAGAGGCGATCTTCGCGATGTACGCGAAGCTGCCGGATGCCGAGAAGGAAAAGGCGATGGAGCGCATGATTGAGGACGGCTTTAACAGCGGCGTCTATGAAGGAGATCCATTCGAGGAGATACTTGGCCGTTTGGGCCAGCAGATCTCACAGGAAGACAGGAGCTTGCGTCATACCGAAAGCCCGGTTCAGCACGAGGCTGCCTGATTGCGGATTGTTTACTCCAATCGAAGCAGCCGGGATCTCTCACCATAGAGAGCTATACGGTCCGCAAGTGGAATCCACGTCAGGCGCAACGCTACATTCTTAAGATCAGGGCGGTGCTGACGGATATCACGGCAGGAGTTGAGCGAGGACGTCCCGCACAGCTGGCATTGCGGCCAAATCTACGCCGGGTCCTTTGCGGAAAACATTTTGTGTTTTTGAGGTAGAGCCAGGGATTCTGTACATTTCGCGTGTTCTCCACAGTTCTATGGATTTTCGAAAGAAAGTCTTTACGGTGTGGCGGAACGATCCGAGAAGCCAATGAACACCAACCCACAACCCGGAGACACACAGCCCACGGAGCGGCAGCGGCCCGGCGATGCCGGCAAGCTGAACGCGGGTGAAGGCACGCGCGGACCGGACAAGCGGGCCGGTGACCAGGCACCGCGCGAGCATGCCTCCGCTGAAGATCAGCAGGCGATGGAACATGCAAGTGAGACAGCCAGCGAGCCCATCGGCGGTGTGCACTTTTCCGCGCCCTTTATCCGGCGCCCCGTCGCCACCTTTCTGCTCTCCATCGCGATCATTCTGGCCGGAGCGGTCGCTTACAAGCTGCTGCCGGTGTCGTCGCTGCCGGAGGTCGAGTTTCCGGTGATTGCGGTGGGTGCAGGGCTGCCTGGGGCCGACCCTGACACGATGGCGTCATCGGTCGCAACACCGCTGGAGCGGCAGTTCTCCCGCATTGCCGGCGTGAACCAGATGACCTCCACCTCATCGCAAGGGCAGGCCAGCGTGGTGCTGCAGTTTGACCTGTCGCGGGACATCAACGGCGCGGCGCGCGATGTACAGGCGGCCATCAGCGCGGCGCGGGCGCAGTTACCGGCCAACCTGCCCAGCAATCCGACCTATCGCAAGATCAACCCGGCGGATGCGCCGATCATGATTCTGGCGCTGACCAGCGATACGCTTTCTGTTCCGCAGCTGTATGACGCGGCGGATTCGATCCTTGCGCAAAAGCTCGCGTCGGTGCAGGGTGTGGGCCAGACTTTTGTGGGTGGCTCCTCGAAGCCGGCGGTGCGGCTGGAGGCGAATCCGCTGCAGCTGGCGAACAATGGTCTGTCGCTGAATACACTGTCCGCAGCGGTGCAGACCTTTAATGTGCTTGAGCCGAAGGGATACCTGAACGGCGAGGAACAGCGCTGGTCGATTTCCACCAGCGACCAGCTCTTTGGCGCGGATGCGTACCGGCCGCTTGTAGTGGCGACCAGCCGCGGCCCGGTCTCCAACGCGCAGGCGAGCAATGGTCTGCAGGCGAACGTCTCCAGCG
>CAXTRR010000033.1:15881-18355 GCA_964246795.1 uncultured Terriglobus sp. | reverse complement strand
TCTCCAGCGCGACGACGGGCAGCAGCGGCGGCAGCAATGCCACGGGCAGTGGCTCGGCCAACGGCAGCGGTTCGGCGCTTTCGGCGACGGGCAGCGGCTCTTCAGCTGCGGGCGGAGCGAGCGCGGCACCGGGATCCAGCGGCGCCAGTACCGCTGTTGGAGCCAGCACGTCCAGCACCTCAGGAGGCGGAGGCTCAGGCGGCACAGCGGCCTCTGGATCCGCCGGCAATGTGGGCGCGCCAACAACGGCGGCCTTGAATAGCGGCATCGGTTTCCGCTCCGCCGCGGTGAACACCAACGTCTCCAGCGTGGCACTCACCAGTACCAACGCCGCCGGCATTGTGCGCGTGGGCGATGTGGCCCGCGTGGTCAATGCGGTGGAGGACATCCATACCTTTGGCATGTTCAACGGCAAGCCGGCCGTTCTGGTGATCGTCTTCAAATCACCCGGTGCCAATGTGATTGCCACGGTTGACAGCGTTCTGAAGCAACTGCCTACATTGCAGGCGTCCATCCCGCCTACCATCAAGCTGCAGGTGGCGCTGGATCGGACCGCCACGATCCGCGCCTCGGTGAGCGACATTACCCGGACCATGATTATCACCATCGTTCTGGTGATCCTGGTCGTCTTTTTCTTCCTGCGGGAGGTGCGGTCCACGCTGATCCCGTCGATCTCCGTGCCGCTGTCATTGCTAGGCACCTTTGCCGTGATGTACCTGCTGGGCTACACGCTCGACAACCTGTCGCTGATGGCACTCACCATCTCCACCGGGTTTGTGGTGGATGACGCGATCGTGGTGATCGAGAATATCTCACGCCATCTGGAAGACGGCATGACGGCGTACGACGCCGCGATGCTGGGCTCAAAGGAGATCGGCTTTACCGTGCTGAGCATGTCCATTTCGCTGATCGCGGTTTTTATTCCGATTCTGCTGATGGGCGGCATTGTGGGGCGGCTCTTCCGCGAATTTGCGGTGACGCTTTCCGTGGCCATCCTTGTATCGCTTGTTGTGTCGCTGACCACCACACCGATGCTGTCGGCCAAGTTCCTGCGGCCGCACTCGGCCGTGAAGCATGGCCGCATTTACATGTGGGGGGAGCAGTTTTTCAATTTCATCCTGCGTGAGTATGAGCATGGCCTGCGCTGGGTGCTGGATCACCAGCCGTTGATCCTGATGATCACCATTGGAACCTTTCTGCTGAACATTTATCTCTTCATCCTGGTGCCGAAGGGATTCTTTCCGCAGCAGGACACGGGCCGCCTGAGCGGGCGCGTGCAGGGCCAGCAGGATGTGTCATTCGACTCCATGAAGCTGAAGGTGCAGCAGATGACGGAGACGGTGAAGACCGATCCGGCGGTGCTGAATGTGATGAGCTTTGTGGGCGGTGGTGGACCGGGCGGCGGCGCCAACAACAGCGGCGGCATGTTTATCTTTCTCAAGCAGCCCAAGGACAGGAAGGGTGAAAGTTCCGAGCAGGTGATCCAGCGGCTGCGGCCCAAGCTGTCCAGCATGCCTGGCGTGATTACGTATCTGCAGTCAGCGCAGGAGTTGAACATCGGGGGCCGGCAGTCGGCCACTCAATACCAGTACACGCTCACGGCGGACTCGACCGCCGACCTGAACCACTGGGCACCGCTGATGGAAGCCACCATGAAGCAGGAGCCGGAGTTGCGTGATGTGGCAACTGACCAGCAGCAGGCGGGGCTCGAAGCGCAGCTGGTGATCGACCGCGATACGGCATCGCGTCTGGGCATCACGGCGCTGGCCATCGACCAGACACTGTCCACGGCCTTTGGCCAGCGGCAGGTCTCCACCACCTACAAGCCGCTGAACCAGTACCACGTGGTGCTGGAAGTGGCACCGCAGTTCCAGCAATCGCCGGATGCGCTGAAGACGATCTATGTGCAGGCAAGCAACAAGGCGGAGGTACCGCTGTCCGCCATCTCTCACTTTGAAATGAAGCGCGTGCCGCTGCAGGTGAATCACCAGGGCCTGTCACCCGCGGTCACGCTCTCCTTCAATCTGGCTCCGGGGATTTCGCTGTCGCAGGCGACTGAGGCGATTGACCGCGCGCGCAGCCGGATCGGTGTGCCGGGAACCATCAGCGGCGGTTTCCAGGGCACGGCGGCGGCCTTCAAAGACTCGCTTTCCAGTGAGCCGATCCTGGTGCTGCTGGCACTTACGGCCGTGTACATCGTACTTGGAGTGCTATACGAAAGCTTCATTCATCCGCTCACCATTTTGTCCACGCTGCCCTCCGCTGGCGTCGGCGCAATTCTCGCACTGCTGGTCACGCAGACGGACCTTTCGGTCATCGCGATCATTGGGATTGTGCTGCTGATCGGCATCGTAAAAAAGAATGCCATTATGATGATCGACTTTGCCCTGGTGGCTGAGCGCGAGCACGGCAAGACGCCGAAAGAGGCAATTTACGAGGCGTGCCTGCTGCGTTTCCGCCCAATCATGATGACG
>CAXTRR010000033.1:0-15871 GCA_964246795.1 uncultured Terriglobus sp. | reverse complement strand
GTCTTACGCTGTTCACCACGCCAGTGGTCTACCTGTATTTCGACCGGCTGCGCGGCGCGATTGCCGGCAAGCGTGACCGGCGCGTCTCCGCGCGGCAGACTTAGCCACAAAAGGGCCAGCCGCAGCTTGCGCCAGTGGTGGGCGACTGATGTCAGGTCTGCAACCCGGCCTTCGCGGGATTCATCCATCTGCCGTGACGATGAAGGTGTTTCAATCTGCCAGCCGGACCGGTCTGCTGCTGCTGCTGTCACTTTGTGGCCTGCGGGGCATGCCTGGCCAGGCCTCCGGCAGCCAGGGGAACGCACTGCAGCCAGCCGCAACCGGGGCGCAGAGCGGCGCCGGTGGCACACCATCCCAACCTCCCTCGCCAGGTCCAGGACCGGCTCCAAGGCGAGCTCGGCGCGGCGCAGGAAATCCCTCCTCGCCTTCGCAGGCTGCTGGATCCAGCACCGCTGCGGGAGCGGCCTCCACTGCACCGGGAAGTAGTGCCGCGGGCGCGAGCACCCCGGCATCGGATGCAGCCGCCACGCAGAACCCTCCAGCTTCGGTCTCGACAGAGAAGATCTACACCGAGGGGCAGGGTGACCACGGCCGGCACGCCTCTGACGACAAGCCGCTGCTGCCGATCGCGCAGCAAAGCGACGCGTTGGGCATCCGCTCCGGCACGCCGATCCGTGTACGCCTCAAGCAGGCAGTGGACTCCAGCCATGCCAGGAACGGCGACGTTCTGAACGCGATGCTGGCCGAGCCGGTCGGAGGTTTGCCGGCGGGAACACCCGTGCAGTTGACGGTGGTGCTGTCGCTCAGGGCGGGCACGATCAACAGCTATGGCGAGCTCTCCATACAGGTGGTCAGCATTGCCGAGCACCGCGTCTTGTCCGAGATCGTTACGGCGTTGGGCAAGGAGGGAAAGAAGGAGCTCGCAGACGCCGCACCATCGCTCGGCACCGACGCCGGATTCACCGCGGATCAGGTGATCACGTTGAATGCGTCGTAGTCCCAAAGCGGTAGTACGGCCCAGTTAATGCCTTCGATCTGCCGTTACTGATCGCAGAGATCGCCACTCGTTCGGAATCCGCTCCCGCATCCCGGTTCGGATTAGCACAGCTCACCGGAGCTGACAGGCGACCCACACCGGTGCCTGCAGCACACGACAATTTGCCGCATCCCGGCCAACTTCCGAGAACGGCGTTTCTCAGGATTTATCCTGCTGTTTGTGACAAATTTCCGTAAGGTTGCGCGAGCAGAGTAGCGCCGATTTCCAAAAACATAGTCGGCCGCGCATTTGGAACATCAAAAAGTCTTCGAGGTTGATATGAATCGGTTTACTGGAAAAGTTGTCATTGTGACGGGTGCCGGCTCTGGTATCGGGGCCGCCACGGCTAAACGCTTTCTAAGCGAGGGCGCGTCCGTTGCGTTGAATGGACGCCGGAAGGAAAAGCTCGCGGAAACAGCTGACGGCATTGATCCCGCCCGTGTGCTGCTTAACGACGGAGATGTGTCCGACGAAGCCTATATCAGGCACTTGGTGAAATCCACCGTGGCCAAGTTTGGACGCATCGACGTCCTTGTGAACAATGCCGGGGTGGCCGCCTTCGGACCTATCCTGAACAGCACGACAGAGCAATGGCGCAAGGTGATGAGCATCGATGTCGATGGAGTCTACTTCGCCATCCGAGCTGCCTTGCCTCATCTGCTGAAGACCGGCGGATCGATTGTGAACGTCTCGTCGGTATCAGGCCTGGGTGGCGATTGGGGTGGAAGCATTTACAACGCTGCAAAGGGAGCTATCACAAACCTCACCCGCGCTCTTGCCCTTGAACTTGGCTCTCAGGGCGTGCGTGTGAACGCGGTCAACCCAAGCCTGACCTCGACCGAGATGACGGCAGACTTTGAGACCAACGAACCGCTAATTGCCAAGTTTAAGGATCGCCTTCCAATTGGCCGAGGCGCCAAACCTGAAGAAGTTGCTGGCGTGATCGCGTTCCTTGCGAGTGAAGACGCAGCTTTTGTCAATGGCGTCAATCTACCCGTGGACGGTGGGGTCACAGCTTCAAACGGCCAGCCGAATATGACAGGCCTAGTCTAGATTCCTTGGATCGGGCGAAGACACCAGATGAGTCCTGGATTCGCCTAAGTCCCGAAAAGTCGCATCGTCGTCAGTAACCATCTCAAAATTTAGCCGGGCGACACCGGAGGGCACCGCGAGGTCGACATTGTCGCACGTAATCTTATGGCCGGTGCCATTCCAGATGCGGAGAAGGGCCCTTGTCACTTTGGCTGAATCACCAATGTCACTCAAATCAGGCCACGACTTCCAAACCCTTCTTATCGACCAGGGAAAGCAGCTTGAGAGACGCCCCTTGCGGATGCTTTTCCCCACGCTCCCACTTGCTCACAAGGCCAGGCGTGACATTCAGATAGGCGGCGAAGACCGTCTGACTGGCTTTCTCGCGGGTTCGCAAGGCGCGAATCTTCTTGGGCGTCATCTCCCGTATAGGTGTCAGGCAAAGCGCGTCGAACTTGCGCATCGTCCTTTGGTCCATCCCGCCCACGCGATGCAGATCGGCCACCGTTTCGTGTAGAGCGGCCAAGGCATCACTTCGTTGTTTTCCAGGCATTGTCTTCTCCCGGCTTTCTTTGCGAAGCGCACGAACGGCTTGCCCTTGTAGACCGACACCTCGCTGCAAGTTGCCGGACTCACGATGCGCAGTGTAGCACTCAGTGCCATAGAATCTGTTGTCTCCACCATCTTGTATCCACTGAGACGTGCATTTCAGTGCAGCATCGGATTTATCCTCTGTGTCGCGTATCGTCAGTAACGATCTCAACTGACTAGAACGGCGCCTCTCGCTATGCGCCACGCCACGGCGTCGGGGAGCAGAATGAAGTAATGAAGGCGATGGATGAGAGACAACTGACATCGATGGCAAGCATGGGTGACCTCCTGCCTGAGCTACCGCCCGGCGCTTTCCTAAAAGAGGACGGCAACGACGATGCCGGCTTCTACGCGCCTGCCCGGCTGGTCACGCACATAGATGAGGCGGCAACGCGGGCACTCACCGCCTACTACCGCGCCACGCTGCCGGCTGGGGGCGTGCTGCTGGACCTGATGTCGAGCTGGGTGAGCCATCTGCTGCCGGAAATGGCCTTCGCCGGAGTGATCGGCCAGGGCATGAACGCCGAGGAGCTCCGGGCCGACCCCCGGCTGAGCCCGAAGCTTTGTGCAGAACCTGAACCGCAACCCCATCCTGCCGCTGGAGGCCGGCAGCTGCGATGCCGCCATGTGCTGTGTCGGCGTTCAGTATCTGCAGCGTCCCCTGGAGGCCTTCGCCGACGTCCTGCGGGTCCTGCGGCCGGACGCGCCCTTCATCGTCAGCTTCTCAAACCGTTGCTTTCCGACCAAGGCGGTGGCGATCTGGCACTCGCTCGACGCCAACGGACATGCCGCCCTGGTGCGGCTCTACATCCAGCGCGCCGGCTTTCGCGACATCCGCGTGGAGGTGCTGCGCGACGGCTCCAAGAGCGATCCGTTGATCGCGGTCACGGGGCGGCGTTGAAGGGGCTGCTGCAGCCGAGCCTCTGCTCTTCGGCAAACGCGCCTACATCGACTGACCTGTCAGTAAGAAACTGAAAACTCGATCGGTCGGTGCTGATAGTTGCATTGAGGAAGTCAACCGGCGCGAGCAGCCGTCCTCGATAACTTCTGACAACAGCGTTTCTCAGGACTCATCTGTGACAGCGTGAAGAAGCGAATCCGGAAGGTGCCCGATCACGATGGAAACGGGCGAGGGGCACGGAGTCGCTTCTGTGCGGTCGCCTATAGCTGTGGCAAGTCCGGCCACATGGAGCGCGTCACACGCACGAGTTCCTTGGTACTCGCCGTGCCGAAGATCGGGAACACCTTTCCCACAGCTTCGAGGGCCTTTGCTTTCGCTTCCCCGTGGTTCGCCGCAGCCAGCGCCGCCGGAAGTGTAGCCAGGTCGAGATCGGTGCAGTAGGCGGGGGTTCCGGGTTCCTGACGCCAGGAGTCCTGCAAAGAGCCGGCGTCAAGGCCGTCAAAGCCCATCTGATCCAGCAGCTCGATCAGACGTGATTTTGCCGTTGCGTCGTCCCCGGCGACCGGAAGCGCGATACGGTGTGAAGCGCCGTTGGCCCTGCCATCCTGTACTAGACTCGGAGCGTAGATGTTGTTGAACAGTTTGAGGACGGGATGCCCGATGTGCTGCTCCACCCAGACACTCTCTGGCAAGCCACTATCGATCTCCGCGATCTGGCCATCGCGGGCCGAGGGATAGTAGTTGCAGGTGTCGATAACGATCGCGTTCGCGGGTAGGTTCTTGAGCAGATCCTCTGGCAGCTCCGGGACGTTCTTGAGTGGGATGGTGACGACGAAGATCTCTGCGCCATTTGGGGCCTCGGTCATTTGGACCGGAGTAGCGCCGGTCTTCTGGGCGACCTCGCCCAGGGTTTCGGGGCCGCGAGAGTTTGCAATCGCGACGGTGTGCTGCAGCTGAGTGAAGTGATTAGCGAGGGCTGACCCGATGTGACCTGCGCCGAGGATACCGATCTGCATGGGAACTCCTATGCGGCTTCTGCACGCACGTCCAGGAGGACACTCGGCAAAGCTCACTTATTGAATCCAGAAGCACCGGCCGGCGGTTCAGCCTGGATGAAACAAAGTCTGGATACCCTTTGTCAGCTCACTCTAGAAATTTGCACTCGCCAGATGCCTAGCCGGGATGGAAACGAGAAGTCGCATTCTCGCAAGTAAGCCCTGGCAATGGGTGGTTACGCGGCAGTGTACTCGGTAATTTGCTGCATGTCTCAGGCGAGGTTCTGTACGGCGCTCAGCATTTCCGCGGCGTGGCCTTCCGGCTTGACGGCGCGGAACTCGGCGGCGAGCTTGCCAGCGCGGTCGAGGATGAAGGTGGAGCGCTCGACTTTCGTGACTGGCTTGCCGTACATGCTGCCTTGCTTGACCACGTCGAACTGGTTGGCGACGGTCATCTCCGGATCGGCCAGCAGCGGGTAGTTGAGGGAGAATTTGTCGGCGAACTTCTTCTGCTTGCCCGCTGTGTCTCGCGAGATGCCGAGGAGGACGGCACCGGCCGATTTCAGGTCGCTGTAGACGTCGCGGAACTCGCAGGCTTCCGTGGTGCAGCCGGGCGTGTCGGCGCGCGGATAGAAGAAGAGAACGACGGGCTGGCCGTGAAAGCTGGAAAGGGTCACGGGCTTGCCGTCCTGGTCGGGCAGGGTGAAGTCGATGCTGTCGCCAATCTGCATTGGTTTAGCTTACGACGGTGGCAAGCCGCAGGCTGAGATAATCGAAGGGTGACGCAGACGGCTGACCAGATCGCGACAGAGAACAAGGCAATGGCGATTCCAGTTACGACGGAATCGGGCCGCTATGTCGTAAGGATCGGCTCCGGCCTGCTCGACCAGATTCCATCCGGGTTGAAGGCTTTACCGGGACATATTTCGCGTGTGTTTGTGGTGACCTCGCCGGAGATCGACGTGCTTTGGGGCGAGACCTTGCGCGCGCCTTTGCAAGCTGCGGGATTTTCACTCCACACGCTGCTTGTGCCGGCGGGCGAAGCCCACAAACGGCTGCCTACCGCGGAGCACTTGTGCGAAGAGCTGGCGGCGCACGGGGCCGACCGGGATGCGTTGCTGATTGCGCTGGGCGGTGGAGTGATCGGCGACATTACGGGCTTCGTCGCGGCGGTGTACATGCGCGGTGTGCGCTTTGTGCAGGTGCCCACCACGCTGCTGGCGCAGGTGGACTCGTCGGTCGGCGGCAAGACCGGTGTAAATCTCGGGGCGGGCAAAAACCTGGTAGGCAGCTTTCATCAGCCAGTGGCGGTCTTTGCCGATATCGACACGCTGCGCACACTGCCCGCGCGGGAGCTGCGCGCCGGCCTGCAGGAGAGCGTGAAGGCGGCCATCATCCGCGACGCAGAGCTCTTCAGCTACATGGAGCAACACGCGGAGGCGATCCTTGCGGGAGATCCACACCATCTGCAGCATGTAGTGGAGGCGAGCGTCCGGATCAAGGCAGACGTGGTGGCGCAGGACGAGCGCGAAAGCGGGCTACGCGCGATTCTGAATTTCGGCCACACACTGGGCCATGCGCTGGAAGCGGCGACCAGTTATACCGCGCTGCTGCATGGTGAGGCAATCGGCTGCGGCATGCTGGGTGCGCTGCATCTAGCGGTTGCGCGGGGCGCGCTCCCTGAGCAGGAAGCTGCCCGCATGCGAGCGCTGGTCTGGCAGTATGGATCGGAATCTTATCTGGCATACACAGTGACGGCGGAGCGGCTGGTGGAGCTGACAGCTTCAGACAAGAAGATGCGCAGCGGAACGCTTTCCTTCATCCTGCCGCTGGGCATTGGGCGGGTCGAGATGGTGAAGGATGTGACCCGGGACGAACTGCTGAAGGCAGCGCATTGGATGGTGCGGACAACTGCCGGGGACCTGAGCGTTCTGGACGGGCTGGAGCACCATGAGTGAGCGGGTGGAGGGATCACGGCCGGCCGGCACCAGCGATGCGGCCTCCGCGTCGCTGGCCGTGCGGCAGATGTTTGACTCGATTGCGCCGCGCTATGACCGGCTAAATCACCTGCTCAGCTTTGGCTTCGACCGGGTGTGGTGGTGGCGGGCAGCCCGGTTCTTTAACGCGGTGCTGCGCCGGCCGGAGACCCGCGTGCTGGACCTGTGCTGCGGCACGGCGGACATGACCGCCGCCTTGCTGAGGAGGCGTCCGGCTGGCGGCGTGGCAATGACGGCAATCGACTTCTCCCACGAGATGATTGAGCGCGGACGGACGAAGCTGGCGGGGCGGCCGGTGGAGTTTATTGAGGCCGATGCCCTGGCACTGCCGCTACTGGGCGCTTCACAGGACCTGGTGACTTCTGCCTTTGGATTTCGCAATCTGGCGGACTACGACGCCGGGCTGCGGGAGATCCGCCGAGTGTTGCGGCCGGGCGGCCTGGTCGGCATTCTGGATTTCAGTGAACCGCCGGGGTGGTTGGGCGTGGCCTATCGGCTGTACTTTCGGCATGTGCTGCCGCGGATCGGGGGGCTGATCTCAGGCAGTGGTTCGTCTTACCGATATCTGCCGGCGAGTGTAGAGCGCTTTCCGCCGCCGCAGGAGATGTGCCGGCGCATGGAGCAGGCAGGCTTTCGCGACGTCCGATGGAAGCCGTACCTGTTCGGCGTAGCGGGGCTTTGGAGCGGCGTGGCGGGGTGAGTTTCCGGCGATGCGAGTCGGCCAGTCTACGGAGAATCGGACATCGCTTAAAAGCGGAGTGCCAGCGGGATTACCACGACGTGCGGGCTGGAAGGCGATAGGCTAGGGTTTCGATGAGCACGACGGAGACAACCCGCGAGCCGGCGTCCAGGGAACAGCTGGAGCAGGTGTCGCGGCCGGCCCGTAGCGCAGACCCGGCGATACTGGCGGCAAAGAGGGAGACGGCTACGCGCAGCGTGCTGGCAGCCAGCGCGATCACGCTGCTAAAGCTGATCACGGGGATCGCGACCGGATCGCTGGGCATGCTGAGCGAAGCGGCGCACTCCGGCATTGACCTGCTGGCGAGCACGATCACGCTGTTCTCATTGCGGCTTTCTGACAAGCCGGCCGATGACGACCACAGCTACGGTCATGGCCGGGTGGAAAGCCTGTCCGCCTTTGCGGAGACGGTGTTCATGCTGGCCTCGTCGTTGTGGATCATCACGGAGGCGGTGCGGCGGATTGTGCGCTACCGGCAGGGTGCGCCGCTGGACCTGGTCATCTCGCCATGGCCTGTGCTCGTGCTTGTTCTTTCCATTGCGGTGGACTGGACACGTTCACGGCAGTTGCGGCGCGTGGCGCAGGCGGCCAACTCGCAAGCGCTGGAAGCCGAGGCGGTGCACTTCGGCACGGATATATGGTCGTCTGTCGCGGTGCTGATGGGGCTGGGCGCGGCGTATGTGGGGCAGCGCTTCCACCTGCGCGGGCTGGAGGTGGCGGACCCGCTGGCGGCGCTGGTGGTGTCTTTCATCATTCTGAAAGTAACGGTGCGGCTGCTCCGCGAGACCGTGGATGCGCTGCTGGACAGGACACCGCCGGAAGCGCGCCGGGCGATGGTGGAGGCGGTGCGGCGTGTGCCGGGCGTGGTGAGCGTGGACCGGCTGCGCATGCGGCGGGCGGGCACGGGTTACTTTGCCGACGTGACGGTGGGCATGGCGCGAACGATCTCATTCCAGCGTGCGGACCAACTGGTGGCCGCGGTGACGGAGGCCGTGACGCGGCTGCAGCCGGAGACGGATGTGGTGGTGCACACGGTGCCCATGGCCGACGCGCATGAGAGTGTCTTCGACCGGCTGCGCGCGGTGGCGTCACGGTCGGACCTGTTTGTGCATGATGTAAGTGTGCAGCAGCTGGACAGCGGATTGCTGGTGGAGCAGCACCTGGAACTGCCAGCCGTCACGCCGTTGCGCGAGGCACATGACACCGTGACCAGGATCGAAGCAGAGATGCGGCGCGAGGTGCCTGGAATCCAGAGCATCGTCACTCACATTGAAAGCGAAGAGCGGGAGATTGAACACCCCGTGGCGCTGGAGCGGGACCGGATGCTGGTGCGCGACCTGCGCGAGCTGGCGGACAGGTTGCCGGGCATTGAGGACATTCACGACGTGACCGCGCTGCAGCATGGCGACCGGCTGGAGATGAGCTGCCACTGCACCATGCCGGACGATTTACAGATGAGCGCGGTGCACCGCATCATCACCATGCTGGAGACCTCCTTTTTGCGCAAGCGGCCGGAGGTGGCCAAGCTGCTGATTCATCCTGAGCCGGCCACGGACAATCGGCGATAGGGCTGCTTCGAGGCACCCTGACTTGTCGTGTCGACCGGAGCGGCCAGATGATGATTACGAGCCGGAGCCGATGCGCCACGAAGTGGAGAGACCTGCTTTCCTGCACGGCGGCGGCTGTGAGCCACGACAAAGAGCAAGTCTTTCCACTGCGAAGTCACATGGAGCCGTGACGTTTCCGGTCGAAACGACGACCCTTTGCAGGATTCAAGGAGTGGAAAAAGGATGAATGGAAAACCGCTTCAAAGGTGGACAGCGGCCGATGACACGTGGCGAAGGTAAACTGGCGGACAGTAGATGAAGATCAGGGTTCGGTATCAGAACAACGCCGGCGAAGTGCGCCAGGGCATTGTGCGCGGATTTGGCATTGCCTTCACACTGCTGTGCATGAGTGTGGTGGCTTTGCTGTCGGCGGTTCTTACTGTGCGGCTGGCCATCCACGCCGGGCAGGTGGAAGTGCCGTCGCTGCAGGGGCTGACTCTGGATGAGGCGAGCGACCTGACGCATGATGCGAAGTTGAACCTGAACGTGGAGAACCGTTTCTACTCAACCACGGTGCCAGCCGGCCGTGTGCTGTCGCAGTCGCCCGGGCCCGGAACCGCGGTGCGCAAGGGCTGGCACATGCGAATTACGGAGAGCATGGGGCCGCAGCGCGTGGCGATCCCGGATACCCTGGGCATGGACGAGCGGGATGCGGCCGCGGCCATCCGGCGGGCCTCACTGGATGTGGGAACGATGGCACACATCGCGTCACCGGGGCCAGCGGGGGTGGTGCTGGCGCAAACGCCGCCGCCGAATGCCGAAGGCGTAGACAAGCCGGAGGTGAGCCTGCTGCTGAGCCAGGCGGCCGATACCGCTCCCAAGACCTACGTGATGCCGAGCCTGGTGGGCCTGCCCTTTACCGCCGCCCGCACGCGCATGAAGGAGCTGAATCTGGGGCTATGGGCGATCATTCCGCAGAGCGCGCCGCAGCAGCCGAATGAAGACGGAACGCCGGCGGCACCATTGGTACCTTCCGGGCCTGTTGCGTCGCAAGTGCCCATGGCAGGTTCGCGGGTCTCTGCCGGAGACAACCCGCATGTGACCATGACCCGCGGCTACTCCGCACCGGCGGCCCCGGTGCTGTCTACCACACCGGAGGCCACCGCGGCACCAGCGGCGGGCGGTGCTCCCGTGGTCCGGGTTGCAGCTCCTCCGGCTGCAAAGCTTCCGCAATAGCTGGCTTGCGCGGTCTTGCGGAGGTTTAGGCAGTTGCCGTGAAGGTGTAATGTTCCGGAAAGTTCGATATGCCGAGTCTTCAGCCCTCTGGAAGCGGAGCCCCACGCGAGCAAGGATTCCGCGGCTGAACGATACCCTACGAAGGTTTGTTTTGCAGGAGTTTACTCGACGATGCCTGCATCGCCGCTTGCTCCCCGGGCCGCAGGTGCCTGCAACTGCCAGCCGTTGGCGGTGAGTCCAAGGGTGTTGTGCCCATTGCTGGAGGCCGCCAGCTTGTCTCGAACGGCAGGAAAGGCTGTTTGTACGCTGGCTGCGCGTGCCCAATCGGCAACACCGGCGATGGTATAGGTGTAGTTCACAACAGTGGTGGCAGCGGGTTGCGTGCTGCCCGCGGGTGTGCTGCTGGAGATGGCTTCCACAGCGCGGTGACCGTAGCAGAAATTGCCATAACCCGGCTGTTGCGGGTCGGCCTTCCAGACACCTCGGCCTTTGTCGCTCAGGTCGTACATGTTGACCTGCTTATTCAGGACGAGCAGCCGGGTCTTTTCTGCCGTAGTGCGTACGAGCAGGCCCTGGTCGACGAGGGCGTCGTAGCCAGCGGTGTCGCGGTCGTTGTCGGTGTCGGCCTGCGCGGGCAGTTTCTTGGCCGCCGGAAAGAGGCACTCCGGATGCGCCTGATAGTAGCTATTGATCGCAGACTTCAGATTGCCGGTGTCGTCTTTCTTTTTGTCGCAACCGGCGAGCAGTGATGTTGCGAGAGCGACGGAGACCGCCGCAAGTCTCAGGTGAGGACGCATCGTGAAGCGCGTCGTGAAATGCATCGTGGAACTCATCCTGGAACTCGTTTCGGAACTCGCTTCGGAACTCATTTTGCAACGCATCTCGGGAACCATGCCTTTCCTGGCAAAGAGGACTATTCGGTTAAAGCACCTCAACTGTCTTCTTGAAGGCATAGGATGCGTGAGGCGGGATGTCCGGCAACCGACGGTAGCCGGGGCAGCTTCCAAGGCACTGCCTCCAAGGCGGTCTGTACACCATTGTGGCAGTCCGCGCGTCTCCTTTCCTATACGGAGCTAACCACCATCAGAATGCCAGTCCACTTCTCCAATGCACAGGACGATAGCCGAATCGCGGAGCTGGAGAGCGCACTTGCCACCGATGCAGCGCTCGGCGGAAACAGCTCTGAACCGATTGAGCTTTCCGTCATCTTGCCCACCTTTCAGGAGCGGGAGAACGTTCCGGAGGTGATTGCGCTGCTGCGGCGGGCTATGGCGGGCATACGTTGGGAGGCGATCTTTGTCGACGATGACTCCCCGGATGGCACAGCGGAAGCGGTGCTGGCGCATGCGCGGCAGGATGCGCGAGTCCGGCTGATCCATCGCATCGGGCGGCGCGGCCTCTCTTCTGCTTGCGTAGAGGGAGCGCTGGCCAGTTCTGCTCCCTGGATTGCCGTGATGGACGCGGACCTGCAGCATGACGAGAGGGTGTTGCCGAGAATGTTGCAACGGGCAAAGAGCGAACTGCTGGATCTGGTGGTGGGAACGCGGCACGCCGATGGCGGAAGCATGGGGAGCTTTCACAAGCGTCGCGTTCTGCTGAGCAGGCTTGGGCGAGTGGTTAGCCAGGTAGTTTGCCGCGCTGAGGTCAGCGATCCGATGAGCGGCTTCTTCCTGGCGAGGCGATCGTTTGTGGTGGGCTGCGCGCCGCGGCTGCAGCGCCGCGGATTCAAGATCCTGCTGGATCTGTTTGCCTCCAGCGAGCGGCCTGTTCGTTTTGCTGAAATTGGATACCGGTTCAGAGAACGGCGGCATGGCTCCAGCAAGCTGGATGTGGCCACGGCGGTGGAATACCTGACTCTCGTTGTGAGCAAGCTGGCCGGGGATTTGTTGCCGCCGCAGCTTGTTGTTTTTGCCCTGGTGGGCCTGGTGGGCATGGTGGTTCACCTGCTGGCGCTGGGAGTGCTGAAGAAGTGGGAGCACGAGCCGTTCTTCCGCTCGGAGATGATCGCGACGTATCTTGCGATGACGGTGAATTTCCTGCTAAACAACCGCATCACCTTTCATGACCGCAGCCTGCACGGCATGCGGCTTCTGCGCGGTTTCGCATCGTTCACGCTGGTGTGCTCCTTTGGTGCGTGGGCGAGCGTTATCTTTGCGCAGGCGCTGCTGAGCGCTGGCATGGCCTGGTATGTTGCGGGTCTTTCGGGCATGATCTTGAGTCTGGGCTGGAACTACTCGACGAGCAACCTGTTCACGTGGCGGGAACGGGGGCGAGTTCCCGTGGGAGATCGGAATATGGGTCAGGGAGAGGCAGACCTGCGGGATGCAGGTGCGCCTGGATCCGCTGCCTTGCACCCGCTCCGTGCCGAGCGGTTCCTGTAGGCGTGTTCCGATTCGGACAGGTGTCGCTGCCGGCAGGATCGCAACGGCGCTGGTTCTGGATATGCCTGCTTGCGGCGGCGTACACCTTTGTGGTTCCGTGCGTTCGAGCGTACCTGCGCGCCGAGGTTGGATACAACGAGGGCTGGAACGTGTATGCCGCCATGCGGCTCGCGCCGGACGCACAGATCAACCCGCAACTCCCGATCAACCTGGGAGCGGGGCCACTCTCCGGCGGGTGCTGCGAAGCCCGGCTGTATCCGCCCGGGTACGGATGGACGACGGTGAACTATCCCGCGGGATCGTTCCTGTTGTTGGCGCAACTTCGCCGCGTGACGCATGACCTGCTGTTTACCGGGCGGTCTCTCTCACTGCTTGGCCTGGCAGCTTCCTGCGTGCTGGCCGGTGCAGCTGTACGGTTGCTGGGCGGCACGCGCCGGGCTGGCGTGCTGAGCGGCGCATTGCTGCTCAGCATCTTCTGCCTGTGCGCTCCGGAGTACGTGGGCATGGACGATCCGCAAATGCTGGGGCAAGCAATCTCACTGCTGGGATTGCTTGTCTACCTGCGAATGCGCGGGGTATCTCTGCAGAGTTCAGCGAACAGCATGCGGGCGTATGCCGGGCTGATCTTGGCAGCCGCGCTGTTTGTGATGGCTGGCTGCATCAAGCAGAACCTGCTGGCTTTTCCGTTGGCCGCCTTGATCGATTTGGTTCTGCTTGCGCGCGTTCGTGCCCTGTGGGTCGGCGCATGCGGGCTGGCGTTGGCGGCGCTTGCGTTGCGCTGGAATGCATGGATGGGCGGGCCATGGTTTGTGCAGGAGATGCTGCTGCCTCGTTCATACTCCGGCGTGAAAGCGGCGCTGATGTTGCGCGACGTGTTTGGGCCGCTGTTGCTGCCGTTTGTAGTGGCCAGCTGGGCGGGCTGGCGTCTCCGTCATGATCCGGTGCGGCGGGTGGTGGGAATCGCGCTGGCAATGGCTTTGCTGATCGGCGGTTACTTCTCCGGCGGCGCGGGAGTCGCGCGCAATGCATTCTTCGACGCCTTCTGCGCGACGGCGATGCTGCTTGGGCTTGCGATCAGCGAGGCAGAAGGTGGTTTTTCGTTTCGCGATGCCGGGGTGCAAACCCGCTCAAAAGAGGTGAGCCCGAAGTTAGCGCTGCTGGTCCCAGCGCTCTGCCTGTGGATGACGATACCGGCACTCGTTTCAGGCACGTGGAATGCGTGGCGCGGGCTCCGGGAAGCTTTCGCCGCGCAACGGCGGTTCCAGTTGGAGGCGGCTTTTCTGCGGGCGCACCCTGGTCCGGCGCTCTGTGAAAGCCTGCTGCTGTGTGCCGATTCGGGCAAGCCGTTCGTTTACGATCCTTTCAACGCGACGCGGCTGGTGCACCTTGGAAAGCTGAACCCCGAGGACGTTGTGCGAGAAGTGCGGCAACGCCGTTACGCAGCGGTGCAGATGCGGTTGCCTCCGCCGGGTGATGCGCTGTTACAAGAGAGATTTCCCGCGGAAGTGCTGCAAGCTGTTGCGGCCAATTATGTGGTTGCGCTGCGGAATGAGGACGGCGTAATCCTGGAGCCGGCACCATAAAGCGGGGTGGAGATCGCTGCCGTCATTGCTACCACCAATCAGCGGCTACATGTACTCCACACCGTAGCGAAATCACCGCCTGATTGCTGGATAATTCAAAGCGGGTGTCCATTCATCAGGACACCATGTATCAAAAGGGAAATACCTTTTACGCTGACTGGCGCGACGCTGAAGGCAAGCGTCACCGAAAATCGTTCCCCACCGCTCTAGGCGCAACCCGGCATGAGGCAAAGCAGTTAAAGGCCCGCCCTCGCAGGGGCGGGTCGTCGCTGACGAACTCGCCCCAATCCTCGCCCGCGCCCGCACCCGCAGAGACTCAGGCTCGTGGCATGTCGCGGCCAAAGCCTTCGTCGCCGTCTGCGGAAGTGTCCGGCTCGCCGACCTCAGCATTGGTCACGTCCGCTCTGTCCAAGAGAGTTACGGCCACTTCGCGCAAACGACTCGGCGCGCCACTGACTACAGCGTCCGGCGTATCCTTGCGGCGTTCGTTGAAGCAGGTGCACCAGACCTCCGCAGCGCAGTTTCCATCTCCAAAACCGCGCAAGCCCGGCAAGTCCAGCCCACGCAAAACGAGCTTGCTGTGCTGAGCACCACGCCAGACCTCGCCCTCCGTTGGGTCATCCTTTGCGCCGCCGAAGCCGCATTGCGGCTTGGTACGACGGTAACTGTCCGGCCCGCAGATGTGCGGGCTGGACACATCGTTACACGCACAAAGAACGGCGCGGTCACCAAGACGCCTATCAGCGACAATCTGGCCACCATTTTCGCTGTCGTGCCGCCGCCTACCGATGACCGGCAGACGGTGGTTGACCTGCTCAGTGGCCATATCTACGCAGAACCTGATCGCGAATATCACAAACGCTGGGCCACCTGGAAGCGCAAGTGTGGTGTCCGCCCTTCGCTCCGGCTGCACGATCTCCGGCGCGGTCTGGCCCGCCGCCTCTACGCAGAAACGGGTGACTTGCGCATCGTGCAGTCCCTGCTCACGCACACAAATCTCGCGTCCACACTGCACTACCTGGACGCCTCTGACCGCGCGGTGCTGCCCTCCATGCTCGCCGCCGCAATCAAACGAAAGGATTCGCTCTGATGATGAAGCTCCCGCCTCAAACCATTCTGCTGTCCATGCGTGTGCCGGTCGCTCTCGCGCCCCGCATCACGTCGCTCGTCGCACGGCTCTCCAGCCCCAAACGCAAGGCGGTGGCACGGTGAAGCCGCAAGCCCGCTTTCACGTCTGCCGCTCCTGCCGCGCCATCATGTCGGCCAACGAAGTGCCCTTCTGCTCTGTCGATTGCGGCTTCCTCTGGGCCATCATCTACGGCACACCTGATCTCTTCGTCGCCTCGGAACCGCCAGACGCCAACGAAGTTCGCAACTGGCGCACCCGCGAGCGCGCCGCAATCGAAGTGGAGGTGCGCCCGTGAGGTGTGTCCACTGCTTCGCAACCTGCGACCGGCTCTTTTGCTCGGTCTCCTGCGCCGAAGAGCGCTACAGCCTCATGCTCGAAGGAGTCAAGCTCCTGGATGAGGTTATGGCCATGGTGGACATGGCAGCCGCCGCGCGGGGAGCGGCCTCTGCCCCATCCGCGCCCCGCGCTGCCACTTCGGTTAGCCGTTCTCAGCCAAAGCCCGGCTTTCCAGAGCCTACCCCGAAGCCGGAAACAGAACCGCCGCCGCGCTTCGTGACACCTTCGGGGGAGGAACCCGCCCTGCCCGGCGGCATTGACCCGCCGGGCAGGTTGCCCTAGGCTCACGCAAGAACTCCACTGGGAAGAACCCCCGGCGCTTCACGGCTCCGGGGGCCTTTTTTGCCGTCGAATCGCCACCTCGACAC
>CAXTRR010000032.1:0-45621 GCA_964246795.1 uncultured Terriglobus sp. | reverse complement strand
GCGGTCGGTGACGGGGGAGCGGCGCTGGTCGGAGCCGGAGACGGGGTAACCAAGCGAGAGCAGGATTTCGGCGATGCCGCTCATGCCGATGCCGCCGATGCCGATGAAGTGGATCCGTTGTACCGCTGCAAACACCTGTGCTGTGCTCCCCCTGCGTGATTCGCCTGCCGGGCCTGAGCAAGCAGGGCGGCGCGCCCTTATGAGAGTAGCGTGTGTGACTGCGGCGTGAAGAGACCTCGCAACAAATCCCGCGAAGCTGCGTTCACATTCATGCAGGCCGCAGGGTGGCCCACAGGAGTGATGGGATGCGAGTAACAAAGTGGATGGCCGCCGTAACCGCCGTTGCCGCGCTGGCAGTCTTTCCGGTGAAGAGCCACGCCGGTATCTATGTGAACATCTCGATCGCACCGCCGGGGATTCCGGTCTATGAGCAGCCGGTGGCACCGGGTCCGGATTACATATGGACGCCGGGATACTGGCAGTGGGATCCCGAGGTGGGCGACTACTTCTGGGTGCCGGGTACGTGGGTGGTGGCGCCGCAGGTGGGCTACCTGTGGACGCCGGGATACTGGGCGTTTGACAGCGGTTTCTATGGCTGGCACGGTGGGTATTGGGGTCCGCACATTGGCTACTACGGCGGCGTGAACTATGGCTGCGGCTACTTTGGCCGCGGCTACGAGGGCGGCTACTGGAATGGACAGCACTTCTTTTACAACACGGCGATCTCGCGTGTGAACGTTGTGAATGTGCACAACACGTACGTCCACAACGTGACGGTGGTCAACAACATGCGCACCAGCTATGTGGGCGGCAACGGGCTGCAGAGCCGGCCGACCGGGGGCGAGCAGGCGGCGCTGCGCGAGCAGCATGTGACTGCGACGGCGCAGCAGCAGCAGCACATGAACTTTGCGCGGCAGGACCGGTCACAATTTGCGCAGCAGAACCATGGCGCTCCGCCAGCCGCGGCGCTGGTACGGCCGGCGACAAACCTGGCGAGTTTCCATCAGGCGGCTATCGCCGGCAGGGCGGGGGGAACGTACACACCGCAGACACAGCGGACGCAAGTGGTCCAGCCACAACGGGGCCTGGCGGGCAGCGGCCCACAGGGCAGCCAGCAGCGCGGCTTGCTTGGCGGGAATGCCAGCTCGAACGGAAACGATAACCGGGGCGGGAACACGAATGGCAACCTGATCCAGGGGCAGCCGCGGCAGCAGCGCTATGACAACAGGCAGCCACTGGCACAATCGGGCCAGCAGCCACAGCCTCAGTACCGACAGCAGCCGCAAGTGCAGCCTCAGTACCGTCAACCGCAAATCCAGGCGCAGCCACAATACCGGCAGCCGCCGCCGGCTCAGGAGCAGCAGCAGCCGCAGTACCGGCAGCCGCCGCAGGTTCCACAACAACAACGGCCGCAGTACCGGCAGCCGCCGCAGGTTCCACAACAGCAGCAGCAGTACAGGCAGCAGCCGCAGGCGCCACAACAGCCGCAGCAGCAGCCGCAGTACCGGCAACAGCAGCAGGCGCCACAGCAGCCACAGCAGCCTCGGCAGCAGCCGCAGGCTCCACAGCAGCAGTCCCGGCCGGAGGCGGCTCCTCGCGGGGAACCGCGTGGCGGGGGCGAGCGCCGCTAGGGCTGTTCTCCTTTGTGGGTACTCTGCTTGGGTATCCCATGTCTCAGTAGCAAGGCATGGGACACCCGGGCGGAATGCGCCGTTTCCGTCCCGGTCGGGAGAGAGGTGTCGCTTAACGGGGACGCAGGCTTTGCGGCGGTTGGCCGCGCGGCGAGTTTGCCCGAATTCAGGTACATACGCGCTGGCACGAGACTCCCGTCCGGCTCACATGTCCGCAACTTCTACGAAGACATTGTGTTCAAGAAAGAGTGCGGATGGTTTGCACAGGTGGTTTGCTCGCGCAAAGCCGTGTTCGGATCGGACAGCGACGGGCGTACCACGGGTGGCAGCAGGATGACGACAGCCCGAAACGGTTTTCAGGGTGCATCGCGAAGTTTGGGAAGAGCTGGCCTCGGTGCCGGCATGATGCTGGTGTGCGCCAGCATGATGGCATCCGCTGGTGTGGCTGTGGCGCAGGCTGGTTATGTGAACGGGCAGGAACTGTACGGCGATCCGCCGGCGGCCCAGCAGCAGGCACCCAACGGGCAGTACGGCAACGGAAATATCGCTCCCGGCAACCAGGATTATTCGACTCAGGGATACGGGAATCAGGGCTACGGGAACCAGGGTTACGGCAATCAGGGCTATGGCAATCAGGGGCCCGGGTACGGGCAAGTGCAGGTTGCAGTGGAGGCGCAGGTCGCTCCGCCCGCGCTGCGGGAGTATGAGCAGCCGGAGGCCCCTGGGGCTGGATACCTGTGGACGCCGGGATACTGGGCGTGGGATGCGGGTGCCGGGGACTACTACTGGGTGGATGGTGCCTGGGTGGAGCCGCCCTATGTGGGTGCGCTGTGGACGCCGGGGTACTGGGGTCCGGGCTATGGCAGTGGATACCTTTGGAATGCCGGGTATTGGGGACCATATGTGGGCTACTACGGTGGAATCAATTACGGCTGGGGCTACTTTGGAGCGGGCTACTACGGCGGGTACTGGAACCGTGGTGCATTCTGGTACAACCGCGACCTGAACCGCTTCCATAACGGCTTTGGCATTCATGCCTACGCGGGGGGTTATGGCGGCTACCGCGGCGGCATCCGCGGAGGTGGGCTGGCGTTCAATCGTTCGCCGGAGTATCGCTCCGCTGGTTTTAACCGGGGGAGTGGCTTTGGTGGCCGTGGATTTGGCGGAGGCTATGGAAATGGCTACTCCAACCGTGGCGGGTATGCCGGCAGTGGCTCTGCCAGCCGGGGTGCCTATAGCGGCGGCGGCTTTGGCGGCGGAAATCGCACCGGGTCCTCCGGCAATGGATTCTCCGGTGTGAACCGCGGAGCCTATGGCGGCGTCCAGCAGCAACGGAGCTTTGGCGGCGGCGGTTACCAGGGCCGAAGCTTTGGTGGCGGTGGGTACAGCGCACCGCAGCAGCGGGGACTTTCCTCCGGCGGCAATTTCGGCGGGGGCAGCCGTAGCTACTCTGGCGGCGGCGGTTTCAGTGGAGCCGGCCGGTCGGGCGGCTTTAGCGGCGGG
The DNA here is from genome assembly GCA_964246795.1 of uncultured Terriglobus sp. Taxonomy (GTDB): domain Bacteria; phylum Acidobacteriota; class Terriglobia; order Terriglobales; family Acidobacteriaceae; genus Terriglobus. Next base: position 42,487 of record CAXTRR010000032.1, on the reverse strand, counting down.
TCAGGCGGTGGTTTCCACGGCGGCGGTGGTGGAGGTGGTTTCCACGGCGGCGGTGGTCACCGGTAGAGCAAAACGCCCGGCGTCCTTCGCCGGGCGATCCTCGTGTTACAAAAGCTGAATGGAACCAACGACACCACCGGCGAGGTACACCGACCCAGGCGCCGCGCTCCGCATCATCCGCTTCGGCATCCTCTGCGTCGTGGGGATGGTTATGCTTGTACTCAGCCTGGGTCCCAAAGGCGACTCGATTGGAAACAGCACGGGCTGGGCGTACCAACACATGGGCCCACACGGCAACGCGATCATGGGCGTAATTGTGGGTGCGCTTTTTGCGGCCGTGGGTGCTTGGGGCGTAATCCGCGCCGTTCGCCGCATTCGCGCCGCGCGTGGTCAGTACACGATCTGAGACTAGTTTCCTGGCAGACTGCACTTGCCGGGAAAAGAGACCCTGCTTCAGCAGACTGCGCCGGCGTGAGGGTGTTCGAAGGTGTCCTGGTTTTCCGCCTCGTTGCGGTCCAGGCAGGCAAAGTCTTTTTCGAGGACCAGTTCGAGGGTGCCTTCCACGCCGAAGTCGAGGCGCTCGTAAATGCCGACCTGATCCTCACGGAGCCAGACACGGAAATCCTGCGGCGAGAGTTGGATCTGAATCGCGCAGGCATGAAACAGGACCTGTATCGAGCCGGGCTGGGCCGTGACGTGGAGCGAGTAGCGGAGAACGCCTTCGGGCCCGGGTGCGAGGCGTACCTCTTCCCGCAGTGTGTCTCCACGTACCAGAGCATTCAGTTCAGAGCGCAAGATCCGCAAGCGGATGGAGTCCTTTGCCATGCGTAACTTCATGCTTCCATCATCTCTTATGACGGGCGGGGCGCGGGTATGCCATCGCGCGCAACGGCAGTGGATCCGGCTGCATGCAGGATGCGTTCGGCTCCGTGATAGACGTTGAACCGGCCATCGCGGAGAAAGCCCACCAGGGTGATGTCGAAGTCCTGGGCGATGCGAACGGCGAGGCTGGAGGGGGCGCCCACCGCCGCGACCAGGGGGATGCCGCCCATCACAGCTTTCTGCAGCAATTCAAAGCTGGCGCGGCCGCTGAGCAGCAGGAGGTGTTCAGAGAGGGGCGTGCGGTCCGCCAGAAACTGCGCGCCGAGCAGCTTGTCCAAGGCATTGTGCCGGCCCACGTCCTCCCGCAGCATGAGCAGATCGCCTTTCCGCGAGAAGAGACCCGTGGCGTGCAGGCCGCCGGTGGAGGCAAAGGTCCGCTGTGCTTGCCGCAATTTGCCGGGCAGGGAATGGAGTACGTCCGCGGAAACGGTGAGCCCATTTGTGCGGCGTGGGGGGCAAACGGCCCGCAAAGCCAGCAACGATCCCTTGCCGCAGACACCGCAACTGGAGGTGGTGTAGAAGTTCCGCTGCAGGGTCAGCGGGCTCACCTCCACAGCGGGAGCGAGCTCCACAAGAACGGCGTTGGCCGCTGCCGGTTCGACGCCTTGGCCGTTGCCGCTGGAAGTCTGTACAACGGTGAGAATGTCCGCGGCATCGCGAACGACGCCTTCCGTGACGAGGAAGCCGACAGCCAGGTCGCCGTCCTGCCCGGGCGTGCGCATGGTGACGGAGATGGGCTGGCGGCGGCGCTCGCCTGCCTGGGTGAAGAGCAGCTGAATCTCGAGCGGCTCTTCCATGGCGACCAGGTCGTCGACCTCGGTGCGGCCGGCAGCATCAACATGGTGGATGTGGACCGCCATGGCCTGGCCAGAACCTCGACCTGCGAGCTCGAACGCTTTTGCTTCCATCCTGCTTATTGTTTCAGCAAGCGGCTGGGGAAAGAGTGGCCGATTGCTCGAGGGGTGTTTTTCCGTCGCAAGATTTGACCGGTCTGGCCCGGCTCAACTACGTTTTGGAGAGTATGCTTGTCGCGCCCAAGAGTTGTTGTCTCCCCTGTTGGCTGTAGCCGCGCGCCTGGGTGTGCCTTCCGTGAAATGCCTTGCAGGCCTTTGAGTGCCCGCAACGATGGTGAATCGGGAGCCTGTCAGAAATCTTTTTACTCACAACCAAGATCTTCTGGAGCAAAAGTTTATGCGCTTTTGGATTGCCCCACTGTTTCTCGCCGGTGTTTTTGGGATGGTGATGCCAGCCGTAAGTCCGGCCCAGGACGCGGCGGCAAAGGTGCGCCACTGGAGCGGCACGGCGGAGGTGCACGGGAAGCAGGTTCCCGTGGAACTGAATCTTTCTGCGCCTGGCAAGAGTGGCAGTGTCAGCGGCAGCTTTGTGAATGGCAAGGAGATGGCCCCGTCCAGCAGCGGGACGGAGGCGAACGGCCATCTCGTGTTGAACTTTGACTATTACGCGCGGAAGCTCGAAGGTGAGCTGCGCGGCGATGAGTTCATGGGGAGTTTTGGCGGCGGGAAAAGCACGCCGGCGCGAGTTGTGCTGCATCCGGAGCGGGAGGGCAAGCCACCGACGCGCTTTGCGACTGCCGGGGCGACAGGTACGACGGGCGGCACGATCAATGGCGATTGGGAGATCGCGGTGAAGTCACCGAAAGGCGAGTCGGCGTGGACACTGCGCGTGACTCCCAGTGGCGGCGGCAATGGTGAGATCAAGGCGGTTGTTTTACGCATCGACGGCGATACTGGCGGGCTGTATGGCGGCTTCGACACCTCGAACGGGGAGTATCGGGTGAGCCGGTTTGCGCCGTCAGGAGGGCAGATGTTTTCGCTGAAGCCGCAGGCCGACGGCACGCTGCTGGTGACCAATCTGCTGCGGGACGGCCAGCAGTGGACGGCGCGCCGCACCGCGGAGGCCCGGCAGGAGAAGTTGGCCCCACCAACGGCCTCGACGGAGCAGACAACGGTGGTGGATCCGTCAAAACCGCTGCAGTTCTCTGCGCCAAACCTGGCAGGCGAGACGGTGAGCAATACGGATCCTACGTTCAAAGGCAAGGTGACGATTGTGGCGGTGGGCGGCAGCTGGTGCCCGAACTGCCATGATGAAGCGCCATTCCTGGTGGAGCTCTACAACCGCTTCCACGCTCAGGGCCTGGAGGTGGTGAACCTGTCGTTTGAGGAGGAGGATCAGCTCAAGAATCCCGAGCGGCTGCGCGCTTTTGTGACCCGGTACAGGATTCCGTACACGGTGCTGGTGGCCGGCACGCCGGAGGAGCTGAACGCGAAGCTGCCGCAGGGCAAGAACTTGAATTGCTGGCCGACGTCGTTCTTTGTGGGCCGCGACGGGTTGGTGAAGGAGACACACGCGGGGTTCAGCGGGCCAGCGACGGGGCAGTCGTATGTGGAGCTGAAAGCCGAGACGACGAAGCTGGTGGAGCGGCTGCTGGCGGAGCGGCAGGTGGCGGAGCGGTAAGGTGAGCCGGGAGTTCCGATCCATGTTTGCAACGTGTGATCCTGAGCTTACGAAGGAGCTGCTCTCTTCCTGACTCAGAGACTCAGAGAAAAGCAGATCCTTCATTTCGTTCAGGATGACACGCCTGTTGTCCGAGGCCCCGGAACGAGTCAGCTTTTGAACAAATTCTTCAGGATGAAGATGACGTTGGCAGGCCGTTCGGCAAGACGCCGCATGAAGTAGGGGTACCAGTCCGTGCCGAAGGGCAGGTAGACGCGCACGCGGTAGCCGCGTTGGATCAGGTCGCGCTGCAGGTCGCGGCGGACACCGTAGAGCATCTGGAACTCGAAGGCGTCGCGGGCGATGCCATGCTGGGTGACGTACTGTTCCGTGGCGCGCACCATCTTCTCGTCGTGCGTGGCGATGCCGCAGTAGACGCCGGAGCTGACCATCTGCTCGGCGAGCTGGACGTAGTTGGCGTCCACGTCTTCCTTCTTCGGGAAGGCGGCGTCCGGGCTTTCCTTGTAGGCGCCTTTGCAGAGGCGGATGCGGATGCCTCTGTCCAGCAGGCGCATTGCGTCGTCTTTGGTGCGAAAGAGATAGGCCTGCAGCACGGTGCCGACGGTGCCGGGATGGGTGTGGTGCAGGTGCTCAGTGAGCCGGATCGTCTGCTCGGTGTAGGGTGTACCTTCCATGTCAATGCGGACGAAATTGCCCAGCTTTTCAGCGTGTTCGACGATTTCGCAGGTGACCGTTTCGCCGAGTTGCGGCGAGACGTCCATGCCGACCCCGGTGAGCTTGACGGAGACATTGGCGTCGAGCTTTGCGGCGTCAATACGTTCCAGCAGGTCGTGATAGATCTGGGCCGCGGCGCGTGCTTCGGGTTCGGAGCGGACGCTTTCTCCCAGAGAATCGAGCGAGACGCTGAAGCCCTCGCGATTCAGCTCGGCGGTGCGCGCAATGGCTTCATCCAGGGTGGTGCCCGCGACAAAACGGCCGGAAAGCTTCCGGCCCGGGCGGGTGTTTTCCAGCAGGTTGCGCATGCGGGTATTTTGCGAGAGGGCAATCAGGAACGAACGCATCATCGGTTTCAAGTGTATGACGCTAGGTCAATTTCTGGCGATGGCGTGGAGGGCGGTTTTAGAAGCGAACGCGGCGAACGCAACGGCTCGCGGCGCTACGACCTTTCTCTCGGGAGCCTTCTTTTCGAACGGATCACACAGAATCAGGAGTGAAGAGTCTCGGCGTGGGGCAGGGCGCTGGCTTTGACGGGCGGTGTCACCATACGGCTTGTATCGGCCATGGCGGCGATCGCTTCTTCATACCGGCCCAGCAGGCTGTTGGTGCGGATAACAGCCATCTCCTCCAGCATCTTCGCACCGTCGCGCAGGTAGCTCATCTTGGACCGCTCATCGTGCCCCCAGGAGACGGCAACCTCCTGCACTTTGAAGCCAAGCCGCCGGGCGATGAAGAGGATTTCCGGATCGAAGCCCCAGCGCTCCACCCGTTGCAGGCGGAAGATGACCTGCGCGGCGGCACGGCGAAAGGCCTTGAAGCCGCATTGCGTGTCAGCGTAGGGCAGGTTCATGACCATGCGCGTAACCGCGTTGAAGCAGCGGCCAAAGAAGCGGCGGTAGATGGGCTGATGCAGCGTCTGGCGGCTGCGGTCCAGCCAGCGAGACCCTATGGCGACATCCGCGCCGGAGCGCAACGCGGCAACGAGCCGCTCGGCTTCTTCCATGGGCGCGGAGAGGTCTGCGTCGGTAAACATGACGTAGTCGCCGACGGCCTGCAACAGGCCATTGCGCACGGAATAGCCTTTGCCGCGATTGCCGGGATTTTTGATAAGAAACAGGCCAGGATGCCGCGACATGTAACGCTGCACGATGGCGGTAGTCTCATCCGTTGATCCATCATCCACCACAAGCACCTCGGCCGACCAGCCCTTGGCGGCAATCGTGTCCAGTACGCGGTCCAGCGTGCGCTCAATGCGCTGCGCCTCATTGAAGGCCGGAATCACGATGCTGAGTTCAGGATGGGTCAAGTGGTTCCGGTGTGCTCTCTGAATCCCTGTGGCATGTAAGTGTGGCGGCTCGCAAGCAAAGCCGCAGACGGCTGATGATACGTCATTTTTTAGACGGTGGGCCAGCGGTATAAGTCGCGAAAAGCCGAGCGAAGAACGAGCTTAGGAAGAGCCGCGTCATTGCTGGCCCGATCCGTCTTGCTGGCACACGTCTTCCGTGGGGCCGGTGCTACACTCAGGCTCGATGCCGGAAGACTTTTCGCCGTATCCACCACCGCCCGCCGCGCCCTCTGGCCCGCCTTCTGCGCAGTCCTATACATACGGCTATGCAACTCCGCCGCCGCCGCCAAGGACGAAGCGATCTGCCGGCTTCTGGGCTCTGGTGTGGACGGGCGCGATCCTTGGCACGATCGTTCTGCTTGGACTCATTTCATGGGCCGTGGTGAAGAGTGTGAGTGGCGACGGTGACTCGGAGAGCGGATCGCTTTCATCGGAAAAGATCGGTGTGATTGAAGTGAGCGGGGTTCTGCTCTCCGCCGAGGGTCTCGGCCAGCAGCTGCGCAGGTTCGGCGACGACAATGACGTGAAGGCGATCATCCTGCACATCAACTCGCCGGGCGGCGGCGCGGCGGTGTCGCAGGAGCTGTACAACGAAGTCCTGCGCATCCGGCGGGAGAAGCACAAGAAGATCATTGCCTCGATCGAAACGGTGGGGGCCAGCGGCGCGTATTACATTGCGTCCGCATGCGACCGTATTTATGCGAACGATGCTTCTGTGGTGGGCTCCATCGGCGTGATTATGGAATGGACACAGTATGGCGACCTGCTGCGCTGGGCCAAGCTGAAGCCGGTGGTGCTGCACGCCGGCGAGCTGAAGGATGCGGGTGATCCCTCGCACGATCTGACGCCGAAGGAGCAGGCGTACTTCCAAGGCTTGATCGACAACATGTACAGCCAGTTCATTCATGATGTGGCAAGCGGGCGCAATGTGCCGGACGACCGCATCAAGCCGCTGGCCACCGGGCAGGTATGGACCGGCCAGCAGGCGCGCTCGCTCGGCCTGATCGACCGCGAGGGCGGGTACCGTGTCGCGCTGATGGACACGGCGAAAGAGGCGGGGATCAAGGGTGAGCCGGGCATCAAGAAGCCGGCCAGGAAGCGGTCTGGCCTGTTGGCGGCCCTGACCAGTGATGATAGCGAGACGCTGCTGCCCACGCCGGCAAAGATTCTGAATCAGGCGCCCGGCTTTTATTTTCTTTGGAAGTGAGCGGCTTTCCGGCGGGCCGCCCCGTCCCAGTCATTACAAAGGCAGAGACAGGGCGATTTCGAGGAGTACCTCCAAGCGAAAGGAGCGGCTATGACGAAAGCGGAACTGGTGGACCAGGTAACGGCGCTGGGCGACTTGACCCGGCGCGATGCAGACATCATCGTGGAAACGATTTTTGACGGGATGATTGGTGCGCTTCGGGCCGAGGAAAAGATCGAGATTCGCGGCTTCGGTTCCTTTCGCACACGGCAACGCAAGCCACGCATCGGGCGCAATCCAAAGACCGGTCAGCGTGTGGAGGTTCCCGCCAAGCGTGTGCCGTACTTTAAGCCGTCGAAGGACCTGCGGGACCTTGTGAACCGGCACCCGGCACCGCCGGTAACACATGCGGCGGCTCCGGGAACGGGTGCAACCGCGGTGGCCACACAGCATAAGGATTACGTTGCACCCATTGATTCTGAGTAAATCTGCCTGCTTGTCTTAACGCAGCTTCAGCGTCGTCAGGGCGAAAAGTGCGAAGACGAGCGCCATGATCCAGAAGCGGGCGATCACCTTGGATTCACTCCATCCACTCAGCTCAAAGTGGTGATGCAGCGGAGCCATCTTGAAGATGCGCTTGCCGCCGCGCAGCTTGTAACTGCCCACCTGCAGCATGACGCTGACGGCCTCCAGGATGAAGACGCCGCCGATAAAGGGCAGCAGCAGCTCCTGCTTGATGACGACGGCCACGGTGGAGATGGCACCGCCCAGGGCGAGCGAGCCGACGTCGCCCATGAAGACCTCCGCCGGGTGAGCGTTGTACCAAAGAAAGCCGATGGAGGCACCCACCATGGCACCGCAGAAGATGGTGAGTTCGCCCACCATAGGCATGCGCTGGAGCTCCAGGTAATCGGAAAAGACGACGTGGCCTGAGACATAGGTGAGCACCGTGAGCGCGCCGGCGGCAACGATGGTGCAGCCGATGGCAAGGCCATCCAAACCGTCCGTCAGGTTCACTGCGTTAGAGGAAAAGCTGATGACCAGCATGACGAAGACGACGAACGGCAGGAACGAGATCCAGTAGAGCCCGTGCGTGTGGTGAATGACACCCAGGATGAGGTCAGGCCGAACGCGTTTGAAGAAGGGAACCACGAGCCGGGTGGAGTAGGAACCGCGCGACTGCAGGATGCAAAGGACCGCCGCGACGATGAAGCTAACAAAGAATTGCAGGGCGAGCTTTTGCCGGCTGGTGAGACCCAGGTTCCGCTTGTGGACGACCTTGATGTAGTCGTCGGCAAAGCCGATGGCCCCGAAGGCAGCGGTGGAGCCCATGACGAGCCAGACAAATGGGTTTGAGAGATCGCTCCAGAGCAGCGTGGGCACCAGGATGGCGATGCAGATGAGTACGCCGCCCATGGTGGGTGTGCCGGACTTGCTTTTGTGGCTTTCCGGGCCCTCGTCGCGGATGTACTGGCCGATCTGGAACTCGCGCAGACGGCGGATGACAAACGGGCCGATGAGCATGCCGATGAGCAGGGCCGTGAGGCTGGCGAAGACACAGCGGAAGGTCAGATAGCGGAAGATGCGGAAGACGCGAAAGATTGGGTAGAGCTTTTGGTAGAGCAGCCAGTAGAGCAACGTTCCTCCGCAGGACAGGCGGGTGGTTTGGGGGTCGTCACCAGAGTACTAGGTGTTTGCCGGGCGCTTGCAGGTGACGGAGAAACTCCGAAGTTACCTTCCTTGTTGCACGGCTGTGCGTAACGAATCGGCCTAGCTCCGATGCTTTGTCGCCAACTGCCGATGGAGAGAGGGAAGCTCGCAGGTGGACGCCTAGGCTTGCGGGTGTGCGAGGTGTAATGAGTCGGCTTTGGCAGATGGTGCGATCCTGGCAAGCGCCGGAGAGGTGCTGCCGATTCTGCGAAACTCCGCTGCATAGCGAATGCGAGTTGCGCACAGGCGTGTGCGACGACAGGTATGAATGCGCGTGGACCGCGGTAATGCTTCGCGGGATGTGAGCGGCGGTGCTCGCCTGTGAGCGGTGGTGTTGGCCGAAGACAGGCCCTTCGGGGCTGAGGCCCGTTTCACAGGACAGGTTTCATGGCAGGACTGAAGCTATGTCCCCCCGAGGGCGGCCGTTCGCAGCTGATCCGTAGGGCTTTGCCGGTCTATGGCGCGATGCGGATGACGCGCACGGCATAGGGCTGCATGGGTTTGCTGAGCACATCGGCAACGCTGGCGTAGGTTTCTCCGGTCCACAGTTCCGGTCCTGGCTTGCCGTGCTTCACGGTTGCGGGTACGCGGCCGGCGACGCCGCGCAGCATGGCCTCACCGTCGCGGAAGTTGAAGACCGCGAGCGCCGTGCTGCCGTCCGCGAGTGGCCGCGTCCATATCTCGAGGGGCCCTTCCGTGTAGAGGCGTTCTGCCTGTTTGCCGAGCGGGTCCTGATTGATCGCGACAATCTTGCGATTGGTGAGCACGGCCACGGTGTCAGGTGACATCTCACTCAGATTGTTACCGGCCAGCAGAGGCGCGGCCAGCATGGCCCACAGGGTCATGTGCAGCCGATTCTGGGCGGGCGTGAGCTTGCCGTTGCCGACTTCCAGCATGTCGGGATCGTTCCAGTGGCCTGGCCCGGCAAAGCGTGCAAGGCCTGCCTGGCCGCGGCCGATGTTGATCATGCGTTCAAAAGTCGGGTCGATGTCGCCGGTGGTGCGCCAAAGGTTTGCGCCTACGCTGGGGCCCCAATCCCAGACGCTGTCAAGGCCATACTGGCAGAGGCTGTAAACGATGGGGCGGCCGGTTTTGAGCAGCGCCGTATGCATGAGCTGGTAGGCTGCGCGCATCATCTCGTACTGTTTGGGAAGGTCGTTGGGAGCGTCGCGCTGCATGATTTCGCGAAAGCCGCACAGGTCATATTTGAGATAGTCGATGCCCCAGGAAGCGTAGAGGTCTGCGTCCTGCTGCTCGTGGCCGTAGCTGCCCTCATATTTGGCGCAGGTGGTCGGCCCGGGTGAGCTGTAGATGCCGATCTTGAGGCCCTTGCCGTGGACGTAATCGGCAAGGGCCTTCATGTCTGGAAATTTCTCGTTGGTGTGCAGCACGCCGCCGGCGTCGCGTTTGCCTTCCCAGGTGTCGTCGATGTTGACGTAAACATAACCGGCGTCGCGCATGCCGGTGGAGACGAGCAGGTCTGCGGCCTGGCGGACATCATGGTCGGTCACCTTGCCGGCGAACCAGTTCCAGGAGTTCCAACCCATGGGCGGAGCAGCGGCCAGCGTACTGCCGGCTTGAGCATGGGCGACTGCGCAGCAGCAGCTGAAAGTGAAGAGAAGGGCGGAAACGATTGGTGTCAGTCTTTGAGTGCGCGTCACAGGGCTCTCCTGAAATGCAATAAATAGCGGCTGCCCATTCTGCTTGCAAGATGCACACAGATGCAAGCCCAGGCCGTTGGTGCGGAGTGAGACACACATGAACCACAAGGAAGAAGCTTTTTGTAGACAGCGTTGCGACGGAAATGCATCATCTGATCACAAGCCGCTGCTTTGAGCAACGAGGCAACAGACAAAGGCAGCGCACACAAGGGTGAATAGAGATGGCGCTATCGAAAACGACGCAGGACCCGAATGAGATTCGGGAGTGGGCAGAGAAGCGGGGCGGCAAACCCGCGGAAGTGGCAAGCACGGAGCACAACGGAGAGATTGGTATCCTTCGGATCGAGTTTCCGGATGCTCCGAACGCGAATGACGCGAACCTGAAGGAGATTACCTGGGAGGAGTTCTCCGGCAAGTTCAACGACCGTGGCCTGGCGATTGTGTACCAGGAAGTGACGGCGGAGGGCGCGGAAAGCAACTTCTACAAGTTCGTAAATCCGGAGAACGCTGAGCCGGCAGTTCACACAACGGTGAAGAAGTCCGCCACTAGAAAGTCTGCCAGCACCAAGTCCGTCAGCAGCAAGTCGGCGGCAAGAACGACGACGAAGAGTGTGCCCGCGACGAAGACCGCGGCAAAGAAGGCCACAGCAAAGAAGGCTGCGCCCGTAAAGGCTGCGAACAAAGCCGCGGCCAAGAAGACGGTTGTGAAGGCACCTGCTAAAAAGGCAGTCGCCAAAAAGACCGTGGTGAAGAAGACGGCAGCGAAAAAGACTGCGGCGAAGGTCGCCGCAAAGAAAGCCGTTACGAAGAAAGCCGTGGCGAAGAAGGCTCCAGCAAAGAAAGTCTCCGCCAAGAAAACCGCGGTGAAGAGCGTCGGCGGCAAGGGCTACCAGGGTGGCCGTGGCCCGAACAAGCCGGCAACCAAGGCAGCCGCGAAGAAGGTGCCCGCCAAGAAGACAACGGGCCGGCGCTAAGCGCCAAAGGCTGGCAGCAAGCCTTGTAGATGCTGTGTATGCTGCACCGGAGAAGGGCCTGGTGGAGTACGAACGCCAGCCCATCTCTGGAGCAGTGGACTTGTTTCGTTCGCGTATTGTGATCTTTGGCCTGACAGTCAGCTCGTCCTGGGGTAATGGTCATGCCACGCTCTGGCGCGGCCTGCTGCGGGCACTGGCTGGGGCCGGACACCACGTCACATTTTTTGAGAAAGACGTGCAGTACTACCGGGATGCGCGCGACCTGAGTGAATTGCCAGGGGGCGGTGACTTAAGGTTTTACCGCTCGCTGGACGATGCGCGAGAGGAAGCGCGAAGGCTGCTGGATGAGTGCGACCTGGCACTCTGTACGAGTTACTGTCCGGAGGGTGCTGCGGTTGCGGAGTTGCTCTTAAGCTCCCGGGCAGGGGTGAAGGTTTTTTACGACTTGGACACGCCGGTGACGCTGGATGCCCTGAGCTCCGGCAAGCGCCCTGACTATCTGCCGGCGAACGGATTGGGCGATTTCGATCTGGTGCTGAGCTACACGGGCGGGCGCGCGCTTACGGAGCTGAAGGCAAAGCTGGGTGCCCGGCGTGTGGCACCGCTGTATGGCTGGGTGGATCCCGCACAGCACCACCCCGTGACACCGGAGGAGCACTATCGGGCGGACCTCTCCTATCTGGCAACCTACGCCGAGGACCGGCAGGGCGGCGTGGAGGAGTTGTTGGTGGAGCCCGCGCGGCGCCTGGTGGAAAGCCGCTTTCTGATTGGCGGTGCGCAGTATCCCGCCGACTTTCCATGGACGGAAAACATGCACTTTCACCGGCATGTACCGCCAGCGTCACACCCTGCGTTCTTCTCGTCGTCACGCTGGACGTTGAATGTCACTCGGCGGGCGATGGCGGCCTATGGATACTGTCCGTCGGGGCGGCTCTTTGAGGCTGCATCGTGCGGAACGCCGCTCCTCAGCGACGGGTGGGAAGGCCTGGATGACTTTTTCACGCCGGGGGAGCAGATTGTGCTGGCGCGTAGCGCTGAGGACGTGACTGCCGCCATGGGTTTCAGCGATGCTGAGCGGCTGCGGATCGCCGCTGCCGCTCGTGAGCGCACGCTGGCTGAACACACGGCTGCAGCCCGTGTGCGGACGCTGGAGGCGCTGCTGGCCCGTCTGCCTGCGGATACTTTCGCAGTTTCGGAAGACCAGTTCGCGGAGGTGCGCTGATCATGTGGGGCATCATTCCGGCGGCGGGCCTGGGCAGCCGCATTCAGCCACTGGCTTTCTCAAAGGAGTTGCTGCCGGTGGGCAGCCGTGTAGAAGAGGACGGAACCGAGCGGCCGCGCGCAGTGAGCGAGTATCTGGTGGAGCGGCTGATTGCGGCGGGAGCGACCAAGCTCTGCTTCGTTATCTCTCCCGGCAAGTCGGACATCCTGGCGTACTACGGCTCGCGCATCTGGGGCGCGGACATTGTGTACACGGTGCAGCCGCAGGCGGGCGGATTGTGCGATGCGGTCTTTCGCGCGGCGAGCGTAGTTGGGCCGGAGGAGCCGGTGGTCATCGGCCTGCCGGACACCATCTGGTTCCCGCTGGATGGGCTGGCGCGATTGCCTGACGACAGGCTTGCCTTTCTGCTCTTCCCAGTGGACCGGCCGGAGCTGTTTGACGCCGTGGTGATGGACGCGTCGGGTGCGGTCGAAACGATCGAGGTCAAGCGGCAGGGCGCGCGATCCAACTGGGTCTGGGGAGCGATGCGCATGCCGGGCCGGGTCTTCCATCAGCTGCATGCGCTGTGGAGCCAGCCGGGACGCGGCGATGAATACCTGGGCACACTGGTGAATGCGTGGCTGGCGCAGGGCGGGCGAGCCGCGGGTGTGCGGGCGGGCGAGGCGTATGTGGATGTGGGGACGCTGAATGGATATCGTGCGGCGATCAAGCTATTGAGCGAGATGCCGGACCGGTGAGGATGTACCGCGGACTTTAGCGCTTCTTTTCCAGGTTATCGACGCGGCTTTCGAGCGAGCCGGTCAGGTGATAGAACTGCCGGAGGTCGGCGTCAATGCGGCCGAGGTGATCGTTCATCTCGCGGCGGAGATCCTTGATTTCTGCTCGGACATCCTTGATCTCGTTATGGAGCTCTTTGATCTCACTGCGGATCTCATTGCGAAGATCCTTAGTGTCGGAGCGGCTGAACAGGATGCCGGCGAGGATGGCGATCAGCGGAATTCCCACAGCAACGACATCATGCATGACCGGCACCCCCGTGTGCACGATAGTAGCAGACCGGTGCAGCACGGTCGGGTAATCTGTTTACGCCGATGGAGTTGAAAAACAAACGCGTTCTGGTGGTGGGGCTGGGGAAATCCGGCGTCTCCGCGGCGCTGTTTTTGCGCAAGCAGGGTGCGCGCGTTACCGTCTCCGATACGCGACCGACGGAGGCGCTGGCGAAGGAAATTCCGGCGCTGCTGGAGGCCGGAGTGATGGTGGAGACGGGCGGCCACGGCGTGCTGACGTTTCGCCGGCAGGATCTGGTGGTGGTATCGCCGGGTGTGCCGTTGTCTACACCGGAGATACAGCAGGTGCGGCGGTACGGCACACCGTTGATCGGGGAACTGGAGCTTGCGGCGCGGTCATTGCAGGGCGAGATTCTGGCAGTCACCGGATCCAATGGCAAGACGACCACAACATCACTGCTGGGGCATATTTTTCAGCATGCCGGGCGGCAGAGCCTGGTGGGTGGCAACATCGGCCTGCCGGTGGTGGACCTGGTGGCCCAGAGCACGCCGGAGAGTTCGATCATTCTCGAAGTGTCCAGCTTTCAACTGGAAACCATTCAAAGTTTTCATCCGCACATTGCGCTGGTGTTGAACATCACGCCGGACCACCTGGACCGGCATGGGTCGTTTGAGAATTATGCGGCGGCCAAGGCTCGCATCACGGAAAACCAGACCGCCGTGGACTTCCTGATCCTGAATGCGGAAGATAAGCCCACGCAGATGATCGCGGCCAAGACAGCGGCGCAGATCTTCTGGTTCAGCGGTGTGCGCCGCATCAAGCAGGGCGCGTTTGTGCACGGGGAAGGTGTGTATTTCCTCGCCACGGAGAACGGCACACCCGAGCCGATTCTGCCCGTGGCAGAAATCCATCTGCGCGGCGCCCACAACGTGGAGAACGTACTTGCCGCGGTCTGCGCGGCGCGCCTTGCCGGTATTCCCGCCGAGCTGATCCGTGAGGCTGTTGCGAGCTTTCAGGCTGTAGACCACCGGCTGCAGTTTGTTGCCAATGTGCGCGGCGTGGATTATTACAACGACAGCAAGGCGACGAATGTAGACGCGACGCAAAAGGCGCTGCTGTCTTTTGACAAGGGAATCCGGCTGATTCTTGGCGGCAAGGACAAGGGCAGTGACTACACGGTGCTGGCTCCGCTGCTGCGCGAGCGCGTGCGTGCGGTGTATACGATCGGAGCGGCGGCGGAAAAGATTGAGCAGCAGTTGCAGGGCCTGGTGTTCATGCGCCACACCGAAACTCTCGGCAACGCGGTTCATACGGCGGCGCAGGAATCGGAGCCGGGCGACACAGTCCTACTGGCTCCGGCCTGCGCGTCCTTTGACCAGTTTGAGAGCTACGAACATCGTGGACACGCCTTTGCGGAGCTTGTTCGCGGTTTATAGACATTGGATGGCCCATGCCACGCTTGTGAAAATGGGCTTGCCGTACAGCAGCAAACAGCAAGTATCTCCACTTTGTTTCGCTCCGGTCCGGAATGACGCCGTGCAGATACACCAGCCCCTTCCAACTTCTTTCGAGGGACGGTGCGGTCGGATTGGCCGCGTCTGGAAACGAAGCTGAACCAGGAAAGATACTCTACCCGCATCGATCCACCGGAAACGAAGCTAAGCTTGCCACAGGTTTCCCATGGCAAAGCGCGTTGGCGTTGATAAATGGCTGTTTGGCACGGTGCTGACACTTGTGCTGTTCGGCCTGGTGATGGTTTTTTCCACCTCGGCGGTGCTGGCCAAGGCGCAGTATGGCTCGCCGTATCCGTTTGCCGCCAAGCAGGCAGGGTGGGCGCTGCTGGGCATGGTGGCTTTGTTTGTGTTGATGCGGGTCGACTATCGCAGATACAACAATCCGCGCGTGGTCTTTCCAGCGGTGGCCATCACCACCGTGTTGTTGGCAACGGTCTTCTTTATGGCGGGCATGAACGGCGCACACCGCTGGGTCCGCGTGGGCGGCATCACGCTGCAGCCGTCCGAGCTGGCCAAGCCTGTGGTGGTACTTTTTCTTGCGTGGTTCTTGCAGACGCGCATGCACCAGATGGATGACTGGAAGGGCACCATCCTACGCGCGGCGGCGGTGCCGATGGTGCTGGTTGCGCTCATCCTGAAGGAGCCCGACCTGGGTACGGCGCTGGTCTGCGTCGGCGTGACGGCGTTCATGCTTTACCTGGCCGGCACTCAGATGAAGTACTTCGTAATGGCGGCGATTCCGGGCGGTATCGGCCTGTACTGGATGCTCTTCCATGTGGCTTTCCGGCGGGCTCGCATGCTGGCGTTCGTGAACCCGGAAGCCGATCCGCGCGGTACCGGCTTTCACATCCTGCAGTCGCTGATCGCGGTGGGCACGGGCGGCTTCCACGGCCTGGGTCTGATGGAGGGGCGGCAAAAGCTCTTCTATCTGCCCGAGCCGCACACCGACTTCATTTATGCCACGATTTGCGAAGAGCTGGGCCTGCTGGGAGCGATCGCCCTCGTGGGGCTATTTGTTTTTTTGGGGTATCGAGGATTCCGCGCGGCCTTTCTTTCCACCGACCCTTTTGCCCGCTTTGTGGCGTTTGGCCTGACGAGTGCGATTTTGATTCAGGCATTCTTCAACATCAGCGTGGTGCTGGCGCTGCTGCCGACCAAAGGGATTCCGCTGCCGTTCATTTCGTCAGGTGGCACGAGCGTGTTTATCACGCTGGCCAGCATGGGCGTGCTGCTGAACATTACGCGGGAAATTGATTGAATGGTGTGAGCAGTTCAGAGATCATTCAAGCCGCGCACAAGCACTCTAGCCTTCATCGTCCTGAGCTGGCCGCAAGTTCGCTATGTGGCTGCTTTTACTGCCTGCGCCTGTTTACTCCAGACAAGATCGTCGCATGGGTGGACGACGGACAGACAGCTTTGTGCCCGTATTGTGCAGTCGATTCAGTCATCGGCTCCGCATCGGGGCTATTCGATTACGAAGGAATTTCTACAGCAGATGCACGATCATTGGTTCTGACGATGAAGTCACGACTTCGAGTATTCATCGCTGGTGGTGGTACCGGCGGCCACATCCTACCGGCGCTCGCCATCGGTCGTGAGCTGCGCGACCAGCACGCGGCGGAGGTACGCTTTGTCGGCACGAGCCGCGGCATGGAGACGCGCCTGGTACCGGAGGCCGGGTTTCCGCTTGACCTCATCAATGTCGGTCAGCTCAATAACGTAAGTCTGGCGACGCGGGCCAAGACGATGCTCGACCTGCCTCGGGCGGTCGTGCGATGTCTGTTCCTACTGCGGAGATTCAAGCCGCACGTTGTCGTCGGCGTTGGCGGGTATGCCAGCGGCCCGGCGATGGTAGCGGCGATTCTGCTTCGCATTCCAACGCTCGCCTTTGAACCGAATGCGATTCCCGGCATGGCCAACCGGCTGATCGGCGGCTTCCTTTCAGCGGCGGCGGTCAACTTTGCGGAGGCGGGGCAGCATCTGCGCCATACCGAGGTCACCGGCATCCCGGTGCGGCCGGAGTTCTTCACCATTCCTCCGCGTCCAGCCGGGCCACCACAACACTTGTTGCTGCTGGGCGGTTCGCAGGGTGCGAGAGCTCTGAATGAGGCGCTACCGTTGGTGGCTGTGGAGTTGCTGCGCAGGTTTCCGCAACTCACTATCACGCACCAGGCGGGGGACCGGCACGCCGACACCACCCAGGCCGCTTATGAACAAGCTGGTGTCGACCTCGCGCGTGTGCAGGTGACGGCGTTTCTGAACACGGTGGTTGCCATTGCCGAAGCCGATCTGCTGCTCTGCCGCTCCGGTGCCAGCACCGTGGCCGAGCTGTATGCGGCGGGGCGGCCGGCGCTCTTTGTGCCGTTTCCGCAAGCAGCCGATGACCACCAGAGCCGCAACGCCGAAGCGATGCAGCGGGCCGGTGCGGCGGAGGTGCTCGCGCAGCGCGAGATGACTCCGGAGAGGCTGCTGACGGCCCTGACCGGGCTGCTCAGTAAGCCTGCGCGGCTGCGGGATATGTCGGAGAGCGCCCGTGCGCAGGCACATCCGGAGGCGCTTCGGCGCATTGCGGCGAAGGTGGTGGGATTGGCTGACCTCAAGGGCTGAAGCCCTCAGCAGTGCAAACTCCTGAACAGCATGGCTAAGGCTATGCCGGTCTGAAAAGAGGATCTTATCCGTCGCCCCCAAAAGCATTTTGTTCACAGATGCAGCGGTGCCGATCTGCCCTGAGAATGATGGGGAAGTGAAGAAACAGCAGGTTTCTCCACTTCGCTTTGCTCCGGTCGAAATGACGAGTTGTGGCTAAGCGAGAAATGCTCTAGACCTTTTCTGGATCGTTGCGCCTGATCTGCTGCGATTCGCCGAGGGCTTCGAGTTGGCGGCGCCAGTCGAGCTCCTCCACAAAGCCGCGGGAGCTTCGCCAGTCCTCGCGCACCTTGACGAAGAGCTCCAGGAAGACGCGAGTGCCCAGATGGTGTTCGATTTCTTTGCGGGCGGCGGTGCCGATCTGCTTGAGCATCGAGCCCTGATTGCCGATCAGGATGGCTTTCTGGCCTTCGCGCTCGACGAAGATGGCGGCGGCGATCCTGGTGACAGGAAGTTTGGGGAGTTCGCCTTTGCGGGGTTTGCGCTGTGGCCCGGGCTCTTCCCACCGCTCGATGATCACGGCGGAGGCGTAAGGCACCTCCTCGCCGGTGAAGAGAAGGATTTTTTCGCGGATCATCTCCGCAGCCAGGAAGCGCTCCGGCTGATCGGTGAGCTGGTCGGCGGGAAAGTGCCGTTCGCCTTCGGGCAGCAGTGCGACGACTTTGGAGAGCAGCTCGTCCAGGCCGTCTTTCTTTTTGGCGGAGATCAGCACGACCTCTGCGAAGTTGTGCTGGGCGGACCAGTGCGCGATGAGCGGCAGTAGGTCTTCGCGGCGCAGCATGTCAATCTTATTGAGCACCAGCAGAACTGGAGCTTCCACCTTGCGCAGCAGCTGCACGGCGAAGTCGTCCTCAGCGGCGGAGAGTGCGCGGCGATCGTTAGCTTCGCCCTGCTTGTCCGGGTCGTGCAGGCGATGTGTCGCATCCACGAGAAACAGGACGGCATCGCGCGACTCCAGCGCGTCGTGCACCTCCTGCATCATGCGGCGGTCCAGTTGCGAGCTGGGCTTGTGCACACCAGGCGTGTCCACCAGGACGATCTGCGCGGCCGGTTGAGCTTCACGGGTCTTTGACTTTGCGCGGGCAGGCTGTTCCAGCACGCCCAGAATGCGATTGCGCGTGGTCTGTGCTTTGTGCGTGACGATCGCGATTTTTTCGCCGAGCAGCGCGTTCAGCAGCGTGGACTTACCGGCGTTAGGCCGGCCGACAATCGACACAAAGCCGGAGCGAAAAGGCATGTCCTGAGTCTATCGCTGTGCAACCAGTTTGGCTGGCGACCTTCAATGATCGCTGCCCCATGCCTTAGAAGCGAGAGATGGGGCAGCCGGCTATGAAGTCACCTGGGGTAGGGTGAGTTGCACACGGACGCGGGTGACCAGGCGGGCGGTGGAGGCGAGCACTTCCATGCGGAGGCCCTCGCTTTCCACGACTTCGCCGGGCATGGGGATGTGCCCGGCAAGCTCAGAGACGAGGCCGCCGACGGTGGTGGACTCGAGGTGGCCGGGCAGACGCAGGCGCGAGCGTTCGTCGTCATCCTTGTCCCCCTCATCGGAGGCGAAAAGGTCGCGCAGGTCGGCCACGTCGAGATTGCCGGGCACCACAAAGCTGTCGTCTGACTCGCGTTGAACGGCGTCATGCGCCGCAGCGGTTTCATGCTCGTCCTCAATGTTGCCTACGATGGCTTCAATGAGATCTTCAATCGTGACCAGGCCGGCGACGGTTCCGTACTCGTCAATCACGATGCGCATGTGCTGCTTCTGCAATTGCATCTCGCGCAGCAGTTCGTTGACTTTCTTGGGTTCGGGCGTAAAGACGGCTTCACGTTTGATCTCGCGCAGGGTGCGGCGGCTGGCGTCCTCATCCCGCACCTGCAGCAAATCATGGGCAAAGGCGATGCCGGTGATGTTGTCCAAAGTGCCGCTATAAACCGGGACGCGGGAAAAGGCACTGCGGTTTAGCTGCTCGGTGAAGTCGGCGAGTGTTGTGTCGTCAGCGACGGCGAAGATTTCGGGCCGGGGCGTCATGATCTCGCGCACGGTGAGATCACCAAACTCAACGACGGACCGGACCAGGGCACGGTCACTTTCTTCCAGGATGCCTTCTTCTTCGCCGGCTTCCAGCAGGGCGTCCACTCCTTCTTCAGAGGAGTCCTCCGTGTGAGGATCTTCATGCTCTGCAAGGGAGACGATAGACAGCAGCAGGCTCAGCAGCAGGGCGATGGGCAGCATGAGATAGAGAGCGCCCTGAAAGAGCCAACGTACTCGAGAAACCCAAAGACCCTGTGTTCGCGCAAAAAGAATCTGCGGCAGCAGACGGTCAAAGATCATGACCGTCAACGTGAGTTCCAGCAGACCCTGCAGGAGGGCCAACGGTCCCGCGTGGTGGATGGCAAGACCGCCGAAGAGCAGTGAGAGCGCAATGACCGTGGTGAGCCGCAGAACGGTGGCGCACATGGAAATGGAGTCGCGCCCAAGGCCAAAGCGGGGTTCAATCCGCTCCACCCAGGAGTCGACATTGTCCTGGTACTCCCGCGCAAGGAATTTGCCAAGCTCTGTATAGACGCGGTCAACATAAGCGCCGAGCGTGAGCATGACGAGCAATACAGCGCCGATGAGGAGGAGGATCATGCGAGGCTCGGCCTGGGTGTTCGCTGATTTTTACGCCGCGGTTTGTCTGGCTGGGAACGCTCGATCAGGCCGACCGGCAGCTTAAGTTTTTTGCGCAGTTCCGACTCCCGCTCCCGCATCTCGCCACCATCCAATTCGTGGTCCATGCCGGCCAGATGCAGCACGCCATGCAGCATCAGGATGCGGAGTTCTTCAGCAAGAGTGTGTCCGTGATCGGCGGCCTGACGCGCGGCTGTCTGGACTGAGATGGCGAGGTCACCCGCAATGCACTCCGGGTTTTCCGGGGCAGGGAAGGAGAGGACGTCAGTGGCTTTGTTCTTGTTGCGGAAGCTGCGGTTCAGTTCGCGCAGGCGTGAGTCATCGGCAAGGAGCAGATTCACCTCGCCTTCCAGGCCGACCACCCGTTGCGCACGCTTCAAAAAACGCAGTAGCTCCCCTCTCCGCAGGCCATGCAGATCTGGATTGCCGGAACTGCTACTCGGAGGTTCGATCGAAATCAAGGGCGTGGAATGGGACACTGCCTATTTTACCGTTGGTTGCAGACCTGAGCCCGGGAGGGAAATGCGCCAGGCGAGAGCGATTAGGTTTCCTAGGCCCAGAGCGAGTTGAAGTGGCGGCACCTACTCTGACTTCAGCGGCACCTACTCTGACCTCAGATGCACTCACTCTGACTTCGGCGGCGGCGGAGCTGGAACGGATTCGGCGTCTCTTCTCTCCGCAGTATCTCGCGATGTGGTCATGGGCCTGAGCAGTGTACGGGGCTGAGCCGGGCCGGCATCCAGACCGTCCTCTGCCCTGGCGAGATCGCCGATGGAATAGACGGGCACGTTCGTTGGCAGCTTCCAGCGTCCCTGGGAGAGGTAGGTGATCGCCACGCCGCCGGTGAGTTCTGGAGCGAGCACGGCGAGGGGCAGCAGGTATCGCTTGCTCTTGACGAGGGATTCAGCCACGCCGCGGGTGGGGCGGCTGCGCGGCAGATCGCCAGGCACCTGCGCGATGACAAACGCCGACATATCCAGTTCGGGATGCTTCTGACCATACTTGACCAGCGAGTGAGCTACCTGTTTGGGCGTGGTCAGGCCGAAGTCCGCAATGAAGTTGCGGTGAATCGCCTTGGGGAAGTAGAGATCGAGCACGGCACGGGAGAAGTCCGCGCAATTGTGGAAGAAGAGGTTGAAGTGGCCCACGTTGCGGCGGTCGTTGAAGTAGGCGATCAGCCGCTCGTCCTGCTCCAGAGTGGTTTCCGCTTGAAAGCCGTGAATCTGCCGGTCGAGCGACGAGCCAATGAGCTGGTCCCACTCCCCTTTTGGGGCTGTTCCGTCATCCTTGGCCGGGGCCAGTCCGGTCAGGTGGGCGCGCCAGTAAGCCTCCCGCAGTGCGACTTCCTGCTCACGGTCGATGGAAACTGGAATCTGGCCGGCGTTCTCCACCGCGTAAAGGTAGGGCACCAGCGGAATCGCGATCCAGTCCTCATGGTGGATCTTGTGGTAGCGGCTCAGTACAACGCCCAGTTCGCCGGATTCGCAGAGGCGCAGTTCCGTGGGAGAGACGGCGCAGATACGACTCAGATATACCGCCGCATGACCGGTGGGGTTGAAGGCGCCAAAGTGGCCGAAGGGATCTTCCATGAGAAGCGCGACGGAGGCATGGGCTCTCGCTGCCGATGCAACGACGGCAAGCGCGAGCAGAAAGAGCCGCAGCTGAAAGCGGAGAGAGGCTTTCACGGAAGCGTTTCTGACAGACACTGTTGTTCTCAAGGCGATCAGCTCTTTCTTTGTAGTCTTGCTGCAGTGTGGGATTCTTTGCAGAAGAACACTCTGCGACCCCCGAAGTATGTCAATACCGCAGAATGTCTAATTTTGCACGCCTGAATTCCTCTACTGTTAAACGGAAGCCGAGAAAAATTGTTCCTTCCCAGGGGCAAGCGGCAACGGTAAATTGTTGTGAGTCCTGAGTGCTCTCGTTCTTCTCAAAGGTATGGATGAGTGTGATGCGGTTTCTGTCGGGTCTGACACGGCAAGTGGCGGCGCTTGCTTTCATTGTCGTGGCTGGCGTGCCTTTGTTCGCACAGAAGCCGCTGGCGATCCCGCCGGTGGACCCGCCGCCTCCCCTGCTGGTGGTGGGATTTCTGGGCGGCCGGGTCAGGGCCGACAATATGGTGCACCGCGAGGCGTCACTGGGCCGCGAGCTGCAAGAGCGGGACGGCAGCGCGATCCAAGTGCTGACGTTTGCAAACCACGACGGCGACCTACCCTTGCAGGCAGTGCTGCGTGTGCTGGACCGGAATGGTGACGGCAAGCTTTCTCCCCAGGAGAAGCATCAGGCCCGCGTTGTAATTTACGGCCATAGCTGGGGCGCTTGTGAGACGGTCCACCTGGCCCAGCAGTTAAACAACCTGGGCGTTCCCGTGATGCTGACCGTGCAGGTGGACAGCGTGCGGAAACAGGGCGAGAACGATGAGTTGATTCCACCGAATGTGCGCGAAGCGATGAATTTCTATCAGACCGAAGGTCTGCTGCATGGCCGATCGGTCATCCGTGCCGCCGATCCGAAACGGACGACGATCCTGGGCAACCGCCAGGTGAGCTACCGGGATCACGCCGTGGACATCAGCCAGTTTCCCTGGTTTGCACGGTCCTTTATGCGGCAGCACATCGAGATTGAGAATGATCCCGCGGTGTGGAACGAGGTAGAGTCGCTCATTGAGGCTCGGCTGGAAGCGCCGACACCTTTACCCTAGTACGCCGGTCACATCTGGCGACGCCGCTTTAAGGCTTTGCAGGGCGGGACCTCCCGGACAGAGAGGTGTTCTCCGGCGCTGAGATAGTTTTTGCGGCGGAACCAGGTCTCCATGCGTTCCCGCAGGAGATCTATGGGCACAAGTGTGCCGGCCTCCAGCCAGCCGTCGGCGATGGGCAGGGTGTCGTCGAAGACAGCGTCGTTGGTGAAGTTGCGCATGGCAAAATTATCGATTTGCGCGAGAGGGCAGGGGAATGCCTCACCCCCACTGCTCATGCGCTCGATCCTGAGTTTACGAAGGAACACTCTCTCAATCCTGCCCGCAATGCCGGGAACACGTCAGCTGTTTGCGAAAACGATGGCCTGATTTACGTATTGCGTTGAGCCGAGCTGGTCGACCAAAAATTGCGCCACATCGGCACGCGTAATCTTGTGGCCCTTATGATCGCCGGTCACTATCTGGACGTTGCCCGTGGCCGGATCGTCCGTGAGCAGCGGGGGACGCACGATCAGGAAGTCAAGGTTGCTGGCCGCCACCGCTTCTTCCATGCCCGTTTTGTCCTTGCTGGCACCGCGCAGATAGGTGGGCTGCATCAGGTACCGGTACCAGAAGGGTGTCTGCTCCTCGCTGTCGCCGATGCCGATCATGGACACCACTTCCAGCCGGCGCACGCCTTCTGCTTGCATCGCGGCAACGATGTTCCGGGCAGCGATCGTTTCCAGGTCGGTGTCTTTGTAGGGGGTTTTGCCGCCGATGCTGTCAATCACTGCTTCCTGGCCGGCGATGGCCTGCCGAACCGCCCCTGCGTCGTGAGCGTCGCCGGCGAGCACGCGGACACCCGGAGCCTGCTCCTTGGCTTCATGCAGAAAGACGGTGACAGTGTGCCCGGCGGCAAGCGCGCGGTCAACGACAAGTGAGCCGGTCTTGCCCGCGGCTCCGAAAACGATGAGCTTCATGTATGACACCTGAGTGTGTGTGATGTATTCCTGAGCACGGAGGACTATTTCCTTCCAATAGCCATTGACGCGAGATGCATGTTGCAGTCAAGTGGCAAGGAACAGGATATTTTTGCCCAGGCAGGGTGTGAGCCGGCCTGAGCTGTTACTGCCCTACTTGAGCGCGTCAACGTTTCAGCAGTGCGAGTACCAACAGCACAACTGCGATAACAATCCGCCAGTCAATGGCGACTGTGATCAACAGCCGGAGCCACGAAGACTCCCTCTCTGGTTCCCTCAGGTCTCTCCCTTCCACCGGCTGCGGCCTCGCTTCGTTCTCAGTGACCCGGAGGCCGCACCGATCCTGTCCATTGACACCCTGTGGAGAGGGACACCTGATTCTAAGGCTTAGCTCCTGTCATCCTTTCAGCCTGCAGTACAACGCCTGTGTGAGAAGACATGGGTGATCCAGCCAGAATGTACACACGTCTGGTTGTGTCATCGCGACAGTCATGTGCCTTCATCGCGCTGCTCCTCCAAACCCGGCTGGCGAAGTCTTCAAGCGAAGAGCACACAGCTTGGCGCGTCGAGCGAAACCGTGCCGGTGCGGGGGCTGAGCTTACCGGTTGCCGGATCAATCGGGAACACGGAAACATCATTGGAGAACTGGTCGGCGCTGACCAGGTAGTGCCCTGTGGGGTCAATGGTGATGTGGCGGGCTTCCTTGCCGGGATTGGCAAGGTGCTGGATGGCGGTGAGATTTCCACTGGCCGGGTCGACGCTGAATACGGCGAAATCCTCGTAAATACGATTGGCGGCATAGAGGAAGCGGTTGTCGTGGGAGAGGGCCATTTCGCAGGCGCGCTTGTTGGCCGGGTCAGTGCCGGGCGGCAGGGTGCTGGCATGGCTGAGCGTGGTGAGCGTGCCCGCGGCCGCGTCCCAGGCGAGCTGGTCAATCATATTGGTCAGTTCGTTGATGCTGTAGATCCACTTTCCATTCCCGTGGCGGACGATGTGACGCGGGCCGGAGCCGGGAGCGGCCTTCCACTCGCCATGCGCTGTGAGCTTAGCCGTGCCATGGTCGATGCGGAAGATGTGAATGCAATCGAGGCCGAGGTCGTTCACCAGGAGATAGCCCTGGTCAGGGGAGGGAACGGCGGAGTGGGCGTAACTCTGCTTCTGGCGCTCGGGATTGGGCCCGTGACCCGTGGCGGGAAACTTGATCAGCGAGGCGAGAGCCAGCTTGCCATCCGGCGTGGCAGAGAAGGAGGCGACGCTGCCTCCGCCATAGTTGGCGACAAAGACGCACCGGCCGTCACGGGTGACGGAAACGTGGCACCCGCCAGGGCTGCCGGACGAGGCGTCGCCGCGCATGGCGAAGCTCTCGTTGCCGGTGTCGGTCATCGGCAAATGGGCAAAGCTGCTTGCGTGAGAGTCGAGTTCCTCCGGCTGGGTTACGGCAAAGAGGAACGGACTGGCCGGACCGGGGATGGCGAGGAAGGCCGGGTTCGTCGCTTCTGCAATGAGTGCGGGTTTGCTGAGCGTGCCCTGCTGGAAGTAGCAGGCATAGATGCCGCGGCTGCCATGTCCGCTGGTGCCGATCAGCAGACGCGCCGTGCCGCCGGCGCGCTTGGCCTTTGGTTGCTGGGCTTGCAGGGCGGAGTGCAGCATGAGCGTGCTTACGGGCAGGGCGGTCAGGAAGTTGCGGCGCTTCATTCAATGGCCTCTGGTGGAGAGGCTATCGCGAATTTGTCACGTTGCTGTTGACTTCTTCGACCCATGTGTCAAAAGCGAGACATCGGCAGCGGGGTTCTGCTGGCGGCTGCACTGGTGCTAGCCGTTGGGGGCTGTGACAGGTTCGGTGACGTTGTCGGCGGGCAGCGCGCCGGCATAGTTCTCGGGCGCGATGTCGTCGTTGATGACGGGCAGCGCCGGCAGTGCACCGGTCGAGCCTGCTT
Organism: uncultured Terriglobus sp.; assembly: GCA_964246795.1. Classification (GTDB taxonomy): domain Bacteria; phylum Acidobacteriota; class Terriglobia; order Terriglobales; family Acidobacteriaceae; genus Terriglobus. The sequence goes on along the minus strand of CAXTRR010000032.1, from coordinate 16,888 downwards.
CATTCACCACGGCTGTCACGTTGTCGAGGACCTCTTCCACGGTCATGGTGTAGAACTCGCGTCCATTGTCGTAGCCGTTCTCCACGATCGTTTTCAGGAAGCGGCCAGCGGCCTGGGCCGCGGCGTAATCGGTGATGACAAAGCCGGTGCGCCGCTTCTGCTCCACCCAGGCGATGTTGGGCATGGCGATCCACATGGGGCGGCCGTTCACCGCAAAGCGGATGTCGGTGGCATCGGCGTGACGCGTGGCGATGGCGACGATGGTGCCTTTCCAGACGCAATGAAGATCTTCGCCGGTCCAGCGGTCGGTGACATGGAAATTTTCATACATGGGCGTGGCGCACCTCTTGAATGGAAGCGTAGCAGTTCCCCGGGTGGGAGTGGGCGTTGTGGGTGTCTGTATCCGGTGTGCAGAGAGCGGTTTGCGGGTGGGTTAGCCCGCTGCTAGACTTGGCAATGATGCACCGCCGTTGCTTCCAGAACGCGGTGCCAGGCTGCCTTGTTGTGGCCGCTGAGTGAACTTCCCCCTCAAGAAGAGAGAGACAGGCTGCTTTGAACACCACGCTTCCGAAACGCACCAACCCTGCCCTGGAAACCAGTTCCGCGAAGAATGGCCTTCTCTACATCCCGCAGGACAGGCGGACGCTGGTAACGGCTCTGGTTGCCGGGCTGGGCGTGCTGGTGCTGATTGCGATTATTGCGGCACTCTATTTTTACCGGAGCGGGCAGGCCAGCACGGCGCTGGCGGATGCGATGCGTACCTATGACCGGCCCGTCGTTGACGCTGGACGGCCGATTCCGGCGGGCATCAAGACTTTCTCAAGCGCGGCGGAGCGTGCAGGTGCAGCAAACAGCGAGTTTGCCGCAATCGCCGGCAAGTATGGCATGACGCCGGCAGGCCGTAACGCCCGCTACCTGCAGGGTGTGACGGCGTTGCAGATGGGCCAGACGGCCACTGCCGAGGACCTGCTGAAAAAATCAGCGGGTTCGTGGAGCTCGGATGTGGCGTCCATGGCGAACCTGGCACTGGCCGGGCTGTATCACGGCTCGGGACGCGACGCGCAGGCGATTGAAATTTACCAGAAGCTGACCGCCAAGCCGACCACGGCGGTGCCGGCTGGTCTGGCGCAGTTGCAGCTGGCGGACCTGTACGAGAGTGAAGGCAAGAAGGACCAGGCGCGCAAGCTCTATGCGCAGATCAAAGACAAAGACCCGAAGAGCGCCGCGGCTGAACTTGCCACCCAAAAACTGGGTGAGGCACCGGCGCGGTAGGCCGGCCCGAACCTGTTATCAGCGAGAGGATGAATGGCTGCCCCTGAGTCCATACCCACGACGCTGGCGCAGCTGATTGGCCGAAGGGGCCGCCCGGGTCCTGCCCGCTCGTCTCCCCCTTCTGTGCCGCCTGCCGATGTGATCGGGCAGTTCGGATTCACCTTCACCGATCCGTTGCAGGAGCCTGCCGGTGAGCCTGCTGATCTTATCGACTCCACGGAAAAGCCGGCTGCGGCCAGCTCCTCGCTCCGATCTTCAGATCAGCAAAGATCGCCTCCCGAGACCTCCCGTGAGCGCCGACTTTGGTCGGTGGCGGAGTTGGTGAGTGTGCTGCGCGGCCGGTTGGAGCGCGAGTATGCCGACGTGTGGGTCGAAGGCGAAATTTCCAACTGCAGGCCGGCGAGTTCAGGACATCTTTACTTCACGCTGAAAGACGGTGATGCCCAGCTGCCGGTGGTACTTTTCCGGCGGCAGGCGGTGCTGCTGAAGTGGCGTCCGCAGGACGGCCTGGCAGTGCTGGTGCGCGGGCGCGTTTCCGTCTTTGAGAGCCGAGGACAGCTGCAGTTAATTGCCGAAAACCTGGAGCCGCGTGGTGCAGGCGCGCTGCAGCTCGAGTTCGAGCAATTGAAGGCAAAGCTGCGGGCCGAGGGCCTTTTCGATGCGGAACGCAAGCGGGCGCTGCCTGCCTTCCCCAGGACCATCGGCGTGGTGACCTCCATGCAGGGTGCGGTGATCCGCGACATTGTGTCGGTGTGCCGACGCCGGCATGGCTGTGTGGACATCCTGGTCTATCCCAGCGCGGTGCAGGGCATGGGCGCGGCAGCGGAAATTGCAGCGGGGCTGCGCTACTTCAACCGTGCCGCGCAAAGCGGGCGGCTTGCCGTGGATGTGGTGGTGCTGGCACGTGGCGGCGGATCGGCGGAGGACCTTTGGGCTTTTAACGACGAAGCGCTGGCACGGGCGATTGCAGCTTCGGAACTACCCGTGGTGAGCGCCGTGGGCCACGAGACGGACTTCACCATAGCGGACTTTGTGGCGGACCTGCGCGCGCCGACGCCGAGCGCAGCGGCCGAGCTGGTGACGGCGGCGCAGCACCGCATTGAAGAGCGAGTGCAGGCTCTGCAGTTGCGGCTTTGGCGCGGCATCCGCTTTCAGCAGATGATGGCACGGCAGCGCTACACGCGGCTGGCCACCGAGGGCGTGCTGCGGCGGGTGCGCGATGGTGTGGAGCGCCGGGGCCAGCGGCTGGACTTACTACGGGAGGCGCTGGAGCGCGGCAGCCGGGAGAGCCTGCGCCTGCGCGCGGAGCGATTGCGCGAAGTGACGGAACGGCTGCGGCAGCAGGAGATGCAACGGCGTGTTGCCGATGCCCAGGCAAAGTTGAAGGTGTTGGCGATGCGTACGCGCGCTGTCTCCGAAACCTGGACAGCGAGGCCGCACCGCCGGCTGGCGGCCGCTGATGCGCGGTTGCAGGCACTTTCGCCCATGGCGGTGCTAGAGCGGGGGTATACCCTGAGCTTCAATGTCGAGGGCCGGCTGCTGCGCTCTGCTGAAGAGGCCGCGCAGGCCGGCCTGCTGGTAACGCGATTTGGGGATGGCACCGTGCGTTCGCGCGTGCAAAAGTAGAGGAACGGGTCAAGGCATGAGAAAGCTTTTTGGAACAGACGGCATACGTGCGGTCGCGGGCGAGGCACCGCTGGACCGCCGCACCATCTTCGCTGTTGGTGTGGCACTGGCGCACCATGTCGGGTTAGGCAGTGGGGCTCCGCGGGTTGTACTTGGCATGGACACGCGCGAGTCGTCCGAGTGGATCGCGGCGACCATTACCGCAGGTCTGCAAAAGGGCGGCGCAATGGTGGAAAGCGCGGGCGTGATCACGACGCCGGCCATCGCCTTTTTGACGGTGGCGCATGGTTTCAGCGCGGGCGTGGTGATCTCGGCGTCGCACAATCCCTGGCAGGACAACGGGATCAAGATTTTCGGCCCGGATGGTTACAAGCTCGCCGACGCCACCGAGCTCGCGATTGAGGATGAGATTTTCCGCCAATTGCAGGCGGACCATGCCGAGCCGTCAGAAGTGAGGGAAGCGCCCGCTGTAGAGGAGGGTGACCGCGCGGAGTATGTGCGAGCGTTGTTGGCTGCCGTGGACGGTTTGTCGCTGGGCAGCAAGCGCATAGTGGTGGATTGCGCGAACGGTGCGGCAAGCGCGGTGGCACCGCAGTTGTTTGACGGCATGGGTGGCGAGGTGCAGGTGCGGAATGCATCCCCAAATGGCCGCAACATCAACGAGGGATGCGGCGCGCTGCATCCGGAGGTGGTGGCGCGCATGGTGGTGGAGGCAAAGGCTGACCTAGGTGTGACTTTTGACGGCGATGCCGACCGTGCGCTGTTTGCCGATGAGCACGGCCGTGTGGTGAACGGCGATGCTGTGATGCTGCTGGCCGCCCGCGACCTGAAGGCGCGTGGTCTGCTGCAGGATGACGTGGTAGTCGCCACGACCATGTCAAACATGGGCCTGGAAGCGGCGCTGAAACGCAGCGGCATCCGCATGCTGCGCGCACCGGTGGGTGACAAATATGTGCTGGAGAAGATGCGGGAGACCGGCGCGTCGCTGGGCGGAGAGCAAAGTGGGCACATCCTGTTTCGCGGGAAAAGCACCACTGGCGACGGCCTGCTCACAGCGCTTCTCTTGCTGGACATATTGCAGCGCAGCGGCAAGTCGCTCGCCGAACTCACAGCGGACCTGAAGACCTTCCCACAGGTGATCGTGAATGTAAAAGTGCGGGAGAAGCGGCCCCTGGCACAGATAGACTCTGTATCCTCAGTCATTGCAGATGCCGAGCGAGCCCTGGCCGACAGCGGGCGCGTGGTGATTCGCTATTCGGGCACGGAAGCCCTGGCACGTGTGATGATCGAGTCCGAAGATGAGGCAGCAATGCGCAGCCATGCCGAGTCGATTGCCAGCGCGATCCGGGCCGAAATCGGAATCTAGCCCGAGCGGTGGTCAGACCTGTGTGCCGAAGAGAGCTCCTACGCCGGCGGTGACGGCCATGGCGAGTGCACCCCAGAACATTACCCTGCCCGCCCCGGGGATCACGGGTGCGCCACCCACCTGCGCCGCAATGCCTCCAAGGATGGCCAGACAAACCAGCGCGATTGCGGCAACCGCATAGGGCAGGGCGTGTCCGGGTGAAAGCCAGGACACCAGGAGAGGCACGGCGGCTCCGGTCGCGAAGCTCGCCGCAGAGGTAAGCGCAGCCTGAACGGGTCTCGCGCTCATCGCATCGGTGACGCCCAGCTCATCCCGGGCGTGCGCTCCTAAAGCATCCTTGGCCATGAGCTGTGTCGCAACCTCCATTGCAAGGCTGGCAGTGAGACCGCGCTCCACATAAATGTCAGCCAGTTCCTGCCGCTCACCGGCCGGATCCGCGGCCTGCTCTGCTTTCTCACGGGCAAGGTCGGCGCGCTCAGTGTCTGCCTGCGAATGGACCGACACATACTCGCCAGCGGCCATCGACATGGAGCCGGCAACCAGACCGGCAAGACCTGCGGTCAAAATGCTTCCATGCGTGCCATGCGCGGTTGCCACACCAAGGACCAGGCTTGCGGTGGACAGCAGTCCATCATTGGCTCCCAGCACGGCTGCGCGTAGCCACCCGACCCGATTTGTGCGATGACTCTCTGGTTGCATGAATCCATGTGCTCCGCACCAATCCTACTCTCAACGTCCTGGGGCCAACCGATGCGTGGAACGTCGCTGGACCTGGATCGCACGCACTCAAGCATGACTGCTTTGCAAGACGCGGCAAGCAGTTCGAGCAGCTCAGGATATAGCGATGAGCATGGGAGAGCTCGCTACTGAGACCAACATCAAGAGGGTCTCGGAGAGGGCTCTGTGATGGCTGTCACAGACTTGCGGTGTCCTGCAGGCGAGGCTGGAGCTAGCGGGTTGTCTGCGGGAATGATGCCTGCAACCCGGTGCGAATCACATGGGCAATGTTCTAACTACAGCTTCGATCAGCGGCACCGCTTTTCCCGGCAGAGGCCTGCGTGCAGGGCTTCGTGCTGGGCTTCGTGCAGGGCTTCCTGGGCCATTCATTACCGGCCAAGCCATATGGAAGCACAGCAAAGCGCTGCGCCGCGGGAGCCTGTCAGTGTTGGTAAAGGTTACGCAGGTTGCCGTGCAGCTTTCTATCTTTGCCCCTGATCACGCTCTGGCCCTGGGTAGGTGTCTGGTGAGTGCACTAACTTCCACGGCAATGCTGAAAGTACATCAGGAGAATCGCCATGCCACAAAGTATTCACGGTCACGCCGCAGAACTTCATAATGCCGCGGCGCATGCACACGCAGCTGCAGCTACTGCTCATGGCAAGGGCGATCACTTGACCGCACACGAGCTCTCCATGGCGGCACATGAGCATTCCCGGCGCGCAAAGGAGTACACAGCGGACTGGAAATCAGCAGTAGATAAGCCGACCGATGTAAGCAGCGCCGCGGGACAAAAAGAATGAGCAGCCGAGCGAACGCCATCTGGAGCCGAAGGGAATTCGTCATGGGGAGCGCGGGCGCATTGGCTGCGGCGCACATGACAGGCTGCGCGGCGGACGGATCAATGGGCTATGAAGAAACCGTTACCCGGCAACGTGTCTTGCTCGCGGCCGATCCGGACCTTATGGCCATGCTGCGCTTCTCGACACTTGCACCGAGTGGGCACAACACGCAGCCCTGGCGGTTTACGTTGAAGGCAACCGGTGTGACCCTGATTCCGGACTTCTCCAGGCGCACGCCTGTGGTGGATCCGGACGATCACCACCTCTTTGTCAGCCTGGGTTGTGCCGCGGAAAACTTCCTCATTGCCGCAGAAGCAAATGGGCGTCCGGGCGCGATCGTGTTCGGCAAAGACCCTGACCGCGTCGAGGTGGACCTTACACACGGGCCCTCGAACGCAAATGCACTTTATGAGGCCATTCCGAAGCGGCAGAGCACTCGTTCCATTTACGACGGGCGTGCTGTTTCAAACGAAAATCTCCGTAGTCTCAAGACGGCAGCAGAGGTGCCCGGAGTTTTGGTGCTTCTGTTCACGGATGCTCCGGGGCGAGAGAAGGTGCTGGAGTACGTTTTGCGTGGCAACAGCGACCAGATAGACAATCCCGCTTTTCTGAATGAGTTGAAGCAATGGGTTCGCTTCAACTCGTCGCAGGCACTTGCCACGTGCGACGGCCTGTTCAGCGTCTGTTCTGGTCAGAGAACTGTCCCGACCTGGATGGGCAAAAGGATCTTTTCAAGACTGTTCCAGAAGGATGCGGAGAATGTGAAGTACGCAGCGCAGCTTCGCTCTTCCGCCGGCATTGCGGTCTTTTTGGGAGACAAGGCGGACAAAGCACACTGGGTAAACGTCGGACGCGGCTTGCAGCGCTTCGCACTGCAAGCAACAGCGCTTGGGATTCGTTACGCCATCGTGAACCAGCCGGTCGAGGTGCCATCCGTTCGCGCCGACTTTGCCAGCTGGCTGGGTGTGGGCAGCACCCGACCCGACCTCGTCGTACGCTTTGGCTACGCGCCCCTCCTCCCGATGTCCTTACGCCGGCCCGTGGGCGACGTGCTTACGGTGCAGGCGTGAAGCGAATCATCTCGACAGCACAGGTCTAACTTGCCAGAATGGATGGTCAAGTGTGGATTATCCCGATTCACGCTGAAGACGTCCATCAATCCAGTCTTGAGAGGCCATTCACGAGAGTTATCCGTCTGCGATAGCTCCGATTCTGAGACGTCGTTCGCTTGGAATTGCAAAAGGTTTTTCGGCCGCCGGGTTGGACGAACTGAGCGCATTCGATCAACGACGAAGAGCCATGCTGATTTTTTCCGTGATGTTCGTTGCCCGCATCTGCAGGATCCAACAACGAAGAACCAGACTGCAAGATGCGTATCACCACAGGGCCAACCTGCGGCATTGGCCTGGCTATCGCATTCGAGGTCGCCAAGCATGGCTCACAGAAAGCGCGGTTTATCCAGATCGAAATAAGTGCGGTAAGGCTCGCGCTCTGAAAAGGTATAGAAAGGGCGAAGATTGCCTACCTGCTGGCCGCCCTTGTCAATGCTTGCAGGCAAGAGGTTTTGACCACCCTCAGCCACTCCCCCTGGAGCATCGGGGCCGAACTGGAGCTCAAGCTTGTCTGGGGTGCGCCTAAGGCGTGCTGCGACGGCTTGCGGCTCGCCGTTGATAGGAAAAGAGAAGCGCGCATCCTGCGCCATGAGCAGCGGGCCATACATGACGGCGGCACGATTGGGATGTTGTGCGTCGACAGGCACGACGCGGGCCTGCATAGGAAAGCGGACAGTGACGGTGTCGCCGGTTTGCCATGTGCGGGTGAGTGTACCCCACTGATTTGGCTTCAAGGCCGCTGTGAAGGGTTGGCCGTTGACCATGACCGAGGCGTCGTGGCACCAGGAGGGAACGCGAATGCGCAAGGGAAGCGTGGCTGGGCGCTCTAATCGGAGCTGCAGGCTTGTTTCTTCTGTCTCCGGAAATCGCGTCTGCTGGATCAGGCGCACAGTTTGACCCTCATGCTTCCACTCGACTTCAGAGGGCACAGCAAGGTTGACGTATAGTCCATCCTTATCGTGGAAGTAGATCACGTTGTAATAGTCGGCGACGGTCTGGATGTAAGTGCCGGAGCAGCATGGCCACTCATCCCAGAAGAACGTTTTCGAGCCCATTCCCACTCGGTAATCAGCGTAATAAAACGATCGGCCGTCCGGTTGCACCGGCAGGGCCGCACTGATGCCGTTGTACAACAGAGTCTCGATCCAGTCGCCGTAGCGCGCTTCGCCGGTGAAGCCCATGAGATAGCGAGAGAGTTTGAAACCCGCCCAGGATCCGCAAGGGATCTCGGCTGTGTCGAGCCGCACATCGAGGGCCTGGCCGAGCGAGCCATTGGCGGGAACGCTCCATTCACCCGGGCCGTAACCGCCGGAGGCGTACGCCTGCGTTTCACGGATCCAGTCATACGCGTTGCGAACGATGGCCAGATACTTCGGGTCGCCTGTGCCGGCGTAGACCATGGCGGCGCCGCAGAAGGTGTTGACGTGGCTGTAGGAGTGGAGATACTGAACGCCCTGTGGCCGGCTGGTGGTGGCGAACTTATCCCAATAGGTGGGATATAACCAAAGATTCGCAAACTCGAGGAAGGTTTTGTTGCCGGTCATTGCGTAGGCACGCAGACTGTTCTCGGGCAGCGTGTACCACTCGAGCGTTCCGTGGGGGCGCCGTCCATCCCGGTCGGCTTCAGTTGCGGGGGACCGGGAGCGGTCGAAGTGCGCCGAGGCCCAGACGGTGATGCGCTCCAGAATTTCGAGAGCGTGCGGATAACCGGCGTAGAGGGCCAGGTCCACCAGCCCGCAGCACATCTTCTCCCATGCATAGGTCTCCATGCGCGGATTGCCGTCCTGCCCGAGTGTCTTTTCCCATTCGGCGGTCAGGAGGATTGCCTTGTCACGAAGCGCCGTGTCTCCGGTCGCGCAGCTTAGCCTTGCCATGCCGCTGATCCACTGGCCGAACGTCGCATTGCAGTTGTGTTTGCACCAGCCGCACATGTCATTTCCTGGAGCGGGCAGGCCGGCATCGCGGCGAAATCCCTTCAACATGTCATCGTTTGACATGTTGAAGTAGAGTTCTCGCGTGCGCTGCACCTGCTGCAGAAACCGACTGTCCAGCAGCCGAACGCCACGGTAATCGAAGGTGTGCAGGCGAGTATGCGACGTGAGCGGCGAATCGACCCCAGTGGCAGCGAAGGCGCGGCCGTACGGAAGGAGGGAGGCACTTCCCGCGGCAATCAGAAAGGAACGGCGATCCATACAGTTCTCCTGAACTTTGATGTGCACCCACATCACAGCAGAATAGGGCGATGTACTCGCGGTGCGGTCGTACTATGCCCGGCTGGGTACTTGCCCGTCTAAACGTATCAAGCCGCCCTGCATCGCGGCAATCGAGGCTTTCGTTCGGTCAATCACATCGAGCAAAATGCGGGATGAACGTGAACTGTTCCATTCAAAAAAGCTGTCTGATATGCCGGTGCAAGTGTTGTCTGAACGAGCTTTTTTGCATGGAGAGACTAGGATGCGAATCATGAATGTCATGCGAGCATCGGTTTACCTTTTCGCCCTGTTACTTGCAACGGAAAGCATGAAGGCGGCGACTCTTAGGAGCGCGCCATTTGACAGGACTGCGGCTGGCGCGGATGTTACTCGGTATGTCATGACCTCCCGCAATGGGGTCAAGGTCACTTTTATAAGCTATGGGGGAACCATCACCGATGTGACCACGCCCGACCGTCTGGGCCATCCGGGGCATATCGTGCTGGGCTTTGCCAAGCTAGGCGATTACGAGACCATAAGCGCGCAACGGGAACTCTACTTTGGGGCGCTGCTCGGTCGTTACTCGAATTGGATCGGCAAAGGTCACTTCAGTCTGAACGGGCAGCCATACCAGATTACCCTTTCAGATCCGCCAAATACGATCCATGGTGGAAGAGTGGGCTTCGACAAGCGTATCTGGAAGGTAAAGCCCGGAGCGATCTCCGGCCCAAGCGTCAGCGCACTGCTCTCCTATACAAGCGCCGATGGTGAAGAAGGTTTTCCTGGCAAGCTGAACGTTTCCGTGACCTACACGCTTACGGACGACGGAAGTTTCACAATCCACTATGGGGCGACGACAGATAAAGACACTATTGTTAGTCTGTCGAATCACATGAACTTCGATCTTGCAGGCGCCGGTTCCCTCGACGGCGTGATTCCGCAAATACTGGGACTAGACGCCGACCGGTATTTGCCTCTGGACGGTCAGCAAATCCCGCTCGGCACCATTGCATCCGTTGACGGCACACCGTTTGACTTCCGCAAGCCAACCGCCATCGGCGCGCGCCTCCATGACAAAAATCAGCAACTTGCCATCGCAAACGGATACGACCAGTACTGGATCTTGAACAAGCGTGGCGACACAAACAAGCCGCAACTGGCTGCACACGCCTTCGACCCAGGCAGCGGGAGAACGCTGGATTGTTACACGACAGAGCCTGGCATTCAGGTCTACACCGCCGATTGGTTCGATGGATTGATCACTGGTGTTGGTGGCCGTTATGTGAAGTATGCGGCGTTCACTCTTGAGACTCAACACTTTCCAGACAGCCCTAACCACGCAAGTTTTCCCTCGGCGGAGCTGAAACCCGGTCAGGTCTTCAGCAGCACGACAATCTTTCGCTTTGGTGTTCAGCAGTAACCGCATCTCAAACCACTTTATGACACCCGAGGACACTCAATTTGGAATCCGAACAGAGCGCAATCCGTAAAGGCTTCAGCACTGGACTTATCCTCGCAATTTTGTTCGTACCGATACTTGTGGAGGCGCAACAGCCTCAAGCGGCGGCGTCCCGCATGAATGAGCGTGGCCCGGAAAACTCGCAAATGGCAGAGCGGGAGGGTATTTGGGATGTCATTGACACAACTGCCTAGCAGCTTTGCCTAGTGCGAACCCGGAAAATTCGAGTTCATCCAGCTTTGGAGCATCATCAGAGTAGGGTGCAAAGGAAGTGTGCACGGAAATGATTGACAAGAACCTGTGTGACGTCTATCTCGATTATCTTGATTGTTTGAACCGCCAGGATTGGGTGCAACTGGCATCGTTCGTCAGCGATACAGTCTCCTACAACGGCAAAGAAATTGGCTTGTCACAGTACAGAGAAATGCTCGTCAGGGATTTCAGAGATATCCCTGACCTTCACTTTCACTCCAAGCTGCTGATCGCTGATCGTTTCCATGTTGCAGCACGGCTGGAATATGACTGTACTCCCGAAGGAGAATTCCTCGGGCTGCCTTTAAATGGGAAGAGAGTGTCATTCAGCGAGAACGTCTTCTATGAGTTTTACGAAGGGAAGATTGCGCAGGTGTGGTCGGTCATTGATAAGGCAGCTTTGGAAGCGCAGCTCACGCAGCAAACGTAGGGCAGTGGCTATGTCTTTGGCTCCGCCGCATCGACATGCGGCTTAAGGGACGTGGCGCCTGGCCGCTTGTAGAACTTCACGCATGGGTCTTGGGTTTTCGGCAATCAGCTGTTCGAGTGTCGGGTTTACTCCGCTGAACTCCGATCGTCAAGATTATTTACTGAGCTCTTCACCACTGGAAGCCGAACAGGCGTCTGTGGAGAACACCACCCCTCAGCGCAAGGTGAACCATTCCAGCTTTGGTGCGCGATTCGTAACCGAAAAGCTCCCAGGGCTGGCTGGGGAAATGCTGGCCTACTGCATTGCCGGGCACCACGCCGGCCTTCCGGACGCTATCTCTGTTGACGCTTGCCTCGTAGTATCCAAGCTGCAATCAGACCTGAACATGGTTTTTCTCCTGGCTAGCTTGCACAGCTCAAAGAATGGCTGCAGCGCCTTGTAAGCAGCAAAATGTCAGGAGTGCTCGCTGCCGGTTGACTTCTGTCGCAGTCGCTGTTGCAACGCTTTCGTCTTGGAGCAGTGTCAGCTTGCATCCCCACACATCGCACGGGCTTTTTCGCATTACAGGTGCCAACTGGCGGCGGCAAGACTCTTTGCTCATTGGCCTTCGCTTTGGCACACGCGCAAAATCATTCCATGCGTCGCGTTATCGTGGCCATTCCATTTACAAGCATTATTGAACAGACCGCGCAGGTATACCGGCGTGCTCTTGGTCCTTTAGCCGCGCAAGGCCTGGTGGAGCATCACACGAATCTGCAGCCCCATGACGACACACAATCCAACCAGTTCGCGACGGAGAACTGGGATGCACCACTCATTGTCACGACCAACGTGCAGCTTTGCGAAAGTCTCTTCGCTGCCAAGACGTCGCCATGCCGTAAGCTGCACCGGCTGGCGGGCAGCGTCATCATCCTTGATGAAGCGCAGACAATACCGGTGGAGTTGCTGGCACCCACGCTGCGAGCTTTGCGTGAACTCGTGCTGCGTTATGGATGCAGCGTGGTGCTCTGCACAGCGACGCAGCCGGCGCTTGAACGGCGTGGCGATTTCCTCGAAGGCATAGAAGACGTGCACGCGATCATCGCCGACCCGGTACCGCTCTTTGCCGCTCAGCGCCGCGTAAATGTAGTTCGGCTTCGCGGCAAGCTGACCGATGTGGCACTTGCAGAACGCATCGCCGGGGAGGACCGGGTTCTTGCCATTGTGAATACACGCGCACAGGCATTCAACCTGTTTGCCGCGGTGCAGGAACGCACGGGTGCGCATTCCTGTTTTCATCTAAGCGCGCTCATGTGCGGTGCGCACCGCCGCCAGGTGTTGGAACGGATTCGCATGCAGGTCAAAAACAAGGAGTGCCGCGTCGTTAGCACGCAGCTGGTGGAAGCAGGCGTCGATCTGGATTTTCCTGTGGTCTATCGAGCGGAGGCCGGCTTCGATTCCATCGCTCAGGCGGCAGGCAGGTGCAATCGGGAAGGGCTTCTTCCCGGTCTGGGTACAACCTACATCTTCAATGGCGAGCAGCCGCCGCCACCGGGATTCTTGCGAGACACCGCACAGGCCGCGCATGAGCTATGGCCGCGGTTTGCCGACCCGCTCTCCCCAGACGCCACAGAGGCGTACTTTCGCCATTATTACTGGCGCTCGGCGGAGTTCCTGGACAAGCACGAGGTGCTCCCGTGTATCGGCATTGATATGGAGCGCGGAAAAAGCCGTTTCCAGTTTCGCGAGATAGCGGACAAATACCAAATTATTCGCGACACCTCGGTTCCTATCTTGATACCGTTCGATGCAAATGCGGAACGTTTCTCTTATCAACTCCTCAATGGTCACGTACCGTATATCTCACAACGCAAGCTGCAGCCGTATCTGGTTCAACCTATTCTTTGAGGAGCGACCGCCAGTCGCTGGGCACAAGTTGAGCCGGGCCTGGTGCTGATTGCTGAATGGGGTGTGTTTCGGGAGGTGCAAGGGAGGGACCTTCGATGTATTGCCGTGTTGCGTAATCATAAAACCAGCCCTCACCAGGCTCAAAGCTCATAATGATGTCGTGTCCAGTACTCGCAGCATGCTTGGAGGCATGCTGATTCGGTGAACTGTCACAACACCCGATATGGCCGCACTCAGCGCAGCGCCTGAGATGCAGCCACCAAGTACGAGCCTTCAGACATTCAACGCACCCTGTGCCACTCGGCTTCGCGCTCGGGTCTATGTGCGGGGAAGATTTCGACATAAACGCCTCTCTGATATTGTGCACTTAACGATTGTGCTGTTGCGGGTGAATCTTGCAAAGGCCTTTTACCAACACTCCGTGACTGACAACGATCGATCTCTGAAGCGGTCAGGGCTCACCCAACGGTTGCCCTTTGGAGGCTTCGAGGTAGCCGCAGCAGCGCGTGAGCCGTTCGTTGCGCCACTGCTACCTGTTTGTAAATGCAACGTTCTGGCAAGGTGATTTAGGTCGGCGATAGGCCGTTCAAGGCGACAAAGGTTGTTAGTTCTGAAGTAGGCGCTATAGAGCTCCGGCGAGGGGGCTAAGAGACCAAGCACGTTCTCGCTTGCTACATCCCTCTCTGACGGTTCACTGTCTAGCTTCGTAAGACCTGATGAACGAACGAGACTGCGAACGAGCCCTCGCCTACGCCAGATGCCACTCGTTTTATGCTTCCGGACCGCACGTCCCCTACCGCAAAACAGCCGGAAGACTTGTCTCCAGTAAGTAGGGTTGACGTGCTAAGGGCCAGTTGGCATCACGCAGGTGGTCGGCGGTCAGGGCAGTCCCCGTCAACACAAAGCCTTTCTCGTCCAAAGCGACACAGCCTTTGAGCCACTCTGTATTGGGGCTCGCGCCCGTCATCAAGTAGAGGTGTCGAATGGCATGCTGCTCCACCGCCCCTGTGTCATTTCTCCGCCAACATACAGACTCGAGGTGCGTCTCCCCGGCCAGACTTTCTACTTCGGTATGGACATGAAGCGTGATCTGGGGATTTTTTTCGATACGGGAGACAAGGTAACGTGACATGGTGTCTGCAAGACCACCTGACCGGACAAGCATGTGGACGTGAGCGGCCGACTGGGACAGGAACACCGCGGCCTGACCAGCTGAGTTTCCTCCACCAACCACGATCACCTCGTCCTCCTTGCATAGCTGCGCTTCGATGTTGCCGGCCCCGTAGTACACGCCCACGCCCTCGTACTTTGTCAAGTTCTTCAGTGGGAGCTTACGGTAGTGCGCACCGCTTGCAAGAATGATCGTTTTGGCGCTAACGGCAGCCCCATCGTCGGTGGCTACTTCATAGGGCTGTCGGCTGCAAGAGAGCCGGATTGCGGCGCGCGCGATGAGAAGTTCGGCACCGAATTTCTGGGCTTGATCGTAGGCCCGCGCAGCGAGTTCCAAGCCAGCGATGCCCGTTGGGAATCCAAGATAATTTTCGATCTTGGAACTGGAACCAGCTTGACCTCCCGGAGCCTTAGCCTCAATAAGAAGAGTGTTCAGGCCTTCGGATGCAGCGTAGACAGCTGCAGATAAGCCCGCTGGACCTGCCCCGACAATGACGACATCACGTACCTGCATCTGGTTAACGCTGCTGTTTAGGCCCAGGCAACCGGCAATCTCGGCGTTGCTCGGATTTCGCAGAACTTCCTTGCCACGGCAGATAAGGACCGGGATGTCGGAAACAGCAATCTTGAACTGATCCAGGACGCCTTGCACATCTACATCTTTGTCGAGATCGATAAACGAATGCGGATAGCCGTTGCGCGTCAGGAACTCGCGGATGCGGAGCGTGCCGGATGAATTAACCGAACCCAGAACAACAACGTCGCCCTGGGATGTAGCAAGCAGCTCTAGCCGTCGCAGAATGAAGGCCCGCATCAACAGCTCGCCAAGGCGGCTATCCGCGTGCATGATCTCCTGAAGACGATCCCTGCTGATCGTTATGACCTGTGCTTTGCCGAGTGTGCGCGCTTGCACGAGGCTGGGTCTCCCTGAAAGGAGATGCGCCTGCTCGTAGGGATGAACGTCGACACGCTGCGAGTTCTCGACCAACTGCCATTCCATGGCCTGGGCATCTGTGACTTCGACGATGCGGGCGGGAAGAGCGAAGAGTTCGGCAAGCTGCGCGGCGCGGAAGCGCCTCGCGCCAGCGACGATCTCGAAGCCGCTTGCGTTCGGGCGAACGGTGATGGGCTGGATGAGGCCATGCTGCCGGATGCTCTCGGCAAGCTCATGCAGTTTGCCCTCCTCGAACGTCTGGCGCGGGTTGGTGGTGGACTCGTGGATGGTGTCTACGGCAAGGAACTGGGATGCGCTGCTGTCTTGCATGGCGGCCCTCCTTGGGGCGTGGTGATGAGGCATGAGGTTATGGAGCGAACGGATCGCTCTGGTCCGCTCCCGGATGGGCGAACTCAGGGGCGCTGCCGCTCGAAAGTGTCGGCAAAGCATTGCTGCCGCAGATTGTTATCCCACTGCTTGGCGAGGTGCTCGTGCTGCTTATGCAACTCGCGGTGGTAGGCGTAGTGGTCGTCCGTGATGAAGCGTGACCACTGCTCGATGCCGACGTAGTCATTGACGATAGAACGGGTTCAGGTGCGCTCCACCGAGAAGCCCAAGCTCAAACAGCATCTCGGGGTCGCGCATGGCGTCGCCGTTCTGTTCGCCGTAGTGCTCGACCGAAAGGGCGGGTAGACCGCACGGCCCGGACTCGTCCACTGCCTCGATGCACAGCGGCAGGAACGGCGGATTGTCGATGCGGAGCGAGAGGCCATGGTGCCAACCTCCCGCCGTTTTCAGGATGCGGAGAATGGTCTGCATCACGCCGCCTCCGCAAGTTCCGGCTCCGTGGTATTGGCCTGGGCTTCGGCTTCTGCGATGGGCGGCTGCAGGGCGGCAAGGATGACGGCA
Source organism: uncultured Terriglobus sp. (assembly GCA_964246795.1). Classification (GTDB taxonomy): domain Bacteria; phylum Acidobacteriota; class Terriglobia; order Terriglobales; family Acidobacteriaceae; genus Terriglobus. The sequence goes on along the minus strand of CAXTRR010000032.1, from coordinate 720 downwards.
GAGGTGCGCTGCACCACCTCCAAGCTTTCGGCCAGCAGCGACGCGTTGCCGTGGTAGAGATGGATGTAGTCCGCCGATGCGCTTCCGGCTTCCAGCCCTGCGGCTTTGCTGATGATGAAAGCGACAGCTTCGACCTCGATCTCCTTCACAACCTTGGTGGTCGTGGTGCGGCGCTCGGCCTTGTGCAGCATCTCGCGGGCAAGCTCATGCACAAGGGTGCTGAACTCCTCGGCCTCGGTCTGGCCCGGCTGAATGGCGATGCGTCCGCCGTAGCTGATGCCCAGAGCGGGGGCGATCTTTTCGGTATAGACAAGCTCAATGCCCTGCTCGTCAAGGAACGAAAGCAAGCGGTCGCGGTTCTCGCCGACGCTGCCCGTTAACTGCCGGAACGCTGGTAGCGGTGCACCTTCGGTCTGCTTGACATCGAAGACATAGGCATTGCGGAAGCCCACAAGGGTGCGAGTGTTCTGCTTGATAAAGTCCTTCTCGGCTTCTTCGTCCCTCTTGCGCTTGATGCCGACAATGGGAGCGAGAATGCGGATGCCGCGCTCGCCTTTCTTCACCTTGCGTCCAAGCTGGTTCCACGCATACAGTCCGGCCACGCGGGTGGCATCGGGCTTCTGCCTTGCGATTTCCAAGATGTTTCAGAGCGAGTAGTTGTGGAAGCGGCTCATCGCGTTCAGGTAGGCGGTGAGAGCGCCGGAGTGTCCGGCTTCCAGC